>JBGTDU010000054.1:0-12123 GCA_041748175.1 Rubricoccaceae bacterium
ATGACATACTCCAAAGCAACCCGCGCGAATAAAGACGCCTGGCCCGAATTGCCGTCCCTGGCCGACTGGAAGGACACACTGGATACGATCCACATGTGGTCGCAGATCGTCGGCAAAATTCGGCTTGAACTGGCCCCACACATCAACCACGCGTGGGGATCCGTCCTGTACGTCACAACACGTGGCCTGACGACCTCTCCCATTCCATATGGAACGCGCGCGTTCGCGATTGACTTTGATTTTGTAGAGCACGCACTCCAAGTCACGACCTCTGGCGGACTTGCGCGCTCCTTCCCCCTCAAACCGATGTCCGTTGCAGCATTTTACGAGCGCCTGATGCGACTGCTGGGCGAGATGGATATTGAGGTAGTGATCTTCACGAAACCGGTCGAGGTAGAGGTAGCCATTCCGTTCGAACAAGACACGATACACACGAGCTATGATGCCGATGCGGTCAACCGTTTCTGGCGTGCCCTCGTGCAGACCGACCGGGTTTTCACGGCGTTCCGCGCGGGCTTTATCGGCAAGGTGAGCCCCGTACACTTCTTCTGGGGCTCCTTCGATCTGGCTGTGACACGGTTCTCCGGACGCTCAGCACCTAAGCATCCGGGTGGTGCCCCAAACGTCGCCGACCGGGTGATGGTGGAGGCCTACTCGAAAGAATTAGCCAGTGCTGGGTTCTGGGCCGGGGCGGGGTTGGGTGAGGCCGCTTTCTACGCCTACGCCTACCCGGAGCCAGACGGCTACCGGGCGCAGCGAGTCCGGCCGGGAGAGGCAACCTTTAATGAAGAGATGGGATTGTTTGTGCTACCCTATGAAGCCGTCCGTACAGCCGAAGACCCGGATGCCTCTCTCCTGGCATTCCTGAATTCGACGTACGATGTGGGCGCCGATTTAGCCAAGTGGGACAGAGCGGCTCTGGAAGGCGAAGCGCGACCGTTGTAGGCCCAACTGTTTTCGCACTCACTTTCGAGACTTGGGACACCGAGTAAACATCCTGCCTATGAGCCGCGCATTCGTAAAGGATGATGTTCCGGGTGAGCCACCTCCAATCCCTCCCAGAACCCCGCTGCCGGACGAAACGCGAAATTATGTGCCGGCAAGACGCCTCGGATTGATGTGAAATGAATTGGCGGAACGGGAAGCCACCGCAGCACCCGACCCCGAGGCGGGCGATTTCTGTTGCGAGAAAACGGGATCGTTCCGAACAGCTCGCGCACTCACGTGGAACTGGATTGATTCAGTAGGCCAGAGACTAACTTTGCAGCGCAGCTCGAGATAGGTCGGTACTCACGCCTGCCACACATGCTCGAACCCGTTCCGGCCCGCGCGAACGACACAAGCTCATTCGGACGATAGATATGCAATGACCTGGGAAATTGCGCTGATTTTCGCCCTGACGGTGGTTGCGCTGGTTCTCTTCATCGCCGATCGTTTTCCGATCGATCAAGTAGCGCTGGCAATACCTGTGGTTCTCCTCGCGGCCGGAATCCTTTCGCCCGAGGAGGCCGTCGCGGGCTTTAGCCATCCGGCAACCGTGACGGTGGCGGCCATGCTGGCCTTGAGCCTCGGTCTGGTTAAGACGGGTGCCGTTGATGAGATTGGCCGATGGGTTCGGCGTATCCCCGTTCGGAGTTCGCGCATCAAGCTGATGGTGCTTTGCGGAGTCGTTGCGTGTATATCGCCGTTTCTCAACAACACGGCGGTGGTCGCGGTATTCATACCCGTATTTCTCTCGCTGGCCCGTGAAGCGGAAGAGCCGCCATCGCTCTATCTGATTCCGCTCTCCTTCTCCGCAATTCTTGGCGGCACGGTAACGGTACTTGGAACGTCGACCAACCTCATAGTCCATGGCATGGCGCGCGAACAAGGCCTGACAGAGATCGGCATCTTCTCAATCACACCGTTGGGATTGATCTATCTGGGAGTCGGACTGCTCTTTCTATTCACGATTGGTCGCCGTCTTTTGCCACACAGGGTGGGCGAGACCGACGATCTTGCTACGAGGTATGGCGTCCGCGACTTCGTGAGTGAGCTGACTGTCGGGGATGAAAGCTCTGCGGCGGGCAAGACGCTGGCGGAATTGGGATGGCACGAGCGTTACGAGGTTTGGATAAGAACGATAGAGCGTACGGAATTCACGGATTGGGCACCACGTGGCACCTCTCGTATTCAATCCGGAGACATCCTGCACGCCGCGGGCGAAACGGAGGCGCTCCTAAAAATGGCCGACAAAGAAGGGCTGTCGATGCCATCGGAGCCGGAGGATGCAGACGTGAACGAAGAAGTGCTGCCCATGGTGGAAGTTCTCATTCCGCCTGCTTCCTGGCTCGCCGGTCGGACGGTGAAAAGCATTCGCTTCAGGCAACGGTACGGTGCGTCGGTTCTGGGAATCCACCGCCATGGGCGGTCGTCGGCCTCGGCTCTGAGCAGGGTGCAGCTGGAGGTGGGTGATCTCCTCATGGTCCAGGGCACCGCGGAAGCCCTCGACTCGCTCGCAAACGAACCGGCCCTCATGCCTCTGGGTGCCGTGACACCTCCGCCGACGGGACGGCCTCGAGCTCTCGTAGCAACCGCCATACTGGTGGGGGTGGTCGCGGTGGCGGCTGTCGGGATCGTCCCGATCGTAGCCGCGGCGATCACGGGCGTCGTCGTGTTGCTTTTCACCGGGTGCCTTCGTCCGAGCGAGATGTACGCCGAGCTGGACTGGAAAGTGATCTTTCTTATCGCCGGCTTGCTTCCGCTGGGTACGGGCATGGCGAATGCGGGGGCGGCGGAATGGCTTGTAGCCCAATCCTCCGGATTCCTCCTGGACGCTTCCCCGATGTTGCTCGTCGCCGTCTTCTACCTGGCTACGGCATTGCTAACGGAATTGATGTCCAATAACGCTACGGCCGTGGTGCTCACGCCGGTTGCGCTGCAGGTAGCGGCTCAGTCCGGGATGAACCCGTACGCCTTGTTGGTGGCGCTCATGTTCGGTGCGTCGGCCTCATTCATGACGCCCATCGGCTACCAGACGAACACGCTCATCTACGGCCCCGGCGGATACCAGTTCAAGGACTACCTTCGGATTGGGATTCCCCTCAACCTCCTCCTCGTCGGTGTTGCGAGCCTTCTGATTCCGGTACTGTGGCCAAGTCCGTGACGCACCGGCCACAACTCTGTCCGCGCTTTCGGCGAAAGCGCCCTACCCCGCCCGTTTACCCGCCATCCATCATAGGCGGCGGACGGCTGCCGACAATGGAATTCAGACGAATGGATACTCGAATTCATTCCCGGCGAGGGTAGACGTTTCCCCTTGCATTGACAGGTGTGCCGAAGCGTTATTGTTCTATTTCCACCCAACTCCACGGTCCATGTCTATGGCTTCGAAGCTCATAATGCTGCTGCTGCTATGCGCGGCTCCTGCTATGGCGCAAACGCCGGATACGCTCCGGGCACCGGCTGACAACATCATTGCGTTTGGATGGACGACCGAAACGACCGATGATTATCTACTCGTTGGTGCGTGGGATACGACCCCATCCTCAAGTCCGAACGCTCAATCCGATCCCAGAGGAATTGTTTTTGTCTACAAACAGGGCGAAAACGAGGAATGGATTCTTGATGGGACTCTTGAGTCGGACAGAATGGGCGACCAGGATTGTTTCTCATGGGCGCTTGACATTCTGGACGACGTAGTCGCCGTGGGCGCTGAGTGTGAGTACGAGCCGGATACGGACACGCAAGGCGCAGTCTATCTCTACAGAAGGTCTGGGGCTGGCTGGCTCAGAGAGGACAAAATTACCCCGGCCGATGTGCCTGCCCCGACACATGAAACATCCCGCTTTGGTCAGACAGTCGCGCTCGGAGAAGGATTTCTACTGGCCGGAAGTGGCGGACATCCAATCGGAGACCCCGATGAGTTCAATGACGGAATTGCTTTTGAATTCGCTAGCGTTGGCGGTTCATGGGAGTACTCGGAAACTATCAAAAATGAAGACACACCAGCACTCTATAACGAAGGGTTCGGCCAGGCCCTTACCGTGCGTGGCGACAGAGCATTAATCGGTGCTCCTCTCTCGGACGTGGACGGTTTCTCGGCTGCGGGAGCAACGTACGCTTTCCACCGCGATGGAAACGGCTGGGTGCAGGATGATAGGATCGTCAGCCCAAACCCTGAGAGCCATGGCTTTTTTGGTCTGCTGGTGGAACTTGAAGATTCGTTTGGCCTGGTATCAAGTTTTGAGCGACGCATTTATATCGTAGAACAAACCGGTGCCGACTGGTCGGTACGTAATGAGTTAGACGTTGGAAACAGCTACTTCAAAAGCGCGGCGTCGTCGAGCGGACATCTACTCACCGTGACCGAAGATGATTGGAAGCTTTTCTCTGACCAGGACGGCCAGTGGACCGAGTCCCCCATTTCGTCGACGCCGTATACCTACTGGCGAGATGAGCTGGCGAGCGTCTCCGATCGCCATGCGGTTGTCGGCCATTCAGAGCCAGACGATCAGGGCTACGTGCTTGTCTTCGACCTGGCAAGCGTGGTCGCCGTGGATCCCGCACCTCCGTTGGTCGAAGCCTTTCGCGTGGAAGTTGCACCGAATCCGGTTTCGAGGGAATCGGAAATTGCTATCCACGTCAAAGATCCGAGCGAGATAAGTATCAGCGTGTTTGACGTGCGCGGACGCGAGGTCGCCGTGCTTGCCAACAGACGATTTGCCCCTGGCAGACACACTATTCGGTTTGACTCGAGCGCCCTCCCCTCTGGCGGTTATTTTTTGCGCCTGGCTTCCGGCGATCACATCAAAACCCGTGTCTTCACGGTCGCTCATTAAGTGTTCTGCCGAACACGAAAGCCTTGGTTACCCCACCACCGCCTCCGCCTCAATCTCAACCAGAAATAGCGGGCGGATGAGCGCAGAAACCTCGACCATGGTGGAGGCAGGTCGAATATTGGCGAAGACCTCGCCATGCGCGCGCCCGACTTCATCGCCATCGCGGACGATGTTGGTCACGTAGATCCTCGTCCGAACGACATCGATGAGGCCTGAACCTGCCTCGTCCAGTGCCGCGCCGATGATCTCCAGCACGCGCTTCGCCTGCGAATAGGCATCTGAACCTGCGGCACTTCCATCCTCCAGAATGCCGACTGTCCCAGCGACAATCACGCGATTCCCGACGCGCACGGCGCGGCTGTAGCCAACCTCCACCTCCCATGGTGCGCCGCTGGCTATGCGCTGCCTATCCATCAGAACGAGATGGTGAAGGAAATGACCGGCTGGGTGTCGAGCACCATCGCTTCGCCCATCGGCTCTGCATCCGGAGCGAATAGCTCGTGAACGATAAGGGCCATTCCCGTGCCCACCACGGCACCGACGAGGATATCGCTGGGGTAGTGCATCCCGTGCCAGACGCGGGCGACCGCCGTGGCCGAGGCCCACGTCATGGCGGGGACAATGACGTACCAATCCGGGTGCGACAAACTGACGGATGTGGCGATGGAGAATGCGACCGCCGAGTGGCCCGAAGGAAACGAAAACGGGTCGATGCCACCCGGGGGCTCGTGGCCACCGAGCGGCCGCTGTACCACTTCGGGGAGCGCGGCGTACGGCCGGGTCCGGCGGATGAGATTTTTCAGGCCGAACACGACGGCCATCGTTCCCAGTTCGGAGGCGGCCAGTCGTGCCCCTACACCGACATTGCCGTCCACCACAAAATCGGTAAGGCCTACCGCCGGAACGACGATGAAAAACGCAGGATAGGAGGCAGTGTTGACGCCGTGCATCACGGCCGCGAAGGCCGGGTCCTCATTTCCATAGATCGCGTTGAATACTCTGCGGTCGAGGCTCTGGCGCTCCGGTGTTGGGAGGACAATGGGCTCGTCCTGGGCGGCCGCCGAGGATCCGTTAATAACAACCAGAAGGATGAGCGAGCGAAGAAAAAACATCGGGCAACGAAAGACGAGCCGGAAACTACGAACACAGCAAGAGCCGCCCCGCAGTTTTGCGGGGCAGCTCTAAAGCGACCGGGGTGTTGACTAATTCTCGACCGGCTCGGGTTGCCCATTCGAAACGGAACGCTCTACAACAATATCGGCCACCGCTGCTTCCGGGTCAGGGATCATCCCAAGAATCACCTTGAGCTGGTTCAAGATCGACTCCTTCATCTCGGGGTTTTCCTGCAACCATAGCTTCGTGGCATCGCGGCCCTGGCCAATCTTTAGATCGCCATAGCTGTACCACGAACCCGATTTCTGGATGATGTCGTGCTCCAGCGCGAGGTCGATGATCTCGCTCATAAGCGAAATTCCCTCGCCATAAATGATGTCGAACTCCGCTTCGCGGAACGGCGGCGCCACTTTGTTCTTCACCACTTTCACGCGCGTGCGATTGCCAACAACCTCTTCTCCATCCTTGATGGCCCCGATGCGCCGGATGTCCATTCGCACGGAGGCGTAGAACTTCAGCGCCCGACCACCGGACGTGGTCTCGGGGCTGCCGAACATCACGCCGATCTTCATGCGAATCTGGTTGATGAAGATGAGGATCGTGTTCGTCCGACTGATGGTGCCCGTCAGTTTGCGGAGGGCCTGGCTCATAAGCCGCGCCTGAATGCCAACGTGGCTCGCGCCCATTTCACCTTCAATTTCGGCGCGGGGAACGAGGGCGGCGACCGAGTCAATCACCACAACGTCGAGCGCGCCGGAGCGAACGAGCATGTCGCAGATTTCAAGAGCCTGCTCGCCCGTGTCCGGTTGAGAGATGAGGAGATTGTCGATGTCCACGCCCAGCTTGCCAGCGTAGGCCGGGTCGAAGGCGTGCTCGGCGTCGATGAACGCGCACTGGCCTCCCTTCTTCTGCGCTTCAGCCACGATGTGTGTCGCCAGCGTCGTCTTGCCCGACGACTCGGGACCGTAGATTTCGATGATGCGGCCCCGCGGCAGCCCGCCGATGCCAAGCGCGTGGTCGAGGGTGATGCTGCCCGTCGAAACCGAGTCGGTGGAAACTGGCGGCGCGTCGCCCATCTTCATGATGGAGCCTTTGCCAAACTGCTTCTCGATCTGCTTCATCGCCAGGTCGAGCGCGGTGCTTTTGGCTTCGGCGGTCGCGCCGGGGTTGTTTACTTGCTTTGCCATGAGGGTAAGTGGGTTGAGGATGAGTAGAACGGCCGATTGCGCGGCCCTCAGGCCTTGTTTGCGGGAGCGTCGCTGGAAGCGTGCAATCCGCGAAAGGCGAAGGATACAACAAGGAGGTGTCAGCCCCTGTCATACGCTGCGAATCTTTGGTGACAGGTTAATCCAGATTGGGATCCAGTCTATAGACAGATGAGATCGAAAAACGTAACTCCCTACGTGTGACGAAGTAGCTGCCGACGAACAAGATTAAGCGCCGACGTCGTGGAGAGGCGGATGTTGATTGCCCGGTCGCGGCCAAGTTGGAGACTCACAGAGTACGTGCTCTCCGCGTCTGCAAGTGCAAGCCAGAGGGTACCGACCGGCTTCTCGGGTGTGCCACCATCTGGCCCCGCGATGCCCGTGGTTGCAAGGCCGATGTCAGCGCCGAGAGCGGCGCGCACTCCTTCAGCCATCTGCCGCACCACCGCTTCGCTCACCGCGCCGTGCTCGGCTAAATCGCCCTCGTTGACGCCGAGCTGGCGAATCTTAACGCCGTTGTCGTATGCGACGACACCGCCCAAAAAATACCGCGATGCTCCTGAAACGCGCGTGATGTAGCTCGCAATACTTCCACCCGTACAGCTCTCGGCCACCGCGATGGTGAGGCGACGGTCGGCAAGCATCTCCCCCACCACGCCTTCCAGGGTTTCGTCGTCCTCGCCAAAGATGGAGTCGCCCAAGACCTTGCGCAGCCGCTCAACAATCCGGTTCAGCGCGCGCTCGACCGTTGTTCGATCCCCGCCTTTGGCCGAGACGCGCAGCCGAACGGTGCCCGCTCCCGGTAAGTACGCCACCGAGGTCCCTTCCGCCAGAACATCGGAAAGATCACCCAGTCGCTCCGCCAGCAGCGTCTCGCCCTGCCCGACGGTCAAGAGGGTTTTGTGGAGGATGACGGTCCCGGACATTTCGGCCAATCTCGGAAGCACGTGCTCGCGCATGATTGCCTTCATCTCGTACGGCACGCCGGGAAGCACGATGACTTGCCGGTTCCGACTGCCCGTTTCGAGCGCGCCCCAGAGCCCCGGCGCGGTGCCTTTGTTATTGGGTAGAACCTCGAAGCCTTCGGGGACCTCGCCCATCGCCCTGTTGGCTTTGGGAACCGCCCGATTCCTTTCCAGAAAGTATCGTTCCACGTCCGCCATGACATCCAGCCGGAAGACCAACGGAACGCCAAAACTCGCGGCAACGGCTTCCCGGGTTACGTCGTCGTGCGTCGGGCCAAGGCCGCCTGTTGCAACAACCAGATCGCTCGTTTCGAGGCCACGATTAATGGCGTCGCTGATGACCTTGATGTCATCGCCAACTGTTTCCATCCGCGCCACGGCGACGCCCACCAGTCCAAGCTGCTCTCCCAGCCATGCCGCGTTTGAGTTAACGACCTGACCGATCAGAATTTCATCGCCGATGGTGAGGATGGTTGCGGTCATTCGACTTCGGAATGGGGCCTTGAGATATCGGATCGCGGATTTGGGATATCGGATATCGGAACTGTGAATGAGTTGCTCTGGAGATCACCTACCGTGTCACCATCTACTTCTCCCTGTCTCCCTCTCCCTCTCACCGTATCTCTCTCCCTGTCTCTCCATCTCCATCTCCCTCTCTCCATCTCTCCATCTACCCTTTTCCCTTTCCCCTTTTCCCTTTTCACGATTCAGCACTCACGCCATCGCGCCACGCCCGGAGCATCTCCTCGTCGTCGTCGTTCAGTCGCTTCATGTCTGCGGCGGTCTTGATGAGTGTGTCGTAATCGGTAAGGGTGAAAAGCGGCACGCCGTCCTCCTCAAACGCCCGGACGGCCTTCTCAAAGCCGTACGTGTAAATCGCGAGGACCGCTTCAACCTCAGCGCCCGCGGCTCGCAAAGCACGAACCGCCGCCAGCGAAGAGCCAGCGGTCGAAATCGTGTCTTCCACCAGAACGACGCGGCTTGCCTTCTTCAACGCACCCTCAACCAGGTTCTCCCGGCCGTGTTCTTTCGCTTTTGCGCGGACGTAGACCAGCGGGAGGTTCAGCCGATCCGCAAGCCAGGCGGCATGAGGAATTCCTGCCGTTGCTGTCCCCGCAATCACTTCCGGGACAAGGTCGTGCCGATCGATCAGGGCCTCAAAGCCATCCGTCAGCCGCCTTCGCACCGCGACATCGCCCATCGTGATCCGGTTGTCGCAATAGATCGGTGCCTTCATCCCCGAGGCCCACGTGAAGGGGTCATTCGGACGGAAAGTCACCGCGCCGAGGACGAGGAGATCCTGAGCAATCTGTCCGGGGGTGGGTGCGGATGCGTTCAAACAACGGCCTCGCGGTCCATGAAATACAGAACGCCCGTGTAAACGGTAACGATAGTGGTCAGCAGGAGGAACGTCAGCGCGAAGGGACTTTCCAAAACCCGATGGAAGAACAAGCCGAACTCGCCCCAAAAGCCATCGAGCACCCGGGCGTGGGCGAAGACGATAAAGACTTGAATGGTTATGAGGAAGGTTAGCTGCCACGCGGTCTTCCATTTTGCGGCGGTCAGCGTTTTAAGCGAGCGGCCTTCGCGTTCGTAGGCGATGCGGAGGAGCGTCACTGCGAAATCACGAGCGGCAATGAGCAGAATAGCCAGCCACGGCAGCCAGGCACCGAACGGGCTGGACAGGGCCGTTCCGACCGGCGAGAGGAAAGGAATCAGAATGAAAGCGCCGAGGACCAGCACCTTGTCGGCCAAAGGGTCGAGGAACTGGCCGATGCGAGATCCAACGCCGTACTGCCGAGCCAGCCTGCCATCCCAATAATCGCTGATTGCGGCCAGAATGAACAGAGAAGTGCCGACAAGCTGCCCCCAGAACGTGCCCGTCCAGAGGCCCCAAAGCGCCAACGGAGTGACCAGAATCCGACCGATGGTAAGGGCGTTCGGGACGTGTTTCATTCGGGGTGAAAAGCCCGGACTCGGGCGAGGGAGCGGGTCAATATACCCCGGCGATTTCGTGGCCAAGGGGGAAGCTCAACCTCCGTCCGCTGCCATTCTGACCGACGGCCTCCCGTGGCATGGTGGTTGTTTTGAATGATTCAGCCCGGAGCTCCCTGCCTCGACGGCAGGCATGTTCACCTATCCGGTACCTCTCAACATTCGCTTTCACCTAATCGAAATTCGGATCCTCGTATGGGCAAGATCATCGGCATCGACCTCGGCACGACCAACTCCGTTGTAGCGGTAATGGAGGGCGACGAGCCCACCGTAATCCCCAACGCCGAAGGCGGTCGCACAACTCCCTCGGTCGTCGCGTTCAAGAAGGACGGCGAACGACTCGTCGGCGCACCGGCCAAGCGTCAGGCCATCACCAATCCTCAGAACACCATTTTCTCCGTCAAGCGCTTCATGGGTCGCAAGCACGCGGAAGTGACCGAGGAAATGAAGACGATTCCGTACGAGGTGAATGAAGGTGATGGCGGCACGGCACGCATCAAGATCGACGAACGGATGTACACGCCGCAGGAGATCTCGGCGATGGTGCTCCAGAAATTGAAGTCGACGGCTGAGGACTACCTCGGCGAGAAGGTCACGGAAGCCGTTATTACGGTTCCGGCCTATTTCAACGACGCGCAGCGCAAGGCCACCAAGGAAGCGGGCCAGATTGCCGGCCTCGACGTCAAGCGTATCCTCAACGAACCCACGGCGGCGGCGCTGGCATACGGGCTCGACAGGAAGAAGGAAGATGAGATCGTCGCCGTGTTTGACCTCGGCGGCGGGACGTACGACATCTCGATTCTCGAACTCGGTGACGGCGTATTCGAAGTGAAGTCCACCAATGGCGACACGCACCTGGGCGGCGACGACTTCGACCAGCGTGTCATCAACTTCATCGCGGACGAGTTCAAGAAAAGCGACGGCATCGACCTCCGGGATGATCCGATGGCTCTCCAGCGCCTCAAAGAGGCCGCCGAGAAGGCCAAGATGGAGCTGTCGTCATCAACGCAGACGACGGTCAATCTGCCTTTCATCACGGCGACGGCAGAAGGTCCGCGCCACCTCAACTTCGACCTCACGCGTGCGAAGTTCGAGCAGCTCGTGGACGACCTCATCCAGCGCACGCTGCCTCCGATGGAGAAGGCGCTCGCAGACGCAGGCTTCACCAAGGCCCAGATCGACGAAGTCATTCTCGTCGGTGGCTCCACACGCATCCCGAAAGTGCAGCAGGTGGCCGAGGAGTTCTTTGGCAAAAAGGTGAACAAGAGCGTGAACCCCGACGAGGTCGTGGCCGTGGGCGCTGCCATTCAGGGCGGTGTGCTTTCCGGCGACGTCCAGGACGTGCTCCTGCTCGACGTTACGCCCTTGAACCTGGGCATCGAAACGCTGGGCGGCGTGATGACCCCGCTCATCGAAGCGAACACGACGATCCCGACCCGCAAGAGCGAGGTCTTCTCGACGGCGTCGGATAACCAGCCGTCGGTGGAGATTCACGTTTTGCAGGGCGACCGCTCGATGGCGATAGACAACCGCACGATCGGGCGCTTCCATCTCGATGGCATCCCTCCCGCCCCGCGCGGCCTCCCTCAGGTTGAGGTCACTTTCGATATCGACGCGGATGGCATTCTGTCCGTTTCGGCGAAGGACAAAGCCACGGGCAAGGAGCAGTCGATTCGCATCGAGGCCTCCTCTGGCCTCACCGATGCAGAGATCGAGCAGATGCGCCAGGCGGCCCGCGACCACGCCTCGGAAGACAAGCAGAAGCGGGAGGAGGTAGACAAGCTCAATACCGCCGATTCGCTGATTTTTGCCTCGGAGAAAAACCTCGCCGATTATGGTGATAAAATCCCCGACGAAAAGAAAGGAAAGATCGAAAGCGCGCTCGCCAGGCTGAAGGAAGTCCACGGTAGCAAGAATGGCTCGGAGATAGACTCTGCTATCGAGCAGCTCAACGCCGCTTGGGCCGAGGCCAGCGAAGACCTTTACAAGGCTCAGCAGGAGGAGACCGCCGCCAACACGGAGAAC
>JBGTDU010000055.1:0-5283 GCA_041748175.1 Rubricoccaceae bacterium
CCCTCGAAATAGCAGGTGACCTCGCGGGTCTGGCCTGCCCCAACCTGGATGGTGGTCTGCTTCTGCCCGTATTGAGGATGGCTAAAGGTGACGGAATGTGAACCAGCGGGAACGGACAGCCGCCCCGATCCGCTTGCGCTCTGGCCTGCCGCGCGAATTGATCCAGTGGGTACCGCGCGAAGGACAAGCGTGCCCATGGCCTGCTCTGAAGGTTGCGTGGCCGGAGGATCGCGCGAAGCGGAGGGTGGAGGACCGGCTGACGGCAACCTCGTCGGCGGCGGCGCAGAAATATCCTGCAGGGGCGATTGGCTGGGCGGCGATCCTTCGCCCTGCGCCAGCGGCATGTCATCGGCGGATCCGACCGGATTGCCCGCGGCCGGTTGGAAGACCAGCGCGAGCTGCCGAATGTCGCCCGCGCTCATCGCCACAACCGTATCGACGGGAAGAAACCCCGGAAGCCGAAAAGCGACCGCGATGGAACCCGGAGCAACCGCGACATCCACGAATGGGGAAACACCGATCAGGGAATCACCCAGATAAACTGCCGCGCCTTGCGGTGAGGTGGAAACAGCAAGTCGGCTCAGCCCATCTTCTCCGGAATCGGAGTTGCGTGAGGCGAGGAGGAACCAGGACAGCGCAATGGTTAACAGCGCCGCCATCGCTGCGGGGACGTACATGGGTACCCGCAACTTGCTGACAGCGGGCCGCGCCGACGGGACAACAAGATCCGCGGCCAGTACTGGCGCGATAGGCGCGCCCAACGGTTTCGTTGCTTCAGTGGCCGCAACGACAGGGTTTGTCAAGTCTGTGGTCTTGCCTTCGCCCTCCGGCGCCAGGTCCAGAAGGAGAGCCTCAGCCGTCTGATAGCGGGCCTCCGGATCTTTCGCGAGGCAGCGCTGAATTACCGCGATAACGGGCGCTGCGACACCGCGCCGCGCGAGCACCTCGTAGTCAGGCTCCGTGTAGAGGACATCGAACAGGAGAGCGCCTTCATACGGCGATGCAAAGGGCCGTCGGCCGGCAAGCATTTCGTAAAAAAGCACGCCGAGTGCCCACAGGTCGCTGCGCGCATCTGCCTTGCCGTGAGCCTGCTCGGGCGCCATGTATTCCAGTGTACCTATGGACGAGCCGGTTTTCGTGAGCGCCACACCCCCGACCTTCGCGATACCGAAATCCAGCAGCTTCACAACGCCTGCCTCGGTAATCATGATGTTGGACGGTTTGATATCGCGGTGGACAATGCCCTCCGCATGGGCCGCCGCCAGCCCACAGACGATCTGGAACGTCAATTCTTGCGCTTCACCGAGCGAAATGCCGCCCTCTTGCATGCGCTCCCGAAGCGACTGCCCCTTGTAGCACGCCATGGCGATGAAGATTCTGCCTTCTTCCGTTTCGCCAACGTCATAAATCGTGCAAATGTTGATGTGATCGAGCGCCGCTGCCGCCCGCGCCTCGACAAGCAGGCGCTCGCGCGCGGTCTCGTCGTGGCCTGTCTGGTCCGGCAGAAACTTGAGCGCGGCGTAGCGGTCGAGCGTAACGTTAAGCGCCCGGTAAACGACGCCCATGCCGCCTTCCCCAAGTTGGTTGAGGAGACGGTACTGGCCGATCATGGTGCCTTCGCGCAACTGCATAGCTCATCAGGCAAGTCGGAAAAGGCGGAGAGATTGCGAGCGGCCACGAATGAGACACTCGCCCAGATCATCCGCCGGATATTGGCCCGGCGAGACGCGGTCCCAGACGGATGCGGAGACGAGCACCTGCGAATGTTTTTCCTTGTTCATCTGCTCGATCCGCGCAGCCACGTTCACAACATCGCCGGTGACCTTGTACTCCTTGTGATCCTCAGAGCCAATCGTGCCGGCCACAACCTCACCCGCGTGCAGGCCAATTCCCACGCGAGTGGGTGGCAAACGGCCGGTCTGGCATTCCGCTTCGACGCGCTCAATGATTGCAAGGGAAGCGGCTACGGCACGCTCGCAGTCGTCAACCCTTGAAATCGGTGCTCCAAAGACCGCCATGAATCCATCGCCGAGCAACTGATGGACGATTCCGCTGCGCTCGGCCACCGCAGCAATCGTAATGGCAAAGATCGCGTTGAGATAGGCTACGACATCCTCTGGTTGCGACGTCTCGGAATACGTCGTAAACCCTCGCAGATCCATAAACATGATACAGGCGTGTTGCCGCCGCCCCGGCGGATCGACCTCGTGACGCAGCAACTCATCTACGACAGCAGGGGCGGTGTACCGCCCGAAGACATTGCGAATCCGATCCCGATCCTCATGAGCCTTCGCGGCATCGATGATCTGGGCCGATTGCGCCGCGATGATCGTCAACAGGCGGGCGTCGCCTTCCGAGAATTCGCCCTCGCCAATCTTGTTGAAGAGAGACAATACGCCAAGAAGACGGCCCTGCGAAACTAGCGGGACGCAGAGCACGGATCGGACGGATTCATCCCACTCAAATTTTCCGAATAACGCATGCGATTTTGGCTCCGAGACGCGGAGCGGCTGTCTGTTGCTACTCATCCACGCCAACAATGCTTCGTCCGGCCGGAGGGCGATCTTTCCGTTCTTGTGCATCGCTGTCCGAACGAGCGTTGCGGGAGCCGTCACACCCTGGTCTTCCATGAGGGTTACAACTCCTTGCTCGGCCTCCAGAGCCCGAAGAGAACGACGGACGAGCGTGCCAATAATCTTTTCTACATCTCTTGCCCGCGCCGTATCCACGGCCAATTCGTTGAGCAGCCGAAGCTCGTCGAGCGCACGACGAAGCTCCTTAATTTCTGCCGGACTCTGGCTGTCGCCAACTTCCAAAATTCCTCCGAAAACAACGGTGTGCGTAGCTACTGGAGCGGATGTCCCTCAAATAGCGCCGGGGGGACGCAGCTCAATAGTATGGCTCACCTCGTTTAGAATCAACCCCCCTGGTTCCACCGCGTTTTTCGTGCCTTCCTCTGCCGGCGGAATCTCCCTCAATCTTGAGACTTCAAACAAGGAAACAAACGTCGGCGAGTTCACCCGGCTCAGAACAAACCCTTGGATTCACAATTCCTCGGCATGAATCGGGGATACGGGCCAAAGGCAAGGGGTTATCTTCGGCTTTTATGCATTTCCAGCCCGGATCGTACGTTTTCGGGGCATCTCAACTCCCAAAGTTTCTGTATGACTACGCCCGATTCCGTGCTTCGCGACTTGGCCTCACTTGGACTAGCTGCGACGCAAAATGTCTTCTACAACCTCCCTCCCGCTGAACTTTTTGAAATCGCCGTTCGAAGGGAAGAAGGTCGCCTGACGAAGTACGGCCCACTGGCCGCTCGCACGGATCCGCACACAGGCCGAAGCCCGAACGACCGGTTTGTGGTGCGCGAGGAGTCAAGCGCAGATCAGGTTGGCTGGGGAAAGACAAACAAGGCGGTCAGCACCCAGCTTTTTGATCGGCTTCTTGGAGGTATGGGCGAGCACGCGAACGGGCGGGACGTATTCGTCCTCGATTGCTACGCGGGAGCTGATCCGCGCTATCGTATCAAGGTGCGGGTGATCACCGAAAAGGCATGGCACAGCATCTTTGCCCACAACATGTTTCTACGGCCTGCCGATGGGGACAACCTGGCCGACTTTGCGCCGGATTTTACGGTCATCGATTTGTGCGAGTTCAAGGCACCTCAGGAGGACGGATTGAACTCTGGCACGTTCATCCTTCTGAACCTCGGGCGTGGCCTTGTTCTCATCGGCGGAACCCATTACGCGGGTGAAATCAAGAAGTCGATTTTCTCGGCCTTGAATTACGTCTTGCCTCAGAAGAGCGTCTTCCCAATGCACTGCTCGGCGAATATGAGCCCGGACGGCGAAGCGGCCGTGTTTTTTGGGCTCTCCGGTACGGGCAAAACAACACTATCGGCGGATGCCTCGCGGACGCTCATCGGCGACGACGAGCACGGCTGGAGCGACGACGGCATCTTCAACTTCGAAGGAGGTTGTTATGCGAAGGCCATCAACCTTTCTGCGGAGGGCGAGCCTGAGATCTACGAGACGACGAGGCAGTTCGGCACGATCGTCGAAAACGTTATGCTCAACGATGACCATTCCATCGACTTCGACGACGCGACGATTACCGAGAACACGCGCCTCTCTTATCCAATCTGGATGATCCCCAACGCGTCGGAAACGGGGATGGGCGGCCATCCGAAGAGGGTGATATTTCTCACGGCGGACGCGTTCGGTGTCCTCCCCCCGATCAGCAAGCTGACGCCGGAGCAGGCGATGTACCACTTTCTTAGTGGCTACACGGCTAAGGTTGCCGGGACGGAGCGCGGCGTCAAAGAACCACAGGCTACCTTCTCGGCGTGCTTCGGCGAACCATTTATGGTGCTGCCTCCGTTCCGCTATGCCGAAATGCTCGGCGAAAAGATCCGCACGCACGACGCGCGGGTGTTTCTCGTCAACACGGGCTGGACGGGCGGCCCGTATGGCACTGGCAGCCGCATGAAACTGGACTATACACGCGAGATGGTGAACGCCGTGCTCAATGGCGACCTGGACGACGCCGAAACGACAACCGACCCATTTTTTGGACTCATGATTCCGACCCGGATTGATGGCGTCCCTCCGGAAGTTCTCAACCCGCGCGGGACGTGGGAAAGCACCGACGCCTACGACGCAAAGGCGCGGCAGCTTGCCGAAATGTTTGCGGCGAACTTCGAGAAATACGCGGACAGCGTATCAAGCGCGGTACTCTCTGCGGGGCCGACGACGACTGCGGCCACCTGATCAATAAAGCAAACGCCCCACTCCTCCAGGCAATTTGGCCTTATCCGAACACAGCCGCCAACACCAAGGCTAGCGTAAACCCGCCGAGGAGAAGTACACCGCCGTAGATCCAACCGAGCAACAGTGCCTTGAGCACCGTCTTGAACCAACCCTGCTCGTAAACACGTTTCTGGGCAAGATAGAAATAGATCGGGATGATGAGCACGAGTCCTGAAGCTGCAAACACGAGCCATCCGGACAGCGTGCTGAACCCGATGACGGCAACGATGACCGCAAAAACGACGAATGAAAAGGCGTGCGTGTGTAGAGCGAAGACGAGGTGCTCGGTGTAGTACCACGCTCGGCGGAGATAGATCAACTTGAGCAACAGGGCGAACATCGGCAACAGCAGGAACATCACCACGGGTAGCCGGTCGATCGTGTCGCGGAAGAAATCAGCAAGAGCACCGACTTTGGCTTCATTGGTGGGAGCCTCCGTCATCCGATGCACTGCGTCGCTTCGAGCCATCCATTC
>JBGTDU010000056.1:0-1508 GCA_041748175.1 Rubricoccaceae bacterium
CATGACCGCGGAATTCTACCTCCAGACGGTGGAGGAGGTGTTCCAGACCCACTCGATCCCCAACAACACCTTCACCCATCGCGACCGGCTGGTCGATCTGGGCAAGATCACCAAAACCGCGCTGCTGGCGATCGAGGGCGAACGCGACGATATTTCAGGCCTGGGCCAGACCCGCGCCGCGCTGGAACTGACCCCCAATCTCGACGCCTCGAAGAAGCGCTATTTCATGGCCGAAGGGGCGGGCCATTACGGCATCTTCAACGGCAGCCGCTGGCGCGACACAATCGCGCCCGTGGTCGAGGAATTCATCGCCGCGCATGGGTAAGGAGCCTCAACGAGCCTAGGGTCAGCTTCCGACCCCGCTTCCAACGCTGGCAAATGCTCGAGAATTGTTCCATCTCGAAATCCAGGCCCAAGGAACAGCGTGCTGACAATGAAACCAATCCTGGCCATTCTTCTCGTGGTCTCGCTCTCGGCAGAGGGTCGCGCTCAAAATCTCGAAGAGATGGCCGGTGATCGGCATCGAATCTCTGTAACCCACGAATCGGAAAGCACAGGAGATGGCTCATCTTCTAGCAGTCGCGGGGGGCACGAATACATCGAACGGATCGTCGGTGTTCGGCCTGATGGAACGGAGCGGGTGTACGATCTGCCGCTCGAACCCTCCGACGATCAGCGACCGATCAATTGGCACTTCCCAGTCCGAGTTTTTCAACCATACGATGGCAGCATGCAGCTGTTAAATCGTGAGGAAATGGAGGCTCGCCGCGACGCCTGGCTCAAAGCCGCCAAGATATCGCCAGAGGCCTGTGGCAGCTGGTACTTTACTTGGAGCGCTTTTCAAGTTGAGTGCGACCCCGAGTCAGTCCTCGCCACTATTGAAGCGCTTAATATCCAACCGCTTTCTTTGGAGGATGGTGAGCTTTTGCACCATCCTGCGGCGCTCGAACCTGCGCGCCTTGCATTGCAAAAATCTGTCGGCGACGGCGCAACCTACAGAGTGCAGATGACCATCGACCCCGATGCCGTTCACCGAGAAGACGCACGAACCGATGTGGTATTGGGCGAAATTATGCAGGAGCCAATCTCGTTCGAAGAAGCTTACGTTGAGCGACAGAATGAAAAGATCGGGGGCGTAATGGAAGTCTTCTTGGAGGCCGATCCGAATGGTCGGGTTTGGAGACGCACAACATCGACCGAGATTACGAGGGTCGAGGCCGATGGGCAGGTCGAGCGCCAAAGTTCGAAGGAAGTCATTAGACGAGAAGCGCTCTCACGCGACACGCCATAGTGCGCCGGCTCATAGCAACTTCGTAGCTTCGCTCCACGTCCGCTCACTACCCCAAAAGCCGTCAGCTCGGCACATGAAAAGGGGCGGCTCGGTTCTACCCGGCCGCCCCTTTTACGCACGCTCGACCCAAGATCAGAAGATCTCGAACAGACCCGCTGCGCCCATGCCGCCGCCGACGCACATGGTGACGACGCCGTATTTCGCGCCGCGACGCTTG
>JBGTDU010000057.1:0-27680 GCA_041748175.1 Rubricoccaceae bacterium
GGTAGATGTAGTGATTCCGGGCGTCGGGCTGCTCTTCGATGCGGCGGAATCGTTGAGCATTTTCGGTGGGATTCATCGCGGATTTGCGCCGCCGGATTCGCGCCCGGAAACCAGTCCGGAGGCAAGCGTGAACGTAGAGGCAGGGCTCCGTTTTGCCACGGAGGCGCTCGCGCTCCAGGCCGTTGCGTATTTCAACGATTACAGCAATCTGCTCGGCTCCGATCTCGCCGCGGCTGGTGGCGGCGGCTCGACGGACCAGTTCAACGGCGGCGAGGTTGATGTGATGGGTGCTGAGCTGGCCGTCACAGCAGATCTCGCGCCCTCAGTTAATCTGGCGAGCTGGTCCGTCCCGATGCGACTCGCCTACACCTTCACCGACGCCCAATTCAATACCAGCTTCGACAGTGAGTTTGAAGGCTGGGGTTCGGTGCAAGCGGGCGACGAGTTGCCCTATCTCGCCAAACACCAAATGTCGCTGAGCCTGGGTGTTGAGCGTGGGAGGATCTCGGTGAACCTCGCGAGCAATTACGTCTCGGCCATGCGCACGGAGGCCGGGCAGGGCGCCATACGAGAGGACTCCGGCACCGACGCGCGGTTCGTACTGGATGCGTCAACAGAGTGGGCTTTCCGGCAGGGCTTGTCGCTGTTCGGACGTGTCCACAACCTGACCGATGCGACGTATGTGGTTGCGCGCCGCCCTGCTGGTTTGCGCCCCGGTCTACCCCGAACGTTCGCCGTGGGTATTCGGGCGAGGTTGTAGGTATATCGGATTGCGGAATTTGACTTTGGGCCGAGGTTGATCTCGGTTGGGCCATCGGATGTTCGTCGTCCTATGGACTGGATCTGACCAACATCGTCCGTAATTCCGGGAGGGCCGATCTCCCGATCGGCCTCGGCGGACGGGAGTCCGCCGGTCCCAGGGATCTCCCGTTCGGCGAATCGGGTGGGAGTCCGCCGGTCCCAGAGTTCACTCGGCAGCCTTCCCCGCTGCTTCGACATCTATAAACCACACTAATCTCTCCCTCGCCGATATCAGCGCAGCGGGAAGCGCGCTCGCCGAACCACTTTGCACGGCGGCAACGGCGGCGCGTTTTCTCTCCCCCGTCACCACAAAGAAGACCACGCGAGATGCAGTGATAGCCGGCGGCGTAAGCGTGATTCGATTCATAACCGAACTGCCGACCGGAGCCTGCGTAGCCAAAACAAAACGCTCGCTCTCATCGAGCGCCGGACTTCCTGGAAACAGCGAGGCAACGTGTCCATCCGCGCCCATTCCCAAGAGCAGCAGATCGAAACCGGGCGGACCGTCGTCAACGTTCGTGCGGAGGGCTTCCTCGTAAGCACTGGCGTCTTCCTCCGGAGATCTTGATGTTGGCATCGGGTGGATCTGGTTTTCCGGTATCGGCAGAATGTTGAGTAAGTCCTTTCGTGCCATTCCGTAATTGCTTTCCTCCGCGTCGTGCGGAACGTGGCGTTCATCCCCCCAGAAGACATGCACCAACGTCCAGTCAACAGCGTCGCGATAGTCAGCGGTGAGGAGGCGGTAGACCGGCCGGATCGTTGAGCCGCCGGTAAGCACGAACGACGCGCGGCCACGCTCCTGGATCGCCGCGTTGAGGGTCTGAACGATGGCCTCGGCCGTTGCATGTATGAGACGGCTCGTGTCGGCGAATGTGAGAACCTCTGCGTCGGTCTTCATTTTTGGACCGTCGCACCCACCGCCTGTGTCGGGCCACCATAGTCCGTGACAAACATATTGGTCGCCTCGGTTGGTCCCCATGTGCCGGATTCGTAGTCGTGGACGGGCAGATCTGCTTCTAGCAGTGACTCGTAGAGCGCCCATGCGGCCTCCGTTTCGTCGGCGTGGACAAACAGCGTCTGGTCGGCCGCGACGACATCGGCGAGAAGTGTTTCGTAGGCGGTCGGGAGCGGTCCGAACGCTTTCTCGTAGTCGAAATCAAACTGCTGCGTCGAAAGGTCGAAGCCGTCGCCGGGCTTCTTGACTTCGAACGTAAGCGTAAAACCCTCTTCGGGCTGCAACTTGATTCGGAGAACATTGCGGCTGATTGCGCAACTCTCCGGTCCGCCGAATAGCTGGACCGGCGGAGAGCGGAAGTAGATGTCAATTGCAGTCAGCCGTCCAGCGAGGCGCTTCCCCGTCCGCAGCAGAAACGGAACGCCCTGCCAGCGCCAGTTTTCGACATGCATACGCAGCGCAGCGAACGTTTCTGTGGTCGAATCCTGCGGCGTGCCTTTGTGGTCGCGGTACCCTTCCTCACCGTTGGCGGCCGAGTACTGGCCGAGCACCACATGCTCGGGGTCGGGCGGAGTGATGGAATGAAGCACCTTGACCTTCTCCCGTCGAATCGAATCCGCGTCGAAGCGGGCGGGCGGCTCCATAGCGAGGAGGGTCAGTAGCTGGGTGAGGTGGTTCTGGATCATGTCCCGCAAGGTGCCGGACGTGTCGAAGTACCCGGCCCGGCCCTCGACCCCGATCGTCTCCGCGACGGTAATCTCGACCCGTTCGATGTGTGCGCGATTCCACAGCGATTCGAACAGGGAATTGGCGAATCGAAAGACCAGCAGGTTCTGCACGGTCTCTTTCCCGAGATAGTGGTCGATCCGGTAGACCTCGGACTCGTCGAAATACTTGTGGATGAGGGCATTCAGCGCGCGTGCGGACGCAAGATCATGCCCGAAAGGCTTCTCGATGACGAGGCGCGTCCAGCCCGTCTCCTTTCCGTTTGATGATCCGTCACCGTCGTTGCCGTTGGCTTGCTCTCCGATTTCGCGGATAGACTTCTCGAAGGCCGAGGGCGGGATCGCGAGGTAGTAGATCCGGTTGCCGAGCAGGCCAAGCTCCTTCTCCATCTGCGCCGCGCGCTTGAAAACCGGCTCCATCTCGCCGGTGTCATTAACCTGCTGATACCTGAGGCACCCTTCGCACCAGGCCTCGAGCTTGTTGCTGTCTACGTCGTCGTCCTTGAGTGCTTCGCGAAACGCGTCGCGGAGGGCCGCGTCGTCCCACTTCGAGCGCCCGACACCCAGCACGGCGACCGTGGCGTCGGGCTCGTTCATTGCGAGCCCACGATAAAGGGATGGGATCAGCTTCCGCGTGGCGAGGTCGCCGGTGGCGCCGAGGAGGATGAAGAGGCAGGAGTCCATGAGCCTGATGCGATCGAGCGTCTCAGCTGCCCGTTTCTGATTCGGCATCCGCCCCGGCGGTTTTCACAGCGTGGCCGCCAAACTGATTGCGCAGAGCGGCGAGGAGGCGGTTGTGGAAACCCCGGTCGTCGCGAGATTGGATGCGCTCGATGAGCGAGTGCGTCAGGACGGGTGCGGAAATGTTGAGATCGATGGCCTCTTTCACCGTCCATCTCCCCATGCCCGAGTCGGTGACAAAAGGGGCGATGTCGTCAAGGCCGGGGCCGTCCTCGGTGAGCGCGCGCCCAACCAGATTTAGCAACCAGGAGCGGATGACGCTGCCGTGTTGCCAGACCTCCGAGACGCGCACGGTGTCGAGGTTGAACTCCGCCTTTGCCGTGAGGAGGGCGAAGCCTTCGGCGTAGGCCTGCATCAATCCATATTCGATTCCGTTGTGGATCATCTTTACAAAGTGCCCCGCGCCGCTCGGGCCGAAGTGCGCCCAGCCTTTGTCGGCAGTGGGCGCGAGGGCTTCGAAGATCGGCGTGAGCGTTTCGACAGCGTCGTCCTCGCCACCGACCATGAGGCAAAAACCTTCTTCAAGCCCCCAAACGCCGCCGCTGACGCCGCAGTCCACGTAGGCCACGCCGAGCTCCTTGAGTTCAGCAGCGCGGCGCATGGAGTCTTGATAGAACGAATTGCCGCCGTCGACGACGATGCATCCTTCGGAGAGGTGGGGTTTGACGCCATCGAGAACCTTGTCAACCACGATCCCTGCCGGAACCATGAGCCAGAAGACCTTCGGGGCCTCCAGCTTGTCGGCGAGTTCGTCGACCGAGTCGGCCGTGGAGATGCCGTCGCTTGCGAGTTCGTTGCGTTCAGCCTCGTCGAGGTCGAATCCGATGGGCGTGTGCCCGGCGCGGTGCAGCCGACGCGCGAGGCCGCCTCCCATTTTGCCGAGGCCGATGATTCCGATATCCATGGGGAGGAGAGGTAAGACAGAGAATGTCGTAAAAATGGCACACCGAAACCTACGATGCCTCGGTAGCTGAGCGAGATATATCTGGCCCAGCCGCGAATCATTGCGTGAACGGGCGAGATGTATCTCGGCCAGCCGCGAATCATTGCGTGAACGGGCGAGATGTATCTCGCCCCTACGCGGTAAACCGAACGTCATCCTCGGCGTATCACGCGCCCATCAATCCGAAAGGCATGACCCTCCCCATCTATTTCGACTACAACGCGACTACGCCGGTTGACCCGGCCGTCGCGGAGGCGATGACTCCTTTTTTTGGGCAGCATTTCGGAAACCCGTCGAGCAACCATGCCTACGGCTGGGCCGCGGACGAAGCTGTCAAGCAGGCGCAAGAGCATGTTGCGGCCCTCATCGGCGCTGAAACCGAAACCGTGGTGTTCACGAGCGGAGCGAGCGAATCGGTGGCCATGGGGATGATGGGCGCGGGCAAGGTGTACGGTGCGAAGAGGAACCATCTGATTACGGTGGCGACGGAGCACAAAGCCGTGCTGGAGACCGCGTGGGCCATGGAGCGCGACGGCTTCGAGCTGACGATCCTGCCGGTTGATGAGCACGGCGTGGCAGATCTGGACGCACTTCGAGAGACGATCTCGGAGCGCACGCTGATGGTCTCGATGATGCTCGCCAACAACGAGACCGGCGTGGTCGGGCCCGTGGCTGAGGCTGCTGAGATCGCGCACGAGCACGGCGCGTTCATGTTCACGGACGCGACGCAGGCTGTTGGCAAGATTGACGTGGATGTTGATGCGCTCGGTGCCGATCTGCTCGCACTCTCCGCGCACAAGTTCTATGGGCCGAAAGGCGTTGGCGCGCTGTTCGTTCGGCGAAAAAACCCGCGTGTGAAGCTGGCCTCGATCATTCCGGGTGCCGGGCAGCAGGATGGACTTCGGGGTGGAACGCTCAACGCGCCTGGCATTGTTGGGCTCGGGAAAGCAGCGGAGCTGGCTTTGGAGCGCCTCCCGGACGAAACCAATCATCTTGCGGCGCTGCGAGACCGATTCGAGCGGGGTGTTCTCGATAGGGTGCCCTACACACATATCAACGGCGCTGGCGCACCTCGCTTGCCCAACACGACGAGCCTCCGCTTTGACGATCTGACCACTAGAGAGCTTCTTCCCGAAATGCGCGGCCTCGCGGTTTCAACGGGGAGCGCGTGCCAGACAAAGACGGCCAAGCCGAGCCACGTCCTTACAGCTATGGGCCTTTCGAAAGAACAATCCTTCGGAACGATCCGTTGCTCCATCGGCCACCCCACGACGGAGGCTGAGGTGGATGCGGCGGTCGAGGAAGTAGTGCGGGCGGTGGGGGTCGTGCGAAGAGAAGTAGCTGCGCGTGATTACGTGACGACGTGATTACGTAAGAGTTTTCGGGACCGTACTCACGTTATCAGGTAATCATTCACTATGGAACCCATCACCAACCGCGTCGCCGAAAGCGACATCGCCACCTTCAATCTGGAAGCCCTCTGGGACGGGCGCGAGGTCGTTGAGTTCGACCTCGCCGTGTTTCTTCTGGAGGGGCTGGTCCTTCGGGAGAAGCCGTTCCGCGAAGCGATGAAGGCGCACCACTGGAGTGCATACAACGGCAAGCACGTAGCAATCCACTGCACTACCGACGCGATCATCCCAACATGGGCGTCCATGCTCGTAGCCGCGAAGCTGGAGGGGATCGCGGCATCGGTTGCGTTCGGGACGAAGCGCGACCTCATCCGGGATTTCTTCGTCCGCGCGCTGGAGGTCGTCGATTGGCCCCTCTATGCCGGAAAGCCGGTCGTCATCAAGGGCTGTGCGAACGATGTCGTGCCGACCGACGCCTACGTCATCGCGACGCAGAAACTCCAGGGCGTGGCGAAGAAGATCATGTACGGCGAGGCGTGCTCGGCCGTGCCGCTCTGGCGGAAGAATGCGGAGGTGTCGTCGGCTAATGTGGCGAAGCCCGTCACCGCCAGGCCCGCCGGTCTTCCACGACCGGCAAAGGCGTGATGCGGATCGACATGTCGGGCAAGGTGGTCCTTGTCACCGGCGCAAGCCGAGGCATCGGAAGAGCCATCGCCGAGGCATGCGGGGATTCGGGGGCCACGGTGGCGGTTCACTATAGCCGGAGTCGCGAGGCCGCCGAAGCGCTCGCCGCTTCCCTGGGCAACGAGGCTCGTGCTATTCAAGCCGACCTAAGCGATCCGCCTGCGGCGCAGCATCTGTGGGAAGACTGCCTGAACACCTTTGGACACGTTGACGTGCTGATCAACAACGCGGGGATCGCCGAGAGCAACCCGGCGGACGCGCCGCTAGACAATTGGATCGCTTCGTGGCGGCGGACGATGGACACGAACCTAACGTCGGTCGGCGTGCTGTGCCGCGCTGCCGTCGCCCACTTCATCGAGCGCCGAGGTGGCCGGATCATCAACATCGCCAGCCGGGCGGCCTTCCGGGGCGACTCGCCGGATTACCTGGCCTACGCGGCCTCCAAGGCAGGGGTTGTTGCGCTTACTCGGTCAATTGCGAGAGCCTACGGCAAGCACGGGATTTCGGCGTTCACCATTGCGCCCGGCTTCACCAAAACAGACATGGCCCAGCCATTTATCGAAATGTACGGAGAAGGCTACGCCTCGGATGATCTCGCGCTCCCGCGTATGACCGAGCCCGCCGATATCGCGCCGCTCGTGGTTTTGCTGGCCTCAGGATTGGCGGACCCCGCCACGGGCGCGACGATCGACGTGAACGCCGGGAGCTACGTGCATTGATCGCTCCGTTTTCGATCCGCACGACATTTGGTCGCAGATTGCTGAACCCGGGGAGCAGGACGGGCAGGACGTGGCTTCCGTAAATTGCCCCCATGCCCACCGGGAAGCGCTACACCGACGAGGAAGTCCACGCCATCTTTGAGCGGGCGGCGCTGCGGCAGGAGGCGGCGCGGGAAGCCGAAGACGCCAGCCGGGCCGGGCTCTCGTTAGAGGAACTCCAACAGATCGGTGCAGAATCCGGGATCGACCCGACCCACGTTGCTGCCGCGGCCCACGCCCTTACCTTCCGATCGGCGGACGCAGCAACGGAGCGATCAACCTTTCTCGGGATGCCGACCCGCCTTTCCACAGAGCGCATTCTCCCCGGTCCCATATCGGATGAGGCCTGGGAGCGCATCGTCCCGGAGTTGCGGCGGATCTTCAAGCAGGACGGCTTGAGCGGCGGGGTCGGCCGCGTGCGCGAGTGGACACTTCGCGGCGACGGCAAGGGCAGCGGTTCCGACAGGCCCGCGAAGGTCACACTCACACCAGACGGCCACGGCACGCATGTCTCCATAGAGCAAACGATGAAGGGCAGCGTTGGGGGAATGCTCGGCGGGACGGGCAGCTTTCTCTTTGTCCCGATACTGATCATGGTATTAAACCTCCTTGGGGAGCAGGACGCTCCACTCGGCGTGGCTTTGTTGTTTCTGGCCATATTCTTCGCGGCGTTCGGCGCGGCATGGGGCGGCCTGCGAGCGTACGGGCGTCGTCAGGAAGAACGGTTTGAGCAGGCGCTCGACCGTATCGAAGTCATCTCGCGTCAGGCGTCTCCCCAGCCCTCTCCTACCTCGGCTGTGCAGCCCGAGATCGACCTCGACGCCCTTCCGGACGATCCGAACGCCGTCCCCGAACGATCCACTACCCACCAACGCGAGCGGGAATAGAGATGGCCGAACGCACTTTCTCGGAAGCGGAGATCCGGGCGCTCATCGAGCGGGCCTCGCAGTTGCAGGCGTCCCAGGACCAGCGGCCCGATTTCGGACTGACCATTGCCGAGCTCGAGCAGGTCGCCGCGGATTCTGGGATCGAGCCGTCGTTCCTTCGGGCCGCCGTTCGCGAAGCGGAGACGGGCGTGGGCTTGCGCGATGTCCACGGCCACACGGACACGCACGTGTTCGTCGAGCGGGTCGTCCCCGGAACGCTCACGGATGAGGAGTGGCACGACGTGGTGATGCGGCTCAGAAGCGAGTTTTCAAGCGACACGGCGGCAGCCTTTGGGGGTTCGGCGATTCAAACGCAAGGCGTAACGGAGCAGCTGGGTTCCACCCGCGAATGGCGGCACACGACGATGCTGGGTATCGCCACGACCGTTTCGATCCAGTCGATCGACGACGTTCAGCACGTCCGTATCCAGCGGCTCGTGGGGCTGGGGTCACCGCGCGCCGAGGGAATCGGCTACGGCGCCATGGCCGCACTGGTCGCGGCATTTATCGCCGGAGGCGTCAACCAATCCGTTTGGATCTTCGCCCTAGTGCTCATTGGCGCCCTGCTGGTTTGCGCGCCTGTCATCGAGTGGCTCGACCGAAAATGGCGCAACAAAAAGCTTGATGAAATCGACTCGGTGGCCGACGACATCGCCCGAATCGTCCACAACGATTCCGACCCCGTGGCGGGCGAAGAAGCGCTTCGTCCGGCGCTCTCTCTGGAGGAGCTGCCCGACGTTCAGGACGTGGAGATCCATTCCACGCCGTCAACACGGAGCCGCGCGTGATGGGGTTTGTCGATCGGTTCGGGAACCAGGCCAGGAGCTATGCCGCCGCGCGGCCCACTTACCCGGACGCTTTGTTCGCTTTTCTGGCGGAAGAGAGCCCGGCGCTTTCGCTCGCATGGGATTGCGCGACGGGAAACGGCCAGGCGGCGGTAGCACTTGCCGACCGGTTCGAGCGGGTCATCGCCACGGACGCAAGCGCGGCGCAATTGGAGGAAGCCGCGCGGCATTTGAAGATCACCTACCGCGTCGTCCCCGCTGAGGCCTCCGGCCTGGAGGCGAACGCTGTTGATCTCCTCACCGTCGCGCAGGCCCTCCACTGGTTCGACCTGCCGAAGTTCTTTGCGGAAGCCGATCGGGTCCTCAAGCCCGGCGGTCTGCTCGCCGTTTGGAGCTACGGCCTGCATAGCATCTCGCCGGAGATCGACCGGGCCGTGCATGACCTCCACGACAATATGCTGAAAGGCTTCTGGACACCCGAGCGACAGCTGGTGGATGAGGGATATGCTTCGGTCGAGTTTCCCTTTGCGCCCGTCCCCACACCGACTTTCAGGATGGAGGCGCGCTGGACGCTGGCGCGCCTGATCGGCTATCTGGATTCGTGGTCGGCCGTCGCGCGCTACATCCGCGAGAAGGGGGAGAACCCCGTTCCCGTCGAGGCGCTTGCGGAGGCATGGGGCGACGTTCACGAGAGGGCGGCGCTTTGGCCGATGACCACGTACGTGCGGAGGAAGTCGGGATGAGCCCCCTCCGCGTCGGCCTCGTCTACGACCGCTTCGGAGACGCGCATCCGCCCCGAAGTGCCCCGCCCGACTGGGACGCGGAGTATGAGCCCGAAGGCACGATTGCCGCGATCGAAGAGGCCGTCAGGCGGCTCGGGCACAGGCCGGTTCGGATCGGCAACGTCCCGGCGCTGCTGGCGGCCATTGGGGCGGGTCGCCTCGACATCGACGTGGCCGTATGCATTGCGGAGAGCGACGGAAGCCGCAACCGTGAGGCCCACGGGCCGGTGCTGCTGGAACTGGCCGGGATCCCGTTCATCGGCTCGGACGCGCTGGCAATCTCGGCTTCACTCGACAAGCACGTCACCAAAATTATCGCCCGTCACGCGGGCCTGCTGACGCCCGATTGGTCCGTTGTCCGTTCTGTCGTTGATCTTGACTCAGCGGATATCCCGCCCTTTCCCGTCTTCGTGAAACTGCGCTACGAGGGTACGGGGAAGGGCATCTCGCCGCTGAGCAAGTGCCACAACGCGGAGGAGCTGTTGCTGGAAGCATCGCGCCAACTCGACCTCTACAAACAAGAGGTGCTCGTTGAGCAATTCGTCGAGGGCGGCGAGTTCACGGTGGGCGTCGTTGGCCACGAACCGCCCGAAGCACTTCCGGTTTTGCAGCGCGCCACGGAGAGGGAGACGGGAATTGGCCTGCACGCCCTGGAACGCCACGAACCGCCCGACGCCCCGTTCGAGTACAACGCCGGAATGCCCATCGACCCGGCGCTTGAGTTCTCTCTTCAGCGTGACGCCCTCCGCATCCACAGCGCCATGGAATGCCTCGATTTCTCTCGCTCCGATTTCCGCGTCGATGCCGATGGCCGCGTATGGTTTCTGGAGATCAACCCCCTCCCCACCTTCGCGCCAGACGGCACATTCGCCATCCTGGCTGAGCTCTCCGGGCAACCGTACGACGCTTTATTGGCAGATGTATTGGGGCGGGGGCTGCGACGGCTGGGATACTGAATTCATGGGATCACCGACTGGCCTCGAATCCCCTCCGCCGCCTCTGCGTTGGAGCCGCATGATAGCTTCTGCTTCCGCCACAGAACGCCCCACCTGCTCGTGCGGGCACGACCGCTACCATCATTTCGCTCGTCCAAAAATGTCGTACTCCGGGTTCGGCGCGATGTTGTTGATGATGCAGTATGTCTCCGCCATGCCGACAATGATTGCCTTCTCCTGTGGAAAGTGCGGCGAGGAGTTCGAGGTGACCAAAGATGAGAAGGTTCGAGATGCCTTTCGGCGCTACCCAGATGTCTACGAACATCCATGACCGCCTTTCCGCAACACAATGCGTCGGAAACTGAGTGGCGCGACTGGCGCTGGCAAATGCGAAACCGCGTCAACGATTTGGAGACGTTGGAGCGGTACATCCAGCCGACGGAGGACGAACGAACCGCTATTGGCGAGACGAACGGCATCTTTCGGTGGACCATCACGCCCTACTACGCGAGCCTGATGGACGCGGTTGATTCAGCCTGCCCCATCAGGCAGCAGGTCGTTCCACAGCGCGCCGAAGTTGAACCAGACATTGTTGGTGTCGTCGATCCGCTCGACGAGGTTGGGCATTCGCCGGTCAAGAACCTGGTCCACAACTACAAAGACCGCGTGGCCCTCTGCGTGACATCCGAGTGCGCCGTCTATTGTCGGTACTGTCTTCGCAAGCGCATGGTCGGCGATGCTGATTTTATGATGCGGAAGGACGAACTCCGGGAAGCCATTGCGTACATCGCTGCCGATGAGAACATCCGTGACGTGCTCCTGACAGGCGGCGATCCGCTCGTTTTTTCAGACGCTAACATTGATTGGCTCCTGTCTGAGCTTCGAGCCATCCCGCACGTCGAAGTCATCCGAATCGGAACGCGCCTGCCGGTTGTCAATCCGTTTCGGATCACAGACGAGCTGACTGCGGTGCTGAAGAAACACCACCCCATCTGGCTGAACACACACTTCAATCATCCGAAAGAACTGACCATCGAAGCTGCCGAGGCTTGCGCAAAACTTGCCGACGTCGGCGTTCCTGTCGGCAACCAGACCGTTCTGCTCCACGGCATCAACGACGATTTTGAAACCCTGAAGTCGCTGTGTGAGGGCCTCGTGGCGATGCGCGTCCGGCCATACTACCTCTACCAGGCGCAGCTCATCGGCGGGACGGCTCACCTTCGCACACCCATCGAAACGGGCATGGCGCTGATGAAACAGCTTCGCGGCCACACTTCCGGTTTCGCGGTCCCGACGTACGTCCTCGACACGCCCGACGGCAAGGTGACGCTTACCCGTGACTACGTCCTTGGTCGTTCGGGGGATCACGTGGTTATGGAAACGACGCGCGGTACGATCTGGGCTGAGCCGAATCCGTTGTCGGATGGCTATCAGTGTTCCGTACAGTTGCCCGAGATCCAGTGGCCTGAAGAGGCGAAAACGATTTCTACAGGAGCGCCGACGTTTGTGCACGCTTCCGCGTTCGGTTGAACAGAAGGCTCTAGGGTGCTTCAGATGTGCGTTCGACCATGAGCTCTACAAATGGCGGAGTTTGATTCCCTTCAAAGATCATGGATCCTGTTTCGTGCCACACACCATCCTCAAGCCACATTTCGTAGCGGATCTGCCGTCCACTTACATCAAAACCCCAATCAAAACCTCCTTCCACGAGCGTCACATCCGCACGAACGTGTCGGCCGTCGTTGAACGCGTCGATATGGTACTGATCAGTTTCAGCGTCATATGAGAGGATGCCAACTGCACTAAACACGACCTCGCCATCCGGCCCACCCTCCCGGCCAATCCCTTCAACCAATATTACACGACCATTGCCCATGGGCTGTACGTTTTCCGTCTGATACAAATCCTGTCGCTCACCTCCGGGTGTCGCGTGCCACGCCGGTCCGGCCCACGTACCTACAAGGAAGGAAAAGGGCTCCATTGATTCGTGCAGCGTGTTCTGAGCACGGACCAGGAAAGGGGTGGAAAACAAGAGAAAGAGAATAGCGGTGCGCACGACGGGAGGGGTTATTGGAGATTCAAGATCGTCCCCGACGTCTCGTCATGTCTTGTATAATCGCGACAGGCTTCAGGGCTGGACATCGATGTGTTCGATCTCGTCCATCAGCGCCGTAAATGCGGTCGGCGAGACCCCGGTCAGTCTCGTGCATTCGCGCGCAAAATGCGCCTGATCTGCAAAACCATGCTCAAGAGCGATGCGAGCCCACGCCTCGGGTTCCGTCTGAAGCACATGCTGGGCGGCTGCAAGGAGGAAGCGGCGGATTCGAGCATATCGTTTGGGTGCGAGGCCCGTCGTTGCGAGGAATCGCCGCTGAAGGGTCCGGACACCTAAGCCCAAATCTCGTGCGAGATCAGTTATCCTCACGCTGCCGCTGCGGGCCTCGATTGTGGTGGCTGCACGTTGGATCATCCGGTCGGGGGGGTCCCATTCCAGCGCCTGTTCCACAAGTCCATCGAGCAATTGATCGAAGGCGACGTCTACGGATCGGGCGGGTGCAATATGTCCGGCCAATTTAGGTGCGACGAGACAGAGAGGTGCACCCTGCTCAGCCCAGCGCGCGACAGGTTTATCGAACGCACTCACTGCCGCCTCCGGCCTTATTCGCACGCCGCGCACGCAAACGCCTGGCCCGATTGCAACACTCAAAGGCCTGGCGTGCGGCCCGACGACCACCGTGCTGGTGGTTGGATCGCCAACCACAACGGCAATGCTAAAACTCCCGTCAGGAGGCAGAAAGAACGCTCGCTCATGCTGGGATTCCGGGGCGGTAAACGTCCAGCACGCTTGCACAAACTGGGCAAGGGAATCCGGTGGCGGTTCCTCCTGATAGCGAAGTTTCATACGCTTATGAATCGGGCTCGGGTTAAGGAGAATACAGTTCCCGGATCACTCCGGCTACAATTGACATCAAGCGTTGCACAGAGACCCTTTCAGTCCCTACACTTGGTCCTCCCTCACCCACCAACCCGGAGGTTTCCATGGTTCTCACCCGCATCGAGCCGATGTCGCTCGCAAAGGTATCTGCCGTCATCTACGGCGTAATGATGCTCCTGTTTGCCTTGCCGTATGGCTGCATACTCTCCGCTGTCGGCGATCAGTTCGGCGGGTCTGGGCTAGGGGCCGGGCTGGGGCTGGGGCTCATCATCTCGATGCCCATCGCCGGGGCGATCGGCGGGTTCATAGGTGGACTCATCACCGCTTTTATTTACAACCTCGTCGCTGGATGGGTTGGTGGTGTGGAGATAGAGGTTGACGGAATGGACGGCGGCGACATTCTCTAGGGCGTGTTCGGAAACTCAACCAGGTTGTCATCCCGGACTCCGATCGGGGATCTCATCGGGTGTGAGGCAACATCCCGAGATCCTGAAACGAGTTCAGGATGGCACCAATGTGGACTCTCCGATCAGAACACAGGCCGAAGTGCGGGAGGTATGACAGTCTCGCTCTACGCCGTCGCGCCGCCGCACGATGAGCCGCCTCCGGCCGTACATCCGTAGCAGTGGCGGGCCGTCTCTATGCGACGTGCCTGCCAGGTGGCGAGGTTGAAGTCACGGACGTGCGGACGTACCATTCCCGGGACGTCCGCCTCGATTTCCAGCATCTGGTTGAAATCGCAATCGAAGAGTCGGCCATCCCAGCCGACCGAGATTGTGTTGCGGCACATGAGTCCCGCTATCGTCTCTGGGTTGAATGCGTTGACGAGCCGCTCCATGTAGACCTCGACCTGCCCTTTCTCGAGCAACCACTCGAGATAGCGGGATATAGGCATGTTGTTGATCGTGAAAAGTCGGTCGAAAGTGATGCCGTGATTTCGGTGAAGTTCGCGCTGCCATTCGGCCTCCAGAGAAACCTGGTTGCCCGCCAGAAATGCCCCGACGGGATTCGTCACGAGCGTAAGCACTTTGTCCGGGTCGCCAAGCCCGTAGCCTACCTCATTGAGGCGTTTCAGAGCGGTGATTGATCTTTCGTACGTGCCGTTGCCGCGCTGGGCATCCGTCCCCAGTTTCCTGTAGTGAGGAAGTGAGCACGCCACTTCCACGCCGCGCTCGGCCAGCCATTCCGGCAAATGGCTGTAACGGTTGGTGACGAGGATCGTCAGGTTGCAGCGGTCGATGACGTGCAGGCCCCGACGTACGCATTCATCGACGAGATATTCGAAGTGTGGATTGAGTTCAGGAGCCCCGCCCGTCAGGTCCACCGTGTGGGCTCGGCTTTTGTCGATGGCCGTCAGGCAATCCCCCACGGTTGCCCGATCCATGTTCTCTTCCGTCCGGTCTGGCCCCGCATCTACGTGGCAGTGGCGGCACGTCATGTTGCACAGTTTGCCTACGTTAATCTGGAAGATCTCGAGCGTCGACGGCGCCAAGCCTCCCGCCCACCCCGCCGCCGCCAAATCCATCTCGAATAGGCCGGTGCCGGTCGGGCCACCCCCGATGTCGACATCGTCGAGCGTTCGCATTTGCACGCCCGGATCGACAAGCGGCGTATGACGCGCCCGCAGGCTCGTTGTCGGGCGTGGGCCGTCGGGAACGATGAGGATGGGAAGTTCGGTCATGGTTTATAGTTCGTATTCCGTGGTGCGCATCAGTCTTAAAAAATTGGACGACGCAAAACGGAGTACGCAATAGCATCACATCAACTGCGCCTTCGCGTGGTCCATCATCTGGATACCATGCACAAGCGATGCGCCGCCACGGATGGCACAGGCCACATGCACGGCCTCTGTCATCTGCTCAAGGTCCGCTCCCTTCGCGAGCGCGTCGGACGAATAGGCATCGATACAATACGGGCACTGAACAGCGTGCGACACAGCCAGCGCAATCAGCGATTTCTCGCGTGCGCTCAGAGCGCCATCCTCAAAAACCTTGGCGTAGTAGCCAAAAAAGGCATCAGCCAGCGGCTTGCTGCCCTGCGCGATCTCCCCAAACCGAGGAAGGTGTTCGGGTTTGTAATACGTTTCCACAGGTCGGTTGCTTGGTGAGCGAAGCGCGGAATGTAGACGCGCTTCGTTAGGGTGCCAACGTTCGAGATTCGCTCGAAAGGTTGTTTTGCCGTCTATACGCCGATAGATTGCGCTATTGTGCCGGAGTGATGCATCACGTACCCATCACACGGTCGCGGGCTCCAGCTCTCACCTACTGCCCCGAACGGCATGGAAGGTCTTCCGATCTTCGACATTCCCTGGCTTGTTCCCGGCGCACTCGCGCTGGTCGGGTTGCTCGTCGCTTTGGCGGTGTATGGGTGGCAGAGGAAGCGAAAGATCGCGGCCGAGATCAAAAAGATGGAATCGCTTCGGCTTGATCCCGACGAGGAATTGAGAACCCTGGGCATCGTTGGGGTGCGCAAGTTGGCGGAAGAACCAGATGCGCGCGCACGTCAATCCAGGGTAGACGATGTGGACGATGACCTCGTTCATCTCACTTTTCATTCGAAAGCGCCGCGAACCCCTATTCCGGCCAAAACGATTGTTGATCATCTTGTTGCGGAGGACTCCATGGCCGAGCCCGAGGACAGGCCCGTGCCCAGATTCTCACCCAGCCGAACGGTAGCGCACGTCGAGAGCGCCGATTCCGTCTCGATGGGTCGACACCCAGGGACGTACCTCGATCAAGCATCGCCACTCTGGCAGCCTTCGGATTCCACAGCCAATCCGGATGCCGTGGCATTTTTGCTGGAGTCGCTATGGGCCGCGATGCAGGCGCAGAGTGTCGCGCTGCTGCGTTTTGACCTCGAATTGTCGTCGTACGCCGTCGATGCGCTCGTCAGCGAACGAGTGACGCGACAGATCGACCTCTTCCCGGCGGGAGGCAATATGCTCAACCTTGTCGCCGACGACACCTCGATTTCCATTCTCGAGCCCGATGCATTCGGCGCGCTCCGTTATCACGCGAACCCGATGATTTCTGTTGGTCACGCCGTTGCAATCGCTGTTCATGGGTCGGCAGAGCGCGTGCTGCTTGTAGCCGACGTAGAACCCGGTCGGTCTGACTTCGACAAGCAGTCCCTCGAACGGTTTGGTGATTACGCGGATTTCCTCGGTCGGCTTCTTCCGGACGACGGGACATCCAAAAAGTCGGAAGATGTGGACGCGCTTCCGGGCGTTCCGATTGCTGAAACGAAGACCCTTACGTCGAGCATTGGAGCCGTCTCCGATCGTGCCGCCACGAACAAAGCTGGGCCAACCCCGCGAAAAGCGGCGACCTGGGACCCGCATGAGACGAAGCCGCTGAATAGCCGGGAGTTTGAGTTCGATGCCGAAGCAGCGGCGGAAGAAGGACTACCGTCGATCAAGGTTCCGTCATTCCCGCAGGCATCAAAGAGCAACGGCTCCAACATGTTGCGAAGCGCGATCATCGCAGACGAGATGGACGCAGCCCGAGCCACAGACGAGCCGCTGGCGCTGGCCCTCGTCGTCCCTCACAACGCGGTCGAGCTAGCTACCCAGGGAGAGAGCGTTGTAGCCGCTGCCGAAAAAGAGCTCATCGCACGCCTCCGGGGCGTCGCAGGGAGTTCGCGCGTTGAGCTATTTGGTGAGCTTGTCGTTGGAGTTTTCTGCCATGCTGGTCCGGCATTCGTGGAGGCGTGGGTGGAGCGCGTGGAAGAGAGCGGCCCGGACGTTCAGATCGGCATTGCGCTTTTGAGGGCACGCCATCAAACGCCAGAGGCTTTCCGTGCAGATGCCAAGGCGGCTCTCCGCGAAGCGTACGAGCGAAAGGAAGACTGCGTGATCGTGGATTAGCGCGTGTCCGATCGTTCGAATTTGTTGGCAGAACCCGCAAAAATCTTTGTCTCCATCGTGCTCGATGGTGTGGGCGTAGGCGATGCCCCGGATGCCGCGGCCTACGGCGACGAAGGCAGCAACACACTCGGGCACGTTTGCACCAGGGAACGTCCCCACCTGCCAAACCTCGCGCGGTTTGGCGTGGGCCGGATTTGTTCGCTGGATGGCATCGAAGCCAGCGCAGCACCCATCGCAGATTTCGGGCGCATGACGAAAACGGCGGCTGGCAAGGACTCCACCATGGGACACTGGGAACTCGCCGGTGTGATCGTCGAGCGGCCTCTTCCTATCTATCCGTTCGGTTTTCCCGAGGAGCTCGTGGAGGCATTCTGCCGAGAGGGAATCGTGGACGGTGTCCTGGGAAATTGCCCAGCATCCGGCACCGCCATCATCGCCCAGTTTGGTGAGGAGCATCTGCGGACCGGCAAGCCCATCGTCTACACATCGGGCGACAGCGTTTTCCAAATCGCAACGCATACGGATGCCTACTCGCTGGGCGAGCTCTACAGGTTGTGCGAGGTCGCGCGAGAAAAGGTTTGCATCGGCGAGCATGGCGTCGGCAGGGTGATCGCGCGGCCATTTGACGGGCAGTCGGGGAACTACCATCGCCTATCCGCCGCGAGAAAAGACTTCTCGCTGAAACCACCCGAAAAGACCCTTCAGGAGTATCTGCAAGATGCCGGTGTGCGCACGGTCTCGGTGGGCAAGATTGCCTCGCTCTTCGGCAATGTGGGATTCGACGAGGACGTCAAAACAAGGGGCGACCGCGACGGTGTCGACAAGACGCTGGAGGCGATGAGGATGGCTTCGCAGACCGCAATCCCGACTTTCATCTGGGCGAACCTCGTTGATTTTGACGAGCTGTACGGCCACCGGAACGACCCCGCCGGGTTCTCGCGCGCCTTGGAAGACTTCGACCGACGGCTTCCTGAGCTGGAAGCGGCGCTTCCGACCGGTGGGCACTTGCTTCTTACGGCCGACCACGGCAACGACCCGACCTTCCCCGGAACGGATCACACGAGAGAACGCGTGCCCTTGCTCCTCTACAAGAAAGGGGAAGGCAGAGGCCGGGATCTCGGAACTCGTTCAACCTTTGCCGACCACGCGGCAACCGTTGCCGCCTATTTTGCGGCGCCCTATCCCGGACCTGGTACATCCTTCATCCCATAAACCTGCACACGTTCCATGCAAATTGTAGGCGCAACCATCGAGGATCAGCGCGTCGTTCTGGACTTTCATCACTTCCGGGGATGCACGTTTCGGCGATGCAAGATTGTGTACCACGGATTCGGCCCAGTTGGGCTTGTAGAATCCGGATTCGAGGACTGCGAATGGGGGTTCGACGGGCCGGCCGCATCCACCATCAACTTTATGACCGAGATGTACCGGATGGGTGGCGGAGTGGCCGATCTCATCGAGAAGACTTTTGAAAACGTGAAGCGAGGCAGTCATCCCGGAGAGCCGCTTCCACCTCCTTCGCTAAACTGACGAGAGCGCATGGCCAACATCCCCGAAGATTTTTTCGACCGCGAGTCGCTCGACAAAACGCTCGGCATCCAATACGAAGCGTTCGGTGCCGACCGGGTCGTCGCGACGATGCCGGTTACCCCGGTCGTCCATCAGCCCCATGGCTATTTGCATGGCGGGGCGAGCGTCGTGCTGGCCGAGTCCGTGGCTTCCGTCGGCGCACACCTTTCTTCTGCGGCTGACAAGGTGGCCTTTGGTCTTGAAATCAACGCCAACCATCTCCGTCCAGTAAAAGATGGAATGCTCCGCGCAATCGGAACGCCGTTGCACAAAGGCCGAACGACTCAGGTCTGGGAGGTCCGGATCGAGGACGAAGAAGAACGGCTGGTCTGCATCTCGCGCTGCACCATCGCGCTTGTGGACGCGGACTCGCAGTGATCGGGCGCACGCTGGAAATAATGCCACCCGGCGTTCTCTGGGCACGCCATCCCGCCGTATTCTAAGGGCGACTGACGGCTGACCGCAGACAGCCGTTGGGGTCTGCTTTTTTCAGTGGCCGCCCACGATCGGCCATCCGAGATCTTATCCAATCCATGCTCCTCGGCAAAGTCATCGGCTCCGTTTGGGCGACGCGCAAGGACGAGCAGCTCGTCGGCATGAAGTTCCTCATCGTCCGTGAGGTCGATCTAGATCTGAAGCCGCAGGAAAATTTCGTCGTCGCCGTCGATAGCGTCGGCGCCGGGGAGGGTGAGGTTGTGCTGGTGGCCCAAGGCTCGTCGGGCCGCCAAACGGCGATCACGAAAGACAAGCCCGTCGACGCCGTTATCATGGCCATCGTGGACAGACTGGATGTGGTTGATGGTGAAAGTTCCACAGGCAATTTGTAGGGATGCGGATAGAACTGGAGCATATCGCGTATGGCGGATTACCTAACAGGCTGTTGATTTATTCATCCGTTGGCGAGGCGAGCGGATGTTGGTCGAGATCAAGGCGCGAGATCGCAGTCGTATTGGTAATCCGGCGAGATTCTCGCAACGCTGAGATCGAACAAGAGCCGCCGCCGCAGATAGGAGGGATAGATCAACAGCCTGCTAAGAGCGCCGCTTCGGATGCCTGCGAACTGCGAATACTTCGATACGCACTAGGGAATAGGCAATAGAACCATGAACCTCGGACGCGTCATCGGTAGCATCTGGGCCACGCAGAAGGACGCATCCATCACGGGCAAGCGAATGCTCCTCGTGCAGCCCCTTTTTGCGGATGGCTCGGTGGTTGGCCGCCCGATGGTGTCACTGGACACATGCGACGCGGGCACGGGCGATCACGTTATGTACGTAACCAGCGCCGAGGCTGGCATCCCTTTCCGTGGGGAGCAGGAATTGACCGCCTCCGACGCCACCATTATCGGAGTTGTGGACGAGGTATATCTGTCGGAGTGAGGCTTTCCGAAGCAAGAAGCGCGGCACGACCTCTTGCACCGCTCCTTGCGAGATTCCTGGCGCCGCAGACGCTGGCACGACGAATTCAACAACAGTCGCTTAGTGCAACATGTAGTTCAGTGCGAAAAACCCGCCGATCAATAAAACCACGAAAGCGATGGTAAGCCAGCCGAGATATTTGTCGATGAACGCCTTGATGGGCTCGCCGAAGAAATAGAACAGGCCACCTACGAGGGAGAAACGCAGCCCGCGACTGATGAGCGAAGCCACAAAGAACGTCACCAAGTTGAGCTGGACGATTCCTCCAGAGATCGTAAAAACCTTGTACGGCAGCGGTGTAAAACCCCCAACGAAAATCGCCCAGAACCCCAACTCGCGGTACTTGGCTGCGACGGCTTCGAAGTTGGCTTCCGTAAAGCCCGGGATGTGATCGAAGAAAAACATGGCGACGCCACTGTAGCTCTGGATTCCACCCACGCCAGATTCGTACCACAGCCAGTACCCTATGGCATAGCCTCCGAACGCACCTAGCACGGACCCTGCGGTACACACGGTGGCAAACCAGAACGAACGCTTAGGAACGCTCACGCATAGCGCAATGAGCAACACATCGACCGGAATCGGGAAGAAGATGGACTCGATGAATGCCAGACCGAAAAGTATCCCGACAGCGAATCGCTTCTCGGCGAGACCCTCAACCCAGTCCTTTAGCGCGTGCAGCCAACCAACAATTCCGGTATAGGAACGTGCGGGCGGAATGGACGGTGCTTGCTGCATGTGAGTGGTTCCGGATTTAGACGTGCGAAGCTTGGAAATTTGGGAAGCCCATTTCAGCTTTTCGAATGGCGGGCTGAGCGCGCGCTGAGCGGCAATGGACGAATGCTTGCGTGTAGGCGCTGAAACAGCCTCTGTCGTTGATTCTCGCACATGGGATTCGGTGTTTCCCGCTCACCATTCAACCTTCGACGAGCGGTACAAACCGGAACTCATCAAACGCCTCCTCCTCGAACGACTCGGGGCCGGTGCGGGTGATGCGCAGCATGGTTTGTCCCCCGGCCCCACCCACGGGAATGACAAGGCGGGCATTTGGCTTGCCTTCGACCGGCTCCCGGAGCTGCTCACGGAGGGCAATTGGCACTTCAATACCCCCCGCGGTGACGAGGATCGCGTCGAACGGCGCTATGGCAGACCACCCCTTCGTGCCGTCGCCCAGGCGAGTGAGTACGCGGTAGTTCAACTCTGCGAGGATCTTGTTCGTCCGCACCAACAAGGCCTCGTGGCGCTCAATCGAGTAAACGCGCGCGCCCATCTCCGCGAGGACTGCGGCCTGGTAGCCGCTCCCCGTTCCGATCTCCAGCACCTTATCGTCCCGTTGAGGATCGATGAGCGCCGTTTGATAGGCCACCGTGAAGGGCTGCGAGATGGTCTGGCTCAGGTTTATGGGCAGTGCCAGGTCGTCGTAGGCTCGGATATGCAGGCCGCTTTCCAGAAACCTGTGGCGCGGCACTTTCCCGATCGCACGAAGCACCCTGTCATCCGTGATGCCTTTCTCACGAATGATCTCAACTAATTGCGCACGGGCACTGGCAAAGCGCTGATTCATGTGAAACGGAAAAAATAGACGCTACAGATTGGTGGCGAACTTCACTCGGCAGTTCCCGCGTCGGGCGCGAAAGCTGCGTTCAGACGAGATTCTACATCGCCGATCGAAAGGTTGTAGTCGAGTTGGCCGCGCTCGGCGACGGAGATGGCTCCGGTTTCTTCGCTGGTCACGATAACGAAGGCATCGGTTCGCTCGGTGAGCCCGATCGCGGCGCGGTGGCGGAGACCGAGATGACCCTGAATCCATCGCTCCTCACTGACGGGAAAGATGCATCGCGCCGCCTCGATCTTCTGGCCCTGGATGATCACGCCACCATCGTGCAAAGGGGAGTTGGGAAAGAATATGCTCGTGAGCAAATCGCGCTCTACGTCGGCGTGGATGCGGGTTCCGCTTTCGATGTAACTCCGAACACTCGTCGAGCGCGCAAATGCAATGAGTGAGCCGACGCGATGCTCGCTCATCTCCGCGATGGCCCCGACAATCTCTGCCGTGATGTGGGCTCGTGGTGACTGGCGAACCAGCCGGCGAACTAGTGGATTGCTGCCAAGCAGGAACAGGAGCCGCCTGATCTCCGGCGCGAATAAAATGATGACCGCGATGACAAATACTTCGCTGACCGCACCAAAAATCGCCTGCAATGTGGTAAGGCCAGCAAAACGGACCAACACATCCAGGCCGTAAAGGGCGAGCAGCACCAGCGCGACCTGCACCGCCAGCGTCCCCCGGATCAGCCGGTAGACCTGATAGACGAGCAAGGCCACAATCGAAATGTCGAGCAGATCGAGCCACCCGAGGTCGACGAAGCCAATGCCGATGGCGAGGAAACTCACACCGCCCTCTCCCGAACGTTAGCGCCTTCCGCCGCCGATAATGCCATGAGAAGATCCACCGTTGGCCGTACGTCATGCGTGCGAACAATCGACGCGCCCTTCATAACCGCCATCGCGGTCAGGCCGAGCGAACCAAACAGTCGATCGTTGGGGGGGGCTGGCTTCTCCAGAGACCCCAATAGCGCGCCTACTGTGGATTTCCTCGAAACGCCAATTAGCACGGGCCTTCCGAGGTGAGCGAATCGTTCGAACTCAGCAACCATGCGCAAATTGTCGCGCATAGACTTCCCAAAACCAAATCCTGGATCGACGACGATATGCTCCACGCCAGCTTCCTCTGCGGTTTTCACGGACTCGGCCAGACTTTCCACTACGGCATCGATCACATCCTCGTAATCATATTCCTGAGGCATATCGCCGGGCTTACCCAAAGCGTGCATGACGACGAGCGGCGCACCAAAATCGGCTGCGGCGCTGGCGGTGCCGACTCCGTGACGGAGACCCGTGACGTCGTTTACCATGTGAGCGCCCAGGCGTAAGGCCGCGCGGGCCACCTCGCCTTTGTAGGTATCGATCGAGATAATGGCATGCGGGAGGCTCTGCATAATGGCTTCGATAACCGGCGCCGTTCGGTCGATCTCCTCTTGGGCCGAAATTGTCGTGGCTCCCATTCCATACGTTCTGCCGCGTGGCCTCGTCGACTCGCCCCCAATGTCGATGATCGCTGCGCCTTCCACCAGCATCTGTTCAGCACGACGGAGAGCGGCGTCGACCGTGGCATACCGTCCACCATCCGAAAAAGAATCCGGCGTCACATTGAGGATACCCATCACGTGCGCGGTGCCATGGGTATGGCAGTCCAGCATCCCGCCGCGACAATCCAGCACCATCGGATCGACTGCGAGCCGTTCCGGACTTGCGGCGATGGCGGAGGAAAGGGCGGACATGCAGCGTGAGGACGGGTGTTGGAATCTACCACGCGAACGCTTGCCTGCGATTCCGGGAATAGTGCCGACGGGACTCGAGCATTTGAGAGTGACGGCTCCAGGAAACTCCGCGTGGCGAATCTCGCGGGACGGGATTACAAATTGTCGAGAAGGCTGCCGGGTATGGAACCGCAGTGTGCAGAGATCGTGAAGAGGTTGGCGGAATTTATCCTGTCCGTGATTCGGACATATTTGCGAGGTCGTCATGCACGTCCCACGCCAGCAGCGCTTACTGGATTACTATCTGAAAGAGATTGGGCAAATCTCGCTTTTGAAGGCGGACGAGGAGGTCGATCTGGCGCAGCGCATCCGGAACGGTGAGATTGAGGCGCTCCACAAACTTGTCCGCTCGAACCTCCGATTTGTTGTATCTGTAGCGAAGAAGTACCAGGGCCAGGGCCTTTCCCTTTCCGACCTCATCAACGAAGGCAATTATGGGCTCCTGAAGGCGGCAAGCCGCTTTGATGAGACGCGCGGATTCAAGTTCATCTCGTACGCGGTTTGGTGGATTCGGCAATCGATTCTACAAGCGCTAGCGGAGCAGAGCCGCGTCGTCCGGCTGCCGCTAAACCGGATCGGTACGATTTCCAAGATCCGCAAGACAACCGCACGTCTTTCACAGGAGTTGAAACGAGCGCCCAGCGTTGACGAAGTAGCTGGCGCGCTTGGGATGGAGCCCAACAAGATTAGAGATGCCCTCAAGCACGCCTTGCAGCACGTTTCGATGGACGCGCCTCTCAGCGAGGACGACGACACCTCGCTCCTCGACCGCCTTGAGGAAACCGACCACGCACCTCCCGACGATTTCCTGATGGGCGAATCCGTTCGGATCGACGTGGAGCGCGCGCTGGTTTCGCTCGCACCGCGCGAGGCGGAGATCACCCGGCTTTACTTCGGCATTGGCCACGCACAGCCGATGAACCTGGAAGAGATCGGCAAGCAGTTCGGGCTAACGCGCGAACGAGTCCGGCAAATCAAGGAAAAAGCGTTGCGCAGGTTGCGGCAGCGAAACAGCCGGGAGGGATTGCAGGCGTACGTGTGATGTAGCCGAAAACGCCACCGTTGCCTGAGCCCAATAGCACAGATCCACTCCATCCCACTCAGCCCATTCGCTCAATCCTTAGAGCCTGCACGGGAGCGTGAGACGGAGATGCCGCGAGCGGATTTTGATGACTTCAGCGTGCAGATCGCGCTCTAGCCGACTGAGCCCCAGCCATCCTTCGGTTGCCAAAACTACGTGTGGAAAAACCTCATACTCGGCCCTAAGGCCTCCGTCGAACGACCAATCGTCGAAGAGGAAGTCGAAGTTCGTCGTAATCCAGAAAGGATCGGACAGCCCGCCGGGGCCAGCGCTACGAATGCGCGCACGCTGCGTCACTTCAAGGTGACGGTTCAACTTCAGGCCCGGACCAAACTGGAAGTGCCCGGCCTCATAAAGGAAGAAGGCGCCCGCTTCGAGCGCCTGAAAGCGGAAGCTGTCCTCGTAATTTGGCTCGGAATCGGAGATATCACCCGGGGCGCTCCGCCCGCCAAATGCGCTGTAGGCGATGAATGGCATGACGTGCATAGCGCCATAGACCCGGCGGTTGTAATGCAGACGAAGGCTCGGCGTGAAATAGGGGGCCGTGCGGCTTGCGTCCACCACAGTGCCTGGCACTTCCTCCGTGGTGTAGGCGAGTCCGCTAAAACCAAGACTACCTTCCAGGCCGAGCCCTCGCAGCAACGTTGGCTGCGCAGAAGCGCTGGGGAGCAGAGCGCTGACGGCGAAAAGACAAGCGGAAATGAAGCATCGACTCACGTTCATGGCGACTCGTTCTCTTCCAACTCGATCACGCCCAGATCCGTCTCCTCGCCTGGGCGGGCTGATCCGCCCGAGACTGTATAACGGGGGTCATAGGGCTCATCATTAATCGTGACTGTGTGGAGCCCACCATGAGGTCCTGCATCGTAGATGATTAAAAAGTTTCCGTCAACGTTGGTGGTCGTGCTCGCCCGAATTAGTACGCCTCCCCCAAAGGATGACTCACTAAGAGTGACACCAAGGCCGCCGACCGGTGCACCAGTTTCTGCGACGACGACGGTGCCGACAATTCTCATTGTGCCATCTGTCTCACTGCCAAAGAGGTTGCATCCGCTAAGAATGAGGAGTGGGACAAGCGTTAGAACAAGAGTGAGGTCAACCAACTTAGGAGGAGGCTGACTGGTCCGTCGTGTGGTATGCTTCCAGTTCATTTGTCGGGTGGTTCAATGTTACGACCTTCGCTGCCTCAATGTTCACCTACTCGCTTTCATCCGAGAAACGGATCGTGCGATACTCTGCCTATTTTCTCGCGCTCACAGTCTTAGTAGGCGGCTGTGCCCACAGCCGCCTGTTCAACCCAGCCACGCCGGAAGGCCGGGCCGAGGTCAACGCCAGAGCAGAAAAGCACCCAACCATCGTCTTCCTCACCAACGGTGAACGCATGGATGTCGAGTCGCTCCGACTCAATGCCACTGAGGCCTCGTGGATCAACCCTCGTACCGGGGAGGCTCGGTCAGTCTTGCTTTCAGAAATTCGTACAGTACGAGTGCCGAATCGAGGTCGCGGCGCACTCGAAGGGATGGCTATTGGGGCGGGTATCGCGGCTGGAATAGGCATCCTTGGGATCCTAATAGAGGGCGAAGGAGGAGGTCCTAGCCTAGGAGCTCCGTCAACGGAATTGGTTTTTGTCGGGGGCACGGTTTCCGGTGCCGCGATTGGTGCGCTGGTGGGGGTAGCCACGGGCCGAACCTTCTATGAGTCCGAACCAGCGCACGGGCCTTCCACGACCCTCAACCCTATTCCTTCAAGCCAAAATGCTCTTCTGTTGAAGCAACACTACAGCCTTTCCGTGCCCCGGAGTACGTTCTGGAATTGGGAGACCGCCACTCAAAGAGAGTAGCCGCCCCTGCCTTTCGCCCGTTCAATTCCTCCCGCTCCTGCAATGCCCATCACCCTATCTCCCCGCACGCCTGCCCTTGTCCTCAGATTCCTGTTGGCAACGCTGCTTGTATACTTAGTGTTCTCGGGTCCCATCGCTCTGGCACAGGGCTTCGGCTACGTTAATGCCACCCCGGAACAAGGCGAAGCGATGATGACTGTGAAGGGCTTTCTCTACGGAAATCCCGGAAACCCGAGCATAAATTTCAAGGCGTCGACAAGTCGGGACTCTGCGGGCGTAGCAGCCGGGAGTACAGATCCACGTCCTCCCAGACGAGGTTTTCGTCGAGCTCGCTGCGCGGAGCTGCACATCCGCCAGCCTGCCAAGAACGCGTAGCGACGTTGCATGCAACGTCGAACGGTCGAGTCATCGCAGCGGTCGCATGATGGATTGTTAGAACGAGCCGACGCAGATTTCGCCGGCCTGCAGGGTTCCCTCCTTCGACGTTGCGTGCAACGTCGCTACAACCAGACCACAAGAATTACGACCACCACTGCATCCGGCAGGAATAGTTCGACAGCCTGCTAAAACGCCACCGCCGCCTGAACCCGGTAATACAGATTTATGTCGTCCCAGACGAGGTTTTCGTCCAGCTCGCTGCGCGGAGCTGCGCATCCGCCGGCCTGCCAAGAACGCGTAGCGACGTTGCATGCAACGTCGAATGGTCGATTCACCGCAGCGGTCGCATGATGGATTGTTAGAACGAGCCGACGCAGATTTCGCCGGCCTGCAGGGTTCCCTCCTTCGACGTTGCGTGCAACGTCGCTACAACGTGACCGCAAGAACGACGACCACCGCTGCATCCGGCAAGAAAAGTTCGACAGTCCGCTAGAACGCCACCGCCGCCTGCACGCGGTAGTACAGATCCACGTCGTCCCAGACGAGGTTTTCGTCGAGTTCGCTCCACGGCGCCGCGATTCCGAGGCTGTGAAGAATGTCGAATCCGCCGATGGAAACGACATTCTTCGCCTCGATGCCCACGCCCGTTCGGCGTATGGCGTCATCGGTGTTGGATCCCGTCCAGACCATTCCCACATCTGCGAACAATGAGAACCCGAGCCGGTCGAGGTCGATGATGCCAAGGAGATTCGTACTCAGGTCGATAACGGGCGGAAGGCGGTATTCGAGTGTGCCGAACAGCACCCGATTGCCAATGGCATAGCTGC
>JBGTDU010000058.1:0-52644 GCA_041748175.1 Rubricoccaceae bacterium
CGCGCCCGCCGCGATGCGCTGGCCGAGCGGCTGGGCCTTGGGCGAGGCGCCTGAGTTCGGATTCAACTGGCGGTTTGAGGTTCCAAAAGTGAAGGCGGAGGCTGGAGGAGCAGCCGAGAATATTCCGTGTCGGTTGCAGGAGTAATTCGCTTCAGACAGTCGATTGCGAAAGGGCCTCCGCGAGCGGGGCCGCAGGAACGGTCGCTGCTGGTTCAAAGACAGAGCTATCCCTCCGTTCGACACTTCAATCGCCATCTTTGGTTGGCCAACCCGGCGCGTTAGTCGACCCGAAACACTTTCATCACCTCATCGCCCAGGTGGTTGATGACTTTCACGGCGATACGGCCAGATGCTGGAGGATCAAATGGACGCGACGTATCGCTGTAGAGCGAAGCCCACGCGTCCTCGTCTATTTCGGCCCTCAGCGTGGTTTTCAGCGATTTGTACGGGTCGCCGGCCCCAAGGAAGTAGGCCTGACGCACGAAGAAGCTTTCCTCATTGTAATCCGTGTCCACGAACCAGCACGCGATGCCATCGGTGTTGTCGCTGCGGACCTCGCCGGTTGAGGGGTCGAACACGTCCACGCCGTTGATCCGAATCTGCATCTGGCCGTCGTCGGCGTCCAGCCGCTCGATGTCGGGCTCGCCGAAGATCACGAACAGGTTGCCGGAGCCCGTGTTGGCCAGATCGGCGGCCATGTGGAGGTCGGCGTTCATGCGGGCTTTGAGCACGGTTAGCCGGCCGAGCTTCTCGAACTCGCCCGAATGCGCGTCGAACGCGAAGGCGCACGCTATGAGCGCGTCGAGGTTGGCGTCGGCTGCTTCGCGGGCGGCGGCCACGATGTCCGGCCGGGTTACGCTTCCGAATTCCGGGCCGATGAAGATGCCCGCACGTTTCCGATCGCCGGTGGCGCTTTCGACGTAGTCGCCCACGGCGCAGATGTACTCGCCGGGCCAGACGGTGATGGGCTCAAAGGTGATGCGGTCCTCCTTGTGCGCCTGCTGCACCCCTGCCTTGCGCAGTGCTTCGAGGATCAGCGAGGGGAAGTCCTGCCCGCCGATGCCTTTTCGTGTCTCGGCGACGAGGTCCATCACGTCCCCGTTTTCGTCTACGCCGAGCATGCGGTGCGGCGAAATGCTCTCGACGGTGAATGGCCCGGCCACGCGCACTTTGGATCTGTCCTCGTACGGTTTGTCGTAGAGGTACTCGAAATCGGCGTTGGCAGCGATGGACGCGTCGATCTCCTTCTGCCGGGCGATGCGCAGGTCCCACCATTGCTTGTGCAACGCGATCAGCTTTTCATCCTCCCACACGTCAACCGGATGCTCCGGCAGGTCCTTGAGCGTATAGGTCCGGCCCATGATCTTGTTAATCAGGCCAACCGCCTTCTGCCTCGTCGTCTCTGTAGTGACCCTCTGAAACCGCTCGTGCTGTTTTTGCGCCTTTTCCGGCCACGGCGTGCCCGACTCGCGCGGCATCTGCCATTCTTCAAGTTCCACCCCTGCCTCGGCGTTGATGGCTCCCCTCAGCGGCTCCATCTGTTCCTGAAACCGCTCCCAGATCACGTCGATCTCGGCGTTGTTCGCGATGTCCCGCAGCATGATGTGCGGTACGCGCTCGTAAACGAAGCCCTGCCGGACGTTGCCGGTCGTCGGCGCACTGCTCGGGGTTTTGCCGGTGATCTCGGCCTCTTTGATCTGCCCCTCAGGACTGTCCTTCAGGAAGTAGAACGGGTACCGTGCGCCCATGACGCGGGCGCGGGCCAGTGCCAGGGCCACACGGGACGTATCCACCGTGATCCAGCGGCGGCCCCATTGCTCGGCAACCGTGGCCGTGGTGCCTGAACCGCACGTGGGGTCTAGGACAAGGTCACCGGGGTCGGTGGCCATCAGGAGACAATTTTGCACCGCCGCTGGTGCTGTTTGGACAACGTACATAAGCCCTGTGCCAATCTGCATCGACTCCCATCGGTCGGTCAGCGGTATAACAGGAAAGTCATCGACGAAACGCAAAGAGTTAAGGCGCTTCCCGGTCGAGATGATTCGGCCCGCGCGGCTGAGGCTTCTCAAACCGCTCTCGTTCGTCTTCCAACGCTGGATGTACTCACATCCTTGAAAGGTGAAACCAAACCGTGGATTGGCCGACTCCAAAGCGATCGTTCTGGAGCGTTGTCCGCCACCCTCGACGTTGCCTGTTAGGCGCTCCTCCGGCGTCAGCCGTCTACTGCTTCCGTCAATCTCGGTTACGGAGTCATACCGTTCGAGTGAGGTGTCTCCCGGCTCGCGCGGCAGAAATAACTGTCGAATCTTGACTTTCTGAACGTCTTTACTATACCAAGCAATGAAGTCCAGGGTCTGGACTAGCCCCTTTGAAATGAGGCCACCGGTCTTCTGAAGTGTGATGAGGCAAATGAAATTCTCCTCCCCGAACACCTCATCCATCATCGCCCGGACGCGGTGGACGTTTTCGTCGCCGATCTGAACGAAGATGGAGCCGGAGTCCGTGAGCAGGTCGCGGCAGACGGTGAGGCGGTCGCGGAGGTAGGTGAGGTAGCTATGTATGCCGTCCCGCCACGTATCGCGGAAGGCCTTCACCTGCTCGGGCTCGCGGGTGATGTGCTCGGCCTTGCCGTCTTTCACGTCGCGGCTGGTGGTGGACCACTGGAAGTTGGAGTTGAACTTGATGCCGTAGGGCGGGTCCAGATAAATGCACTGCACCTTGCCGCGCAATCCTTCGCGCTCGGCCAGCGAGGCCATCACCTGCAAGGAGTCGCCCAGGATCATGCGGTTGGTCCAGTTGGCGTCGTGCTCGTAGAACTCGGTGCGGGCATCGCCTTCGGGCACGCCGTTGAAATCGGCAAAGAGATCGGGGTGCTCGTATTCGTCCTCGCGCGCTTCCGTCTGCCGCATCAGGTCGTCTATCAAAACTTTCGGGTGGACCTTCTCCTGGATGTAGAGCGGCGGCGCCTGCACCACGAGGTCGCTCCAGTCCAGCACGTCCTTCCCGCGCCAGACAAGCTGCGGGTCGAGGTCGGGGTTGCGGCGCTCATACGCCACGGCGATGGGCGCGGCGTCTTCTTCCGGCATCATCGGCTGGTACTCCGCCGTGGGGATGTACGTCCGCGTCTCGTCGTCGTGCGTGAGGGCTTCGACGTCTTTCACCGTCTTCTTAGCCATGGCCGGGCTCAGCTCCGAAAAGGATTTGCGATTGTAAGGCCATCAATCTGTTGGCCGTCCTGAAGGTCTTCGGTCAAGAGCCGATCGCAGCCCGCTTCGAGCGCGGCAGCAACGACGAGGCTGTCGTAGAAGCCGAAACGGTAGCGGGTCTGCACATGCAGGGCGCTGGTGTAGAGCGCCGGGCTCGGATCGACACGCCACATCGGCGCGAGCACATGGTCGAGAAATCGTTGCGCGTCGTCGGGCGTGAGCGGTGCGGCCAGTTTCCGGGTAAGCACGTTCAGCGTTTCCTGTACCACCTGATAGCTGATCAGGGATTGTCCGCCCGCAAGCGCCTCATGGATCAACTGCTCGGCCGTCGCGCGTTTCTGGTCGTCGGTTTCGTCGAAGAGATAGATGAATACATTGGAATCGAGAAAGTCAACGCTCATTCATTTCATCTCGGCTAAACGTACGGCCACCAGTCCGGGCGTATTGCTGGGCGTCTCGAATTACGCCGGCCGCCTCGGCGGGGCTTCGATCCTTCCGGGCATAGATAGCGAGCCAGCGGCGGAAGAGTTCGTTGAGGGATGTCCGCTCCCGGCGTGCCCGTGCGCGGGCGGAAGCCAGAAGCCGTTCATCCGCTTTGAGTGTGATGCTTTTCATCGCGTTGAATATGGCAACATTCGAGTAGAGGTCGCAAGTTTACGTCCGGCTCGTGATCATTGTTCAGGCAGAGGCTCGCACCGCTTGCCGACAATCAACTCGTCGAACTTCTTCTTGACGACGGCCTCGAAATCGTCCTGCATACGGAAGACCTCCGTGAACTCGGCAAACGCCCATCGCCCAAACGATCCGAGGTTATTGACACCCGGCACCCAGCGGGTTTCCATCGTGTCTTTCTTCACCTTGGCGTCTTCGCCCCTGTACCCCTTGATCTCGACGACCAGGTTCAGCGAGTCGTCTCGGCCGTCCACCACCTGCACGATGAAATCGGGGCGGTAGGCACGCTTTTCCCCAACCAGCGTGTACGGGACCTCAAAACCGAGGCTGTGAATCTTGGCGTAGCTGATAACACGGGGATGCGTTTCTGCAACGCGACAAAACTCGGCCTCCCAATCGCCGTCGTAAACGACGTAGTTGACGTGACACTTTCGGGAGTCTGTTTGCCAGAGTTCGGTTTTGGTCGTGTGAAAGTTGACAAACCGTGTCGAGCCGGTCGGCGTGAACGGGTCAATCAAAGCCTTGACGCGGCTCTCGCCTGCGTGGGCGCGCGTGATGGCGCGGGTGATTCGCTCGCATGCTTCGTCGGCGAGCACCTGAATCATGATTTGCGCTGGGTACGTGTTGCCGGAGCAGATGAGGCACTCGTCGAGCCAACGACTCGCTATTTCTTTTAGTTGGCCGAACAGGTGGAGCGGCGGCGGCTTGTCGGGTTCACGCCAGTGCGTTTCGAGCAAACGCCTGGTAAGATGAAATGGCAGTGATGAGCGGCGAACGTCCCCGAGATGCTCGACGCTTAGATCGGCTGTTTCTCCAATGATTGCCGCCTGTTGTATCAGCGTTGGGCCTACGACCGCCGGCGTCAGATCGAATCGGGAATCCTCTGTGAACGTGGCCGAGAGGCGTTCTTCCGGCAGTTCTACGCGATATCCGTCCACCCGCGGAAATTTGATTTCAAGGGCATCGCGCTCCGGGCTCACCGCATGAACATGCGTTTTCGGCTTCGGTGGTTTCGGAGGGGCGATTACCGGAGCGGCCGCAAAATCGAAGGGGATGCCGAGCACGTCGGCGTACTCCGCATCGAAACGCCCGCCTTCGTTCAGGTCGTACGACTGCCGGCGAAGGGCCCGCCCGACAACCTGCTCGCACAGAAGCTGTGTGCCAAAGGCGCGAACCCCCAGCACATGGGTAACCGTGTTGGCATCCCACCCTTCCGTGAGCATAGAAACGGAAACGACACACCGAATCTGCTCACCGAGCTTCCCCTTCCGTCCAACCGTGTTCATGACCTCGCGGAGGAGTTCTTCGTCCGAAATGGTCTCGGCAGCTTTCTGATCGCCTGTCCGAATCCGTATCTCGTGTCGGAACCGCTCTATCTCGTCGTCGGCCATCTCCCGAAATTCCTTGTCGAGCGCCTCTCCAGACTCCAATTGCATGCTGTCGATCAGGAGGGTGTTGGGTCGAGCGAAAGGCTTGCCGTGGTCGTCGTAGTTGCGGAAGAGTTTAAGGTGTCCTCTGTGTTCGAGCTTTACCGAGCCATCCTCCTGCTGACGCTCAAAGCCCGCGATGAACTCGTAGACTAATTTTGAGATAGACGTGTTCTGGCAGACGACGATGAAACAAGGGGGCACGCCAACTTTCGCCTTCTCCCACGCTGTGTACGTTTTTTCGTAGTGGCCGTAAAGGGCTTGCAAGGCCGTTTGGAGGAGCGTTGGCAGGCTGAGCGGGTCGAGATCTTTCGTGGTTCGCCGGCCTGCTACAGGAAGTTTGGGACCGGGCGCTTTCTTCAGGTTCTCCCACAGGTCGCGCAGCAGGGGCATCTCGGCACCCGGCACGTTGTCGGCCACAGGTACGCGCGGCAGCTTCACGATGCCACACTCGATGGCGTCCATCAGTGAGAAGTCGCTCATGGTCCACGGAAACAACGTGCCCTCTGCATACCCAGATCCCTGAAGGAAAAAGGGCGTTGCCGAAAGATCGAATACTCGAGCAACGCCAATCCGATCAGCTGCCGCTTCGACACCTGAGATCCAAAGACGCGCTGCCTCTGTGTTCTCCTTCGCTTCCTTCTTTTCGTCGCCTTTCAGGTCTCCCTCCAACACGTCGCCCGGTTTCTCACGGTAGCAGTGATGCGCCTCATCGTTGAGAACAGCTATCCGCTTCATGCTTATGAGCTCTGGCATGACGCGCTGGAGCATTTGGCCTTCCGTCTCGCGTGTATTCAGCGGCTCGCCGCGGCCCTGCAGCATGGCCCGTGTTCCTGAAGCCACATCCCACTTTTCACGCTGCTTGAACGCGTGGTAGTTCGTAATCACAATCTTCGCTCGCCGGACATCGTCCATCATGTCAGGCGGCACGAGTTCTCGATTCAGGTAATAGCTATCGGGGTGATTGGGTTGAAGGACACGGAGGCGGTCCTTGATTGTTATGCCGGGCGTGATGACAAGAAACCCACGCGTAAACGACGACTTCCTTGGGTTTCGGATGGCGTTGACGGTTTGCCAGGCAATGATCATGGCCATCACCGTCGTCTTGCCTGCGCCCGTTGCCATCTTCAGCGCGAGGCGATCCAGCCCGGGGTTGGCTTCCGCGTTAGCCCATTCGAGCTTTTCTAGCATCAACTTGCCGTCCGTACCGGCTTGGGGAGCGACTTCTGTTAACCAGATGGCAGTTTCGACAGCCTCTATTTGACAGAAGAACGGCCGAAGATTGGCGAACTCGTGGTACCGCCAATGCTGAAGCAATCGAGCGGTCTCCGCGGTGACCTTCCAGTTACCGGGGTCGGGTAGCTTCCGCCACTCGTCAACCAGCTTTCGAAGTTGATTGATGTTGGATGTAGTCTCGTATTTCTGTGTCTCGGTTGAGAGACCGTGCCCTTCGTCGAAAACGAGCTCGCTCTGTCCCTTTCCGCGGCGCTTCTTCGGCTTTGGTATCGGCGTGATGAAGTCGGCCTGCCTTCTTTTATCAACGACATGCTCCGTCGGCTGCCCATGCTCGTCAAGTTCCCAGTGCAGTTCCGGGTACTCGTAGGGTGAGTTCAATACAGGCTGTTCGAAGAAGTGATTGCTCACGTGCGCCGTTGAGTGCGATCAGATAAGAATGCGGCGAAGGTAAGGAGACTTGCGCAAACTGAAGTTCGGCTCGCTAGCCGCTGATACCCACCCCGGATACCATTCCGGAACGCACGGGCGTTCCGGACGTAGCTTGCAACCGATGCTCAAAATCCTCCGCACCTACCGCGTCTTCGCTGCGCTCACGGCCTTCGCGCTCGTGGGCAGCGCGTTCGCTCCGCTGTCTGCGGCGTGCGCGATGGATCCGGCAGAAGTGATGGGTGGCCTTGAGGACAGCAGAGCCCAGCCTTGCCACGAGATGGGTGAGATGGGAATGAATGGCAGCGCGCCCGAGGAGGATGGCGACGCGATCAACCTGGCCGGCCCGTCGAATGTCATGACCGGCCTTGCGTGCTGCGAGATCCAGGCCACACCGGCCCCAGAGTCGGCGCGAAAAGTGGTACCGACCGCGCAGGTCATCGAGCCGTGCCCTGTCGTCGTGGCATCGCCCTTCGCGGAGATCTATCGGACGTTTGCCGCGGACGAGTCGCCGCCGCGAAAACCCGTTGCACTGCATCTTCTCTTTGGTTGCTTCCTGACCTGATCGGACGGATGCCGCGCCGACGCGGCTGTCCCGTTTCCGATCACCGTGGTTTTGTCAGGATGCTTTCATGCAATCAATTCATCTCCGTGCACCAGGTGCGGCCTTGCTGGCCGTCCTTTTAGCGCAAGCCGCTTCAGCGCAAATGCACGCGCACGAGGCGGCACCCGACACGCTCAGGCTCGACACCGTGTTGGGCGGGTTGTTCACGTCTCCCGTTTTGCGCGCGGCCCGGCTCGAAGCAGGCGCACTGTCCGCCAATGCAGGAGCCTCTGACGCCTGGCCGGATCCGTCAATCGGCGTGGTCGTGCAGCCGTTTCCGATCTACACGGCCCGTGGCGCCCAACGCAGCCAGCTGCGTGTTGAGCAGATGCTGCCGTGGCCCGGAACGCTGTCGCGCCGCCGCGACGTAGCCGAGGGCGACGCGCGTATTGCGGAGGCGGAGGTCTCGGTCCGCGCCGCCATGTTGGCGCTGGAAGCCACGGAGGCCTACATCCAGCTGGCCGAGGTGCAGGCGATCGAATCCATTCTGCGCCGCTACAAGATTCGGCTCGATGCGTTCGCGGAAGCCGCGGCCGTGCGCTACGAAGTGGGGCGGGGACCGCAGGCGGCGATTCTCCGCCTCCAGCTCGAAGCCGGCGGGCTCGAGGCGCGGCTCCTCCCGTTGGCATCGGAGCGCCAGCTGGCTACGTCCACGCTTGCCCGCCTGTTGAACGAGCCGGAGCTTGAACGCAGGCCGGTGGCAATCTTGCCCGTCTCGCTCCCGCACGATGCTGATTCGGTCCGGGCGATGGCGCTCCGTCGGCGGCCCGAGGAAGCGGTTCTGGCGGCGAGCATCGTGAAGGCCGAGGCAGAAATCGCCCTCGCCGAGCACGCCTTCTACCCGGAGATCGGGGCGAACCTCACGTACTTCGATATCGCCGGGGGAGACATTCCGCCCAACGCCGATGGCCGCAATGCGCTGGCCATTGGATTCACCGTGAAGGTGCCGCTCGACCGGTCCAGCCGCCGCGCCAACGTCGAGGCTGCCCGGCTCCGGGCTTCTCAGATCGCTGCCGAGCGCGAAGCCCTCGAAACCGCCATTGCCACCAGCGTCGACGCCCACCTGCACCACGCCAAGCACGAGCTCGAAGCCGTCGAACTCTACCGTGATCGCCTGCTGCCCCTGGCCGAGACGACGGTGGAGTCCACGCTGACGGCCTATACCACCGGGCAGGCCGACTTCCTGACGCTGCTCGACGCCGAGCGCGCCCGTTTCGAGCTTCAGATCGCCGAGGCCGAGGCCGAGGCGCGCTACCTGACCGCCGCCGCCCGACTCGCGCGCGCATTGGGCCTTTCGTCCATCTATGACCTCCGGTTGTTGCCATGATTGATTCGTTTTTGGAGATTGACCGCGGACCGCTGACGGCTGACCGCCATTTTCGGCCGTCAACCGTCCGCCGTCTCGTTCCTTTTCTCCTTCTCACGCTGCTTGCTCTGTCAGCCTGCGGCGCCGCCGAGCCCGAGCATTCCCACGACGATGCGCTGCTCGCAACGCCGGCGTCCGGAGGTCTCGCGGCCTACGACCTCGACGGCGACGGCATCGTCTACCAGGACGGGATGCACCCGCAGATCGTCCAGGATGAGCCAGGGATTTGCCCGATCTGCCAGATGGATTTGACGCCGACGCCGGTCTCCGGCGCCGAGCCTGGCACCGTCGAGATCGACCCGGTCACCCTTCAGAACATGGGCGTGCGGACGGCCCCGGTCGAGGTGCGCACGCTCGAACGCGAGCTCCGCGCGACGGGCACGTTTGCGGCGATGGACGCGGCGCGCGAAGTCGTCACGCTGAAGGTCGCCGGGTGGGTCGAGGATCTCTTCATTAACACCGAAGGCCAGCGGGTGCGGCGTGGGCAACCGCTTCTGGCGCTCTACTCGCCCGACCTCGTGGCCACGCAGCAGGAATACCTCCTCGCCCTCCGCAACCGCCAGCTTCTCGGCGGCGGCGAGGGCGCCGACCGCCTGGTGGAAGCCGCCCGAACCCGCCTCCGCCTCTACGACATCTCACAAGAGCAGATTGCGCGACTGGAGACGACGGGCGAGGTGCAGCGGACGCTGACGCTCTACGCGCCTGCCACGGGGACCGTCGAGAACAAAATGGTTGTCGAGGGAATGCAGGCCTCGCCGGGGATGATGCTCATGGAGATCGTGGACCTCGGGCAACTCTGGCTGCAAGTCGCCGTGCCCGAGCAGGACCTCGGCTGGGTGCGGCCCGGCACCCGCGCCGTCGTCTCGCTGCCAAGCGACCCCGGCGCGGAGATCCGCGGGCGAGTGGATTACATCTACGACACGATAGACCCCATGCTTCGCACCGGCCAGGCCCGCGTGACGGTGGCCAACCCGGGCGGGAGGATCAAGCCGGGGATGTACGCCACGGCCACGCTGTTCGGCGCGCCGAGCGAGCCGCTTCCGACGGTCCCGAGTGAGGCCCTGATCCGCACGGGCGACGAGGCCGTCGTGATCGTGGCTCTGGGCGAGGGCCGGTTCCGTCCGCAGGCCGTCTTGCCCGGCGAGGAGGCGAACGGGCTCGTCCAGATCCTGGACGGCCTCACCGGCGGCGAACTGGTAGTTACGAGCGCCCAATTCCTCATCGACTCCGAGGCCCGGCTCGCTGCCGCCGTCGGCGCGATGACGTCGATGCCGGGAATGGACATGGGCGGGCTGGACATGGACGAGACGGATATGGAGGAGTAACCATGCTTGAACGCCTCATTGATTGGAGCGCGCGGAACCGCCTGCTCGTGCTCATACTCACGCTTATGGCAGCGGCCCTCGGCGCGTGGGCCACGCTCAACACGCCCGTCGACGCCATCCCGGACCTCTCGGATGTTCAGGTGATCGTCCGGACAGACTATCCAGGACAAGGTCCGCAGATCGTCGAGGAGCAGGTCACCTACCCGCTCACGTCGGCGCTCCTCTCGGTGCCTTTCGCCGCGACGGTCCGGGGCTATTCGATGTTCGGGACGAGCTTCGTTTACGTCATCTTCGAGGACGGCACGGACCTGTACTGGGCGCGCAGCCGCGTGCTCGAATACCTTTCGCAGATCCAGGACCGCCTGCCGGAGGGGGCCAGCCCGGCACTCGGCCCCGATGCCACCGGCGTGGGCTGGGTCTACCAGTACAGCCTCCGCGACACCACCGGCACGTATGATCTCGCGCAACTCCGCTCGGTCCAGGATTTCTATCTCAAGGTCGAACTGCAATCGGTCGAGGGCGTCGCCGAGGTCGCGACCATCGGCGGGTTCCAGAAGCAGTACCAGGTGGTCGTTGATCCCCAGCGGCTGGCCGCCTACGGGATTCCCATCGGCCAGGTGGGGATGGCGCTGCGGCGCTCGAACCAGGATGTCGGCGGACGGCTGCTGGAGCTCGGCGAGCGGGAGTACATCGTGCGCGGCAAGGGCTACCTCCGCGGCGTGGATGACATCCGGAACGTCGTTCTTCGCGCTGAGGGCGGCACCCCGGTAACCATCGGGCAGATTGCCGACGTCCGCCTCGGCCCCGAGATCCGTCGTGGCATCGCGGATGTGAACGGCGAGGGCGAGGTCGTCGGCGGCATTGTGGTGATGCGCTTCGGCGAGAACGCCCAGGCCACGATCGAGCGCGTGAAGACGCGGCTTGCTGAACTGCAGCCCGGCCTGCCGCCGGGCGTGGAGGTGGTAGCGGAATACGACCGGAGCGCCCTCATCGGGCGGGCTATCGACACCCTCACGACGAAGATCTGGGAGGAGCTCCTCGTCGTCGCCTTCATCGTGCTGATCTTCCTGTTGCACCTGCGAAGCTCGTTCGTGGCCCTTGTGACGGTGCCCGTCGGCATCCTGATCGCGCTCGGGGTGATGTACCTGCTCGGCATCAACGCCAACATCATGAGCCTCGGCGGCATCGCCATCGCCATTGGCGTGATGGTGGATGCCAGCCTGGTGATGGTCGAGAACGCGCATAAGCATATCGAGCGGGCGCGTGCGGCAAAGGGTGCTGGCGTAGGGGCGCACGGCGGGGCGTCCCTATCGGAGCTGACGGAGAAAGAGCGCCTGCACGCCGTAATCGCGGCGGCGAAGGAAGTCGGGCCGAGCCTGTTCTTCTCGCTCCTGATCGTGACGGTGAGCTTCCTGCCCGTGTTCACGCTGGAGCAGGTGGAAGGGAGATTGTTCCGCCCGCTCGCCCTCACCAAGACGTTTTCGATGGCGGCGGCGGCCATCCTGGCCGTGACGCTTGTGCCCGCGCTCATGGCGATTTTCGTCAAGGGGAATATCCGGCGCGAGGACCAGAACCCCGTGGCGCGGTTCTTCATCCGGACCTACCGCCCCATGATCCGGGGCACGTTCCGCCACCCGAAGACGGTCCTCGCGGTGGCCGCGATCCTCCTGGCCGTGACCGTCCTCCCGGTGCAACGGATGATGCTCGGGCGCGAGATCATCCCGTTCCCGCAGATCGGCAGCGAGTTCATGCCCTCGCTGTGGGAGGGCGACATCCTCTACATGCCGACGACGCTCCCCGGCGTGAGCCCGCAGCAGGCTCGGGAAATCCTCCAGCGCACCGATCGCATCATCGCCACCTTCCCCGAGGTCGAGCGCGTTTTTGGCAAGATCGGCCGCGCCGAGACAGCGACGGACCCGGCCCCGCTCTCGATGATCGAGACGACGATCATCCTCAAACCGGAGGCCGAGTGGCGCGACGGGATGACAAGGGAACGACTCACCTCCGAGATGAACCGGGCACTGAACTTCCCCGGCCTGACCAATGCGTGGACAATGCCGATCAAGACACGCATCGACATGCTCGCAACCGGGATCAAGACGCCCGTCGGGGTCAAGATCGCCGGGCCCGACCTGGCCGTCCTGGAGCGCCTCGGGCGCGAGGTCGAGGCCGCGGTTCGCGACCTCCCCGGCACGCGGAGCGCCTACGCCGAGCGCGTCATGGGCGGGAGCTTCCTCGATGTAGAAGTGGACCGGTTCGCCGCCGCCCGTTACGGCCTTACCTCGGGCGACGTGCAGGACGTCCTCGTCGCCGCCGTCGGCGGGATGAACGTGACGACGACCGTCGAGGGGCTCGAACGCTACCCCGTCAACGTCCGGTATCCGCAAGCGCTGCGGAATGACCTCCCGGCGCTGCGCCAGGTTCTTGTCCCCACGTCGACAGGCGCGCAGATTCCCCTCGGCCAGCTCGCCACGTTCCGCTTCGTGCAGGGCCCGCCGATGATCAAGAGCGAGAACGCCCGCCCGAATGCGTGGGTCTACGTGGACCTCGACGAAACCGCCGACGTGGGCTCGTATGTCCAGCGCGCGCGCGATGTCGTGGCCGAGCAGGTCGCGCTGCCGCCGGGGTACTCCCTGAAATGGAGCGGGCAGTTTGAGTACATGGAACGGGCGAACGAGCGCCTCGCAATCCTCGTGCCCATCACGCTGGCCATCATCTTCCTCCTGCTGTTCCTCCACTTCAAGAGCGCCACCGAAGCGGTCCTCCTGATGGTACCGTTGCCGTTTGCCCTGATCGGCGCGGTTTGGCTGATGCTGGCGCTGGGGTACAACTTCTCCATCGCCGTCGGCGTCGGGCTCATCGCCGTGACGGGGCTGGCAGCCGAAACCGCCATCGTCATGCATGTCTACCTCGACGAGGCCGTGAAGCGCTACCGCCGGACCGGCCGCCTCACAAGCGTGGACCGGCTCAAGGCTGCACTGGAGGAAGGCGCCGTGGACCGTGTCCGGCCCAAACTCATGACGGTCTTCACGACTATCATCGGCCTCGTGCCCATCATGTTCGGGACGGAGACGGGAAGCGAAGTGATGAAGCGGATCGCGACGCCGATGGTGGGCGGACTGATCACCTCGACCATCCTGACCCTCATCGTCGTTCCGGCGCTTTACGCCGTCGTCCAGGGATGGACGTTGCGGGGCGAGCTATCGGAAGCCGCAGAGGCAGATGCCTCCCAAGATTTCACCCCACACGAAGCCACTCAAGAAGAAGCCGTTATCGAATAGCTCATCCGGTCTATTCGGTGAACGTTCCCCCAAAACAAACCACGAATATCATGGCATACTCCAAAAACTCGCGATCCCGCCTCACACTTCATGCCCTCACCGGGGTTCTCGTGCTTGCGCTCGCGGCTTGCGGCAGCGACGACATGCAAGGTGCCACCCAGGGCACCCCGCCCACCGGGCGGACAGAAGCAGCTCCAACGAACTCCACTACCGAGCCGCGGATGGAAGACGGCGTCCAGATTGTCGAGATAACGGTCGGCGAAGTCTTCGAGCCCAACCGGATCCGCCTGGACGCTGGCACTCCCGCGCGGCTCATTTTCACGCGGACCACGGAGGATACCTGCGTGAAGCAGGTCAACGTGCCGACATTCGAAATCGGCCCGATTGACCTCCCGCTAAACGAACCCATCTCGGTGGAATTCACGCCCGACGAGGTCGGCGACTTCACGTTCGTCTGCGGGATGGACATGGTGAGCGGCTCGCTCGTCGTTCAGTCGTGATCTCACAATGCTTCGCCTCCGGCGTAGCGGCCTGTGGGCAACCATGATCACGCCGCGGCCCGCGGCCTTGGACGCAATCGGCAAACCGGCGACTTCAGGAGCTTCTTCAGCGGGTAAGATCCTCGCAAGCGAGGTATTCGAGCTCGCCCAACAACCGCTTTGGGGATTTCGAAAACCGCTCTCGTCGCCGTGCGATTTCCCATCGACGCCAACAAAGCTCGCCTTGTGGATGACTCGCGACTGCCTCGAGGCTTAGGGCATCGTGGGCACCTCGTCCGAATCGTAGGCCTGTATCCGAATGGCGGTGCCTTCCGAACGCACAAGAATCCAGCCCTCTCTGAGGGGCGCGAGCGATGGATCTGTACCTGCCGCCTGCTCCGCCGCATCGGGCGAACCAGCGTGTCGAACGCGGACGACGTCGGCGGCGGCGGCTCGATCCTCCCAGGCGATCCACACCCGCCCGGTACCATCACGTACCGCGCGCACTTGCGCGAGCGGCACGTCGGGCTGGAGCATCGTCGTCGCAAAGGATCGACCGCCGTCCACGGAGCTCGCGTACCGAAGGCCGGAGGCCTCGGGTGCCCCGGTGAACCAGAGCACATGAAGGGTGCCATCACCATCCGTGGCGATAGCCGGACCAGCATGCGGGCATCCATCAAGACTCCACCCATCGGCGTGGACTCGCACAGGCTCGGAGAACGTGCGACCGCCGTCTCTGGACCGTGCGAGGGCCATATCGCGCATATTGCCGTCATAAATCTGCCGCCAGGCTACCGTAAGCGTCCCTTCAACCGAAACATCGAGCGTGGTGCGGCAACATGGACAGGCATTTTGCGCGACGACAACCGGCACCGCGAACGTCTGCCCGTTGTCGATCGAGTGTGCGACGACGAGTTCGGTGCCGGGCTCCTCGGCGGATTCCATTTCGTCGTGTGCGTCCTCATCTCTCGCCGTTTGCGTCGTCGGCGCAGTAGGCTGCCCCATGCGATAGCGGTCGTGGGCCGTTCCATCGAGCCAAGCGACATAGACCGTTCCGTCAGGCCCAATCGTCATGCTGTGGAACGAATGCCCCGTCGGAAAGCCGGGATCAGCGTGAACCGGCTTCGGCTCTGAGAACGTGCGCCCGCCGTCGGTTGAACGCACGTGCACGAGGTCGGACGCCGGGAAGCGGCGGCCTTCCACCTCGTACTCGACTGTCCACACCACGTGGACCGTACCTTCCGGCCCGACGGCCACTACGGGCGCGGCTTGGCTGTGCGCGCCGATGGCACCCTCGTCGAGAGTCAAGGGCTCCGAAACGTTCCCGTCGGCGCCTGTGCTGACGAGCCGAACGCGAAAGCCGTCGCCCGCCGACTCGACCCACGTCGCGTACGCGACGCCCGAAGAGGCGTCTGAGGCGACGGAGGCGTTGTATCCTTCGTCGGTGAGGAGGCCCGCTTCGGTGGTCGGTGCGGGATTGGTGGAGGTCGGCGCATCGGCCACCCGGCAGCCGATGGCGGGAAGGCTGCCGAGGAGAGCGCCGAGAAGGAAAAGTCGCATCATGTCGGGAGCGGGGCGTAGCCCACCGGACGCGCGTCCGGTGGGCCAGGGGGATCATCGGCCGAGACGGTAGCCTAGGCCGATGGTGAAGGAGCGCGGCTGGCCGGGTGTGTACTGCTTCCTTCCGAACGTCAGGCTCGCGTTCGTGGCGTAGAGCTCGTCCGTCATGTTGAGGACGCTCGCCCACACCTCAATGCCGTTGAGTGCCCCATGGAAGTGGTAGCTCCCCCGCAGGTTAACGACGGTGTGACCGTCGTAGCCTGCGATGTTGGCGGGATCCATCCAGTAGCCACCCACACGCTGGGCCTCCACGGCGAGGCGTGCGCCGGGCACGAACGCGGGCGTGTAGGCGACCTCGCCGTTGGCAAGGAACGCGGGCGCCGCCTCCATCCGGTTGCCGTCGTAGACCAGTTCGCGGCCCTCGCGCTCATCCACGGCGAAGCGGAGGTAGGTGTGGCGAGCGTTCGTGCCGCCGAAGCGCAGTGCCCACTCGGCGCTCGGCCGGAGGGTTAGTGCGTACTCAATGCCCTCGTGCCGCGTCTCGCCCGCGTTGCGGTTCTCGCTACTGCCATCGGCTTGCCGCACCGAGATGATCTCGTTCGTGCCGTTCATGCGGTACAAGCTCGCATCGAGGTAGAGGCGGCCGTTGAGGAAGCCGCCGAAGCCGCCGACCTCGTACGAGTCGAACACGGCGGGTTGGAGGACAGGCACCTGCACGCCCTCGTAGAGTTCGCCAACCTCGGGCGGCTGGAAGCCCTGGCTCACGTTGGCGTACACCCCTCGCGTTGCATCGAAGGCGTAGACTACGCCCAGGCGCGGAGTGAGCCGGTCGAAGCGGTCCGTGGCGTCGGGCGCGCCGGAGAATGCGCCGGGCGCGAGGTGGTTGTCGAAGCCGTAGCGGATTCGGTCGTAGCGAAGTGAACCGACAAGCTTGAGGCGCTGGATCGGCTCGACCTCGACCTGCGCGAACGCGGCCGTGTTGAGGAGGTCCACGTCATAGTCGGTGAGGAGCGAGTCACTCGGCGTGAAGTCGATGAAGCGTTCAGAATCAGCGTCGCGACTGACGGCGATGTACTCGGCAACGTACGAGGCGGGGCTGAAGTCCACCGTCCCACCTGCCACGAGGCGGACGCGCGTGCCGAGATAGGCCTCGTGCTGCCCCGTCATGCCCACGCTACGGAAGGCGTTGTCGTTGATCTCGCCGCTGTAGTCCGTCGCGCTCCCTGCCAGAGATCGGAGACGATAATGCGGGAGTTGGGCAACGCTGTTGGAGCGGACGAAGACCGCCACCTGACTGCGCTGCTGGGCGCTCCACGTCTGGTCCAGGCGCGCCGCGCCGCGGAAGGCGTCCACCTTGCGGTAGGTGAACGTCTGGAGGCTCGAATAGCCCTGGCCGAAGAAGTTGAGGCTGTCCAGACTACCGTCGGTGTCGGTGTCGAGGTAGTTATAACCAGCCGTCGCCGTGAAGCGGGTGTTCGGCGCGAACGCGTAGTCGGCACGGAGGGTGCCGGCGAGCTTGTCGTAGTCGGAGTGCTCCCGACGACCATCACGCTGGCGCGTGCCATAGCCGCCGAGCACCAGGCCGAGGCGGCCAGTCGTCATCGCGGCCTGGAGGTCGGCGCGGCCGTAGCCATAGCCGCCGCCACGCAGGCGCACTCCGCCCGAGGGCTTAGACGTGGGCGGTGCCGTGATGAAGTTGACGGCACCGCCAATGGCGTCGGCACCGTAGAGCGCCGAACCCGGACCCCGCACCACCTCGATCCGCTCCAGCCCCGCCTGGTTCATCTCGATGAGGGCGTTGTGGTTGAAGATTCCGATGGGCCGGATGGGGATGCCGTCTTCGAGGTAGAGGTAGAGCGGCTTGAGCGAGAACGGCTGTCGGATGCTCATGGCGTGCTGCTCGTTGCCGAGGTCCACCATGTGGACGCCCGGCACGCGGTTGAGCGCCTGCGCGAGCAGGTCGGGCTTGGTCGCGTCGAGGTCGGCCGCCGTGAGCGTCGCGATGGCCATTGGCACCTCGGTGCGCGACTCGGCCACGCGGCTTCCCGAGACCACGACGGGCTGCAGGTCACTGACCGCCGCTGTGAGGTGCACCACGATCGGCTGGCTCCCACCCGCCACCACGGTAGCCGTCTGGTATCCGAGGTAGGAAAAAGTAAGGGTTTCAAACCGCTCCGAAGCGGTCAGTAAAAAGCGACCGTCGTTGTCGGTGACGGTGCCAAGGGTCGTCCCCTCGACAAGAACGTTGACGCCAACGAGCGCCTCGTTGCTTTGGCTGTCGAGTACGCGACCTTCGGCGACGTACGTCTGCGCATGGGCAGCAGAAAAAACTAGCAGGAGCAGGCCGACGCCTACGCTCCCAAGTACAGGAGATGACATGATCGATTCGGAATTTTGGGTGTAGCACGAAGAGGCATACGCGACACGACGCCGCATACACCTCGATTCACGCGAGCCACTCAGGCGACCCGCAACCAATGCCGGACGCGATGTCCGGCGCTACACCGCGCGGGGCGGATGAAACACCTCAGATCCTGTATTCCTGGCATGAAGGGATGTGTGCCAAGTCACATAAAGACTCCGCGAGGCACCCTTCGAATGATTGGTGGGCTTCTCGGGAACGAACGATACCAATGACAGCGCCAACTCAAGCAGATTGACCTGCCGATCAGAGACCGGGATAGGGTTGACGCCGCCGTGGGTGTGGTCCTCTCCGTGAACGTGCCCCTCGGATACCGCGCGAAGGTAGCATTTGCCGTTGCACTTCAACTCCGGCTGATCCCGGTTGACGCAAAGGTGCTCCGCGATGTAGTCACGGCGCAACTCGAACGCCGTCTGCAAAAGCAGCAGGCTCTGGGTGCTCAATCCTAAACCGAGCACAACGAACAGGCGCAATGCGGAGCGAAGAGTTTCCATGGTACGGCCGCGCTTTCGATCGGCTCGACGCAAGGTATGCGCGGGCTAACTATTTAGCAATGGACTTTGGCGCTGTAAGGCCCACAGTTATTGGTGAAGAGGATGCCGATCCTGGTCCTCGATGTCGAGCCGGGTTCGAAAGGCCGTTTAGGCCTGACGAACGATATTACGACGTTCGGAAACAGCACCCGACTCGCTTCTCCCCGGAACAGGGTTCCCGCGTAGTTCGACCCAAATTACCATGCTGGTGATTCCGTCTACGTTTGTCCTGCGATCCACATTTGGTTCCGGCAGCTGAAATCAGGCCGGCAAGTAATAGCTTCCCCGCGCTGCCAACCCCTGCCGTTCATGAAGTCAACTCTCTCGGAGGCGCCGAGGCGTTTTCGCGACACGTCAGAAGCATGCGACCCGACGGCCCCGGTTTGGCCTCAACAGCCTCGCATCAATCAGCCAGGCGCTTGCGCGAAATAGTCACTTTTTACTACGTTCCTCTATAACCAACTTTCAAGAACCATGCGAACCACCCTCCTCCTTCTTCTAACATTCTGCCTCGTGGCCCCACTGGCTTCGGCGCAAGACGAATTCGACATGGCTGCCATGATGGAGATGATAGCACCCGATGAACACCATGTATTTCTGCGGGCGTTCGTCGGGGACTGGTACTACCACTCCTTCATGTGGATGGCACCGGATGCTCCACCCGTGCAAACGCTCGGCGAGGCTTCACTCTCTATGGATCTTGACGGACGATATTTGGTGGGCGTCCACACAGGCAATTTTATGGGGATGCCCTTCGAGGGCCGCGGGACGACTGGGTACGATAAGGTGTCGGGCAAATACGTCTTGTCGTGGGTCGACAATATCGGGACCAGCATTATGCTCTTCGAAGGGCAGGTTGAGGACGGCAAACTCGTCGTTGAATCCGACTTACTCAACCCAACGACAGGCACCAACGAAGTACACAAGATGGTCCAGTGGGCAGACGGGGAGACATACACGATGGAGTACTACACAACGCCTGAAGGTGGCGACGAAACGCTTTCGATGCGGATCATTTCGACCCGCGTCGAGGATTGAGCTTTCGCTCCGAATCGAACGCCCCGTCCTTCCCGACTCGTCTGGAGAGAGGTCGGAGTGAGGGGACTGCAAACCAATGCGCCGCATCCTCCACATCGACCTCGACGCGTTCTTTGCCTCGGTGGAGCAGCGCGACAATCCGGAGTTGATGGGTAGGCCGGTCGCCGTTGGTGGGGTTGAGCGCGGCGTCGTCGCCGCGGCGAGTTACGAGGCTCGCGCGTTCGGCATTCACAGTGCGATGCCCATGAAAACGGCGATGAAGCGCTGCCGCGACCTCGTTGTTGTGAAGCCGCGCTTTGATGCCTACCGCGAGGCCAGCCAATCCGTTCGCGAGATTTTCCAGAAGTACACGAGCCTCATCGAACCCGTCTCCATCGACGAAGCCTATCTGGATGTGACGGCCTCCGTAGACGACAAAACCACCGCCACGGGCATCGCAGAGGCCATCCGGGCCGACATCAAAGGCGAGTTAGGCCTGACGGCCTCGGCAGGCGTTTCGTTCAACAAGTTCCTCGCCAAGGTGGCGTCAGACCACAACAAACCGGATGGACTGACGGTCGTGCGACCGGACAACGCCGCGGCCTTCCTTGCCGCGCTGCCCATCGAACGGTTCCGTGGCGTTGGCGCGAAGACCGCGCCGCGTCTCCGTGAACTGGGTATTACAGACGGCGCGAGCCTGCTCTTATGGGAAAAAGAGTACCTCGAAAAACACTTCGGCAAGTTTGGGCGCGCGCTCTATCGCATGGCGCGCGGAAACGACGAGCGGCCCGTGCAGACCCACTACGAGCGCAAGTCGGTCGGTGCCGAGCGCACCTTCTTCGACGATTTAACCGACGCCAACGAAATGGAGGCCGGACTCGAACCCCTTGCCGAACGAGTAGCCCGCTACATGGCCAAGCGCGACCTCCACGCACGCACCATCACATTGAAGATCAAGAGCAACGCGTTCGTCACGAAGACGCGCCGCACTACCGTGTCGGAGTCGATTCAGAGTGAATCCGAAATCCTGGAGACGGCCATCCACCTCCTCCGCCGCGACGTGCCCGATTACCCGGTGCGGTTGCTGGGCGTGACGGCGTCGAATTTTGGAACTCAGGAAACGATGCCGACAGCAGCACAACTAGATCTGGAGTTGGCTGAGGAAACAATGCTCCTGTAGGGACGAGATATATTTCGTCCTGAACGGGCGTGATATTTCTCGTCCTGTACGGGCGTGATGCATCACGCCCGTACGTCGCCGCCGTTACCCTCCAGCCCTCACCATCTCCGCCAGCGCCCTCGCAACCGCCAACGTGTGGTCTCCCTCGCGCTCGTGGCTATTGCTGCATAGGAAAAACGTGGTTTCCGCTACATCGGAATACATGCAGAAGAATCCTCGATCTGTTCCTCCCGCGAGCAACTGGTTGAGGAAGAATGTTTCCTTCGACCCCTCCGACAATCCTCCATCACAGATAAACTCAACGAAACGACGGAGGTCGCTGGGGTTTGATACCATCCCGCCGCTTCCCATCACCAGCCACGAGGCCGGGCCCCAGAATAGCGGAATATTGATCCGACCAACGTTGGACGAACCGTAGCCGACAGCGTAGTCGTCTTCTGAAAAACCGACATCGCCATAGAATCCCGTGCGTGTCATTCCAGCAGGCTCGAAAAATTGCTCCGACAGGAAGTCGCCGTACGACGCGCCGGAAACGAGTTCAACGATTGCCGCCATCAGACCAAAGGCGGAGTGGGAGTGGGCTTGCTCTGTGCCGGGTTCAAAGAGCAACGGCTGACTCAACATGCGGCGAATCGCTTCCTCGCGGTCGATGTAGGACAGATCGTAATCTTCGTCAACACCGGGGATGTGGTGGAAGTTGGGCAATCCTGAGCGGCCCGTCATCAATTGGTCGATCGTGATTCCTGCCTTGTCGGTTGGCGTGTCGGAGATGTAGCGGCTGATCGGATCATCCAGTGAAAGGGCACCCGTGTCGACAAGTTTGAGCACGGCTGCGCGCGTAAAATCAATCGGCGTGGAACCGATGTCGAATATGGTTTCGCTTGTGTTGGGAAGGTCCTCGGCTCGGTTTGCCAATCCGAATCCACGATCCAGAACCACGTCGCCGTCCCGCAAAACCAGAACCGCTCCAGCGAAGCCTGCGGCCTCTTCCTCAGCCAGTCGACCTTCGAGGTTGCCCCAACCAATCGGCTCGACCTGCATGCCCTCGGCATCCTCGATGTCCGTTTCAAGCTTCAGACTGGTAATAAAATGCGGGGACTGATCATCTATCTGAATGAGTACATCGGCATTCTGCGCGCCGCGGAACCCGACTCGGATGCCCTCCGGCGAACCCTCGATTGAAATTCCGCCCGCCGTCGCAGCAATGCCGTGTATATCGCGAAGGAGCTGCATGAGTTGATCAGACCTGAGCGAGGCTCTGAAATTCGGTGCGAGGTGCTCTTCGGCAAACGCCTTCAGCGCTTCGTCGCTGGATGCCCGCCCGAGGCCCTCGACAGCCTGAACGCGCCGTTCTATTTCTGGGCCTGGTCCGCCAATCCGCTGCGAAAGGATCGCGATGGAAGAAATGAGGCCAGCGGACCCATCAACAAACTCAACACCGATATCCGTAGAGGTGACGCCGCCGTACTTCATGCGCACACCGGTTGGAGTTCGCTCAACGTCCAGCCCGTCGGCGTTGGCAACGATAGCGCTGAGATCTGCGAGGTGCTCCAGCATCGCGTCTTCACCGATCGACGCCACGTAGTCGGGCTCGAGATGGTCCTCAATGAACGAGCGACGTGCCTCGTTGTCCTGGGTATGGAGAACTGCCTCGACCGCCCGAATGGCCTGCATTTCGGCAGATTGTCCGCCATCTTGTGCCCGCGTGGCCGGGGCAATTAGAACGGCAACGGAGAAGCTTGCAACGAATGTTGCGGCGATGAACAATGTTAAACGAGTAGCAGGTGAGGACATTGGAAATCAAGGTTTGGGATGGTGGGAGAACGCCGCGAGGAAAATCCTATTGCTCGACCTACCTTCCGCTTCCGCGCTTCTCCAAGAAATCAAACCTGGCTTTCCATGCCCCGCCTCCTTTATCTCTCCCTGATCGTCGCTGCCCTTGCACTTCAGTCGGCATTTGCCCAGGCCGACTCCCCCGAGACCATCATCGCCGACGCTATGCAGGGTTCAGCCGAGGCATGGAACAACGCCGACATCAACGGCCACGTGGCGATCTACGCGGACTCGGCGGCTTTCATGACGGGTAGCGGCCCGGCAATCGGGCGCGAGCGGACGGCAGAGCTTCTCGAACGGTCCTATTTCCAGAACGGCGCGCCCGCGCAACAGCTTAGGTTTGAGCGGCTCACCGTGACGATGCTCGGCGACGACCACGCGATGGCCGTCGGCCATTTCATTCTCAGCGGAGGTGGGCTGGACGACAACATGGGCTGGTTCACAACAATCTGGGAACGAACCGAGCAGGGCTGGAGGATCATCCACGATCATTCCAGTTGAGCGCGGGGGACGCCACGCCCTGCCCTCACCGAAGCGGCATTCGCAGCAGTCCCTTCAATGTCTTGTCCTCCGGCGTGTCGAACTCATCCTGGCCGAACTCAATCTTGTCGAGGTTCGCACGGAAACGGAAACTCCGGAAGACACGATCCCAGATGGAGAGAAAAGCGCTGTAGTTAGAGTCGGTCTCGGGGCGCAAGCGCGAGTGATGCACCTTGTGCATCGCGGGCGTGACAATGAACAGCCGGAGCAGGCGGTCGAGTCTCGGTGGAAGGGCGAGGTTGGCGTGGTGGAACTGCACGACGGCAAACATCATCGTCTCGTAGAGGATCAGCTCCCACGCATACACGCCGACGAGAACGATCAACGGAATTCGCAGGACGGACGAGAAGACGATTTCGCCGAAATGGAATCGCCCGGCGGTGGTGACGTCCATCGTGGCATCCGCATGATGGACGCGGTGGAAGCGCCAAAGAAATGGAATGCGGTGATTGAGCCGATGCCACGAGTACGTCCATGCGTCGAGCAAAATGATGGCACCGATAGCATGCAACCAGGAGGGTTTTCCCCGAGAAGCCGCAATGAGGTTCATCAGCCCGAGGTTGTTCGCCGCCGCCCATTCCGATGCCGTCACCCAGAGCCCGGCAAAGACGAACGCCACGACAATTCCGTTGATCGCCGCGAGCGCCAGGTTTCTGACCAGGTGCGCGGTCCACGTGCGCCGAGACCCCCTAACAAGATCGACGAACGGATGGGCATACTCCAGAAGAAGAAGCACTGCCAACCCTGCGATGGCTGCGCCACCTTGAATACTCAAAAGCAAGTTGACCAGAGCGCCCATTATTCGACGGACCTATCCGCGCTTACCCTACAAAAATACTCCGAACGCGGTCGGCAAGCGGGCGGGGAACTGAGCCAACGACCGGACTCGAGCCAGTGATAGATGGTCGACCCCTACGCGGCCTCGGCTAGTGCCTCCGGCGCCACCTCGACGCGCACCACGGTAAATCCGCACGCTTCCGCAAGGGAAATAGCTTGTCGCATGATGCTCTCGAGAGGCGGACTTGACTCTGCCATGAGGTCGTCCGAGCCAGCAATGCACGAAATCAACGGGGTGCCCGATGAAATTCCTGGCGTGATCGTAAATCCTGCGGGGTCGAATGCTTCGAAGAGTTTATCCAGGTCGGCGTCGCAGGTCGGATCCCGGTCGACAATCAGATCATAATCGAACGCAGTCATGATCGGGGGGTCGCTTAGGCGTGGGAGCAACGATCCACGGCTCTACGAAGGTCTCGGGCATGCGCTTCGGCACTCCGAGGGGTCGAATAGACACCCCGGTGGCAGCCACCGGTTCCACCGGGACAAAGTATGGAGCCCCAGTTGTGGGCACGGGGATCCGGCGCAGCACGCCGTTTCCATATGTCTTGGAGGCTGTCGATCTATTCCAGCCAATTGAGATCATTGGTTGTTGCTGAGATGGTCCCGATAAGCCTCTCGGCGCTTACCATCATTACACAAAAGGATCGCATCTAGTTCCATATCTATTAGAATACATCCATGAGACGTATAATTGAAGTTTACAGGAAACTGCGTGCTTGGTGTGCACCATGCATTTTTGAAATTGTTGTCATCTATGACGCCACAAATATCATTGAACTCTGCTCTGGTCAGATCAGCTTCTCTCAGGTCAACATGAAATAATTCCGCCCCCTTAAAGTTCACCCAATATAGATTAGCCTCGCGCAAATCTGAATCCCGAATAGACGCGTCGCCCAAGTATGCCTCCGCTAAGTTCGCTCGCATCAAAATCGTTCCTTGGAGCATAGCCCCTTGAAGGTCGCAAGACTGCAAGTTGGCTTCGATTAGCGTAGTCTTGCGCAGACTAGCATTCCTCAAGAATGCTCCATTCAAATCGGCCCAAGCCAGATTGGCAGCCTCGAGATTGGCATTGCTAAGATCGGCGTCCGACATTCTAGCTCCGACTAGATGAGCACCTCGCAGATCCGCATCGCGAAGGTGCGCCTCTGCAAGATTGGCACGGCTTAGGTCTGCATCTCGAAGATTCGCCCCCGTCAAATTGCAGCCACTGAGAATGGCGTCAGTCATGTAAGCCCCCCTCAGATTTGCACCTCTAAGATATGCTCCGGACAAATTAGCGCCTGTAAGAAACGCTCCACTCAGGTTCGCCCCACCCAGATCGGCCTGCCTTAAGTCAGCGCCCGGCTTAAGTTTTTTGGAACGCCACCTTAGCACAATGCCCCCGTCGAGACCGTACGTCCTGATCCTCCATGATACACCGATTTATACATCTTTCGTTGGTAGCCCAGCCTGATACCACCGCGGCGGCGCACTCGCGATTTTACAGCCTCTGCTTCTCTAGAATGCATGGATCTTTGGTATTGATTTCACCGCTCTCGTCCAAATGAGCCGCCAAAATCTGAGCCAACGACCGGACTCGAACCGGTGACCTGTTCATTACGAATGAACTGCTCTACCAACTGAGCTACGTTGGCGGTAGAGCAGAAACCTACGCTCAATCCAGCGGCGCGCGCCAGATCGAGCCGGGGAAAACGTGTGAAACGAGGCTTACTCGACCGTCCGTGGCGCTATATCCGTTGCCGTCGCATCGGCTTCAGGCGAGGTGATGTAGGGGCCACCACAGTTGCACGCAGGAATGCTGCCGATCAGGATGAGGGTGAAGAGCAAGAGCGCGATGCGAAGTCGCATGGAATCGTCCGGTTTAGGAATGGGCTCCATGTTAGGGATGTTGCCGTTAAGAATCAATAACAGCTACAGGATAGCAGCAGCGAACGAGTCCTTCGATGTAACAGATCGTACGAAGCCGGTCATCAGCTTGATCATGTGTTCCACGTCGTCGAGGTCGACGGTCTCGATGGTGGAGTGCATGTAGCGCATGGGGATGGACGTCAGAGCACTGGGAATGCCTGACTTTGAAAGGAAGATGACATCGGTGTCGGTGCCCGAGAACCGGCTGCTGGATTCATGCTGGAGCGGAATCTTGGCCGTCTTCGCCACGTCCATCAGGCGCTCAACCATTTTCGGATGATTGACGGAACCGTGCGTGATGGAGGGACCGCCGCCGAGTTTGACCTCCCCAAACTTGCTCTTTTCAATGCCCGGCGAGTCGGTTGCATGGGTTACGTCGAGGACGAGAGCGAGGTCGGGCTCCAGGCGATACGCCACCATCCGCGCGCCGTTGCCGCCAATCTCCTCCTGAACCGCGTTGACGGCGTGAACCGTCGATGCCGGACGTTTGCCCTTGGCGAGCTTCTTCATCACCTGAGCGATGACGAAACCGCCGAGTCGGTTATCAAGCGCCCGGCCGATTAGCCGCTTCTCCGTCAGCTCCTCCACTGACTCGGCGTACACAGCCGGATGCCCAACGCGGAGACCCCGAGCAGCAACCTCCTCCTTCGTGTTCGCGCCGATGTCGATGAACAGCTCTTCCAGCTTGGGCGCCTTCTCGTCGCCTTCTCGGGGCCGAAGATGAATGGCCGTGTTCCCAACCACACCCTTTACCGGCCTGTCGTCGCCGAGCAGAACTACACGTTTACCACGCGCGATGGCATGATCGGAGCCACCGATACGATCAACATGGAGAAAGCCGTCTGTGGTGATGTATTTCACCATGAATCCGATCTCGTCGGCGTGGGCTTCGAGCATGATGGATGGCGCCTCGGCATCGGCCCCTTCGAGCGTGGCCCACACATTGCCGTATGCATCCGACTGCACCGAGTCGGCGTGGGATTTCACGTACCCCGCCCACACACGCTGGCCTGGCGCTTCGAAACCCGTCGGGCTTGGGGTGTTCAAGAGTTCAAACAGGAATTCGCGGTCGGCTTTGGTCATTCGATTTCGGATTTGGGGATTTCGGATTTCGGGATTTCGGATTTCGGGCTTCGGATGGTTGAGGTCGTGCCGAACAATTTCCCCCTCTCCCTTCCGGGGAGAGGGCCGGGGTGAGGGGCCGGACTGGATTTCGCCTGGTGAAGTTAGCCGCGTAGGATCGGACTTCCCCATCGCACGTACGACGCCCATCACGAAACCTCGCCACATGATTCGCGCCCTTTTCCTCCTCGTTCTTTTCCCTTTGGTCGCTGGTGCCCAGGATGAACTACCAAACACGCTCTTTTTGCGGGAGACCCAACCCCGCCCACTCGTGGTGATGAACCTCGCCGCCCACCCCGATGATGAGGACGGCAATACGCTCGCGTACTACCGCCATCACGAAAACGCGGTGGCCTACTCGGTTATCTACACGCGAGGTGAAGGCGGACAGAACGAAGCGGGGCCGGAGCTCTACGAACGCCTCGGCGCCATCCGAACAGCAGAAACGGAAGCCGCCGCGCGCATTCTTGGCACGCAGGTCTTCTTCCTCAACTTCTACGATTTCGGGTACTCCAAGAGCGCGGACGAGACCTTCGCCGAGTGGAGCCGAAACCGCCGGGGCTTCTGGGATACGGACGATCCGATCGTGGGTGTGGAGGAAGGGCGTGACCAGGTGACCGCCCGACTTGTCTATCTCATCCGCAAGCTCAAGCCCGATGTCATTTTCACCAACCACGACACGTTAACCGTCGGCCCGAACACCCAGCACGGGCATCATCAGGTGGTAGGAATCACCGCGTACGATGCGTTCGCGCTCGCGGCCGATCAGGCCTTTCATCCCGAGCAGCTGGAGGAAAACGGTGTGGATCTCTGGCAACCGAAGCGGCTCTTCCTTCGGCAATGGCGGCAGCCGGATGGCCCCGATGTGGCCGTTCCGGTTGGGGATCCCTGTCCCGCACCTCCTCTTCCGTCGCAGGAGGATTGTACGGAGATAGCGGTACGCGCAGCGGGCCAACACTTCTCGCAGGGATTCGACAAGTTCGCGCCGCGCTTCCGAGCGGATACGACCTACTTCACATTGCTTCGCTCTGCTGATAGTGTCGCCGACATACCACAAGGAAGCCGGGATTTGGCTATTGGGCTCGAAAGGAACGCCTATGCTCGCCGCGCCGGAGCTGAATACTTCGTGGCCAGCGGGCGGGGATTCATGTTTGATCCTCCAAGTTTCGATGTGAGACCATTGACCGTCGTTCCTGGCCAGCAGGCTCTACTTTCGCGGGCCGACTCGATTGGAGGTCCGCTACAGCAGGAGCAAGAGATGATCGGGGGATATAGCGCCGGGCCAGAAACGGTCGTCTATCTGTCCGGCGCCATCAAAACCCAACTTGGAATCCGGCGCGAAGATGGTGCCTCTACACCATTTCGGATTCCAGACAACGCTCATCTCACTCTTCCGACGTACCGGTCTCAATATGATCGAAGCTCAACCGGACCGCCCGTGTTTCTTGTTCTGGGATATGGTGGGATGTACCTGCCGCTCGAGGTAGCTCCGCCCGTTGTGGTCGATCTCGACCCCGCGCCGATCCGCCTTGTGCCCGGCGGGAACGAGATTCTCGTGCAGGTGACCACATTCGATCCGGCGGCCGAACAGGTCCAGATCCGAATTTTCCCAAGGCGCGAGCGTGGACTTGTTGAAGCTTTTTCGGGAGAGACCGTGACGTTGTCTCCGTCCGATACCACGGCTGTACTCCACGTGAATGTGGGAGAACGGCCCGGGCGATACGTCATTACGATAGAGGCATCGGCAAGTCCGACGAGTGCGCCTTCGCGGTCTTACGTTGTCACGCGCCCTGCGGCGGTATTGCCAGATATTCGCGTCGCCGAAGGTCTCCGTGTTGGGTTCGTACGCTCGTACGACGGCATCACGGAGAACGCACTCCGCGCGATGGGCGCGGAGGTTACGGTTCTCGATTCGACAGCACTCGCCACCAGCGACTTCAGTCAATTCGATACCATCGTCCTGGACATTCGCGCCTACCTCGTTCGGCCGGATTTGCGCGAGCACAACCAGCGGCTCCTCGAATGGGTCCGGCGCGGTGGGCATCTGGTGGTCGGTTACCACAAAACATTCGAGTGGAACCCTGGCCAATCGGGCGGCTTCTTCGATGTCGATGTTGTGGACGTTCCGGAAGAGGGCTGGGCACCGTATCCGCTTCGCCTCGGTCGCGACCGCGTAACCCGCGAGGACGCCCCGGTGGAAGTCCTTCAACCCGATCACGTCCTCTTCCGATCACCCCATGCTGTAATCGCGGACGACTGGAACGGCTGGGTTCAGGAACGGGGCCTCTACTTCCCCGGCGAATACGACGAGCACTACCAGGAACTCGTAGCCACGAACGATCCTGGCGAGGAGCCGCTGCGTGGAGGCCTCCTGCTTGCCGACTTCGGCGAAGGCACCTACCTCTACTCGTCGCTCGGATGGTATCGGCAGTTGGAAGCGCTCAACCCAGGGGCCTGGCGGTTGTTTGCCAACCTCGTAAGCCTGCCGCTGACGCGCGCGGCCAACTGAAGCGGAGGGGCGACCAGAAGCCCACGCCCTCAAACATCCGTGTCATCCCGACGACCGCAGGAAGGAGGGATCTCCCAAGCCCCGTCAATGGACGAGGCGCGGGAGATCCCTCACTTCGTTCGGGATGACATTGAGCCTACTTCGTCAAAACGACACTGCGCGACTCAGCGACGCCTTCACCGATGGCCCGGTAGACATACAGCCCGCTGGGCAGATTGCTCGCGTCAATCGAGAAAACCCGGCGCTCGCCTGCTGCCATCTGACCCGCAAAGATCGTCTGGACGTGGCGTCCAAGCGCATCATACAGGGCGATGTCGACGTGCTGGGCTTCCGCGACACGAAGCGTGAAATTCGCCGCCGGGTTGAACGGGTTCGGATAGGCCGCCGTGAGGTCGAAGCCATTGGGCTGCTGGTCCTGCGGGCCGGCCTCGCTCGCCACGGGGATCACGACGTTGTACCCCTGATCCACATAATGAGTCAGCATGGTGTTCAGGTCCGCATTTGAATAGCCCATGTTCGCTGCCGCCTGCAAAACCGCCTGCGCAGCTTGGGGCTGTGTCGTGCTCGGGCCCGTCATAATCAGTCCTTCCATCACAGCCGTATCGGTCTCTTCCTGGCCGATGTCGTCCCAGATTTTCATGTTGGACGTACACCAGTGCTGACCACGCTCGTGTGGGACACCTCCTGTCGGATAGTCCGCCGCGTAATTGCAAATCCGGCCTGGCCAAAACGGATTATGCCCGTCCCACTTGAAGACCCAGTTGTATTGCGGATCGGCGGGAGCCCAGAATCCGAGGCTCCTGGAGTAAGAAACAGCAACGTAGTCACCGAACCCTTCGCTCAGGCCCTCCCCATTCGATAGGCCAACGGCGAGCCAATCGTGCAAGCCATGCCCGAGCTCGTGGATGATCACGTCCGCATCTTCATCGTCGTCCACGCCACCTGCGCCAAATTGGAGACGTTGCGTGCCCGAAGAATAGGATGAGTTGTCCGCGCCCGAGAACCCATCCGGGTCATAGCGCACGCCGGTTGTGTAGGCCGACGGTTGAACGGCAATTCCGAGGTCGTTATTGATGTACCTCATAAAGTTGTCGATCTGCCAGTAGGTCATTGCCGCTTCAAATACAGCCGCGTCGCGCGTCGCACTGAAATCGGAGGAGACCTGCGTATGATCTGTTGTGAACGGCGCCGCCCAATCAACAAGCTCGGCCCAAGGGCCTGCCAGGCTGTGCATTCCTGCATCCAACGTGATATCTAAAAGGGTGACGGCGACACGGGCGGCTTCAAGCTGCGGGGTGTTGGCGTCGCTGCCGTCTACGTAGCCTGGTTGCCCATAAATTGCCCCGTTGGGCGCAAGCGGATCTGGATCAAAAGTGAATGCCGTACCATCGACACGCATCATCCGCATATGTGACGCAGCAGTTGGGGCAAGCGATACGGGCTCTTTGTCGTCGTCCTCATCGTCGTCTCCGTGGTAGAATTGTCGATTCGCAACGCGAAGAAATTCGCCGGACTGCGCATCTACCATGGCTTCCCAGTCACCCAACGGGGATTCTGCTTCTACACGAACCTTCCAGGCGAGTCGCGCCTCGTCCTCCATCGCGTAGACGATCAGGTCAGTCTTATCGTAATGGATGGTGCCCTCAATCGACAAATAGTCGTGCGTGAGTTGGCGCGCGGTCGCTTCATCCAACGTGGGCGACGTGTCTGCGGAAACGTCGGCGTTGAATCCGTTGAACACAAGCTGAACGCGATTCTGATTGTCGATGTTGACGATCGTTTCCGAATGATGGACAGGTACGTCGCCAACCGTCTGAATAAAACTGACGGTGTGACCTGCGAGGCTGGTGCGGGTCGTCAGATACGTTAACGCCGACGCATCCATGCGCAGTGTAGAGGCCTGGCCTTCCAGGAACTGGCGGGCCATTTCCTCAGGTGTGCCCGGCGTTACAGCGTAATCGAGGAAGGCAAGCTGACGCGGCGTTCCGTCAACCGCGCTGACGAATCGGTCCCCTTGCGCGACCGTCGCTTCGAGGTAATCATTACCAATCTCCAGCGCGGAGCGTTCTACGGGCTTCTGGGCTACCGCCGTTGCTGATGCAAGGACCAGTATGCTGAGGAGCAGTATGAGATTTTTCATGGTGGGTCGGGATGGGTAATGAGCATTTCCAAGGACCGCCTCGCACTGGCGCAGGCATGTCCCCACACGACAATATAGGATCTTCGGGATCGAAGACATCCCGAAATGACGTTGCATGCAACGTCGCTACGGGAGATGCGTCGATGCCGCAGCCAACGCCTCGGCCAAGTGTTCCGGTTGCTTCCCACCTGCCGTTGCAAGATGCGGGCGCCCGCCTCCTCCTCCACCGACGATCTTCGCCAGTGCGCCGACGATCTTCCCGGCCTGAATTCCGTTTTTAACAAGATCATCCGTTACCGAAGCGACGAGGTAGGCCTTGCCTTCCTCCAGGTTGGCGCTGCCGAGAACGGCGACCGTGTTCTCCTGCAGTTGTTCGCGGATTTGCTCACCGAGATCGCTGAGGGTTCTCATGTCCGCGCCGGGGATTTCGCCGGTGATCAAGCGGATACCGTTCACGTCCTGGGCTTCGGCGATGAGCTCGTCTAACCCAGCGGATGCAGCCCCTTGTTTGAACGCCGCCAGTTCCTTCTCCAGCGATTTCGTCTGCTCCTGCAGGCCGACCACGGCGGATGAAAGGCCGTCCGGGAGTTGCTTGAAAAGTCCCCGCGTGGCGTCGAGTTCGGACATCTGCGCGTCCAGCCATTCGAGGGCCTTTTCGCCCGCCACGGCTTCCACGCGGCGGATGCCGCTGGCTACGGAGCCCTCGCTGGTGAGCTTGAAAAGGCCCACCTCGCCCGTTGCCTGCACGTGCGTGCCACCGCAGAGTTCGATAGAAGAGAACCCCGCGCCTTCGAACGTCACCACGCGAACGAGGTCGCCGTACTTCTCGCCGAAGAGCATCATCGCGCCACGTTCGCGGGCTTCGTCGATGGGGACGGAGCGCTCGTCGCCAAATGTGAGATTGCGTAACACGATTTCGTTCACCCGCCGCTCGATCTGCTTCTGCTCGTCGTCGGTGACGCGCTCGAAGTGCGAGAAGTCGAACCGCAGGCGGTCGGGCGCGACGAGCGAGCCCTTCTGCTGGACGTGCGCGCCGAGCGTCTCGCGCAACGCGGCGTGCAGGATATGCGTGGCCGTGTGATGCCGCATGATGCGGAAACGGCGCTCGGTGTCGACTTCTGCTCGAACAGCAGAACCGACGTCTGGTTTATTCCTGGGAATACGCTCGAGAGTGTGAACGATGTGGGCCATAAAGCGGTGGGTATCAATTACTTCAACCCGCTCGTCACCGAACGTCAACCAACCCGAATCGCTGACCTGTCCTCCGCTCTCTGCGTAGAAAGGTGTCTCCTTTAGAACAACCTGATACGTGCCATACTCCATAGATCGAACCGCGTAGACAGGCGCCTCTTCAACAACCAACGTGTCGTATCCAACAAATTTCGTTATCGATTCGGCCATTAGTTGCTCTTCCGCAGTCTCTTTCACTTGGCCAACATCAAGTACCTGCCACAGGTCGTCGAAGCCTGTCTCGTAGTCGCTCTTGAAATTTCCAGCGGCCCGGGCGCGGTTGCGCTGTTCGTCCATCAACTCCTCGAAGCGCTCCATGTCGACGCTCAGACCCTGCTCGCGGGCCATGAGGGCGGTGAGGTCGGACGGGAAGCCGTAGGTGTCGTGCAGGACAAAAACTATCTCGCCCGGGAGATAGCCACGGACGATCGTTCGCTCAGTTCGTAACCACGGATTCATCACGCCCGGATACGATACTTCGAGAACACGCATCACGACTCGATCAGACTTTATCTCAGATAGTAGGTCCGCATGCGTGGCCTGAAATGCAGCAGTTCGGCGGGCATTCGCCTCGCTGATCTCACGGTACTTCTGTCTTGCAGATTCATCTCTCTGCATGTTAGCCGCACTAGGCGCATCGGCGAGAGGATCTTCCTTCTTTATCGCAATGAATCGTTTGATGTAGTCAACGAAACGATTGAAGAAGTCTACTCCCGGCTCCAACGTCCTCAAAAATCCCTCCTCCTCAGCACGAATCACACGCTCAATGAAGTCGCGGTTCTTGTCCAGCTCGGGGAAGGCCTCCCCCATCACCTCGATCAGCGTGCCCACGAGGTCCGCCATGAACGGCTCGCGGAAGCCGAGCGTCTGGTAGCCGTAGCGGACGGCGCGGCGCAGAATCCGGCGGATGACGTAGCCCGCTCCTGTATTTCCCGGCTGCGCCCCGTCGGCAATGGCAAATGCGAGCGTCCGCATGTGGTCCGCCACGACACGCATCGCAATCTGCTCCTTCTCATCGGCAGCCTCATAGGACTTCACCTCAGTCGACCGTTCCGCGATGGCCGAGAGGATCGGCGTGAAGACATCCGTGTCGTAGTTGGACGATTTGCCTTGAAGCACCGCGCAGATCCGCTCGAACCCCATCCCGGTGTCCACGTGCTTCTGCGGGAGGGGCTCCAGAGTGATTCGGGTCTCTGCCTCTCTTTCCGAGTCTTCTACCGATTTCGGATTTAGGATTTCGGATTTCGGATCGACGTCACCCCTCTCCCCCTCTCCCCCTTTCTCCCTTTCTCCCGAACGGCGTTGTACTGGATAAACACCAGGTTCCAGATCTCCATCACCTTCGGGTCCTCGGCATTGACAAGCGTCTTACCGTCCACCTTCGCGCGCTCCTCGTCGGGCCGCAGGTCGATGTGGATTTCCGAGCACGGCCCGCACGGCCCCGTCTCGCCCATCATCCAGAAGTTGTCCTTCGAGCCGCAGAACAGAATGTGGTCGTGCGGGATGCTGGTTTCCGACTTCCAGAGATCGGCGGCCTCGTTATCGGCGTCGAGGCCCAGCTTGTCATCGCCCTCGTGTACCGTGGCGTAGAGCCGATTCGGGTCGAGGCCCCAGCGGTCCACAAGCAGCTCCCATGCCCACGCGATGGCTTCCTTCTTGAAGTACTCGCCGAACGACCAGTTGCCCAGCATCTCGAAAAAGGTGTGGTGGTACGTGTCCACGCCCACTTCTTCGAGGTCGTTGTGTTTGCCCGAGACGCGGAGGCACTTCTGCGTGTCGGCGGCGCGGTTGTACGGGCGGCTGCCGGTGCCGAGGAAGACGTCCTTGAACTGGTTCATCCCCGCGTTGGTGAACATCAGCGTGGGGTCGTCGTGCGGCACGAGCGAGGCACTCGGCACGATCTCGTGGCCCTTCTCGCGGAAGAAGTCGAGGAAGGCCTGGCGGGTGGCGGCGGATGTTTGGGGGATAGTAGGCAATGCGGTGTTCTACGTGACCATGGATTGCAGATTGACTGGAAACCTTCAACGTTGTCATCCTGAGTGGAGCGAAGCGGAACCGAAGGATCTAGCCCCAGACTCGCTCGAAGGCAGGTTCAACTAGATCCTTCGACTGCGCCCATCCCGACAAGTCGGGATGGGCTTCGCTCAGGATGACAAAATGCAGGCTTGAGCGGCGGGAAACTACGTCGCCAGCGCGGTGTCGTTCGGGCAGGTCCGTGCGTCGTCTGTGGATTCAGCCCGCCCGTGGGATCTCCTATCTTCTCGGTCTTCCCCATAATCCGCACGCCCATGCTGCTGCAATCCGCCGACACTACAACCGGCCTTTCTGACATCGCCCCTGCCGACCAGGCCGTTTCGACCCTGACCAACATGGCGAACGGCTTCTTCGAAGCGCTGCCCAAGTTGGGGATTGCCCTCGTCATCTTCGTCGTGTTCTGGCTCATCGGAAAAGGAATCCGATCCGTCATCCACCGCGTTACGCCGGGGCCGAAGGATTCCAATATCGGGATCGTCCTTGGGCGGCTGGCCTATACCGGCGTTCTGCTCATCGGCGTCTTCATAGCCATCGCGGTCATCTTCCCGGCTGTCACGGCCGGGACGCTGATTTCCGGCCTCGGCATCGGCGGCATCGCTATCGGCTTCGCGTTCCAGGACATTTTCCAGAATCTGCTCGCTGGCATTCTGCTCCTGCTCCGCGAACCGTTTCGGAGCGGAGACGAGATCACCTCGGGCGAGTACACGGGCACGGTGGAATCCATCGAGACCCGCGCCACCTTCATCCGCACCTACGACGGCAAGCGGGTAATCATCCCAAACTCGAAGATCTACACCGAACCCGTCACCGTCATCACCGCCTACGACATGGTTCGCAGCGAGTACGACGTGGGGATCGGATACGGCGATGACATCGAGCGGGCCAAGGGAATTATCATGGAGACGATGAACGGCATTGAGGGTGTGCTGGAGGATCCAGCGCCGGATGTGCTGACGTGGACGCTCGGCGAGTCCTCGGTAAACTTGCGTGTGCGCTGGTGGACAGACGCCAGGCGCTCGAATGTCGTGAAGCTCCGCGACGAGGTGCTGCGCAAGCTCAATGACACGCTCGCAGGCGCAGGCGTCGATCTTCCCTTTCCGACGCAGGTCATCCTCTTCCACGACCAGACGGAGCAGACGGACGGCGACCGGACGAAGCAGCGCGAGGGCTGGCCGGCAGGAGACCATCCGCCGAAGCCGCGCGCGCAACGCGCCGACGTTGCAACCGAATGAAACGGGGAATGGTGCATGGGATATTGGATATCGGAAATTGGATATCGGATATCGGATATCGGACGAGAAATTCCGTCCACCGTCCACCGTCCACCGTCCTCTGTCCACCGTCCTCCGTCCACCGTCCTCCGTCCACCGTCCTCCGTCCTCTGTCCACCGTCCTCTGGTCCGTCTACCGCGCAATGCCCAGCGCCTTCACGCCGTCCCGCCCGCCCACGTAGTTTCTGCGGCGAGCTGCTCGAAGCTGACCTCCCCGCTGAGCAGGCGCAGCAGGTCGCCGTGCCTGTCGCGGATTGCCACCTTGTCGGCCTCCATAGCGAGCACGGATTCGGCCCCGTCGAGCAGCGCGTCGGCCTGCCGACGTAGTTCGGCCATGCCTTCGTGCTTTTCGACGCGGCTGCCCACCTCCCCCATCACCTTCAGCGCGTGCAGCGAGGCGTTCCGGTCGGCGGCGACGTAGGGCCGCAGCTGGGAGAAGACGTGAGCGACGAACTCCTCGTAGGATGTCGGCTGAGCGACAACCCGGAGCCGCCCCTCCTCGTCGTGCCGGAACGCGGAGGGAATGTCGCGATCAGCGAGCCGCTTCAAGGCGGCTCCGAGCCAATCCATACAACCCATCGCGGTGAACGGATCGTTGATACCGGGCGACAGGGCTCGCGCGGCAATCTCGACGAGTTCGTTGATGAGGAATCGCACGTCCTGCCGCGCCGTCCGCTGATTTCCCCACGCAAACGCCATCCGGAGCTTCGAGGAGCTCTCTTCTGTTACGCGCTCCAGGGGCCAGGCGTGGAGCAGCGTGTCGCCCTCGCTCACAAAATCTCCGGGCCGGTAGCGCACACGAAGCAGGAGGTCGTGGCTCGTTGCGAGATGCATGAGCGCATCCGCGTCGATGCCCTGGAGATAGCCCGCGCTGTTGGCGGTGATCGGCTCGGCCTCGTCGCCAAAGTCCGCAGGCATTCCCGTGAGGATTTCCTCGCTCTCCCGAGCTTCGTCGCCGGGATCGGCGACGCCGATACGCTCCGGGAAGACGGTGTCGATTTTGTGCTGAAGCTCTTTCCCAATGCCCGCCGTCACGTTCGAGACGTGAATGCTCTCGGGAATGTGGTGGATAAAAAAGATCAGCACGGCGATGCTGGCGAGCGCGAAAACAAGGGCCGTGACGATGGCGATGTGGGGAACAAATGGGCCCACGAGGTCGCCAGCCGGATTCTCGCCGCCGTAGCCCTCGTCGGCGGCCCGGATGGTGCGGAGCACGAGGAGGCTATAGAGAAACGTGGCGATGAAGGTGCCGAGCGTAACCTGGTTGCCCTGGTCGCGCATGAAGTTGGTCAGCAGCCTCGGCCCGTACTGGCCGCTCGCATAGACGACCGCCACGATTGTGATCGAGAACGTGACGCCTGCTACGCCAATCATCGAGCCCGCGATGGTAGAGAGAAGCACGCGCGCGCCGTTCGGCTTGTTGGCATAGAGCCACGAGATGTTGTCGATCCAGTCAGACCCGACCACGCCATCAACCTTGGTGGTGACGAACGAGAGCACCACCGCCCCGATCGTCATGAGCGACGGGATGAACCAGTAGCTGGACAGGAGGTCATCCCAGAAGGCCAGGAGACGCGCTTTCATAGAGGATTGAGTGGGCGCAGAGAGTGGCGACGGTCGAAGGTAGAGACGTAACAGGCTGCTGACAGCCGAAGTCTATCACACCGTCTATTGGTGCGAAATATTTAGCACCTCCATTCCGTTTGGCCCGTAACCCGTCGGGGTTTGCTCCCGTAGCTCCCCGAGACGATTCCGCAGCGACTTCCGGTGACTACCATGACCAAGGATACTTTTCAGCGCTTCGCCCTTGTGACAATCGTCGTGCTGCTCGCCGCGATCGCTGGGCAGCGTGTAATGGCTTTCGCGGAAAACATCTTTGGGCACAATCACGATCACGACTTCGTCATGCGCCATCTGGACGTCGGGGTTTATGCCGACGAGCAGCGCGAGCTTGCCGACGAAGCCCGTGCGCTGGCCTTTGAAGCCCGGCAAATGGCCGAGGAAGGAATCCAGATGCACAACGGCGTTTGCGATCTCTCCGAGGAGGCCGAAAGGTTTGAAGATGAGGCTCGCGGCTTCGCCCGCCAAGCCCGTCACGTTCGGGACCAGCTCCGCGTCGAGATTCGCTAGTCACTTCCCGCATCCACCCTTCTTCGCCCGAACCCCATGCCCATCACCCGCACCGCATTCCAGCGCATCGCCCTCGTCGTCCTTGCTTTTTGTGTGGTCGCCCTGCTCGGTCCGAAAATGGTACAGGCCGACCATGACCACATTGAGGTTGAGTTGAACGGCCCGGCATTCGGGGCCGACCACGACACACGAAAGCCTCAACAAGCTTCCCGATCGTCAAGCGACGAGGTGTTCCTGGATCGGTCGTTTACCGTCTCGAGTGGCGAGATGCTGCGGGTGGAACTCGCATCTGCCGACCTCGTCGTGCGGAAAGGAGCGAGCGCCACGCAGGCTCGCATCATGATTCTAGGCAATGGCCGTGACGCCGCAGAGGAGTTCACACGACAGCGTTTCGAAGTTGATTACGACGACGGCACCCTGCTCGTTCGTTCGAATCCCGAACGCAATCGCCGGAGCGGCCACGTTCAGGCCGGATTTACCGTGGAGGTGACCATCCCAGCTCGCTTCAACGCGGAGGTCTCCATGGCGTCCGGCGACATCCTTCTGGAAGACCTGGTCGGCACCCTCAACCTCACAACCGCATCCGGCGACGTCAACATCGAAACGGTTCAGGGCCCTTCGATTACTATCCAGGCAGCGTCCGGGGATGTGATTGCCAATCGCCTCGATGGCTGGGTATCTATTTCCACGGCGTCCGGAGACATCGAGATCCAGCAGGTCATTGGCCCCAGTGCTGAACTGAACGTGGCGTCGGGCGACATTCTCGTCCAGTCAATCGAAGCCGATCTGGTGGAGGTGAACTCGGCGTCCGGCGACGTGACTATCGAGCGGCTCATGGGGCAGGTCAACGCCAGTACGGCCTCCGGCGACGTCACGCTTGGCCTCGCTGACGCGGCGGCTATTTCAACGGCGAGTGGGGCCGTCACGCTGCACATTCCCCGAGGCGCAGGCTTCGATGTCGATCTCGAAAGTCCCGATGTCGAAATCGATGGTGATCTTGAATTCCGCGGATCGCGACGAGATCGGCGAACGCAGGGCACCATCGGATCCGGCGGCCCCTCGCTTTCGGTTTCCACACACAGCGGAAGCGTGCAGTTGGACACGGAGTAGCTTCTCCCACCCTCGCTCTCATCTCGAGGTACAAAGCAACAGTCTTTCCGTACTGATCGGGAAAGAAGCCACGTTGCCTCATCACCGTTTGGAGTTTGGGGGATCCCTCACTGCGTTCGGGAAGACAAAGCTCCTCGTTTACAGCGAACCGCTATTGCTCGCCCCGAATCTGCCGCGTCATCTCGGCGGCATCGTGGGTCGGTGCCTGGCAGGTTTGCCGCTCGCAGACGTAGGCGGTTGCGCGCCCACTTTGAGCAACCTGGAATTCTGTGAACGGCGCGATGGCGGCGAGAGATGCCTGACCAGATCCGGGCGTCCGGAGCAGCACCACCGCGTTTGGAGCGTAAAGGGCGCGGAAGGCATTCAACAAAGCGTGTGTATCGTCTGCGCTTCGTTCTCCCGCGACAACAACCTCCAGCGACGGGCCGACGGCAAAGTCAGCCGCCGTCATCAGAAACGCGTGGGCGGAAGGATGCGTGTTCAGCTCCGCCAGGGATGAACCGACGCCATCGGCTGTACGCTCCAGATCGAGGTCCCCTGTCACGCGGCTCAAGCGAAGGCCGTTGAGCATAGCCACCGAATTACCCGACGGAATGGCACCATCGTAGAACTCCTTCTGGCGGAAGAGCAGCTCTTCGGCGCCGTCCGCAGTAAAGAAGTAGCCGCCTCCCTGCTCGTCCGCAAACCGTTCGTTCATCGTGCGGTGCAGAGCAAGGGCTTCGCCCAGGTAGCGTTCGTCGAACGTGGCTTCGTAGAGTTCGAAAAGACCCCACGTCAGGAAGGCGTAGTCGTCGAGATTGGCTCTGATGCCCGCGTTGCCGTTGCGGTAGCGATGGAGCAGGGCTCCATCATCCGTCCGCAGGTTTGACAACAGAAAATCGGCGGCCTTCGCCGCGCGCTCGGCATATTTCGGCACGCCAAAAGCCGCGGCCGCTTTCGAGAGCGCGGCGATCATCAGACCGTTCCAGTCGGAGAGAATCTTGTCGTCGAGAAGCGGACGAGGTCGATCTGAGCGTACCTCAAACAGCCGCTGCCGGATGGATTCAAGCCGGTCGCCTTTCGCCGCCGGCGCTGTGGAGAGATGGAGCACGTTGTCGCCGGTGGGCTGGCCCGTCGCCTGGTCAGAAAAATTGCCTCCTGGCATGGTCCCAAAAACCTGTCGCGCGAACTCCGCATCTCCGTCTCCCAGCGCATCCGCCAATTCAGCGTCGCTCCACACGTAAAACGCGCCCTCCTCTTTCTCGCCCTTACGGTTGATGGAATCGGCGTCCTCGGCACTGAAGAAGGCACCTTCGGGGCCCGTCATGTCGCGCTCGATATAGGCAAAGATGAGCTCGGCTGACTCCCGGTACTGCGGATCGCGTGTAGCCTGATAGGCTTCCGTGTACGCCATCGCCAGGAGCGCCTGGTCGTAGAGCATCTTTTCGAAATGCGGCAAGAGCCAGTGCCGGTCCGTCGAATAGCGGTGGAAGCCATAGCCCACATGATCCCAGATGCCGCCGCGCCGCATCCTCTGTAATGTGGATTCCAACATTTCGAGGGCCTCCGCGCTGCCTGTTCGATTCCAGTAGCGAAGCAGAAAGAGCAAATTGTGCGGCGTCGGAAACTTGGGCGCGGTCCCGAATCCTCCAAGATCAGCGTCGTAGCGCCTGTGGAGTTGCTCGTAGGCCCGGACCAGCGTCTCCTCACCAAGCGTCTCTCCTTCTGACCGGCTTGAAAAACTACCCTGCACAGCTTGCGTGATTTCCTCAGCGGAAGACAGGATGCCGTCGCGTTGATCCCGCCAGCTACCGGCGACGCGTGGAATAAGTTCAAGCATACCAATCTGTCCGTAGCGGCTCTCTTTGGGGATGTACGTACCCGCGAAAAATGGCTTGCGATCGGGCGTCATCAGAATGGTGAGCGGCCAGCCGCCACGCCCTGTAATGGCCTGCGCTACCGACATATACACGCCGTCGATATCGGGCCGCTCCTCGCGGTCTACCTTGATGTTGATAAAAACGTCATTCATCAGCGCGGCGACGGCTGCGTCCTCGAACGACTCGTGCTCCATCACGTGGCACCAGTGGCACGTCGCGTAGCCAATAGAGAGAAAAATGGGCTTGTCCTGCGCGCGCGCGGCTTCGAAAGCCTCATCGCCCCAAGGGTACCAGTCTACCGGGTTGTCGGCGTGCTGGAGGAGGTACGGGTTGTTGGACTCGGCGAGACGGTTCATGGGAAGCGGATCTCGTACGCCACGAAGCAGGGTAGCATTGCGAACAGATTACATCTGAATAAGAGGCGGTTATATCGCGTTATGCTCGCGCTACTTACCCAGGATATCCCGCGCCGCTTCTCTGAAGTTCGGATCGAGAAGCAGGCGCATCTCGAGCTTCCTGTTGGCCTCCGTGGTCGACCATTCAGTGAACATGTCGAATGGGACTTCCTCCAGAAACATCGCGAGAATACTCACCGGTGGATCGGATCCGCTGGCGCCGGGTTTGGGGGCCACGATGTAGACCGATGTGAAAATGCCTGGTATGAAACCACCCTTCTTTGCAAACAGACGAAACGATTCCCTCGTTTCAGGATCATCCATCGGCCAGTCTAGAAAGTCGAGCATGATCGCCGATACTTCCTCGGAGATCAAGGTTCGCTGATAAATCCTGGCCATTATCCCGGCGAAGTCCCGGGTGGAGCCGGTCGGAAACGAGAGCGCTGCGGCCATCTGCCCCTGGTAACCCAGACGCCTGGACATCCATTCCATTCGCTCCCGGACCTCGTCGGGGAATTTCCGGGCACTGCGGAGTCTGCGGCCAAAGCTCCACGCTCGCTCCTCCGGCACGTCCGCAGAAAGAAGTGGATCTTCGCCCAGAATGAACGGGACAACCCAGGTGACATACAAGCCATTTATGGGTACTGGAGGATCTGTGTGTTCCAGTTCCAATTGCACCACAATGTCTTCCATGGCGGCTCGGCCAAACCGCATGATCAGATAGTCCGCGGATGCATTGTCGCTGAACCGGATCATCGCGTTGGCGATTTCGGCGAGTGTGAGTTCGTCGTTTTGCAGTCGCCCCGCTTCTCGCAGCGCCGCCATCGCGGCCTCGTGTGCACCGCCGTCCGTTCCCTGGAAGTAATAGACGTCGATGGAATCGAGAGGCACGAGCTCGTTCGGATCCAGCGCGTGTTTTTCCACGCGTTGCGCGTACTCGGCCAGAACCAGAATCTTCATGGTCGAGGCCAACGGACGCCTGAAGTTCGCGTTGTGGTAGACGCCGCCCTCCGGATCGTCGAGCGAGTAGATCACGAGGGAAATGTCGCGCTGGCGCTGGGCAAGCAGCTCGAGAGTTGCCAAGTCGGAATCGACTTGCGCGCCAGCCGGTGCGCTCGAAATCAAAAGGGCCGTGACCAGCAACACCATACGGGCAGACGGGACGGATCGGATCATCTCAATCGAGTTTTAGGGGAGGAGGTGGTTCGGGAATGGTGGCCAGGCCGGTGGCGCCACTCGTCGCCCCCGGGAGCGTCCCCGGTTTGCCCTCAATGGCGTTGTAAAAGAAACGTTGCGTCGGATAGGCAAACTCGATGTCGTCGTGGACAGCAAACGCATCCAGGATGGCCTCCCAGATCTGTTGCTCGCTTCCGCGACTCCGACGGGGCTCCACGAGGTACCGCATCGTCAACTCTATTCCGGACTCGCGAACAGAGGTGTAGACGGTGGGCGTGAGCTTGGAGTAGAAGATGAGATACTCCTGCGCGGCTCGACGGAGATTGCGTTCTGCGTCCTCTGAGAGCGAGCCAGCGTGTTCCGCCGAGACATCGAAAAGGATTTGCTTGGCCGCGCGCCAGTTGCTCTCGAACGTTACGAGGACCGCAATCTCGTTCCATACGTAGGGGAAACCGTGCGTGAAATTGATTACGGAATCCGTGAATACCCAGCCATTCGGGAGGTGGATCACTCGCCCCGTCGACTGGCCCGCTCCGGTTTCCGTGCCTACCTCCAGAAGGGTGAACATGAAAATCCGCTGATCGATAACGTCGCCCGTGTGCGTCCGAAGGGTAATTCGATCGCCGGGGCCGAATGGCTTTCTCCACACGATGAAGATCCAGCCGGCAAAGTTGGCGAGCGGGTCTTTCAGCGCGATGGCCATACCGGCGGACAGCAGTCCAAAGAATGTTGCGAGGGAGCCAATCGATCCGACCCAGATCCTGAAGATCACGAACGCGCCTAGGAAGAACGCGATATAGGTCGAGGTTTTACGCAACCGGTATCGCACCCGGACATCCGGGTTCCGCCGGTATAACACATACAGAACAAGCAGCCGGACCGTCCATATGACGGCGACAATGAGCGCCGACAAGAACAGGTTGATCAGCACGCCCTTGCTGAATCCGGTGGCATCCTGCAACCCTCCGAGGACGCCGTCAAATACACTCGATACCGCTTCAACGGTGTCTGACTCCTTCGCCCGCATCAGCGCTTCGGAGATCGCGCTCGACGTGTCATCTGACGTCCCCGGCACATCCACGCCGCCGGTTTCCACTCCCGTGCTGTCCCTGGCAACGGCCTGCATGGCCACAAACGAATCGCGAAGGGCGATTTTCAGGGAATCGGACTGAAGGAAGGCGAACATCTGACGGGAATCGACGACTGCTGAAAGGTAGGCAAGGTGCGATTGCGTGCGTACGTGATTGCGAGGTCGATTAATCTCTTTTGCGCGCGATTCAGGTGAGATACCTTTGTTGTCCAGCCTTCAACGGGCTTCCCGCTTCGTTCCGGTGAGGAGTAGCGCTGTGGCGCAACTGCAACATTGAGTAGGAAGGGACGGCGACAAATCGTCCAAGGCATCCCTTAGCTTCATCGACAAATGAATATGGACCTACTACGTACTTCGCTGATCCTGGGCGCGCTGCTTACCGTTGGGGTCGGCCCCTTGTCTGCGCAGACTTTCGAGACACGCACGGAAACCGAACGCACCGTTCAGGCGATCATTGAACAGGATGGCATTCACGTCGTCCGCTTCTGGAACCCGTCGTGCGGCAACTCGCTCAGTGAACTACAGCACGGCTTGTACGAGGTGGTAGAGAACAACCCGGAAGTGACGTTCACCTTCGTGACGGTTTGGAACGACGAAGAGGCCGGGCAGGATGTCCTCGACCGCTACCTCATTCCCGAGCGCGTGACAACGTTGGTCCAGCCTGATGACGGGCCGAGCGAAGACCGGGGCAACCGGCGCTACACCTTCCTCGGCCTCCCGGTAACGTGGACCCCGACGACGCGCATCTACCACAGAAACGGTGTGCTGGCGTACGCTTTCAACTACGGCGAGCTACATCCGGATGCCTTCCAGCAAGCCATCGACAATACGAGGAACGCGTGGGAGCACGATTGAGCTCACCTCAGCAGTGTCAACCGCTGCGTAAAGGCCTGTGTGCTCCCGGGGCTCTCCGGCTCCATCACGCCACGCACGATATAGAGCCCGCTGGCCAGCCGGCTGCCGTCGAGGATGGCTTCATGGCGGCCCGCCTCGTAGCGCCCGTCGGCAAGCGTAGCGATGCGGCGGCCCAGCACATCATAGACTGTCAGGGCAACGTTAGCCGCCTCGGGTAGCGTAAACGGAATTGTTGCTGAAGGGTTGAACGGGTTGGGGTACGCCGGGAGCAGGGCGAAGGCGGTAGGTACTGCCGGTTCTTCCTCCCCGGCCACCGGGAAGCCACCGCCGTCCAGATAGGCGGCAACGAACATGTCATTGAAGAACTTGTCGTCTGGATGCTGGACGAGCAGGTGCTCATCCGGGCTGGGGTTCACATCCAGCGAGTCCCGGAAATGGCCCACAACCGCCAGCCGGGCGCCCGGACGAGGAGCGATGCCCTGGCCCTTCCCGGCCCCCGGGACCGCCTCGCTGTTGAGCGGGATCGCCCAGCGATACATGCCGTCTGCGGTGTAGGAGGCGACGTAGGGATCGCTCGACCCCGTGAGAATAGCCGTCGCGAGCGGGTCCGGGTCGAAGTCGAACGAATCCGAGAACGAGCCCGTCGTCAGCAGGTGGCCCGAGGCGTCCAGCGAGACGTCCTCGACTAGGGAGCCCAGCAGAAAGGCCCACCGGAACGCGCCGCTCGGCGTGTACGACGCCAGGAAGCCGTTGCCGAAGGCGCTCAGGGGCGTGAGCACGTGCTCGCCGACGGGATCCGGGTCCAGGTCGGTCGGGCCGTTCAGCTCGCCGCCCAGATAGAGGTTGCCCGCGGCGTCGACGGCCAGGGCAGTTCCCCACGTCTGCTCACCGGGCGAGCCCAGGTTGAAGGCCCACCGGTACTCGCCCGCTACGCCATAACTAGCAAGAAAAACATCTGGAGTGCCGCCATTGCCTCCAATAGGAACCAGAACCGCTTCGCCTACCTCGTCCGGATCAAAGTCTGCCTCAAACAGGAAAACGCCCGTCATGTAGGCGTTCTCCTGAAAGTCGAACGCCACATCCGCACTGTATCCAGTGTCAAAAGGAACGTTGTCGCCCCCGTCCACCTCAAATGCCCACCGGTACTCCGCATTCGGCCCGTAGCGAGCCAGGAAGATGCATGCGCCGCGGTCGCACGTGATCTCGGCCACCTGAGTCGAATCCGGGTCGAAGTCCGAGAACGTGCGAAACGAGCCGGTGACCGCGATATCACCTGCCGCCGAGACGGCGACTCCTTCACCGGAATTGGACCCTGGAATCACCGGATCGATGATGGGCCCGCCCAGCGGAAAGGCCCATACGAAGTCACCCTCGCCATCGTAGCGCGCGACGAATATAGCGCCCTCGAAGCCTATGATAGAAAGCAGGACTTCGCTATCCGGATCTGGGTCGAAATCCGTCTCACCGCGAAAAAAGCCCGTAACGACCTCTCCACCTCCAGGATACGTTTGAATGTCGTTTCCCAATGTGCTCGTCCCCTCCCCACCAATGTTGAATGCCCATTGGTAGTCTCCCGACGTCGAATAGCTCGCAAGGAACAAATCGCTTAGTCCAATTTCTTTCAAGAGCGCACTATTTACGGGATCGGGGTCAAAGTCTACCGTGCTACTGAACCAGCCGGTGACATAGATATTGCCCTGTGAATCGCTGCTAACCGCCATCGCATCATCACGGGAGTCGCCGCCGATAGAGAAGGCGTACTGCGCACTGCAATGGTTGGATAGGTAGAACAGCGAAAAGCCAACCAGCTGAAGGGAGCGCAGCAATCGTCCGTGCATCCGACTTCTTGATCGTACAAACATCATAGCCTCCTATTTGAGCAGCGTCAGCCGTTGCGTGAAGACGCGGGCGGAGCCATCGGCGTCCGGCTCGATAGCAGCCCGCACGATATAAAGCCCGCTCGCCAGCCGGCTGCCGTCGAAGATGGCTTCATGGCGGCCCGCCTCGTAGCGGCCGTCGGCAAGTGTGGCGATGCGGCGGCCCAGCACATCATAGACTGTCAGGGCAACGTTAGCCGCCTCGGGTAGCGCAAACGGAATTGTTGCTGAAGGGTTGAACGGGTTGGGGTAGGCGGTTTCCAGTGAAAATTGCATAGGTACCCATCAATTAACGTCAGGGATTCACCCAGCCGTGAAGGCGAAGAGTCCGCACGGCGCTCGATAAGGCCTGCCGTGGAGGTGAGGGGGCCGACTGATTGGTACTAATTAGGGGATTTTGGAGGAGAAAACAAGGGCTTTGCTGAGATCAGGTGAAGCTTCGACCTCTCCAACGTGTTGGACCCCGTCGTTATCTTCGGCGCTTCGGCGCTACGACGCGCCACGACTTAACGAATCGGCATGACCGGCAAGAAGATCGACCGCCTTGTGGCGGCGGGCGTATTCCTCTACGCGCTCGTCGTCTACTTCCTCACGATGGCCGAGACGGCGCCCTTCTGGGACGCCGGCGAGTTCATTGCCAGCGTGTACGGTTTGCAGGTGATGCACCCGCCGGGCGCACCGTTTTACATCCTCGTAGGGCGGTTCTTTACGTTCTTCGCGCCGCTGTTTGGAGGATTGACACCCGAACCCGTCGCGTTCTCCGTCAACCTTATCTCCGTGCTGGCGAGTGCGCTGACCGTCCTTCTCACCCATCTCGTCATCGTGCGGCTCGTCCGCATCTGGAAGGGCAATCCGGATACATGGAGTGGCGCGGATCGGCTGGTCGCCAACGCGGGCGGTGTGGTGGGCGCGCTCACATTTGCGGTGACGGATTCCTTCTGGTTCAACGCCGTCGAGGCCGAAGTCTATGCGCTCTCGATGCTCTTCACGGCACTGGTCGTTTGGCTCATCCTGCGCTGGCGCGAGGAAACGCTGGTCGAAGAAGCCGATCTCCGCGCACGCGGCCAGCACCCCTTCGGCCTCAAAGCCGACCGGCATCTCCTGCTCATTGCGTACATCTTCGGTCTGGCGATCGGCGTCCACCTGTTGAATCTGCTGGCCGTTTTCTTCATCACGCTGGTGGTTTTCTTCACCAAGGTGGACCGCGAAGACTGGCCGACCGGACGGCGCTGGGTTGGGATTGCGGCATCAGGTATGGTCGGCGCGCTGGCTTTCTTTGCGATCTATCCGGGCATCATCCAGTGGCTGCCTGAAGGGGCGGAAGCACTCGGCTCGCCCACCCTCTTCTTCTTCGTCGTCGTTGCCCTGTTGATAGCGGGTGTTGTCGTTACGCAGCGCCGGAAGATGCCCATCGCGAACCTCATCGCACTCTCGATAGTGATGGTGATGCTGGGGTATTCGACGTACGGCCTCATCCTGGTCCGCTCTGCTGCCGATCCGCCCATCGACCTGAACGACCCCGAGACGGGCGAGGCGTTCGTGAGCTACCTCAAACGCGAGCAATACGGCTCAACGCCCCTTCTGAAAGGTTTCACCTACGACGACGAATCGGGCGGGGTGGGCTATGAAGTGGATCCGAGGTCGGGCGAACTGAGAGAGGCGAGCGAGGTCTCCTTTCCGCGCCGCTGGTCGCCGGAGCCCGCGCACGCCGAGGTTTACGGCCAGTACAGTTCCGACATGGACTATTTCTGGCGCTACCAGATCGGCCACATGTATGTCCGCTACTTTATGTGGCAATTTGTCGGCAAGGCGGGCGACTACCAGGACGCGAACTGGATCTCCGGGCTCTTCGGTGAAGCGCAGACGGCGTCCTTCCGAACTCCGAGCGAGTTGGCCAGCCGGAATGCCTATTGGGGGCTTCCGCTGCTTCTGGGGCTTATCGGCATGGCCTTCCACTTCGTCCGCGACTGGCGGCGGGCATTTGCCGTGCTGATCCTGTTCTTTGTCACCGGCATCGGCATCATCATCTACCTCAACCAGTATCCGAATCAACCGAGGGAGCGCGATTACTCGTACGTGGCGTCGTTTTTCGCCTTTACGCTTTGGGTAGGTCTTGGCGCCACCGGGTTGATGGAACTCGCTACGGACGCCATGAAAAGCTCATCGGCGTCGGTGCAAAAATCCGCATCCATTGCACTGGCCGTTCTGCTATTCGCGCTCGTGCCGGGGCGGATGCTGACGGAAAACTTCCACGATCACGACCGATCCGGCCGACGCCTCGCGAGCGATTTTGCCAACAATATGCTGGAAAGCGTTGCGCCAAACGCCATCATCTTTACGAACGGCGACAACGACACCTACCCTCTGTGGTACATGCAGAACGTGATGGGCGTGCGGCCGGATGTCCGCGTCGTGAACCTGTCGCTTCTCAACACGCCGTGGTACATCCTGCAGTTGAAAGACCAGTGGGCCCTGAGCGCGGCACCCCTTCCTATGACGATGTCGGACGAGGACATTGCCGCCATTCGCCCGGTCGAATTTGAACCCGCCGACCTGACGCTGCCCGTCTCGCCCGAGCGTTTTGTTGACGAGACTATTCGTGAATTGGCCGACACGACCGGCATTGGCACGTCGATGACCTGGCGTGTTGAGGGGCGACCGCTTGGCCAGGATACGCGCCTGCTCTACGTCGCCGACCGGGCGGCCCTCGACATCATCGTCGCGGCTGCGCGAGAAGGCTGGCGACGGCCTATTTACTTTGCATCCACGGTCGCGCAGGATTCCGAACTCAATCTCCAGCCGTTTTTCCAGGATGAGGGCCTGGCGCGCCGTGTGATGCCGTTCCGGACCAACGGAGGCCCGGACGGGCGCGTCGTTCCCGAAATCACGCTGCGCCGCTTCAACAATTACGTCTTCCGCAATCTGGATAATCCGGATGTGTACTACGACGAGAATAGCCGCAACATGGCCGACACCTACCGCCGCGTGTTTGCATCGGCAGCGACAGAAATGGCCATCCAGGGGCGCACCGATGAAGCCCGGGCCCTCCTTCAGCGGGTCCGGGAAGACGTGTCGGCCGATGTCATTCCACCCAGCTTTCTTTCACTCTACCTCGCCGCGGAGGCCTATCAAGCTCTCGGCGACACGCAAGGATTGATTGAGGCGCTGAAGCCTGCCGAAGACCTTGCGATCGAAGCGCTTTCAAATCCGGGTCGGTCTTCGCAAGAGCAGGGCGCGCAGTTCACCCAGTTTATCCAGCGGTCCTATCTATCCAACGAAGCTTTCGAGGCCGCCTCCGCATTTTACGACCGGCTCGCCGAGGCAACCGGCGACCCGTCTCTTCGGCAGGACGCGGACCAGATTCAACAGCGTTTCGAGGCTCCTCCGCCCGCTCCGACGCCACCCGATGGCGGATAAGCTTCAGCCGCGAACATAGCCCTGTCGTACCTTCACGGCCATGGCGTACACCTTCACAGAAACAGATTTCGATCGCATTGCGGCTGCGTTGGGCGTTTCCGCCGAGCGTCAGGGAGCGACTGTTCGCTATTCGCTCGTCCACGCCGAAAGCGGTCGTCGGCTGGCCGTGGAGATCACGCCGGACATACCGCTCCCGAACAATATTGCCGCGGATCCGAGCACGGCTTTGGTCTCCGTATATGGTGCCAACGCATTCTTGCAACTGCAGGGATGCACGGGCCTGGTGGCGTCCGAGGAACTGGGAGAGGTGATCTTCTTCGCCAGGCGAGATGGCCGCGTGAGCGGCCTGGTTGTCGAGCAAATGGCGGGATGCTCGCTCTACGCCAACGTCTCCGAAAAGCTGCTTTCGGCGGATTTCACGCAGCTTCCTGCCGAAATCATGATGAGCGCGGTGGCCCTCTCAATGAGCGAACCGCTGTTCGATTGAACGACGGCGGAGCGAGGGCATCGAGCGAGGATTGTGGCTCGGCCGGCAAGCTCGTCGTGCATTTCGCCCACCGCGAGCTCCTCCTGAATGAGGAGCAGATTCGAGAGGTGGTTGCAAGCGCCGTCGTCGGCGAGGGGTTTTCGATCCGCGAACTGAGCATCGTACTTGCGGACCATGAAACGGTGCGCGATCTCAACCGCGAATGGCTTGGACACGACTACGAAACCGACGTCGTTTCATTCCCACTTGATGACGCCGCACTGGCAGAAGGTCTAGTTGACGGAGAGATCTATGTAGATCTGGACACCGCGGCAGAACGCGCGCCCGACTTCGCAACCTCGTTTGAAAACGAGGCGCTGCGGTACGTCATTCACGGCCTCCTCCATTTGATGGGCTACGACGACTCGACCGGCGAAAAGCGCGAAGCGATGCGGCGCCTGGAGGATCGCTATCTCCGAGTCGGCGGCGACTGACAGGCAACTTTTTTTGCGTATCCGCGAATCTTTGGAATCGTTCTTCTATTGAGGGCGTATGAAGACACCGGGAACGCAAAAGCGTATTCCCGGCGAAACACCCTCACGGACCTCTCTCATTTCCAATACGGAGGGAAGCCTATGCAGACCCGGATCACCGCTCGCCACTTTGATGCATCGAATGGCCTGCGGACCCACGTCGAGGAGTCGCTTACAAAACTCGAGCGCTACTACGACCGCATCTATGACGCACATGTGATCCTTGAAGACAACCCGGCGCCGGAGGCCGAGAAGCGTGCCGAAATTGCACTTAACGTGTACCGGCAAACGCTCACAGCCACGGACACGGCGCCGTCGCACAAGGCAGCCGTCGATGGCTGCGTGCGGCAACTGAAACGGCAAGTCGTGCGATATAAAAACAAGCTGCGCGACAAGAAAGGCGCTGGCGTGCCTCGGCCCTAAGGCCTTTCCGTGGCTATGTGCATACGCCTCCAGCTTCCGAGCTGGGGGCGTTTTTCTGTGAGCCGTTTGCGCGAGATAGGGTAGATTGAAATTCAGTATGGCGAGGCCGTGAAGAAGAATCTTACCCCCGATCACACGGGGCTAGCATGGTGCTGAGACGGGGTGTGCCGAGGCCATGCATGCGTCGATTAAAGTCGTCGTCATGAACCCCTCGCCAAACGCTTTGCCTGTAAAACCGTCAAAGCGAAACCCACAGGGCTCCCCTTCATCCTCAACCCGCCACCTGCTGCCATGAAACTCCCCTACTTTCTCTTCGTGTTCCTGTTGAGTACCCAGCTTGCAAACGCCCAGCATTCGGTGTCGGGAAGCGTCGCTGATGAAACGGGCGGTCCGCTGATCGGGGTCAACATCCTGGAGAGGGGCACGACGAACGGAACATCCACCGATCTGACCGGCAACTACCGAATCGAAGTCCGGACCGATCAAGCAACCCTCGTCTTCAGCTACGTTGGATTCGAAAGACAGGAGATCGAAATCACCGGCCGTTCGGTCGTCAACGTCGCCCTTGTGGAAGGCGTCGCCTTGGGTGAGCTCCAGGTTGTTGGTTCAAGGAGCTACAATCGGTCGGCTACCGATTCTCCCGTGGCGATTGACGTCATTGACGTCGCCCAACTCGCTACGACCAATGGCATGGTGGAAATCAATCAGATTCTGCAATATGCTGCGCCGTCCTTCAATGCCACGAAGCAATCTGGTTCCGACGGTGCCGATCATATCGATCCCGCATCCCTTCGGGGACTTGGGCCCGATCAGACGCTGGTGCTCATCAACGGCAAACGGCGGCATCAGTCTTCGTTGGTCAACGTCTTCGGAACGCGTGGGCGCGGGAATACGGGGACAGACTTAAATGCTATTCCAGTTTCGAGCATAAAGCGTATAGAAATTCTCAGAGATGGTGCCTCCGCCCAATATGGTTCTGATGCCATCGCCGGCGTCATCAATATCGTCCTGAAAGATCAGACGGACGGCCTGTCTGCAAGCGTAACCCGCGGAGCCTATCGCACGGCAATCGGCAGTGGTTATGCCGAAGCGTCGGGCGAGACACTCTTCAATGTGGAGGGGATGAACCGACTGGATGGGGACAACCGGAGCTTC
>JBGTDU010000059.1:0-42423 GCA_041748175.1 Rubricoccaceae bacterium
TCACCAGACGAACCAGGTGATCGGGCGCGATCAACTCGTCGAGCGACGGGGGCAGAAAAGTCGGCTGATGGGGCTGGTACTCCTTGAAGGTGACCTTGCCCGAGGATCCAAGAGTTTGCATGGCTAAATTTAACCAAACCAACCCCTTTACATGCACAAAACGCCCACCCAAGCGCGGACTTTTTGGTCAGCCCCACTAAAAAAGTCCCCCTTTCAAGAGCCTGTCCCCGCGAAGGCGGGGAGGGTGGCTCCGCCGCCAGAGGGAGACGGGGGATGTCGGATTGGCTCATGGTGTCTTCTTCCTTCCTCTTTCTGGATTGGTAGCGGGCTCAGTGATCGTCAGCGTCGTCGATGCCTCGTCGCCGTTCAACGTTAGTGTCGCGGTGTAGACGCCCGGAACGAGGTAGAACAGCCCGGTATCTTCGCCTGGCTCTTGATCGTCGGCGAGCGCCGCGTCCGCAACGAGGTTATAGACGACGTAGTTGAGCCCCGCCTCGGCCTCATCCGAAAACGAATGGACGGTCTCACCGTCCTCGGCGGCGATGCGAATGGTTGTTGAGCCCGGCTCGCTTGCCCAATAGATCATGGTCGTTTCGGGCTCTGAAGGCTCTCCCCATGCGTAGCCACGTCTCCCCCAGCGGTCGCTGTGGGTAATGTCGTCCAGCGCGAGGATGTGCAGCCCTTCGGCGCGAACGTCATCTGTGAGTTGTTGCAAGGGTTTGACATCCGCGATGTAGATCGACCGGCCGTGCGTGCCGACGATCAGCTCCGCGTCGCGCGGATGAACCTTCAGGTCGTGGACAGGTACGTTTGGGAGTGCGTTTTCCTCCGTGAGTTGCCCTGCCATTCCCATAAACATTGCGCCGCGATCGAACGACACATACACGCCGTGATCCGTCCCCACGTAAAGCAGATCCTCATTGACGGGGTCCTCAACGATGACATTGACGGGCTCAGCGGGAAGATCCAACCCGATGCGACGCCATGAGGCCCCGAAATCGTCCGTCCTGTAGACGTGCGCCTCAAAGTTGTCCCAGCGATAGCCATTGAGCGCCACATAGGCCCGGTCCACCTCATGGTTGCTGGCCTCCACGCGGCTCACCCAGTAATCCGGAGGGAAACCTCCCGAAACATCCCGCCAGGAAAATCCGCCGTCGCGCGTCAGGTGCACCATGCCGTCGTCCGTACCTACCCAGAGTTGCCCAAACTTCAACGGGGACTCATCAATCGTTGTGAGTGTACCGTACGGCACGTCGCCCGGCTGTCCGCCTTGCGTCAGATCGTCCGAAAGCGTTTCCCAGGTATCGCCCCGATCGAGCGAACGATGCAGCTTGTTCGAACCGAAGTAGATCACATCCGAGTTATGCTCGGAGAGATGAATTGGCGACTGCCAGTTGAAGCGAAGCGGACGCTCGCCCAATTCATGACGCGGCCCGATTTCCGTGTACTCGCCTTCATCCCGGTCGATGCGGTAGTAGTTGCCGAACTGGAAGCCCGTGTACACCGTCCGGTTCGTGTGCGGGTCGACGGCGACCTGCATTCCATCGCCACCCAGCAGGCGCTCAAACGGATAGTCGCCCTCGGCGACCCATCCTGGGTCCGGCTCGGTCGTGCTCGATCCTACCCATACGCCATTGTCCTGCAACCCACCATAGACGTTGTAGGGCTCGGCCATGTCATACGCGACCGCGTAGAACTGCCCGACGGGCGGCACGTTGGCCTTCGCCCAGCTCTCGCCGTCGTCAAACGAGATGTTAACGCCGCCATCATTGCCGTTAATGAGGTGTCCGCGCTGATCCGGGTCGATATAGAGCGCGTGATGGTCGACGTGAACGTGGTCTTCGCCAATGTCTTCCCACGTCGCACCGCCATCGGATGAGGCAAGGATCGGCACGCCGAAGATGTAGAGGCGGTCGTGATCGTGAGGCGAAACGCGTATTTGCCCGAAATAGTAGCCGTAACTATAGAAGAGATCGTCGAGGTAGTTGTCGTGTGTGCGCTCCCAACTTCGGCCGCTGTCACGCGAGCGGTAAACCTCTGCGCCAATGACGGGCGTATCGAACAACCGGCTGTTCGCGTCTTCGAGGTATTCGATTAACGCGATAGGTTCGAAGATGCCATCCCGCATCTGCTCCCTGATTCCACCGGCATCGTAGTTCAGAGGAAAACCATTGTCGTCGAGAAAGGCGGTGATGTCTTCGTCTGTAAGTGCAAGAAATTCCGCGACAGAAATCTGGCGTAGCGCATCTCGGGTGAGAACGTCGTCCTCACCACCTTGCTCGTCGGGCCGCCGATTCTGATTATCGACGATGGCCCACACATCCTCGGAATTGGTCGGCGAGACGGCAAGGCCGATTCGGCCCGTGTTCTCCCCGGCCGGGAAACCGTTGCCCTCCATCGTAACCAACGCCCAGGTTTCGCCACCGTCATCACTTCTGTACATGCCAGATCCCCCACCAGCCTCCGTGAAATCCCACGCTCGTCGCGTCCTCGTCCAGCTCGCAGCGTAGAGCACGTCCGGTTGGTGCTCGGCAAACGCAAGATCCACAACGCCGGTCTCCTCATCGATGAACAGCGTCTGCGTCCATGTCTGGCCTCCATCGGTCGTTTTGAAGACACCCCGCTCCGGGTTCGGTGAGTAGAGATGTCCGAGCGCAGCCACCCAGGCCGTGTCGGGGTTGTCGGGGTGAAGGATGATGCGCCCGATGTGGTGCGTGTCGCTCAAACCGAGATGCTCCCAGGTCTCGCCGCCATCTGTGGATTTGTAAACGCCCGTTCCTGCATAAGATGAGCGCGACGAATTGTTCTCCCCGGTGCCGATCCAGATTGTCTCCCCGTCACCTTCCGGATCATTCCAGTCGACGGCGATGTCGCCGATCGTCATGCTGGCCTGGTCGTGAAAAAGCGGCGTGAAAGCTGTCCCGTTGGATGTCGTTTTCCACAAACCGCCGGAGGCGTACGCCACGTAGAAGGTCGCGGGGTCACCAGGCTGGGCTTCCAGATCCACGACGCGGCCGCTCATCACGGTCGGGCCTACGGAACGAAACGGCGCGTTCCCGACGAAGGAATTCTGCGAGAGAGCCCTGCGCTGAGCGAATCCTGCGAGGCGTTCCTCTACCCCTGTTGCGGCAACGGGGTTTTCGACAACCATCGCTTCCGTTTGCGGGGCGTTGATGACGGAGGTCTGTGCGCTGGCGGTTTGACTGAGGAGAAGAATCGCGAGAAGGCGGTACATGAGGCCATCTTGAAGGTGAAACGCAGCACGACTGAGGCCGTACTTTGGCACCAACTTACGACGACGTTCCATGCCCGAAACCTCCGCAACACGGCCGCCTCGTGGCTTCAAACGCTTCCGAAAAAAAGCCGAGCATGCCGTGCGCGAACCCGCGCGGATACAATCGATCGTTCGGCGCGCCACCGAAAAGCTCGGGAATCATGGCGGACGTCTCGGCGAACTACGCTCCGACGTGCCTGTTCTGCTTCGGCTGGTTCGTGCCTGGGGAAGAAAGGACTACAGAGCCATTCCCTGGAAGAGCCTCGTCTCGGTCGTGGCGGCCCTGCTGTATTTCGTTTCGCCGGTTGACCTCCTCCCCGACCTCATCCCCCTCATCGGGTTCGTGGACGATGCGGCGGTCGTCGCGTTTGTTTTGAAATCTCTAAAGACAGACATCGATGCTTTTCGCGATTGGGAAGTCGAGGGTGCGCCCTCCGATTCCTCACGGGATCCATCGACACTGGCTGCCTGATTTTTGCGCCATGATGACAGTCGATCGCGGAGAGCAGGCCGCTGTGGAGGGCACCTGGCTGCGCTGGGCTTCACGACCAATTCAACCATCATGCGGAATTGTCTTCTACTCGTCTCCACGATTCTGGTCGCCGCTCCGGCTTTCGGGCAGGAACCCGTTGATTCCACAGCTATCGCCTTCCTGAAGGCGGAAACGACGGAACGAGGCGAGGTTATGGAAACGGCGTTGGGGCTGACCGACATTCACGGCCCACGCTTGACGGGTTCAACGCAGCTCGACGCCGCACAGCTTTGGGCCGAAGTCCAATTCGAGTCGTGGGGGATCGACGCGGAGATTCAACCGTGGGGCGAGTTTGGCCGAGGGTGGGTTATCGAACGATTTGCGATGAGCGCGACAACGACCGGCCCCTACGTGGCGACCCAGACGTTCCCCGTCTTTGCCATTCCAAAAGCGTGGAGCCCATCTACCGGGAGCATCACCGCCGAAGTCGTCTACATCGACCCGGATGACGACGAGTCATTGTCTGAGCTTAGCGGACAACTGCGGAACAAGATTGTGCTCGTCTCTGGTCCGGGCGAGGTAGGCCTGGGCTTCGAGGGCGTCGCGTCCCGACACGACGACGACGCGCTGCTGGACATGGCCAACGCCGGGGAGAGCGGCCGGAGCCGCCGCAACTACAGTCCCGAAGTCATCGCGCGGTTCCGCGCAAGCCAGGCCCGGCTGGCACAACTGGTTGAGGAACGCCCGCTGGCCATTCTGGAAGCGTCCTCGCTTGGGGGGACGGGTTCCATCCGCGTTATGGGCGCAACCGTTCCCATGCCGGAAGGCGCTGATTTTATGAACCGTCCCAGCCCGTGGCAGGTCGGCGTGGAAGCGGTGCCACAATTTGTGGTGCAGACCGAGCACTACAATCGCATCGTGCGCCTGCTTGAAGCCGGGCAACGCGCAACCGTGTCGCTGGAGTTTGAAGCGACGTGGACTCCCGGTGTTGTTGTCGAGGAAAACGTGATTGCGGAAATCCCCGGTGTCGATCCAGCGCTCCGCGATGAAGTCGTGATGCTGGGCGCTCACCTCGATTCCTGGCACGGTGGCACGGGCGCGACGGACAATGCAGCAGGCGTCTCCGTCGTGATGGAGGCTGCCCGCGCGCTGAAAGCGTACTACGATGAGCGCGGATATGGCCCACGTCGCACGATCAGGTTTGCGCTCTGGACAGGCGAAGAGCAAGGTCTCTACGGTTCAACCGCGTACGTAAACGAGCACTATGCAACGCTGGGTGGATTTGGCGAGCCGGCTACGGCCATCGGCCCAGAGCACGACAAGTTCTCCGCCTACTACAACCTCGATAACGGCACAGGCCGAATCCGCGGCGTGCATTTACAACGCAACGCGGACGTTGCGCCCATCTTCCGCGCGTGGCTGGACGCCTTCGGCGACGACGAAGGCAAAACGCTGACTGCCACTAACACGAGCGGCACCGACCATATCCCGTTCGATGCGGCCGGGCTACCGGGCTTCCAGTTCATTCAGGATCCCATGGCTTACTTCGCACAGACCTGGCACGGCTCGATGGATACGTTCGACCATCTCTCCGAAGAGGATCTCGAACAGGCCGCCGCCGTGATGGCCGTCTTTGCCCACCACACCTCCGAGCGCAACGAGCTCATGCCGCGCAAACCGCTGGAGCTGGCCCGGCCCGAGCAGCTTGGCACGGGCGGGCTTGATGCCGGTGATGTGCTCGGGCACGAGCACTGAGCTTGGCGGCGGCAAGACCAAACGAAGCGGGCGGCCCTGACACATCCAGGGCCGCCCGTTTGGGTATTAGGGAACTCCGATGCGAGCGCTATTTCAGCAGCGTCACCGAACGTGCATCCGCAAACGTCTCGCCAACGATGCGGATTACGTACGAACCGCTCGGCAGGTTTGAGCCGTCGATTCGGATGGTCTGGAACGCGCCTGCCTCAACGTTGCCGTCGAACAGCGTAGCAACTACGCGGCCGAGCACATCAACCAGTTCGGCGCGCACATTCTGCTGCTCGGTGGCAGAAAAGCGGAACGTTGCCTCCGGGTTGAACGGGTTCGGGTAGGCCGCTTCGACCAGATGGCTACCCGGTGTATTCGCAACCGTATTGGCGGCCGGACCCGATTCAGTTGCGAAGTCATCGGCGTTGTTCCACGCCTGCGGGCCTAGGTCAGAAACCGCGTTCGGAGGGTCTTTCGTCCACGTGAAGCTATCGCTTGCCTCCGAGACGTCAAAAGTGCCCACGTGGCAGGTATGCGTGTATGTCCCACCTTGTGCAGGCCCAGGGACGCCTTTTTTATACGAGTGTGACAGGCTGCCACCTGGGCTAACTGTCCGCGTTGTGTAAGGACCAAACGTTAAGTCCGTGCCTGGTCCGTCGACATCCATCCAGACATCGACGGTGGCCGGCGACGTACCGTTATTGGTTACGACAAAATCATAAAAGTACCTGCCGCCCTCGGGCGGAATGTCGGATCCGCCGCCTCCCAAACTGCCACCTCCGCCGGAACCAGTGAACGTGCAGGTGACGACAAGGTCGGAACCCTCTTCAATCGCCTGGCCGGTGTTCTCCGCGCCCGGCGTTTCTGCAATCGGGCCGGACCACGTAAAATCATCATAACCAGCGCCTGTGCCGGTTAGCTGCAACGACTCGCCAATGGGTGTCGTGCTTACTTCGGAGATGCCTACGTCCGTACTCAGGACGCCATTCGCCGGGCCATTTGTCGCGGTGAATGTCCCTTCATAGGAGAGAAACTGCCCCGAAATCAGTGTGCCCTGATAGGAAATGGCGACTCCATCCGGGGCGCCGTTCTGCAACCCGAGCGCGGCACAGTTGAAGAACACATAGTCGGCCACGTTATCGCCGACCGTACAATCCGTATCAACATTTATGACATCGTACGAGGCACCCCCGGAGCCATTGTACAGGTCAATCTGGAAATCGGACGGGAGGTTCGTGGTGGTGTCTTGAATCACAACTTCCACGAACTCCCCGGCATCCGCGCCATCGTTGTCATAGTGGAATTCGTTGATCCAGGCATTCTGGGCCTGAGCGGTGACTGAAAAAGTCAGAAAGGCAAGGAGGAGCAAGTAGTAGCGTTGCATGGCGATATAAGGTTGATGAGAGGACGGTAGAAGTGAGTCGCTGTGATCCGCACGAAAACATAGGGAATATCCGGGAAACAATTGATACCGAACCATGAAATATGCAGACGATGCGTGCTCAGAAATAAAAAAGCGTCCCCGCGGTAACAAGAAACCGCGGGGACGCCCACTTCAGCAATGTTTATGGTGTGCAATCACCGGAGAGCAAGACCCCCGATTATCGGCTCCTCCCACTCATAAGATTGGTGCGCAACGCGTGATGCAGCCTGTAAATCTCCTGTTGATCGGCATTCAAAAAGGTTGAAATCTCACCCGGGATTTCATTGCGCTCACGGACTTCGCTCGATGTCAGGCTCGGCTGGTTGGTGCTTTGCTGACCGCGCGTTCCACGCCGCGCCAGAATTTCGTCCAACTGATTACCCTGAGCTTCCGAGAGACCCAGCGCACGGTTGCGCGCCTCTCGTTCGGCGGCTCGAACTTCGCCGTCTCCCCCAGTCCGCCCTGCGCGTTCCTGACGCTCGCTCCGCTCTCTGGGCTCGGCACGCTCCGTTCCTTCCGCGCGTTCCGGGCGTTCGGTACGCGCGGGTCGCTCCGTTCCTTCCGCGCGTTCTGGTCGCTCGGCACGCTCAGTTCCCTCCGCGCGTTCCGGACGCTCGCTTCTCGCCCGCCGGTCCGTCCGCTCCCGCCGCTCAAACAGCGTTGCTTTCTGCGCATCGCTCAGGCTCGGCTCAAGTTCTGCCGACAGGTTCCATAGCGTTACGGGCAGCGGGCCGGCGGCCAACGTCGTTCTGACGAGCTGAACTTGCTCGGAAGTCAGGCTTAATTCCTGCGTCAGCTTGTTCACGGCTTCCTCGGACTGCGCAGACGTAATCGTCGAAGCCAATACAACGACAGCGAGAATGGCGAGCGACCGAGCCAGCGCGATTTTCAATTGAGAGGTTCTCATCGGAAAGGGGTTTCAATGACTGGGGGACAAAGCAAACCGAGTTCTAGCTCGGCACGCCCACCGGAATGATAGGCAATTTGAAGGCGAACTGAACGAACGCCTGGAAAACCAACGTGCCGGGGGCGAAGAATCGCATGCGCCAAACCGGAACGGACACGTATCCACGCGATCTACTCCTCTTCCGAAGCAAGGAACGGGTCCGACCAGCGCTCGTCTGTCGCCAGCGAATCGTCCGTCAGCGTTTTGAGGAAGGCAACCAAAGCACTGCGGTCTTTCTCCGTAAGATTCAGACGGATCGGTTGTCCGTGCGAGTCGCGCAGACCAACGAACAGGCCCGGGCTAGGCTGGATCCCGGAATCGTAGTGCGCTACCACTTCGTCCAGTGTCTCGAACCGGCCATCATGCATATAGGGGGAGGTGAGCTCGATATTGCGGAGCGAGCCGACCTTGAACAATCCGAATCGGACGCCCCGATCTGTCGGGACAGCATCGAGGCCGTTGCTGAACGGTCGGTCGGTGATCTGAAGGTCTCCGCCGTGGCATTCGCTACATCGGGCGGACCCGAAGAAAAGCTGGAGCCCTCGATTCTCCTGCGCCGTAAAGCCCGGGAGTGGTTGGCCGGTTCGTCCGCCTTGATACGCGCGCTCCTGGTCGTACCGCGAGTTTGGCGCGACGATAGATTGGACGAACTGCGCGAGCGCGCGCGCCATTCGCTCGGGCGTTATCTCCGGGGTTCCAAATGCGTCGGCGAAGAGCTCGGGGTAAAACGTCGTGGCTTCAAGACGAGCGATTGTCTCTTCCAGCGTCATGCCCATCTCGACGGGATCCTGAATCGGCATCAGGGTTTGCTCTTCCAGCGAACCCGCGCGCTCATCCCAGAAGAATCGACCGGGCTGATAGAATCGCCCAAACGCCAGCGACATCGCGTTGCGCTCCGTCAACTCCCCATCGAACCCGACGCTAAAGCTCGTCGTGTCGGCGAAGCCGTGGTCCTGATGGTGGCACGAACCGCACGCTCTCGTCTGGTTTCTGGAAAGGCGCTTATCGTAGAACAAAACCCTCCCGAGCGTGGCGCCTGCGTCGGTAATACCGTTTTCGGTTGGCGTGTTGTCCGCTAGCTGGTTGGTTGCCGCAACGAGGTGGCTTGGAAGCGTGATGTCCGCGTAGTTGAGCGGGGTCTCGGGAAGAACCGGCTCCGTTCGATCATGCGCCCAGGCGAATGCGCCGAGGACGATAACGGAAGAGACGAGGAAGAGCGCGGCGAATCGAATCATGGAGATGAACGCACGGACGAATCCGGTTGCGTTGGTGGGCCGTTGATTCAGTCGTTAAGTGCGGAGGCGAAAACTTTAGCACCAATCGTTCTGGTTTCCACGTCCCCTCTCGATTCTGCCTAAACGTCCATCATCTGCGATGCATTCGTTAGTCGCGTCGGCAAGCTCTTCGTTGTACGTGTGCGAGGTCAGGTTGCGGTCCTCCAGCATGTTGATCCAAAGTTTCTCGTTATCGATCCACCCCGCCTGATAGGCTTTTGAAAGCACCTGCTTTGCAAACACGGCCTCTTCGTGCTCTTGCTCTAGCAGGATCTTGAGCGTTTTCCAAAAAAGCTCAAAGGCGAACTCGAACCGCTGAATAGTTCCATCAACAAGTAGCGGGGTATCGGGTGGAAGCCGAGCCGCGTCGTTGAGACGAGCTAATGCCCGTTCAAGATCAGCCAGCCGATGCTTCAGCCTATCGCTCATAGATTACGATGCCGTCCTTATCGATTTCTCGGCGGAGACTTTCGGGGGCCTTGCTAAGCCGCACCTTGTCGATATGCAGCAGGGTGGGAGCATCGTATTCGAGATACATGGAGACATCCAGCCACGTGCCTGCATCATCGCATCCGACGGCCAGGTCAATATCCGAACGGGGGCGATTATCGCCCCGGGCGCGAGAGCCGTACAAAATCACGTTCTCGACTTCCGGAAAGGAAGCAAGGTGTGAGGTGATGTCGTGGAGTACGGGCAGCATGAGCGGAAATTACCCGTTCAGCCGGACCCACGCACGACGGACTTATACGTGATCGTTCCGACATGGGAGCTGGGTTGACGAAATCTAGAGGATCTCGCCAGCATGGCGCGAACGCTTCGAATTTCGTGCCTGCGACCGGAATTGACTAATCTCCCTCCTGGCGTCCTCCCTCCCGCCAAGCTTCATCTGTTCAGGTGCTAGGCAAAACCCACCTCCGCTCTTCAGCATCCCCGTCGAGAAGAACCATGAAAGACAAGACCAGCGAGCGCCCGGACCTTTCCAAATGGGGAAGACCCCCAAAGCCACGCGTCCGTGTGCCTCGCAACGGCCGGATAGAGGGCCTAACGCGGAGAGAGTGGCGAGAGCGATATCGCGAACAAGGTCTCGACGAGCGCGAGGCCTCCTTTGTCGTTGCCATCACCTTTGGGGATTCTTCTGGATGCCTTGTTCACATCGATGATGACGAGCCTAGCCAAAAGGGTGAGGCCCAGACCGAAGCAGATCCCGATCCTCGACAACAAAGTTGAGGTACAGAATCGGCATGGTTGATCAGCAAGCCCACGGGTTGTTTCTTCGGTCGGATTCCATTCTGCCATGACCGACGCTCACATCCAGGACTTCATCGACCGCTGGAGATCCTCCGGCGCGTCCGAAAAGGCCAACTTTCAGTCGTTCATCAACGAGCTGTGCGACTTGCTGGAGGTCCCGCGCCCCGACGCCGCCACCGGGATCCGAGAGAACGACGGCTATGCCTTCGAGCGCCCTGTGACGTTCGCTGAAGGGGCCACGGGCTTCATAGATCTCTACAAGCGCGGCTGTTTTGTGATGGAGGGCAAGCAGGGGGCCGATGCGCCCGAGGCCACGCCCGCCGAAGCGCTGGGAGGCGCGAAAGTTCAGCGGCGGACGGGCACGGCAAAACGCGGAACCCGAAGCTGGGACCGGGCCATGGAAGCCGCCCGCAACCAGGCGGAGCGCTACGCCCGCGCGATCGACGACGAGTGGCCCCCGTTCCTCCTCATCGTGGATGTCGGGTTCTGCATCGACGTGTTCGCGGACTTTGCGCGGATGGGCAAGGGCTATGCTCGTTTCCCCACCGCGACGGATTACCGCATCGGCCTCGATGACCTGCTCCGGCCAGAGATCCGTGAGCGGCTGCGGCACCTCTTCACCGCGCCCCTCGACCTCGACCCCGAGCGCCGCACGGCGCCGGTCACGCGCAAACTCGCCGAGCGCCTTGCGCTCCTTGCGCGCTCGCTGGAAGCCGCCGGACACCACGCCGATACCGTCGCCAATTACCTCGTGCGCTGTTTGTTTACGATGTTCGCGGAGGACGTCGGGCTGATTCGCGAGCGCAGCTTCACCGAGCTCCTCGAAAAGCACCGCGACCGCCTCGACGCCATCCCGAAGCTGACGACGGAACTCTGGCAGGCGATGGACAAGGGCGGCTTCTCCGCGGGCATCGCAGACGACGTGCGCCGCTTCAACGGGCGACTCTTCCACGACGCGAAGGCGCTCGAACTCGATGAAGCCGGGCTCGACCTCCTCATTCAAGCGGCACAGGCGGACTGGACCCATGTGGAGCCGGCCATCTTCGGGACGCTCCTCGAACGCGCCCTTAGCCCGAAAGAGCGCCACCGTCTTGGCGCGCACTATACACCCCGCGCCTACGTCGAACGCCTCGTCCGGCCCACCATCATCGAACCGCTAACCGACGAGTGGAAAGCCGTCCAGGCCGCCGCCGCCCGGTTCGACGAGCAGGGCAAGGTTCCGGACGCCGTTGCGGCGATCAACGCATTCCACCAGCGCCTTTGCACGATTACGGTACTGGACCCCGCGTGCGGCTCGGGCAACTTCCTGTACGTCACGCTTGATCTTCTGAAGCGTCTCGAACGCGAGGTCCTCGACGCGCTCGAAGGCTTCGGCCAGTCCACGCTCGAACTCTCCGAGGGCAACCGCGTCAGCCCCACGCAGCTACGCGGGCTGGAGATCAACCCGCGCGCCGCTGCCGTGGCCGAGGTCGTCCTCTGGATCGGCTACCTGCAGTGGCACTTCCGCACGTATGGAGACGCCAACCGCCTCGACGAGCCGCTTCTCAAAGACCGCCAACTCATCGAGCGCCGCGACGCCGTCCTCGCGCACGGCTTCCCCACGCAACGCCTGGATGCCGACGGCAACCCCGTAACCCGCTGGGACGGCACGATGAAGCCGAGCCCTGTAACCGGCGAGCAAATCCCCGACGAAACCGCCCGCACGCCCGTCTTCGATTACCCCGACGCCCGCCCCGCCGAATGGCCCGAAGCGACGTTCATCGTGGGGAACCCGCCATTTGTGGGTTCATTTCGGATGCGAGAAGCCTTGGGAGATGGTTATGCGGAGGCGCTACGAAATGCCTATCCCAACGTGCCAGAAAGCGCCGACTTTGTCATGTACTGGTGGTACGTGGCCTCCGGGAAGGTGGCTAGAGGAGAAGCAGAACGCTTCGGTCTGATTACGACCAATTCAATTACGCAGACCTTCCAGCGGCGTGTTGTGGAGGCTCGGCTGGACGCAGCAAATCCCATCCATCTCGCCTATGCCATTCCCGATCACCCGTGGGTGGATAGCACGGATGGCGCGGCTGTGCGAATTGGCATGACCGTCGGCGCGAAAGGGGACGGCGTTGGACGATTGGCCGCAGTTGCCGAGGAGGAACGAACGAGTGAGATCGCACGAATCGTTCAGTTGGAAGAAAGGGCTGGTGTGATCCATCCTGATCTCACGACCGGCGCGGACTTGACGGATGCCGTTCCTCTGCTGGCGAACGCTGAGATTAGTTGCCCCGGAGTAAAGCTGCATGGCTCGGGCTTTATCGTGGCAGAGGAGAAGGCGGACGAGTTGGGACTGTCAACTGCGAGAGGTCTGGATCGCCACATCCGCCCTTATCGGAACGGTCGAGACCTTACCCAAACGTCGCGAAATGTCATGGTAATCGACTTGCTGGGATTGGAGGCTGAGGAAGTTCGGCAGCGATTCCCGGAAGTCTATCAGCATGTTCTAGAGAACGTCAAGCCGGAGCGCGATCAGAACCGCCGTGCGAGTTATCGAGACAACTGGTGGATACACGGAGAGCCCCGGAAGAACTTCCGCCCCGCGTTGAAGGGCCTCTCACGCTACATCTCCACGGTGGAAACCAGCAAACACCGCTTCTTTGTTTTTCTGGATAAGGAAATCCTGCCGGACAACATGCTCGTCAACATTGCGAGCGAAGACGCCTTTCACTTGGGCGTTCTGTCCAGCCGCATCCACGTGACGTGGGCGTTGGCCGCCGGAGGGAGTTTGGAGGATCGGCCGAGGTACAACAAAGGAGTCTGCTTCGAGCCCTTCCCCTTCCCGTACGCAACCGAGAAACTGAAGCAAACCATCCGCAAGCTGGCGGAGGAATTGGACGCCCACCGCAAAAAGCAACAGGCCACCCACAATGAGCTTGCGCTAACCAACATGTACAACGTGCTGGAGAAACTTGCCCCGGATCGAGCCCGGGGTAAACTCGGCGAGGCGCTGTCCGCCAAAGAGAAAACCGTGTACGAGCAGGGCCTTGTTGGTGTCCTCAAAGATCTGCACGACCGGCTGGATGCCGCCGTCGCCGAGGCATACGGCTGGCCCGCAAAATTGAATGACCAGGAGATTCTGGCGCGGCTGGTGGCCCTCAACGCCGAACGCGCCGCCGAAGAAGCGCAAGGGCACATCCGCTGGCTGCGCCCTGAGTATCAGTCCCCGGAAGCCGAGGGCACGCAAACGAGCCTGGCCGTCGAAAAACCGAAAGTCAAAAAGAGCGAGCGAGCTGCCACGCCATGGCCGGATGGGTTGCCCGCGCAGATGCAGGCCGTCCAGCGCTTGTTAGGCGAGGCCGCGTCTCCGCTGGACGCCGAGGCCGCCGCCCAAATCTTCGAAGGCCGGGCATCCAAAAAGCGCCGCGAGGCCATCGCCGAGATTTTGGAGACGCTGGTTGGGTTGGGCCTGGCGCGGAGGACCGAGGCCGGGGCCTACGCCGTGTAGCGGCGCTGCCCACGCCCGACATCCCCGCCTCCTTCAAAGGGTCCTCCCTTGAGGGAGGAGGCTCCGCAGCAGGGGGACGCGGCGGAGCCGGAGGGTGTTCGAGGATCATAGGATGGTGACACGAATGGGGAGCCGCCCAACAGCGAACCGCTTTAGCCGAACAACCGCATCCATGCGGAGGCGATGCAGAGGTACGTCCCAGTCTCAAGCACAAGCTGCAACTACAAGCAACCCTAAACACGAAAGAAGACGTAGCCGCGTCTTGACTTCCACTTAATAACAGCGCGGGTTAGGCAGAACTAGCGCCAAAGCTATCTAGGGCTATGCTTTTCCTGAACTCGTGCTCTAACTGCTCCATGAGAGGAGGGACTTCGTTCTGCATTGTCTTCCAAGACTCATCCCACCAATCAAGACTTCGGTCAGAGGCGGAGCGGCGGGCGATGAGGTTCTTGTTCAAAGCACTCTTCATCTCACGAAGCACGACATCCATTTTATCGCAAACACTTTCAGGCAGATAGATCCGGTTCTTGTGGTAGTACCCCGTCAGATCGTTAAACATGTCCACTATGTTGCTGATCTGCTCTGGGGTTGGCTCTGACGTATCGACAGGATGGACAAATTCTTTGATATGCTCATACGGATCAAACAGGAGTTCGTAGGTCTTGGCTAGCACCTGCGCCTGTTTCTGGTGGAATCCAGAGAAACGAGTTTGATGCTCAAATAGCTGCGCCTGCAATCTGGTGTTCAGGCTGGCCTGAGCTGCATCGTGCTCAGATCGAAGGCTCGCTTTGAACCGCTCAATGTCGCGCTCCAGACCCTGCTGGAAGAAGGCCCTGAATATCCACGCCGCGGCACCGACGATCAGGGTCGGTGCAAGAGTCAGTGCGATGATTTGTTGCAGCAGGCTCAATGGATGGGTTCTGCCTAACAGGGGCCGCTCAGCCGCGCAGAGCTGACGGTACAGAGACGGTTCGTGGCGATGATAGCGCCGACGCTCGGACGAGCCCAGAACGCTGGCGCTCTGTGTCTGCCTGCACCATACTATTAGCGGTACTCATGCAACCAGTGCGGGAATCTTCATCACTGAGAACGAGCCGAGATCAGCGCGCTCACTTGCGTGCTCGACCGTCATACCGATCACGTTCCCGTCACCGTCGTAGTCTAGCACTACATCTGGAGCTACCTCGGCAGCATCTGCGCTCGGGCCGGGCCGCAACGCGATGTAGAGCGTGTCAGTATCGGGGTAGTACTCGAAGGTCATGGCTGGTCAGGAGGCTTCTCCTCTGGGCTGAATGAGCGATCCGGGAACGCATTGTGGAGCGTCTCGCCATCGGGCAGCGTTATGACGCGGAGGTGCTTGCCTAGTTCTGGGATGAAGCGCCAGTAGCGAATCCGACCGTCAGCTTGCGTCTCGGTCGCTTCCGGCTCGCGTACCGCCTGCTCGCACCAGCCGAGACGGATGTAGGGGCGCTCTTGCAGGACGCGGCGTTTGAAATACTCGGTATGCTCCATGCGCCCAAAGTACGGTGGGCAAGCGCACAGCTTCCGCGAGTACCGCTAACCCAGTACAATGCATGCGCGATCCACCTAACTCCGGGAGAGCGAGTACGCATGAGCAGCGGGACTCTTGTGAGAATCGAAACCAAGATAACGAAGTCGCCTTAGAAATTGCCGACCCAGTATGTTATGCAGATGGCGTACGCATAACAAGCCAACCCGCCTTGCCTGCAACGAATCCGAGTACGAGAGCATCGTTGTCTCCGGTCTACTTGTCGGGGGAAGAAATCCTGGCGTAGGAGCATGACACGCCGAATTGCGACGGTGTTCTCACCGCCTGTACGAATCAAATACGAACCGATGGATAGGCCATCGCCGAGATTCTGGAAACGTTGGCGGCTCCGAGCTCCTTGGCCGGTCAACGTTGGTCAGCAAGAGTAACTGCTCCATCAGAGAGTGTCGCACGTTCGAGGAATGCGAGTGCGTCCTTAACTGATTCGAAAACGCCCATCTCCCGGGTCGAATCGGGGGCCAAGCCGGAGAACAACTTGGCAACCATTTCCAGCTCTTCATCTCGGGTTACAACCGCTGATCTGCCGCCGACCCGCTGTTTGGACAAGCTCTCCATCATCGTGCGGATGGACTCCAACTCTTCGGGCTCCAGCACAATCGAACTGAGCTCCCGTGTGTCCCACAAAATGCTTGAGCCAATCACCCACGTCGGCCCATTGAAGAGGGCCTCCAGGATGGCTCGAGTGTCAGCCCAAGTGATAATTCCCGAAAGTTCGACGACGGCGAACCGCTCCGGTGGGTCGTATCGAATCGTGTAAGGCATGAGTGCGTAGAGGCGAAGTGGCGGACGAGAGGAGGTCGCGCCTGTTCATGAATGCCACCGTCACCTTCAAAGACAGTTTCGGATGCATTTCATAACTTCGGACAGAGAATATATTCAGTATCGCAACTATTGATGGCCGCAGGGGTGGACCCCGACAGTCGGACAGGCACGAAGCAACACGGCGCAGACGATGGCTTCGAGATTTGGCGGGGGAAATCGTGGAAGGCCCTATCCAGATCTCACTGTCATTCGCATAATTCGTCTGAGGCGTAGGTCTTGGCCATCCGCAACAACAAGAAGCGCCGCGAGGCCATCGGCGAGATTCTGGAAACGCTGGTTGGGCTGGGCCTGGCGCGGGCCACGGAAAATGGTGCATTCACCGCGTAGGGGCGGGATACATCTCGCCCTGTTGCAGCATCAAACCGGGTCGTGGGCGGGCGAGGCATGCCTCGCCCCTACGGTATGTGGATTTATTTTTTGATGAGACCGCGTAGCAGCGAGATACATCTCGCCCCTACGCGGCATCAAACCGGGTCGTTGGTGGCCGAACGGCTGGGCTATCAGGCCCAGGGACCTGGCAGCTTCCGCAACCCTGCGAGCGAGAGACCTTACCCCCACCTTTGCCTGATCTTTTCCGCGACGCTACGAAGCCAGTCTATTGCATGACGTAGCGGAATACGCTTCGTGCCCGAGACTGGAATCGAACCAGCACTCCCGTGAAGGAACACGGCCCTGAACCGTGCGCGTCTACCAATTCCGCCACTCGGGCAAGCGCACGAAATTACGGTTCGCCTACGGCGGCACGCAACAATGGCTCGGAGTGCTAGTCTAGGAGCATCCGGCAAACGTGCTTGGGCGATCCACCCTGGCACCATTCCGATGCTCCTTTCCGCCTACCCAATGAAATCAGCCTACTCAATGAAAACGGCCGCGAGACTTTTTGCCAGCCTTGCCTTTGTCACGATCTGTTCGGTCGTTGTCTCCGCCCAGGCTGATCGACCCATCCCCTACCCTGTCTTCGAGCCGCCGCAGTTTGGGGCAGCGGTTGCCAGCGGAACGCGGATGTCGTCGGGCGAGCCCGGCCCGAACCACTGGCAGAACTCAGCCGACTACACCTTGCACGCCACGCTGAACCCGGCGGAGAACACATTGGCCGGAGAAGGCACCATCGTCTATCACAACAACTCACCGGATGCGCTTGCCTTTCTCGTCCTGAAGCTCCGCCAGAACGTGCACGCCGAAGGCGTCCCGCGCAACCGCTTCGTGGCGATAACGGGTGGGCTCCATCTCGACAGCCTCTCGGCAAATGGGCGGGGGCTGGAAGAAGTGTCAGAAGGCCTTCCTGAGCCGGGCCAATACGTTATTCAGGGCACAATCCTCACGCTCGCGCTGCCGGACGCCCTTGCATCGGGTAGCCACGTGGAGTTGGAGCTGGCGTGGAACTACACGATTCCGCCACACACGGGCTCGTTCCGACAGGGGCAAGATGGCGAGGTTTACTACATCGGGTACTGGTACCCACAACTGGCCGTCTACGACGATGTCTATGGCTGGAACACCGACCAGTACATGGGCCTTGGCGAACACTACATGGGTTATGGCGACTACGACGTGAGCATCACCGCACCCGAGGGCTGGCTGGTTTATTCCACCGGCAGTCTGGAGAATATCGGTGAGGTATTGACGGCCCAGACCATCCGGCGTCTGGCCCAGGCCGCCTCGTCCAACGAAGTCGTCAGAGTCGTCACGGAGACCGAACGCCGCGCCGGTATCTCAACGCTCGACACCGATGACGATCTGCTCACATGGCGTTTCAAGTCCGAGCGTGTTCGTGACGTAGCGTTTGCTGCTTCGCCGCATTATTTGTGGGATGCCACGCGCGCGATGGTTGATCAGGATGGCGACGGTAATCCCGAGGCCGTGCAGATCAACTCGTTCTACCGCCCCGGTGCAGCGTCGTGGGAGCGGTCTGCCGAGTTCTCCGCTTTCTCGATTGGGCACCTCTCCGAACTCATCCGGCCTTATCCCTATCCACACATGACGGCTGTCGAGGGAATTATCGGAGGCGGCATGGAGTACCCCATGATGACGCTCATCGGCGGCGCGCGCAATGACCAGAGCCTCTTCGGCGTGACCTATCATGAGATCGGACACATGTGGTTTCCGATGGTCGTCGGCCAAAACGAAAAAGCCTTTACGTGGATGGATGAAGGGCTGACCAGCTACAACACCAACGAAGGTATCCGGGCATTTTTTGACGGCTCTGCCGAGAACCGGCCAGAGATTGACGCCTGGGATCGCAACCGGCAATCGCACTACTTCCTGGCGGGCACGGGCCTGGCCATCGAGCCGATGCGCCACAACGACCACTTCCCGCTAGGCGGTGGGACTCAGCAGGTCGATCCGGTTCAGAATGCCTCGCGCGGCGTGGCATCGTATTCCACCCCGGCCGTTCTCCTCCACGCCATCGAAGGCATGTTTGGCCGCGAACGTTTTCTGGAAGCGTATCGAACCTACGCCGAGCGCTGGGCCTATAAGCATCCTTACCCGTACGACCTCTTCAATACGTTCGAGGATGTCCTCGGGGAAGACCTCGACTGGCTGTGGACGCCGACACTTTTCGAGACGTGGACGGTGGACCATGGAATCACTTCTGTGGACTCCACGGCTGACGGCGTACAGGTCTCCGTCACGGACTATGGGCTTGCTCCGATGCCTGCCATTGTCGTCGCGACCTATGCGAGCGGCGCAACCATGGAGCGACGCGTCGAGCATCACCATTGGTTGACCGGTGCGCGCTCGGCCTCCGTCACGTTTGCGGCCGGAGATGTGACCCGCGTGGAAATAGACCCCGGTGATTTCATGATGGACGTAGACCGCACGAACAACGTCTGGACGGACGAACAAGCGGTGATTCCGGGTAATTGACGATCCGTGTTTTCGGACGACACCGCAATAGAAAGCCCGGCCCCAGAGATGGGACCGGGCTTGCTCCCCGGGTAGGATTCGAACCTACGACCCTGCGGTTAACAGCCGCATGCTCTACCGCTGAGCTACCGAGGAATGTCATCCCGAAGTTCCGAACACGCATCACACACGCGGCACAAAACGCCGCAGGGTGCTGAAAACCCGCGATAGTATGGGCCAATAAGTTAGGTTCGGAGTACCGGGCGAACAACCTGGCCCGGACCCCACTTTTGCCATACTGTACGGTATTTGGCAAGTGTTCACCATTGTTGAACCAACCCATCTGGCCCACGGGCGAACGCTTTGCAGAAATCTGTAGGGAGACGCTGCTGAGGTAATCATCATCACGATGTCATCCCGAACGCAGTGAGGGATCTCCCAAATCGCACGACAGGGAGAAGCCAAGGCCATGGAGATCCCTCCTCCCGGAGCCTGCACTGAGCGAAGTCGAAGTGGTCGTCGGGATGACAAAACGTGAGACGCCCGGCCGCGTGACGGGGGCGTCTCGCTGAGTCGCGTTGTCCAATCAATGGCTGGCAAACACGGTCGAACCGCCTTCCGTGACGAGCATCACGTCGTAGCTGTCGGCATCGCGGCCTTCCACTTCCATCCCCGGAGACCCGATCGGCATCCCGGGCACAGCGAGTCCGATGGCCTCTGGGCGCTCTTCGAGAAGACGCCGAACATCTTCGGCGGGTACGTGGCCCTCAATGGCGTAGCCATCAACAATGCCGGTGTGGCACGCGGTCAGGTCCGAAGGAATGTGGTAGTACTCCTTAACGGAGTTCACATTGTCCATGTCCACAACCTGCACGGCGAAATTATTGGATTCGAGGTGCTCCACCCACGCGCTGCAGCATCCGCACGTCGGCGATTTGTACACGGTAATCTGAGTGGGGTCACCGGATTCTCCGTCCGCTACATTTGCAACAGGCGTTGCATTCGGAGATGCGGAGTCGGCACTGCAAGCGGGCAGGAGGATTGCGAGCGACAGCGGGAAAAGCAGAGAAAGGCGTCTCATCGAATTCGGGGGGCTTGTTGATATCAGCCGACTTTGAGCCGGTCAAGGTAGTTCTTGCGCAACTTGGCAACCTTTGGCGCAATTACGGCCTGGCAGTACGGTTGGTTCTGGTTGGCGTTGAAGTAATCCTGATGGTAGGTCTCTGCCGGGTAGAACACATCGAGCGATGCGAGCTCCGTGACAATGGCATCGCTAAAGATATGGTCTTTCGTAAGCTCGGCAACGACAGCCTCCGCCGTCGCGCGCTGCGCATCGTCGTGGTAGAAAATGACGGACCGGTACTGCGTGCCCGAATCCCCGCCCTGCCGGTTTAGCGTCGTCGGGTCGTGCGTGGCGAAGAAGATGAAGAGCAAATCACGGAAACTGATCTCCGAGGGGTCGAAAGTAATCTGGACGACCTCTGCATGGCCGGTCCGCCCGTTGCACACTTCCCGATACGTTGGATCCTTTACCTTCCCCCCGCTGTAGCCGGAGACCACGCGCTCTACCCCGCGAAGGGACAACATGACGGCTTCGACGCACCAGAAGCAGCCGCCCCCGAGCGTGGCTGTTTCGAGCATGTTCCGATTGGACTCCATAGTTTCGTTGGTTCGTTGGTTCAAGTGCCCCACTTTGAGAGGCGTTCGGTAAATAAACGCACACCGGTTCCCGGCTATCCGCACGTTTTCAATGGCTCCGTCATACGACAAGCTCCGCGTCCGATTGATCCAGATTCGGGAGCGCCCCGATGTGTTGGCGGAAGAACAGGACAGTTTTTGCGCGCGGACTCGCGTTTCCGCCGATCAACTCTTAATCACGAACGCGCTGCGCGACGAACTCTCTACGGCCGTTCTGGAAAATGTAGACGCCGTGTTGATTGGCGGCGCCGGAAGGTATTCCGTAACGGAAACATACCACTGGACGAACGACCTGATCGACGTTTGTCTCGCCTGTGCCGAACGCAGACTGCCCCTCTTCGGGTCGTGCTGGGGTCATCAATTTATCGCGCGCGCCTTTGGCGGGTCCGTCATCCACGATGACGAGCGATCGGAGATGGGCACACATGAGGTGAAACTGACGGATGCGGGCAGGGCCGATCCTCTCTTCGGAAGCTTCCCCGAACGGTTTCTGGCTCAGATGGGACATCAGGACCGGGTTGCCGAACTACCGACCGGGGCCATTGAACTCGCCACGAACGACGCTGCGCCGTTCCAGGCTTTTCGGCTCGTCGACGCGCCGGTGTATGGAACGCAGTTCCACAGCGAGTTGAACGAGGCGAGCGAGCGGGCTCGCCTATTTGCCTACCGCGATCACTACCCGGAGATGCGATCCGACAACATCTTCCAGAAGACGTTGGACACCCTCCGACCAACGCCCGATGTGGACAACCTGCTCTACCGATTCCTGCAACGCTACGCGGTCGAACCCCGCACGTGACGGGGGCTCCGTTGTTCAGGCTGCTCTACGCTCGATCGACTCTCCGCCAATTACATGGTCGGCGAAGCCGGTTGCGATCGTTTCTGACCAATACTCGCCCACCCGATTCAAGGCCATGAAGCCAACGTGGCCACCGCGACTCGGCGTCATCAGGTGGAAGCGTGGATTAGCCTTGGCGCAATCATGTGGAAAGCACTCCGCGCTCAGAAATGGGTCGTCGTAGGAGTTCACGAGGAGCGCCGGTGTTCGGATATCCCTCAGGAACTGCTTGCAAGAAGTTCGTTTCCAATAGTCGGCGGCACTTGAAAAACCGTGTGCCGGCGCCGTGTAGTAATCGTCGAACTCCCGGAATGACCGCATCCTCGCCACGACAATGGGGTCGATACGTCCTGGAAACATCTGCGCTTTGAGCCGCGCCTTCTCCGCGAGACTGCGAAAGAAGCGTTTCATGTATACGTAGTTCTCCGGTCGCGCCATGGTCTCGGATGAGGAAACCAGGTCGCAGGGCACGGAAAACGCCACACCGTAGGTAATCCGCCCGTCTACCTGATCGCCTCGCTCGCCGAGATACTTTAGCGTCAGATTGCCGCCCAGGCTGAATCCCACCAGGCCGACAGCGTCGTATTTACCGCCTGAAAGAATGTGACGGATGACGCATTCCAGATCCTCCGTCGCGCCGCTGTGGTAGGAGTAGAACCGACGGTTTGGCTCGCCGCTGCACCCGCGGAAATTCCACGCGCAAACATCCCAGCCTCTCCGAGCAAAAGCCCTGGCCATCCCACGCACGTATGCCCGGTCCGAATTTCCTTCCAAGCCGTGCGAGATGACGATAACGCGACGAGGTCCATTGTCGGGGCTCTGCGTCACCGTCCAATCCAGGTCAAGGAAATCGTCGTCTGGGGTTTCTATGCGTTCACGTTTGTACTCGACCCCGTCGACCCGTCGGAAGAGGGTTGACGATACAGTCTGCATGTGCGCACTGTGCAACCAGCGCGACGGATTGTAGGGAGGTAGCGATGCGGTCACGGCCACTGGGGGTTAACACCGTTCACAGGCAACCTAACAACAACCTGGCCGGGCAGGTTTCAACTACGTTTGGGCACCTTCATCGTCAGAGCACGGCCAAGGTGGCGAATCGTGAAATCGGGGAAGATGCCGAGGGTCTTCCAGCGCGAGGCGACGCCCTGCTAGTGTCCTGAATCAGTTGTTCGCCTGGTTTGAGTCGCACAGGTTCTGCTGCTTCTTCCTGACCAGCCCTCTCCCAAGGGAGAACTCAGACGTCCTCCCTTCAGAAGTCCTCCCTTCAGGAAGGTGCCGAGCTTGCGAGGCGGAGGGTGTCGACAGAGCTGCAATCTGCTACCTGGGCTTTGGAGAACGATGTGGCCGTGGCGCGCTAACTCCTAAGCCATCCCAAAGACCACCTCACGCCCGACATCCCCCGCCCCTCGGTGAGGCTCCGTGGCCCCAACCGACATTCCGGCTCGGGGCACCCCCTTCGAAGGGGGACCACCCAGTGTCCTCTCTTCGGGGTAAAGACTAGGCACAAGGGGAATCTCATCGGACTAAGCATCCTTGTCAGCGCTAGCGTTTAGTCAACGAATTTCAGTTTCAGGATACTAGGCCGCCATCGCCCTGTAATACTCAGTCGCATCGGGCGCGAGTGTGTCCAAACTGGGCAACGCAGAGGCGAGTGCTTCCTGAAGAGCATTCAGGTGATGCTCTGTTTCTACGAGCAGAAACAGCTCGCCCAGCATTGCCAGGCGACGGGAAGCATAGCGATGTCGGTTACTCTCGAACGCCACCCGAAGCCCTGCGAGGCGGTCCCTGATTTCGGTTTTGGAAGGAGTTGCGAGCCGAATGTCTAGTCGTTTCATGGGAAGTCTCCATGGCTGGTTGCGTGTTGGACCCACGATACGACGGCTCGACTGTCAGCAGTATGTCATAGCCCGATCGTCACAATTCTGACGGTCATGGACACGACGCGATTCTCGAGCCACACTGCTGCGACGCGCCTCAAGCATGAATCATTGTCCCGCCGAGATCGCTTTCTTGACTTCCAGTTTCCAGAGAATCATCGTCAGCAGAAATGCCAGTGAGCGCGTCCGGTTTGCGCCACCGATGTGCTCGTCGAGGATCGTCGTCACCGTTTCCCGGTCGATGAGGTCGTCGATCTCGTCCACATTGTCCATCATGAACTCCATGATCTTGTCTGAGCGATACCAGGCCGCGCTCTGATCATAGCTCTGGTACCGGATTTTCTGCTGGAATGGCGTCCAGTAAAAGGCGGGGGCTTTCGGAAGCATCCTGCCCTTCACCGATCCCTTCTCCTCCTGAAAGTCGAGAAGCTGCGGGAAGTTTTTCTCGATGGCGAAGCGATGCCAGTTCGAACCCAGCTTCCATTGGTCGCCGAGCCGCCAAATGTGGTTGATCCACTCTCTACTATGAAAGGGCGAAACCCAACGCGTACTGGCCAGATACATCTTGACGCCATTGGCATAGAAATTTGGGACGCGCTGTTCGAGATAGTACCTCGCCAATCCGGGAAGAAACTGGTCGTGACATAACGCAGCAAGGCGTCGAGAGCGCTCCTTCCTGCCTTCCTCATCGAGCTGTGCGCGGAACTCCGGGGCCAGCCCATTCAACTCCTCGTCCCTGAACGTCCAGTTTCGCCTGAGTTTCATGGCCCAGAACTTCAGGAGCGCCTGTCGCGGAAGGAGGTCGCCGATTTGTCCGAGAACGCCATGATCGAAGAAGTACGACCGGGCGAATTCCCCGAGCGTGCCCACGTAGAAGGTGTTGTCCTTCCCGATTCCGGCCTTATGCGGATAGATATAGGTATGCCAGTGCTTCGCGGTCTTTGTGCCGTTGGTAAGTGCGGAAATGTCGCTTGCGTGGGCCAGGAAATCGTCGAGCTCGATGTTAATCAGGTCGAGATTCAGACCGAACGTGGATGAGATTTCCCGCGCTACAAGGACATCCGAGGCGGTGTCGGTGCCCATGGTGATCAGGTGCGGTTTGATTCCCTGCTTAAGCAGCGAGCTGAGGATCACCCGCGAATCGAAACCGCCGGAAAGCGAGATGTATGGATTCTCGCCCGCCCAGTAGGCCGTCTCGTCGTTCAGCATGTCCAGCGCCGCGCCTGGATCAGGCGCACCCTTTTCGATCGAATCGACCCATAGCCGCGAGACGACTGTGAGTTTCCCGTCTTTGAAATGGAGGACGGAGCCTGCCGGGACCTTCTTTATTTGCTTATGCAGCGATCGGTTGTCGGTCAGATTCTCCAGCTGGCAGACGTCTCCGAGGCCTCGCCAATCCCACTCCCACGAAAGACCGCCTTGGGCGATTATGTCAACGAGCTTGTCGCTGTGATAGAGCGCGCCGTCCTTTTCCGCATAGAAGTAGTGCAATGCCCCGAAAGGAGAGTTGACCACGTAGGTTTCGTCGTCGTCCGAGATAACGAGCGTGTACTCGCCACGAAGATTCCGGAGGCTTTCGGCGCCTTCCGTGCGCAGTTTGGCCAGGATTGCGCTTTCGTCGAGTTCGCAGTAGCCAAGGATCCTGACGGTGGGGTCCGCTCGATGGTCATTCATAAAATGCAGGGCAGCGTCGCTCTAATTGGGACCCAAGCTCCTTCCGCGTAGACCGGTTGGTCATGGCCCACTACTCAGGACCGCGATCCATCTGCGCAACAGCCGAATCCCCGGGGATTATTGGACGCGGAAGATACCCCGTCCACTATTTCCGCCGGGGCGGTTGGGGCCTTTCTCCTTTGAATCGAATTTTTGTCGGAGGATTGAGCAGATTCTGGTGCGCAGACTTTAGCGCGAACACTTGCAGCGTCTCAACTGTTGCTTCCCCTCAAAACGAAGCGTTGGGGCCGGTCTCCGCCGTAAAGGATGCTGCTTCGCGCATCGGCTGCAAACGGAGTCCGACGTGCTACAGCTCCGCCTCCCTCCACCTCAGAACCGTCAGTTGGCCCGTCTGGTCGCTGGCGTAGATGTAGCCTCGCGGCGACGGCAATGTCGCGCCCCAGGTCCCGTCCATGGCCACGTCGTCGTTTCTCGCGTAAGTATCGTGGTGCGCGAGTTCGGTCGGATTTTCAATGTCGGAAATATCGAGAACGTATACGCCCGACGTGTAATGTGCCACGACGGCGCGATCTCCCTGGATGAGGACATTGTGGGCAAGGCGGCTGACGCCCAGCCATTCGCCGACCAGAGTCGGGTTGTCAAAATCGGCGATGTCCCAAACCTTGACCGATTTGTACGCCGTTTCCTCGGTTGTGAGGACGAATCGCCCATCGTCCGTCGGCCAGATGTTGTGGACGTACCCGCTATTCGGGATCGTGACGCGTGCGAGCAGTTCCGGATTCGCCTTATCCGCCGTGTTCCAAATCGTAAACGCCGGCTGTCGGCCCTCGGCGACGTACACCGTGTCGGCGCGGGCATAAACATCGTGGACATCCCCGACGGTAAGGCCGCCTACGATGACGGGCTCCGTTGGATTTTCGAGACTCAGGATCTGCACAACAGAACCATTCGAATTGAGCACGTAGGCATGGCCAGTTTCCGTATCGATCGAGAGATTGTGCGACGAGACGAGTTCATCGTTCGCTCCCCTGAAGACAGCAACTTCGTGGGCCTCTTCCGGCAAGCCGCTCAGGTCGATGATCTGGAGGCCCTCGCTATGGCCGTATGCCTCGCTGACGACATAGGCATATGAGAGCAAGGCTAGGCGTTTGTACGGCCGCAACACCTCGCTATGGCCGTATGCCTCGCTGACGACATAGGCATATTCCCCATAGGTCTTGATGTCGCGCCAGTAGGCGCGTGCGCGCTCGGTCGGGCCAGGAATGCGGGCGACGATTTCCAGCGAAGGAACGGCGACAATGGTGACGCCCTCGATTTCGCCCATGATGGCGTACTCCGAACCATCCGGCGCGACATACCCCCACACATCCGAACCGCCCGTCTCCAGCGTGTCGGTGTCGATGGCGGGTAGATCAACCGTGCCGATGACATCGAGTTGTTGCGCTCGGGCTGGCGAAAAGGCGGTCGCGGCAAGTGCGACAAGAGAAAGCAGTAGGATAGGACGCATGGGAAACCTCTTGTGGGCTGGGTGTGCCTTAACATAGCGCCCGGCGCTTTCTGGTCAAACCAAGGAAGGCACTATCCTGCGCTGCGCCCTCGGCAAGATTCGAACTTGCGACAACCGGTTTAGGAAACCGATGCTCTATCCCCTGAGCTACGAGGGCGGGCGGCGAAAAAGATAGAGAGGCTGGCAGCGGCGGGCAATGCCGCTGCTATTGCGTAATGCGTATCGCGTGGGGGGTTCATTTGGAAGAGATACGCAATACGAATTACGCGATTGGCGCGCTACCTTGGGCCTTTCATACTCCGACCGCATGGCAGCACCTCGCCCGCTCGACAAGAAAGCCGTCTTCGGCTGGGCGATGTTCGACTTCGCCAACTCGTCGTTCACGACGCTGGTCGTCACGTTTGTCTACGGCACGTTCTTCACAGGGTACATGGTTCTTGCCCCGGATGCCACCGGCGCGATGACTCCGGATGTCGGCGCGGGCACCGTGCTCTGGTCGCGGGCCGTAACGCTCACGGCCATCCTTGTCGCCCTGCTCTCCCCGTTTATGGGCGCCCTGGCAGATCGAGGCGGCATGCGCAGGCGCTTCCTGCTCACAACAACCGTGTTATGTGTCGTGGGCTCGGTCGGGATGTTCTTCGCGGAGCCGGGTCAGGCCATGCAGGCGCTTCTCTGGTTCGTGATCGCGAACGTGGCGTTCGAAATGGGCATGGTGTTCTATAATGCGTACCTGCCCGACATCGCACCGCAGGAGCACATCGGGAAGATATCGGGGTATGGCTGGGCGCTCGGCTACATTGGTGGTCTGATTTGCCTGGTGGTTGCACTTTTCGTTTTCGTTCAGGTAGACATTCCTCCGTTCGGCCTCGAAAAAGCAACAGGCGAGCACGTCCGGGCGACCAACCTGTTGGTGGCCGGGTGGTTCGCGCTCTTCAGCATCCCCACTTTTCTGTTCCTGAAGGAAGTCAGGGTCGACGACAAACCATCTGCCATCCAGCTGGTCCGCTCCAGCTTCAGTCAGCTCATCGAGACGGGCCGCGAGATCGGGCGTTACAAGGAAATCGTCCGCCTGCTGGTTGCCCGCCTTTTCTACAACGACGGCCTTGTTACGCTCATCGCGTTCGGCGGAATTTTCGCCCAGGGAACGCTCGGCTTTTCGATCCCGGAAGTGCTGATGTTCGGCATTGCCCTGAACCTGATGGCGGGTCTGGGTGCCTTTGCTCTCGGTTTCCTGGACGACAGGATCGGCGGTAAGAAAGTGATCCTTATTTCGCTGGCGTTGTTGATTGTGGCCGCGATCCTTGCGGTTACGACGACCGACAAAACGGTCTTCTGGATTTCTGGTGTTTTGGTTGGCCTGGCGATTGGCCCGAATCAGGCCTCCAGCCGCTCGCTGCTTGGGCGATTCGTGCCGGATGACAAGGAGGCGGAGTTCTACGGCTTCTTCGCGTTCTCCGGCAAGGCGACAGCGTTCATCGGGCCGTTCATGCTCGGCGTCCTCACGACGGCCTTCAACACGCAGCGCGCCGGTGTTTCCATCGTGATTGTCCTCTTTGTCGTTGGCGCTGCGGTGCTCTGGAAATTGAACGAAGCCGAAGGCATCCGACTTTCGGGACGCGCAGCTTTCGATCCGACCGTAGCTGAAGAACTGCGAGAACTGGAAGGCAATAGTTGATTCCCCCGATTTGTGTCATCCCGAGGAGCCCGCGACGAGGAATCTCCCAACATTGTCGCAGGGCACGCACGTGGAGATCCCTCCTCCCGATGGTCGTCGGGATGACAATCCTGTTTGTTTCTAGCTTTTCCCCACGAGGAATTACAGGTTTCGCACCACGCAATAGCCTCCCATGCCCACCGTCCGTGACATAGCCACTGCCCTGGAAGCCTGGGCACCCCTCGCCTCGAAGCTCGACTACGACAACGTTGGGCTCCAGATTGGTTATCCGGAACGGCACGTGGAAAAGGTGCTCGTCGCGGTGGATCTGACGCCGCCGGTAATCGACGAAGCCGTGGAGATTGGCGCAGAGATGATTATCACGCACCACCCACTTTTTTTTAACGCGCAGAAACGCCTCGTCGGCGGTGACCCCATTGGAGAATTGGCGTTGCGCATGGCAGAAGGGTGCATCGCCTACTACACCATTCACACGAACCTAGACGTGGCGCACGGCGGCGTCTCGTTTGGGTTGGCGGAAAGGCTCGGCCTCAGCGACATCCGTTTCCTGAGCCCGGCGGAAGGCACGCTAGTCAAGCTCGTCGTCTTCGTTCCGGAGGCACACTCGGAGGCTGTTCGATTGGCGATGGCTGGCGTTGGAGCCGGGCGCATCGGCGAATACGAAGGCTGCTCGTTCGAAACCAAAGGGACAGGACGATTCCGGCCTGGGCCGGATGCCAATCCAACCGTCGGAAATGCTTCCGGTATTTCGGAAGCGGTCGAAGAAGTGCGTTTGGAAGTTGAGGTCATGCGCTGGGATTTGGATCGCGTTCTTGGGGCGATGCGCTCGCAGCATCCTTACGAAGAGGTTGCCTATGATGTCTTCCCGATGGAAAAATCAGCGAGCCGAATCGGATCAGGCGCGATCGGAACGCTTCCGACACCTGTGCTTCTTGAAGACTTCCTTCTGACGGTTTCAGAACGGCTTGATGCGGATGCAATTCGCTACAGCGGCAATCCCAGGCATCGGATACAGACCGTGGCGGTTTGTGGCGGGTCGGGTAGTTCTCTGATAGGGCGAGCCATCGCGGAGGGTGCCGAGGCATTCGTAACCGCGGATATCACGTACCATCGCTTCTTTGAGGCCATGAAGCCCGACGGCGTACATAGAATCGCGCTCATCGACCCGGGCCATTACGAAACGGAGGCTCACTCCGAGCAGCAAATCGTCGACTACCTCACGCCCCGCTTCCCCAGCGTGTCCTTTCGCCGGACACAGGTTCGGACATCCGGGATGAGGACGTTCGTGATGACATGAAGGACTTGACTACGTGACTAGGTGATTGACGTGAATACGTTAGGACGTGATTGCAGGATTAGGGGAGAACCTGAAGCGAAAACCTTCCGGATCCGTCGTCCACAACGCGGTTGCCGAAACCCAATTTCCGAAATCCGAAATCCGAAATGCAGAATCCGCTTTGTCCTCCACCCCCTGCCCCTCACGTAATCCCGTCCTCACGTAATCACCCGATTTTCGTCTCGGAGACGAGCCATTGAGGTTTGGTATGAGGTTTATTCCTTCTGATAACCCCCAACCCGGAGAACCGCACACGGATGACAACGGAAACCCTTTCACCGATTGAAGAACAGCTTCGCGCTCTGATCCGCCTTCAACACATAGACAGCCGGATCGACCAGATTACCAAGCTTCAGGGCGACCTCCCGGATGAGATCCGCGACCTTGAGGACGAGAAGGCAGGCCTCATCACCCGCATCGACAACTCCAAGAAGGAAGCGCAGGATGGCGATGTGCAGAGGAAGAAGCTCAAGTTGGACATCGCAGAATGCGAGGGCCTGATTCGCAAGTACGAAGAGCAGCAACTGCAAGTCCGCAACAACCGCGAGTACGATGCCCTGACGAAAGAAATCGAGGCGCAACGCCAGCGCATTACGGCAGCTACCGAGCAGATTGCCGATCTTTCGACGCACGACGAAGTGAGCGTGGACGCCGTTGAAGCCGCCCATGTGCGCCTGAAAGAATTGGACGAGCTCCTCGTCGCCAAACGGGAGGAGCTTGAGCAAGTTGTCGCGGACACGGAATCGGAGCAGGCGGGTTTCCAGAAGCAACGAACCAAGGCCATGAAGGCCATCGACGAGCGATACCTGCGCGGGTATGAGCGGCTTCGCATGCGCATGCGCGATGGCCGCGCGGTTGTTCCAATTGAGCGCGGTGCCGCAGGTGGCTACGCCGTTCCGCCGCAGCGCCAGGTCGAAGTCCGCCGCCGCAACCGCATCATCGTGAGCGAGCATGATGGCCGCATCATCGTGGACGACATCCTTTACCGGGAAGTCACCGACACCATGAAATTCTAGAAGGCTGGCGAATCACAAGTCGCCTGCCCGAGAAACTCTTCCTTCCGTACGTTCTTTCACAACTCAGACTACGTGCCGGTCGGATCATCGCCTCGCACTCGTTGCGGGGAGGAAAGTCCGAACACCACAGGGCGCCGTGCCCCGATAACCTCGGGGGAGTCCCACAGATCGCTCGCGATCGGCGGGGCGACAGCACGTGCAACAGAAAGCATTCCAGCCGATGATCCCGTTCGCGGGAAACAGGTGATGGGTGAAATGGTGGGGTAAGAGCCCACCGGCGTTTCCGGTGACGGGGACGGCCAGGCAAACCTCGCGGGGTGCAAGGCCATATAAGCGTCCGCCTGAGGGTTGCCCGCCCGAGGACGCGGGTAGGCCGCTAGAGGTCCGGCGCAAGCCGGATCCCAGATAGATGATGATCGCTCGAGCCCACAGTACGGCGACGCTGCCCTCGACGCACAGAATTCGGCTTACAGACCGGCACGTGTCGCCACTCTTTTCCGCCTCCGCTCAAGTTGAGTGGGGGCGGGATTGTTTTTCAGGCTGTTGAATTATTTGGTCCGCCGCGGAGGAGGTGATGATCGCAATTCTTGCGGTCCGGTTGTAGCGACGTTGCATGCAACGTCGAAGGGTTAGGCATGATGCCCGCCAGATCTGCATAGCGCTTTACGGGGACACATCGCGCCGCCGGGCAAAACGACCCGCCGACGTTGCATGCAACGTCGCTCCAATCTTTTGACCCGGGTGTTGAGATACTCGGCTGAAATGGAGGTTCATCCGAAGAAATCCCGGAACCAAGCGCTCGCTGCGGCGAGTGGGGAGTCCGGTCCTGGTCGCTGGAGTGTCGGAACTACTCCAATCAAAAACGGCGCGCCCCAATCAGGGCGCGCCGTTAAGATCGACGACTGAGGTGATGTGAGCCGGATCTATTCGGTTGGTGGCGCGGGAACTGCTCCGCCGCCTTCCGCGGGTGCCGTAGCGCCGCCACCACCTTCGATGCCTTCAGCCGGTGGCGGAGCACCTACGCCCGGAGCACCTGCGGAAGGAGCAAGCGGGTTGAGGGCAGGCGCTTCAACGGGCGCGTCGGTCGCGTTGTCTTGCAGGATGCTTCGCTGGCGATCGCCGCCGATCGTGAACGGGGCGATGAAACACAGGAACATCAGGGTGCTGCCGAGGAACCAGGATGCCTTCTCCAGGAAATCGGGAGCCTGGCGGGCACCAAGTATCTGCGTGGCCTGGCCACCGGCCGCGATGCCAGCCAGTCCGCCGCCCTTACCGCTTTGCAGCAGAATGACAATGGACATCAAGATCGCGACGATCAGGATTACAACGATGAGCAAGGTGAACAGCATGGAATGGGCTGGTATGGCGACGGCGCGCGAATCTACGCAGAGGGCGAAAGGTACGGCAGCATCCAGGCGCTCCACAAAGCCACGGTGCCTTCCGAATCGGTAGTCGCCGTGAAATCGCTAGCCGGGTTGGCCTGCTCTTCCTTCGAGAAAAGCCGAGGTAAGCAGTAGAGCAACCGTGCTTTTGGCATCCAGAATGTCGCCAGCCCTTGCCATACGCACGGCCTCGTCGAGAGGCATCCGAACGGGAACCACGAATTCACCGGGCTCTACGCCTGCGTGACACGCCGAGAGATCCTCGGCAAGAAACAGATGGATGACCTCGTTGCCGTAGCCAATGCACGGGTAGGTCTCCCCAACTTTCGTCAGCGTCGCGGCCGAGTAGCCAATCTCCTCTTCCAACTCGCGCTTTGCTACGCGTTCAGGGCTTTCGCCCGGCATGTCGAGCTTGCCTGCGGGCACTTCCAGAAACTCCCGGCTCGGCCCGTAGCGAAACTGTCGGATCAGGATTGTGGATCCATCTGGAAACAGCGGCACTATCGCTGAAGCACCGGGATGATCGATCCATTCGCGAACGGATTCGCCGCCGTCCGGAAGCTGCACCACGTCGCGGTAAACCTTCAGGAGCACGCCGTCGACGAGCAACTCACTCGCCGTAGTTCGTTCGGTTAGATCCACGGGAGGTTGTCGTGTAAATGTGCCATGCAATACTGAGAAGAGACGCTACAGCCCAAATGAAAGGCCGGCGTGAACTTTTGCCTGGTCAATTCCTATATCCGGGTTGAGCGCATACGTGACGGTAACGAGGCCAAGCGGTGTCCGGTACTGGATTCCAAAACCGTAGCCTGGCTTGACGACCTGTTCCGGCTCGAAGTCTGCCAGTGCTGGCCGATCGATGTAACCTACGTCCACAAAAGCGAAGGCAAACGACGTGCGGTCGAGCTGATAGCGATACTCACCGAGGGCGCGGCCGACGACGTTGCCAATAAACTGGTCTTCGTCATAGCCGCGAAGGGAAGCCGCTCCGCCAAACCTGAAAAGATCGCCGTCGTCGTATATGGCTTGTTGGTCATTTCCGGCACTGCGCCCACCGAGGAGCACGCGGGCGTCGCCGCCCACAACAAGAACCTGGCGGCTGAACGTTGGGAGGAAAACGCGCCCGGTAGCGACCAGCCGCTGTTGCTGCACATTGGTCGGCTCCGAAACGCCGCCGCCCTCGATTGGCGGAAGAGTTCTTCGTCGAAATCCCTGCTCGACGATGGCCTCGATGACCAGTCCACGTCTTGGGTTCGCAGCCTGGTCCATCCGTCGATATCGGACGCCCGCGCCTGCAAAGTATGCGCTTGATTCCGAGACACGTGGCCGACCGTTTACGATCTGTGCCCCGAAAACGCCTGGCTGAACAAACTCGCGGCCCGCCGATCCCAGAATCTCGAGTCCCGGGGCAATTCGATAGCCCGTTTCTAACCCATACCGCTGGCTGGAGAACGTTGAATCCTGATTGTGCCCGGCAAACTCGGCCGAAACCCGCAGCGGCAATCCGAGCAAATACGGGTCGCTGATTCGGGCCTCCACCGACGAAACGAGCCCAGGGTTGCGAATGAGGCGCAGCCGAATTTGCCTGCCCCCGCCAAACAAATTGCGGAGCTCCAGCAGTCCATTTCCAACAAACGAGCCGTCGCGACCTGCACCGCCGGGTAGATAGCCGAGGAGCAGATCGAAGGTGCCCGGGGGGCCCTCCGTTACCGGGATGCGTATCACTGCGCCGCTGTCGACGAGGGCGATGCTGGGCGTCCCGACGTTTTCGAAGAGTGCCGTGGCCTCCAGTCCTTGCCGGATGGCTTCGGGATCATACGTGGAGAGCGGCATTCCCGGCTGAAGCCCGGCAGCTCGGGCCGCGAAGCTTTTGCCCATCCGCGTGGTTCCGTCCAACTCGACGCCTACCAGCGTCAGCGTCTCCCCTTCCGAAACGTGCACGAGAACTCCAACGGTAGGCGTTCCGTCGTCGGCGTAGCCCAGAACCAGTGTTGGCCGAGCCTGGGCGAGTGGAAAACCAGAGCGCTCGTAGCGAACGAGCAGCTCATTGAGGTCGTTTTCGAGCGCCGTCCTGTTGAAACGCCCACCCTCTCGTGCGCCCATCGTTTGCCGAAAAACGTCCAGGTCAATCGCTCGGCCTCCCTGAAACTCAACCGAGGAAACACGCGCCGCAGTCCCGCGCGAAGCAAACAGCGTGGCCTGGCCACCGATGACGCCTGAGGAATCTATGCGCGCGTGGAAGTAGCCCTCCCGCTGGAAATGGAGGAGCGCTTCTTCAGCAGCCGCGTCAGCGCTGTCGGGCAAGATCGTGCGCGGCGGCGTCCACTCAACAACGTCGCCATCTGCAATGAGCCGCCATGGCGCGTTCTGCTGCGCCCATGCGGCCCTCCCGCCAAACACGCCAAGACAGAGCCACACCACGAGGGCACGGCGTATCTTTGGCGCGTGCCTCCTGTCCGCCAGCATGCGTTTCCTGCTCACCTTCACAGTCGTCTGCGTAATCGTCTTGGCTTTGCCGCTTCCGGCTCGTTCGAGCTTGCAAACGGTTTCGGACGTTGAGCGTTCCGGCGTTCCAGCCGATACGCTTCGATATGCCGTAACGCCGGGCGAACCGCTGATTGTGCAGCTCCCCGCCGAGGTGCGCGGCCAACCTGCTTCGTATCGGCTCCTGCGTGCTCCCGCTTTGAGCTGGCTGGTTGATCGGTCATTTTTCTGGCGGACGCTTTCGAGCGAATTCGGCACGATGCACGTGCTGATTGAAAGTCGAGTCGCAGGGCAGGACCCCGATACACTTGTTCTGGCGATTCAGGTGGGCCGGTAATTTTGGCCCGAAGCCACGCGTTGTCGGCACGACTTCTGGCCCTCGTGGAACAGCGGCACCGGGACCAATTTCGAGAGGGGCTGATCGGTTGGTTCGTGGAGAACAGGCGCGAGATGCCCTGGCGCAGCCCCGAAGCCTCTTTGAAGCGCGATCCGTACCACGTTTGGGTCTCGGAAGTCATGCTACAGCAGACGCGCGTCGATCAGGTCCGGCCCTATTTCGAGCGGTTCGTTGAGGCATTTCCAACGATAAGAGATCTGGCGGAAGCAGAATTGGACGCGGTACTGAAGTGCTGGGAGGGCCTTGGCTATTACACTCGGGCGCGCAATCTCCACACCTCGGCCTCGCTCATTGTAAAGGAATTCGGCGGCTCGATGCCCGACGACGAGGCCTCCCTTCGCTCGCTCCCCGGCATCGGAGCGTACACGGCTGCGGCTGTTCTCTCGATCGCTTTCAACAAGCCGCTCGCTGTTCTGGATGGGAATGTCATCCGCGTACTCAGCCGAGTTTTTGGCATCGAGCAGGATGTGCGTTCGTCTGCGACCAGACGGGCGCTCCAATCCGTTGCCGATTCTCTGCTTGACCGAAAACGACCGGGCCTATTCAACGAAGCGTTGATGGAACTCGGCGCGACGATCTGCACGCCAAGAAATCCACGATGCACGGCATGTCCGCTCTCCTCCGAATGCTTCGCATTTGCAGCCGACAGGATGAGCGATTTTCCGGTCGCCGCGAAAAGGAAGCCGACGCCGCACTACGAAATCGCGGTTGGCGTGGTCACCGACTCGCGGGGGTGCGTGCTCATCCAGAAGAGGCCGCAGCAGGCGATGCTCGGTGGGCTGTGGGAGTTCCCCGGAGGAAAACGAGAGGCCGACGAGACTCTTCGGGAGACCTGCCGCCGCGAGCTGGAAGAAGAACTCGGGATCGATATTGAGGTCGGAGACGAGATCGCGCGGATCAAACATGCCTACTCTCACTTCTCTATCACACTGGCCGCCTTCGATTGCTCGCTGGTCTCCGGCAAACCCGCTCATCACACCGGGCAAGAAATACGGTGGATCCACATAGAGAATCTTGCAGAGTTCGCCTTCCCGAGAGCCAGCCAGAAGGTGATCGAGGTGCTCGTCGCCAATGCGAACGTCGTTGTTGGCGGAACCCCGCACGAAAACATCGTAGCGCCGTAGCATGCTACGGCGCTACAGTTTGGTTCAGAAAATGGGCCGTTCGAAGACGTCATCGACCGAGATCACCTGAACGTCGGATGCGTCGAGGCCCAGCGGATATTGCTGGATGACTTCGTCCTCCACAAGGATCTCGGTCGGCGGCTCCGCCGCGTACGTCATCGGTGAGGGCGTGTCAGCAATCAATCGCGCGGCGAGGTCGGCGGCGTTCGGTGTGATGATCGCCACAGCCATTCCGTCGCTCCGCAGGTGCGTACGAATCGCACGGTTTACATCATCCAACGTGAGGCTGGCCAGACCATCCCGGATGTACTGCACGAACTCGGTCGTGCCGTAGTAATTGTCGTCGACCGCGTAGCCGAGAGCGGTTCCCTGGCTGGCTGTGAGCACCGCTGTGTACTTCATCAGGAAGTTGCGCGTCTCGTCGAAGTCGTGCTGAGATATGCCATCCCGAACCAACCGGTCATGCTCATACTTGGCGATCCGTAGAGCGAAATGGGCCTGCTCCGGCGGAACTGGCCGGATCCAGATCTGGAAAATCTGCTGTTGCCGTCCCACATTTGTTGGAGGCTGGGTGGTAAACATCCCGCCCGGGTAGTACTCGGTATAGGCGTAGTCGCCGTAATTCATCCCGCGAATCTCGCGAATGCGTTGGAAGAGGTACGAGTTGCTGGACCGGTGCTCTCCGAAATAGGATCGCGCGAGATACAGCGCCACGAAGTCCGGGTCGCCGCGACGCACGTCGATAGGGAAGCCCATCGAGATCGCCGTCGCGCGGGTGTCCTTGTCGACAAGTGTGACGCGCATTCCATCCGGAATCGAAACCTGTTCCACAGTGCGCGCCGCGATGTCGGCCCCTGCGTCCGCCGGTAGATTCTCTGCGATGTCCGCACGCATCCGGTTCATGAAGGACTCCGGCGCATCACCCGCGACCGCTAGCGTAAGGAGCGGCTGCGTGTAGTGCGATGCGTAGAAATTCCGCACATCCTCCAGCGTCAGCGCCTCGATTGCCTCCGCGTGGCCGTCGTTGAGATGGCCGTAAGGATGCTCTGGCCCATAAATCATCTCGTACAGGACTTCCTTGCCCAACTCCTCGTCGTTGTTGGCGCGAAGGCCAACGCGAATCTGGTTGAGCAAGTTCGACTTGACGCGCGAGAAGTCCTCTTCCCGGAAACCCGGATCGAGAAGCTGTCCGCCAACGACATCGTAATAGCGGTCGAGGTTGTCGCGGTGGACGGTGCCGCCGAATACGGTCATCTCCTTGTCGAGCTGAACACCGAATCCAGCGGCCATCGGGTACAGCGCCCTCTGGATATCGGCATAGGGCATCGACCGGCTGCCGGCATCAGCCACCATGTTGGCGGTGAGCGTGGCAAGGCCTTCCTTGCCCGCCGGGTCGTCGGCCGGACCTGTCATAAATCGGAAACGGAGATCAACAAGCGGGGAAGCAGAGGCTTGAATGAGTTCCTCAAACTGTACCGTGGCGACGTTGCCCGAAGCCATACGATGGGGCACTGAGACGGCTTCCACCGACTCCGCGGCAAGCGTGGCCCCACTTCGGAGGAGCCCATCTACCGTGCCCATCTCGGCGCTTTCACCCTCCAGTACGCCCTGGCTGAGCGTCGTCACGATCATGCCTTGGTCGGTGAAGTATTTGTTGGCGACGCGCTGAATGGCGTCCGGCGTGATGGCATCGTAATTCCTGTAGACTGCGTTAAGGGTCTCGACATCACGCGTTGCGGCCACGTATGGAACGAGGGCGTCGGCAATGGCTTCGGAGTTATTGAGGCCCGATGCAAAGCCGTATTTGAGCGCGCTCTTGATCTCAACGATGCGAGCTGGATCCGGCGAAATCGTTCGCATATCCGCCAACGCTTGTTGGATCGCCTCGCGAACAGCCGGAATGTTTGCAGCGTCAGGTACGCGTGCCATCACACCGACGAGCGCGGGGTCGCGGGCGTCCGGGAAATAGGAGAACAACTGGTCGGACAGCTGCTCGTCGACCACCAGACGCTGATACAAAGGGCTCGACGAGGAGAACGCGTACTGCGCCAGAACGTCAAGCGCCTGCATATCGCCAGACGCCGGATTATCGGATGTTGGGTATGCAGATGGGCCTCGAAACATGACCGTTACCCACGGCAACGTTGGGCTATCCCAGTTCACGTGGGCGTAAAGCGGGCCGCTCGGCGCGGGCTCGGCGGGAACGTCAACGGGTTCGAAGCCCGGTTCCCAGACGCCCCAGTAGCGCTCGGCAAGGTCGAACACTTCGTCAGCTTCGACATCGCCGGACACAATAATCACAGCGTTCTCTGGCCGGTAATAGCGGCGCAGAAACTCGCGGCTGTAGGCGAACTGGTTGGGCATGTCCTCGATGTCTTCGATGAAGCCCATCGTGGTGTGCCTGTACGTGTGCGTAGTAAACGCCGTGGCGCGCATGGTTTCGAAAAGCTTCGAAACCGGGTTCGCGCTGTTCTTGTTGTACTCGCCGAGAACGGCCTGCGCTTCCGTACGGAAGTCAGCCTCGGCGTACGAGAGGTTCATAAAACGGTCCGCCTGCAGCTCCATAATCTGATCCAGATCCTCTTTCGAAAACGTCGTCGTGTAAACCGTCCGATCGTCTGTGGTGTACGCGTTGTCGTCGGCTCCCGCATTCTTCAGGATGGCACCGTAAGCGTTGGATGGAAACCGCTCCGTGCCCCTGAACATCATGTGCTCGAAGAAGTGGGCGAAACCGGATTTCCCTTCCTCCACTTCGTTGCGCGAGCCTGTCGAGACCGGGATCTGTAGAGAAACGATGTTCGGAAAATCAGTTGGGATGACGATGACTCGGAGTCCGTTGTCGAGATCGCGGACCTCGTACTCGTACGGGAAGATGCGGTTGGCAGAATCGTCCATTTGGGCGAGGGCCGGAAGGGCGAACAGGGCCATTGCGGCCAACATTGCGAGCAGGCGCATGATTTTTGGGAAGGGTTAGGCGGATGGGCCGATGGATGCAACGGCCCGGTACAAACGACAATGCTAGGAAGTTAGCACGTGGGCATGCGTCTTGGGTTGCACCGTCAACTCCTCCCTTCCCAAGGGAGGTGCCGAGCTTGCGAGGCGGAGGGTTGTTCGCGCTTTAAAAAAACAACATTGCCTGCTCCGAAGGCACCTCGCACAATCGCAATTAACCCCCAGTCCGCTGAACGGCGGACAGCCCCCTTGGGAAAGGGGCGGTCTGCTGGCCACACCCGTGAAACTGCCGTTACACACCGTTTCTAGCCTCCAGCGTAGTATGCGACTCTCAGAATCAAGATCCCATGCCCTCCAGCCGCCTCACTTTTCAAAACGCCGACGGCCAACAACTCGCGGCCAAACTCGAAGCCCCGGAAGGCGAAGCCTCTGCCTACGCCCTGTTCGCACATTGCTTCACGTGCTCGAAAGACTTGCAGGTCGTCCGCCGGATTAGTCGCGCGCTGACTGATCGGGGCATTGCGGTGTTGTCGTTCGACTTCACGGGGCTCGGCCAAAGCGAAGGCGATTTCAAAGACACGTCTTTCTCCTCGACTTTGGATGACCTTGTCCGGGCAGTGCAATTGTTAGAGAAGGACTACGAGGCTCCGCAGCTACTTATCGGGCATTCTCTCGGTGGAGCCGCCGCGCTGGCCGTCGCCGAAAAACTTCCAAGCGTCAAAGCCATTGCGACCATTGGTGCGCCGCTCGATCCGGGCCACGTCCAAAATCTGTTCGTTCCGTCCCTCCCGGAGATTGAGTCCCGAGGCGAAGCAACCGTCAGCATTGGCGGGCGGCCATTCTGCATCCGCAAGCAGTTCCTGGATGATCTGGAGAGCCAGGAGGCGATGACGGATCGAATCGCTCGACTTGGCAAAGCGCTTTTGATTTTCCATTCGCCACAGGACGAAACCGTTGGGATCGAACAGGCCGCGCACATCTACAAAGCCGCTCATCATCCCAAGAGCTTCGTCTCGCTCGATGGCGCGGATCACCTCGTCACCAATGCTGACGACGCACGCTACGTCGCCGACGTTCTTTCCGCTTGGGCGAGCCGCTATTTGACGCTTTCGGACTCGACCGTGAATGCGGAGATGGTGCCATCCAACGGCGCGGCGTCATCGAGTTACGCCGACTCGACAGTTCGTGTCAGGACGGGAGCATCAGGCTTCAAGACGACGATCAACGTCCGCGGGTTTGAACTCCTAGCCGACGAGCCCGCATCTTCTGGCGGCACTGAGACCGGGCCGACTCCGTACGACTTCCTCGCGGCAGCACTCGGCGCTTGCACAAGTATGACGCTCCGCATGTACGCCGATCGGAAGAAATGGCCTCTGGAGGGTGTGACAACCGCTGTTTCGCACGACCGCATCCATGCAGCCGATTGCGAATCCTGCGAAAGCGCCGACGGCCACCTCGACCGCCTCTCAAGGGAAATCGTGTTGGACGGCCCGTTGGATTCCGACCAAAAAGCGCGATTGTTGGAGATCGCCGACCGCTGCCCGGTTCACAAAACGCTGCATAGCGAGATCGTCGTGGAAACGAGGTTGGCCGAAACGGCGTAGGTCTCCCCTTTCTCACGATACTTTCTGATGCAGGTCGCAACCACTACCGCAATCGACGAGCGCTTTGCCACCGTCCGCGCGTTCACGGAATCGCTTTGCGAGGGTCTGGAAACGGAGGATTACGTCGTCCAATCGATGGAAGACGTTAGCCCGACGAAGTGGCATCTTGCTCACACCACGTGGTTCTTCGAGACGTTCTTACTTCGCGAGTTCGCCGAGGACTACAGGCTCTTCCATCCGCAGTACCCCTTCCTCTTCAACTCCTACTACGTGCAGGCGGGCGAGCGCCATTGCCGCGCCCAACGCGGCTACCTCTCGCGCCCGACGGTGGATGAGGTCTTCGCCTACCGCAGGTACGTGGACGAGCAGATGGCGGGACTGCTGGAACGTTTTGAGGAATCGAGCAACCCACGACTTGCGGAGGTTCTGGAGATCGGCTTGAACCACGAGCAGCAGCATCAAGAGTTGATGCTAACCGACATCAAACATGTGTTCTCGGTTAACCCACTGCGGCCGGCATACCGAGAGAAATCCCCCGTCACCCCTGCCACCGCTGGGTCTCTGGAATGGATTCCGTTCGAGGCCGGGTTGCACGAAATCGGTTTCAAGCCCTCGGGGGAAACCGCACACGAGCGCTTTCACTTCGACAATGAGGGGCCGCGGCATAGAGCGTTTGTGGAAGCGTTCGAACTCGGCCACCGACTGGTCACGTGTTCAGAGTTCCTCGCATTTATGGCCGATGGCGGCTACAAACGTTCCGAACTGTGGCTAAGCGAGGGCTGGGCAACATGCACAACGAACGAATGGTCGGAGCCGTTTTATTGGGAAATATTGGACGGCGAGTGGCAACACTTCACGATGTTCGGGATGCGCCCGGTCGATCCAAATGAGCCACTCACGCACGTCTCGTACTTCGAAGCGGACGCCTTCGCGCGCTGGTCGGGTGAGCGTTTGCCAAGTGAGTTCGAGTGGGAAGTCGCCGCGAACACGCTTCCTCTCGAAGGGCCCTTCGTCGACGCCGGTAACCTCCATCCTGCGCCGGTCGAGATGCTCAACGCTGGCGATGGCGCCCTGGCGCAGCCTCGCCTCCAACAGATGTTCGGGGACGCCTGGCAGTGGACGCAAAGTCAGTACAGCCCGTACCCCGGTTATCGGCCCGTTGATGGAGCGTTGGGCGAGTACAATGGCAAGTGGATGAGCAACCAGTTCGTCCTGCGCGGCGGATCTTGCGCCACGAGTCGGTCCCACATCCGCCGAACCTACCGCAATTTTTTCCATGCGGCGGCCTCGTGGCAGTTCACGGGAATTCGCCTCGCGAGAAGCCTCTAGGTTCTATCGATGGAAACAGCGACCACACTCCCGATCACGGCCAGCGGCCCGCTCTTGCACGACGTGCTCCGCGGCCTCTCCGCGACACCGAAGACCCTTCCCAGCAAATACTTCTACGACGAGGCGGGTTCAGCGCTCTTCGAAGAGATTACAGAGCTCGAGGCCTATTACCCAACGCGGACGGAGCGGGGAATCATGGAATCCCACATCCGCGATATGGCGGAAGCCATCGGGGGCGACTCGGTACTGATCGAGTACGGAAGCGGATCGAGCGACAAGACCCGACTCCTCCTGGACGCCTTACCGGAGCTCACAGCCTATATCCCAATTGACATTTCGGCCAAGCACCTTCGCGCTACCGTTCGGCGGCTGCGGATCGCCTACCCGCACTTGAAGATTCAACCCGTTGCGGCTGACTATACCA
>JBGTDU010000060.1:0-26496 GCA_041748175.1 Rubricoccaceae bacterium
GCCTGTTCGCGCCAGAACCTCTCGTTGTCGTCGATGGATTTGCGGTACGTCGCCTCGTAGTCCTCCATCGACGAAACAAAGGCGTTGGCGCTGAATTCGGCGGACGCGGCGAAGACCTCTGACATAGCAGGACTGAACGGATGTTGTGCGAGACGCGGTGAGCATACTCATTGCGAACGAACGACGCCCAGTCCTTGCCGAACAAGCATCTGATTCCGACCTTGCGCACATGATTGGTTTACCGTCCCTCATTCTTGTTCTGCTGTATAGCTCGATGGCCGCCGGATGCCGTGACGGGCAACCACCATCTACAGCGGCTACGAGTCCGACGATTCCCGATTCTACCTTCATCCCGTACGATTTCGGCCACCCCGACGCCTCGTTCACGCTGCCAACCCAGCTGCGTGAGATCTCCGGACTCGCCGTCCTCGACTCCATGCATCTCGCCGCGGTGCAAGACGAAGTGGGAACGCTCTATGTACTGGATCGGGAAACGGCTCAGATTGTGACGGAGCGCAGATTCAGGGGCGGCGGCGACTATGAAGCGATCGAGGTGGTAGACGGCACGGCGTGGGTGCTTCGAAGCGATGGCACACTCTTCTCCCTCGCGCAGACGCCCGGCGGAGAATTGGAGCCAACGGGACACGATATGCAGCTCCACGGAAACTGCGACGCGGAAGGTCTGGCTTTCCACCCGCGTTCGAACAGATTGTTGATCTCGTGCAAAGAGAATCCCGGACGAGGCATCGGAAGCACGCGCGCGGTCTACGCGTTTGACCTTGGAACGCAGCGGCGAGTTGAGGCCCCTGTCTATCTTATCGACCACCAACAACTTGACGTACCCGGAACGCAGTTCAAACCGTCCGCGCTCGCTGTCCATCCGCAAAGTGGGCACGTCTACGTCCTCTCTTCGGTGCGAAAGATGCTGATTGTGATCGATCCGGCGGGCGATGGCCAAATTCTGGAATACCGCGTGCTCCCCCCAGCACTTTTCCCGCAGCCCGAGGGCCTCGCATTTTTTCCCGACGGCACCCTGTACATCTCTAACGAAGGCGTGAACGGCCCCGCGACGCTCCTCCGCTTCAACGAGCGAACTGCCACGCCATGATCGTTCGCTACCCTGCATTCGTCGTTTCGGTTTTTCTGCTTTCCGGATGTGCGGCGACACGGACGTATGTCGATCCTGCGCGGAACACGCCAGAGGCAACCGTGGCGGATGAGGACGTGGCGTACGAAGTCTTCCTCCTTGGAAATACGGGGAGCGGTGACGCCGACGATGCCACGCCAGTGCTCATGGCGCTTTCGCGTGAGTTGCAACGCGCCCCTGAAGAAAGTGCGGTGGTGTTTCTTGGGGATCAACTGAACGAGGCGATGCCCGATTCCGGAACCGCCAGTCGGGCAGATGCAAACCGCCGTTTGGAAATGATCGCCGAAAGCGTCGTTGGGTTCAAGGGGCGGGTCTTTGTCGTGCCGGGCGATCATGACTGGGATGGTCCCGAATCGGTTCGGAGGGAGGAAGATGAGCTTGAGCGTTTGCTGGGTCGCGATGATGTGTTTATACCCGGCGATGCTCGCTCCGGCCCCGTTGTTCTTGAGCTGAATGACAACCTCGTTCTTGTTGGGCTGGATACGGCATGGTGGCTGGAGGACGACCCACGGCCCACCGGCGATGCGGGCGACATTGAAGGCGACGAAGGAGAGTTCGAAATCACAAATCCCGGCGACATCATTTTTGCTGTGGAGGATGCCCTCGACAAATACGCTGACCAGGATGTGCTCGTCGTTGGCCACCACCCGCTGCGCAGCAATGGCCCCCATGGAGGTCAATTCACAGTAGGTCGCCACCTGGTTCCACTTCCGATCATCGGATCCGCCTATCCGCTTTATCGTCAGTTCGCCGGGACCCGGCAAGACCTTGCCCATCCGCGATATCGGGCCTACCGAACTGCGCTTGACCGCGTATTTCGTTCGCGCAGTCGTTTGATCTTTGCGTCTTCGCACGAGCGGAGCCTTCAGGCTTTCCCGTTCGATGCCGCCTTGCGTGGGCTCGTTCAGCACTATCTGATCAGCGGATCGGGCGCAGGAGGCGAGCCGGTTGCGGCGGGTCGTGGCGCAGGTCTGGCCGCGTCCGATCGGGGGTATATGCGGCTTCGCTACATGAAGGATGGGGCCGTTTGGCTCGACGCTTTTTCGGTCGCCCCCTCCGGAGGGAAGTCAACGAATATCTACCACACCAGGCTTTACCCGGCCGCCCCTGATAGGGTTGATCCGGGCATTACCGAAGTTGATCCGGAAACGCTGCACGTGCCGGAAGATTCGACCGTCGTGCGTGCCGTTGAGCCGGAATACAAGATGGGCAGACTGCGGACGGCCATGTTCGGGAGCGGCTATCGGCGCGCGTGGATTACGCCCATCGAGTTCCCTGTGCTCGATATGAGCAGGTACGACGGGCTGACGGCCACGCAAAAAGGCGGCGGACTTCAAACGCAATCCCTACGACTTCAGGCCGGAAACGGGCACGAATACGTGTTGCGTCTTCTGCGAAAAAATCCGGGCCGCATCCTCCCCCCTGAACTTTCGGAAAGCGTTGGTGCCGACATTCTGGACGATCTCGCTACAGCTACGATCCCTTGGGCTGCCCTCGCTGTCGCGCGCCTGGCAGATGCCGCAGGCATCTATCACACGAATCCTGAGCTCGTCCTCATCCCCGACGACCCTAGACTTGGTGTGTTCAGGGAGGAGTTCTCGAATCGCCTGGCCCTCTTCGAAGAGCGCCCCACCGACGACATGTCCGAGTTTGATGGGCTTGGCAACTCCGAGGACATCATTTCGTCGGCCAAAATGCTGGATAAGGTGGAAGACGACAACGACCATCGCGTCGATCAACGATTCTTCGTGCGCTCGCGGCTCTTTGACATGCTCATCAGCGATTGGGATCGTCATTTCGATCAGTGGCGCTGGGCGACCTTCGAGCCCCACGAACTCGATCCATCGCTTGAGGGAGACGCGCGCACCAGCGGGAAGATCTACCGTTCAATCCCCCGCGACCGCGACTTCGCCTTCTACCGTCTAGGCGGTGTCTTGCCTTGGGCGGCCAGGCAGGTCGAACCCAAGCTGCAGCCGTTTCGCCGCAGCTATGGAAGCCTGAAAGGGCTCACGACGAGCGCTATACCGCTCGATCGACGGTTCACGACCGAAATGACGCGGGAAGACTGGATAGAAATCGCGACCGACCTGCGCGATAGCCTCTCTGACCTGGAAATCGCAGAGGCCTTCGGCGTTTGGCCGCGCGAGATTTACGCGGAGTATGGCCCGGAAAACATCGAAATTCTCCGAGCGCGCCGCGACCAGCTCCCGCAGATCGCCGAACAGGTGTATCGGCTGAATGCAGGTGCTGTCGACGTGGCCGGATCCGACAAACACGAACGCTTTGAGATCGAAGGCGCCACCGATGGAACAGTTGAGGTTGTCATCCTCAAGACAAACCGCGAGGGAGAAATCCTGGCCGAACTGTACCGCCGCCGATTCTTCCCCGATCAAACGAAGGAAGTGCGTCTGTACGGGCTCGGTGGGCGCGACCAATTCATCATCAACGGCGAGGACAATTCCGCGATAAAAGTCCGAATGATTGGCGGAGCCGGCGAGGACCTCGTCGTTAACAACGCGGGCACAAACGCTACCTATTATGACACGGCCAGTGGAAATGATGTGAGCAGGGCCGGGGGGACGCAACTGATTCTCTCGGACGATGCCGAAAACAACCGCTACGACCCGGAGGACCATCGGCATGGGCGGTCTCGGCCAGGAATCCTTCCCGGATACCGCTCCGCGGATGGATTCGTGCTGGGCGTTAATCTGGTAATCGATCGCCCTGGTTTCCGAAGGCATCCATGGGCAACCTCGCACAACTTTTCAGCCGCTTTCGCGACCGGGACGGGTGGCATTCTTGCCCGGTACAGCCTTCGTATGTACGACGCACTTGGCGAAGATTGGGATGCCGTTTTCGGTGCACACGGTTTCACCGTCGGATTCCTCAACAGGTTTTATGGCTTTGGAAATGAGACGATGCGGGTTGGCACGTCGCGTTCGTTTTACTACGTCGGCTTGGGGCAGATTGAATCGAGCGTCTCCGTTATTCGCCGGGTTGAAGAGTCTATCGCGTTTCAGTTTGGTGGAGGTGCCGCATACCGCAACGTGGAGGCGGATTCGACAAGATTTGTTGGGACACCCGCCGCAGGTCTTGAGCCCGAAGAGTTCGAGGGGGCGTTCTTCGCAAACGGATTCACATCGCTTGAGCTGAATGCTGTAGACAATGCCGTCAACCCGCGTCAGGGTTTCAAATGGACAAATCGGGCAAGCCTTAGCGGAGCCCTTAATGGCCCAGCGACAACATTTGCGGCGGTGGGAAGCGAACTCTCCGTGTACGCATCGCCAAGCCTGGAGCCCCAGATCACGCTTGCGGGTCGGGCAGGTTTTGGGCATAACTTCGGGACGTTCCCATTCTATTCCGCCCAAACCCTTGGAGGGAATACCAACTTCCGCGGAATCCGTCGTCAACGCTACAGTGGGCATACCGTCGCCTATCAGAATTTCGAGGTCCGTGCCCGGGTCTTGCCTCTTATATCCCGAACTTTCCCGGTCCAGATCGGAGTTCTTGGGTTTGTCGATAACGGGCGCGTGTGGGCGGACGGCGAGCAATCTACCTTGTGGCATCAGGGCTATGGCGGCGGCCTATGGTTCAACGCCCTCGATCTCGCAGTGATGTCGGCCACGCTTGAGCAGGGCGACGATGGTCTGCTCTTTAGCTTCGGCCTCGGCTTTTTCTACTAATTCATCTCGAAACGACCATGACTATCCCTCCTCCATACTCTCCCGAGTTGCCGGTCGCATCCGAAGTCGAACCTCCCGATAAGAAAAAGAAGAAGAAGGAAAAGGGAGGTATCGGTTCGAGTCGAGGCATCGAGACCATGTTCAAATCATCCTACAGGGTGAACATGGACCTTAGTGCGCTGGCCGACACAAAGGCCAACATCATGATCACGATCAATGGCCTGATGCTGTCGGTCCTCCTCGGCGCCATCTCATCCAAGATCGACGCGAACCCGTGGCTTCTTTATCCGACCACCATCCTTCTGCTCGCGTGCCTTATCTCGCTGGTTTTTGCGGTGCTGTCGGCCAGGCCGCGGGTCCAAAGCGAACCGGTAACGCTCGACCAGGTGCGCAATGACAAGGCAAACATTCTGTTCTTCGGAAACTTCGCCAACATGCAGCGCGACGAGTTCTTGACGGGAATGAAGGAGCTAATGCAGAACACGGACAGCCTCTATCAGAACATGATTCTGGACATTTATGGCCTCGGCATTGTGCTCAGGAAGAAGTACCGGCTCCTCCGTATCTCGTACTCGGTGTTTATGATTGGCCTGGTAATCGGTGTACTAGCCTTCATCGTTACGTTCTATTTCGCGGCGCAGGCCGGGATTCCCCTTCGCGAGGCATCAACGCCCATACCCGGCTTATCCCAATAGGGCACCCGCCGCCATCGCCTTATGAAAACCGTCATCCTTTTCCGCCATGGAAAATCTGATTGGGACGCGCCTTTTGGCCGCGACCATGAACGGCCTTTGGCAAAACGAGGCGTTCGGGATGCAAAGCGGATGGGCATATTCCTCACAGAAACCGGTATTCAGCCTGACGTTTGCCTGACCTCTACCGCCATACGCGCACGGACAACCATGGAGCTTGCGCACGAAGCGGGCGGCTGGACGCAACCCATTCGCGCTACGGAAGCCCTTTACGACGCATCCCCGAGCAGCGTGCTTGGAGTCATCCAGACCACGGACGATAGCGCTTCGTCGATCATCCTGGCTGGGCATGAGCCTACCTGGTCGTCGATGGTCGAAGCGCTGGTCGGTGGAGGAAGAGTAGAAATGCCGACGTGCGCGATGGCTCGAATAGACGTATTGGTGGAAGGGTGGGTCGGCGTTTCGTGGGGGCGAGGCAATCTTGTATGGCTGGTTACTCCGAAGACCATCACGGACTACGACGACGAGAACCGGCATTCCTGAAAGTTCAGCGCCGCGGCGAAAAGCTAACGGCGATAAGTAGCGGGATTTCTGGCGCGGTCGATGACGCTTAATCGGCTTAATTAGCAGGCAGGGGCGGCCGATACAACGCACGAGCCCTTCGTACCCGCCATGCCTCTCAGTTCCCAAGATCAGCAAAAACTGGATGCGCTAAAGCGGTTCTTTGTCCTAGATCATGCGCCCTCGGAGCATGAAATAGGGCGCATTGTTCGGTTCGCGGGCGAGCTCTTTGGCGTGAAGTACGCCTTTCTGACCCTGCGTCGGGAGGATGGCTCCGAGAATATCGTGGCGGGGTATGGTTTCGATGTCGAGGCGCTCCCGCCGGACGCAGTTCTTTTCAAGCGCGACGACGGACTCTCCATACCCGTCGCCGTTGCCGACGCCTCGCAAGACAGTCGGTTTGAGCTGAATCCGCTGGTGCATAGCGAAGGCGCCGCGCGGAGTTATGCGGGCATTCCGCTCAAGAGTGCACAAGGTTTCACGCTAGGAACATTGGCCATAATGGATGGAGCGGCGCACGAGCTCAACAGTGAAGGAATGGCTATGCTCGCGAACGTCGGCGCCCTCGTTGAACCCGTATTGCAGTTGGTCCAGTCGCGTCGCGAACAGGAGATGTCGGCTTCGTCGCTGGCCCGCTACGAGGCACTTTCCGGAGCGGCCGTGGCCGCTGCCGATGCCCTTTTTCGGGGTACAGATGGATTCTCCGAGGCTCTTGCGCACCTTGGTCCCGCCGTATTCTGCCCACGTGCCGCAGTCTTTAGCCACGCTACCAGCGTCGACGGCAAGCAAACAGCCACGTTCGTGGCCGGTTGGAACGAGCCCGACGTCGAGCCGCTTGTCGAATCAGGATGGACCTTCGATTTCGAATCGGAAGACCTAACATCCTGGACCGATGCTTTTGTGACGCGTCAACCCGCTTCGCAAGCGGCGTCTGGTCCGTTTCTCACTGCACGACGCGCTCGGTTTGTTGCGGCCATTCCGCTCGCCAACGGACAGGTTCGGCCTGGCTTCGTTCTCCTGGATCGCGCGTCGCCGTGGAGCGAGGTCGAGTTGCGCGCCCTTCAGGTTGCCTTTGCGCCGCTATCCCAAGTCAGGCAAGAAATAAAACGCGCGGCGCCAACCGACGTGCTAGAGGCCTGCCCTATTCCGATGGCTGTCGTGAACGCCGCTGACTGGAAATTCGTTTTCGCCAACAAGGCAGCACGGGAAATGCTTGGACTCGGCGAGGGAGGCATTGAGACTCTCGCGTTCACTGGCCACGCTACGCTTGCCGACCGAGAGGCGCTGGCGTCCCTGATCGCCAACGCGCAGAACTCGAATCGGCCAGCCATAGACATTCATCTTCACGATGGACGCGGCGACGGGAGACTCGTGCACCTCGTTACATCAAGCTTCCCATCCGATGGACAGTCGGCCACCCTTCTGGCGTGGATAGACATCTCCGAGTTCGAGCGGCGAGAAGCAGCGCTCGTTGACGATCGGGATCGGGCCGTGGATGCAACCAAGGCCAAAAGTGCTTTTCTGGCAAGCATGAGCCACGAGATCCGCACGGCGCTGACTTCCATTCTCGGCTATGCGGAATTCCTCGCCGATGAACTCGACGCGGATAACCTCGATATGGCCCAGACCATTCTCGGAAGCAGCGAGCGACTGCTTCAGACGCTCAATTCGGTGATGGACATGGAACGCCTGGAAGCGGAAGGTGACTCACCAGCGCTCGAAGCTATTTCGCTCGGCGAAATGGTTCAGGTTGCCGGGCGCGTCTTCGCCGGGCAGGCGGCGGCGCGCAACTTGGCATTCGTTTGCGAGGGTGCGCAAGATCCGGCCTTCGTTTGGGGAGATCAGGGCGCGCTTACCCGCGTGCTGGACAACCTGATTTCCAACGCCCTGAAGTTTACAAAACAGGGTGGAATTCGGCTCCGCGTTTCCTCGGCCGAAGGCGGTGTTTGCCTTGAGGTGCAGGATACGGGCGTGGGAATTGAGGAAGACTTTCTTCCTTTCCTGTTCGATGAGTTTCGACAAGAGAAGGGCCACGCATCCGACAGGGTGGGAGGCTCGGGGCTTGGACTGGCGTTGACAAGGCGCCTGGTGGATTTGATGGGTGGAGAGATTGCTGTGACTAGCCGAAAGGGGCAAGGCACGGTCTTCCGGGTCACGCTTCGGTCAGCAGCTTCTCCGGATTCGTCGTCAGTCGGCGGCGATGGTATGGGAGCTCGGGCGGTTCGGGTACCGGTTCAGGACGTCGGCGATTGATTTCGATGAAGCTCGCGCCCCGAGGTTCAAGGACTGGAGGCCGTCGGGAATGTTGGCTAACAGGCTGTTGATTTATTCATCCGTTGGCGAGGCGAGCGGATCTTGATCTCGAACAAGAGTCGCCGCCGTAGGCAGGAGGAATAGATTAACAGCCTGCTTAGATGCCGATCAATCCGTCTGATCTCGGATACAATCGACGCGCTTCGGCGACATTGCACGACGCGGACGGTAAATAACCGACCGCCTTCCGCCATCGTCTTGCCTGTAGCTTCCGGGTTACGTGAGGACGTGCGTCGACGCCTCTCTTTTCCGCGCGGAAACTCCGGCAGACCACGGCCATTTTTTTAAGATGCAGGGCTTCGGACAATATGAAGCACCTATTCCTATGAGTGTTTTTCGCCTCGCGCTTTTACTCACGTTGTCTTTGCCCGCTGCACTGACTTTCGGAAGTGCGCACGCTCAAACGTTTCCGATCCCGCCTGCGCCGAGTACGCTGGTCAGTGACGGCGCTCAACTCTTGTCGCCGACCGAGCTCGAAGCCCTGGAGCGAAAACTCGTTGCGTATGCCGACTCGACGTCCACGCAAATCGCCGTTGTGATTTTCCGCTCGCTGAACGGCGCGGATCCCGGCGAGACTGCAACCGCAATAGGGCGAGAATGGGGCGTGGGGCAGGGAGAGTCCGACAATGGTCTCGTGTTGCTCGTTTCCATTGATGACCGAAAACTATTCATCGCCACGGGGTACGGCACCGAAGCCGTAGTCACGGACGCCACGGCAGGCCGGATCATTCGAAACGTCATCGCGCCTCGTTTCCGCGAAGGCCGCTACTTCGCAGGTATCGACGATGCCACGGATGCTCTTATGGCTGCGGCCGACGGTGAGTTTTCGATTGCGGACCGCGCTTCCGGCGGCGCGGATGCTGCGGACATCCTTCTCGTATTCGTCGTCCTGCTCATTCTGCTGATTATCGTCTCAATTCTCGCCTCCAAAAACAAGGGCGGTGGTGGCTTCGGAGGGGGAGGCGGTTGGATCCTCGTCCCTGGCGGTCGCGGATGGTCGGGAGGCGGAGGTTCGTTCGGAGGCGGATTTGGTGGTGGCGGATTCGGAGGAGGAGGGTTCGGCGGCTTTGGTGGCGGCGGATTTGGCGGAGGGGGCGCAGGCGGCAGCTGGTAAAAGCGAGAGACTTAACGTTGGCGTGTGATGGGCGAAGCAGGTCAGCGCGGGCCCCCGACTCCGTTCTCGATTGTCCGGTCTCCCTCCGGGCTTCCAACCTATTCCCTTCGATGGCAATCCATCCGCCTATTCCGCGGATGTCTTTCGGCGTTCTCCCTATCTTTGCCCCATGGATCGCCTCGCCGCACTTTTGGACTTCAATCGCCTGGACCCGGACGATCCTTTCACGCGGTTTGCCATCGCACAAGAATATCGAAACCGGGACGATTTCGCGCAGGCACTCACCTTCTTCGGTGATCTCATCCACGATCACCCCAATTACGTCGGCACCTACTTCCACCTGGGCAAACTCTACATTCAACTCGATCGGACTGGCGAGGCGATTATGACCTATCGTGCCGGAATCGACGCCGCGACCAAAAATGGCGATCTTCACGCCCGAGCCGAACTCCAGAACGCGCTGTTGGAGGCCGAGGGCATCGGCTTCGACGATTAATCTCTTGCTATGCGTTTCCGCTACCTGCTTCTCCTCATTGCCATCCTGGGCGCAGCACCGAAGCCGGGTGCTCAATCGCGGCCGAACGAGTATGTGGTCAGGTCGGGAGATACGCTTTTTCGGATAGCGTCCGAACACGGGCTTTCAGTTTCCGAACTCCGGCGGCTCAACAGCCTTACCGGCGACTTGATTATGGTCGGGCAGCGGCTTCGGCTCTCGACGCTTGTTCCCTTGCCTCCGCGCCCGATTGTCGGAGCCGATGGTCAACTCGTGCCGACGGTTCCGCCTCAGGCCGATCGACTGCCGCCGGTAGTTCGCCCGCCCCCAGCGGCGACAGGCGAAATCACCGGCCCGGAAATTCCATCGGCCAACGTTCCACGGCCTGCGGTCGAACCACCGGCAGGCGATACACAGCGCGTCCATATCGTACAGCCCGGTGAGACGCTGTTTGCCATCGCATTGCGCTACGACACGACGGTCGAGGCCATCCGCGGACTCAACCGGATCGAAGGTGATCGGATTGAAGTCGGCCAGCGGCTATCCGTGGCTGGTTCGGCGCTATCCCAGGTTGTCGGATCGGTTCGTTTGCCTCCGTACAGCCTGACGAACACCACCGTGCCTGCCGATCTCGTGCATTTCGTAGAGCCCGGCGAGACCCTCTATAGCATCGCGGCGCGGTTGCGGCTCACAACGGCGGAGTTGCTCGCCGGCAACAATCTCACCACCACTGCGCTCGAGCCCGGGACGGTGCTCTACATGCCGCGGCAAATCGATCTACGTGTTTTGGCGGAGGCGAATTCGCTGCCTCAGGCGGATACGACCGGTCTCGCTCTGGTTTATCCAGAAGGCACGCAGAATCGCAGGCTGGCGGGCGGCATCACCTACGATTCTGATCGCTTCATCGCCGGCCACCGGACGATTCCGCTTGGCACGGTCGTACTCGTCACGAATCCAGCGTCGGAGCGAAGCGTGTTTGTGCAGATCATGGATCGAGGACCCGCGAGCCAGAGCTATCTGATCGAACTTTCCGAGGCCGCAGCGGAGGCGCTCGAACTGGACCCGAACTCGGCCAGAAGGGTTGAGCTGCGAATGCTTCCTTGACCGGCTGTTGAGAGGGTATGCGTGGTCGGCACGATGCAGGTTTGAAGATTGGGACGGATGCTGGCAGACGGAGGCGTGAAATAGAAGCGTGGACCGGGGCGGTGACGAAAGCCAACCTTCAACGTGCGACCGCTAGCGCATCATCCGAGTGAGTGCCTCGTACCACGCGACCGAACATTTCTCCAAATCCCATGCCTTCAGAATCCGATCAGATCGCCGAATTCGCCAGACTCACCGCTTTGGGCGGAGGCGAACCAGAGGCTGCGCGACTACCGCAAAAGGAGTGGAACTACTTCGATGCCACGCGCTCTGCTACGTACGGATTTCTGGCCGCCCTGCCGTTGTTTGTGATCTACGAGGTTGGCATTCTGATGGCGAACTCGGGCCAGATGATGTCAATCCGTGTGGGCGCGGATGTTTGGCTGAAGCGCCTTCTTGCCTGGTTTGGAGGAACCGGTTGGATGGCACTTGGCGTCGCCGTGCTAATAATTGGCGGCGTCATTTACTGGAGCGAACGCGACAATCGACCGCCGATCAGGCCGCGATATTTCTGGCAGATCATCGCCGAGAGTGCGATCTACGCCATCGTTCTGGCCTTCCTCGTCGGCGGAGTCGTCGGGCTACTCTTCGGCATGTGGACGGTGCCCGATGCGATGGCTCAGACCATGCAACGGATCGGCTTGCCGCATCAGCTGGCGCTTTCCATCGGAGCGGGTCTTTACGAGGAGCTTGTTTTCCGCGTGATCCTCGTCGGGGGGCTCTTCCTGCTCGTACATCGCTTCGTGCCAAAACGAACCACGGCCTACATCGTTGCGGCGATCATCGGCGCATTCATCTTCAGCCTCGTGCATTACACCGGCGCGTTGGGGGATCCATTTCGCGTGTCGTCCTTTATGTTTCGCTTCCTTTTTGGCCTTGCGCTGAACGGCGTCTTCCTCGTCCGAGGCTTCGCCGTCGCAGCCTGGACGCACGCGCTCTACGACGTGTTCGTCGTGGCGGGCGGGTTCAATTAAATCGCCGCCCGCCACGAAACAGCTGCTCAGCTGAGCGTCCAGGAGTTCCGCTCGCCTGGGCGCATATTCACGCCGCGGCGCTCCACCTCCCGGCCGTCGCTGAGCTTCGCGCGAAGATCCCAACATCCCACCGTCATCGCGAACGAGTAGCTGGTCCCAACCGAGATTACATCGGAGCCAAGTTGGTCGGTGCCCCACGAATTGCTGGAGCAGGACGAAAGATAGAGGTAGTAAATCGGGGCGTTCGTATGGTTAACGATGTCGAGGGTGGAGTTCAATCCCCCCGAGCTGTAGGACTGTGCCGACCGAGAGGAAACACAGCCGGAAATGAGTGTCACTGAGACAAGAAGCGCGAAGATCGCTTGCGAAAGTGAACGTGTGTGCATGGCTCTGAAGGAAAGTTGCTGAGGCATGCAGGCTAGAAATAGAATCGGCTCCGGCGCACTCCCCGCCACAGGGGATTTTTGAGCGATACGTTTTCTCCGCGGTAGCTTCCGGGCTGCCAACACCCGTCTCGTTATGCACACACGTACGCTTTCGCTGGAAACCCTTGCCGTTCATGCTGGCCGCGACGATCTGGCTGAACTCGGCGTCCACGCCCTGCCGATTGATCTCTCCACAACCTATCCGTTTTCGGATCTGCAGGAGGCAGTCGATAGCCTGGATGCGTTGGTGGGTGGCGAAGCCTATGCAGCGAACCCGATCTATGCGCGCCTCCATAACCCAACGGTTGCCCGCTTTGAAGCCGGCTTGGCTGCCCTGGAAGGCACCGAAAGTGCCGTAGCATTTAGCTCGGGGATGGCCGCGCTGACCGCATGTCTGATGGCGGCGCGGAGCACGGGAAAGAACCACGTGGTCGGTGTTCGGCCGATGTATGCGTCCGCCGAGAAGCTGATGGCATCAGGCTTTCTCGGCCTGGATGTTACGTGGACCAATGCCGATGGCATCGCTGCCGCTGTTCGCCCCGATTCGGCACTGGTTCACATTGAAACACCTGTCAATCCGACCATCGAATTGCAGGATATTGCAGCGGCGTCACAAGCAGCCGGAGCGGTTCCGCTCTGCGTCGACTCTACGTTTGCCTCGCCGGTTCTCCAGCGTCCGGCGGCGCACGGGGCCACCCTGGTCATGCACAGCGGCACAAAATTCATCGGCGGTCATAGCGACGTAATTGCAGGCGTAATCGCGTGCTCCGAGGCGTGGGCGAGAAGGCTTCGCGAGGTGCGCGTGTTCACCGGCGCGATCCTTCATCCCCTCGCAGCTTACTTGCTGCATCGAGGTCTCACCACGTTGCCGTTGCGTGTACTTCGTTCGCAGGAAACGGCGGGCACTCTCGCCGCAAGGCTGAATCACCACAAGGCCGTCAATCAGGTTTTCTATCCGACAATGGATGGAGCCGATCCGCATCGACTGCTTGGTCGGCAGATGGATGGTCCGGGGCCGATGCTCTCCTTTGAGATTGAGGGCGGCTTTGAAGCTGCCGACCGACTCATGCGGCAACTCAACCTCATCACCCGCGCCGTCAGTCTGGGCTCGGTGGATACGCTCATCCAGCATCCTGCTGGCCTAACGCAGCGCGTCGCGAGCGAAGAAACGCGGGCTTCGGGAGGCGTCTCAACAGGCCTGCTCCGCCTCTCCGTGGGGCTCGAATCTGCTGACGATCTCTGGGCCGATCTCGATCAAGCGCTCGGATAGCCCATCCTCCGATAGCTGTCCGATAGCTTCCATTTCGTCGAAAATGGTACGCGTTCACCATCCGAGTCTCATTGCGATATCTCTCCCGAACACGTTTTGGGAAGAAAAATCCAAAATGTAAAGTCGTGGAACATCCCGCTCCCTTCCCCATAGCAGGGAACGCGCGCTGCCACCGCACTTACGATTGTTCGGATGAATGCGCCCCACGGGAAGGCCACGAAGGCGACCGACTTCGAAAGGCCCTCCCTATGTTTTGTCCCCGAACACAAACCACCACGGCCCATGTATGTGCCTCGTTCCCAGCGGATGCTGGACCAGTATCTGCAGGAGATTGGACAAGTTCAGTTGCTGACGCCCGATCAGGAAGTGGAACTGGCACAGAAGATCAAGAAGGGTGACCAACTCGCCCTTCATCAGCTAGTCCGTGCGAATCTGCGGTTCGTTGTTTCAGTCGCGAAGAAGTACCAAGGCCAGGGCCTCAGCCTGGCCGACTTGATCTCGGAAGGCAACTACGGCCTCGTGAAAGCCGCGCAGCGCTTCGACGAAACCCGCGGCTTCAAGTTTATTTCGTACGCCGTGTGGTGGGTGCGCCAGAGCATTCTCAAGGCGCTCTCCGACCAGGTCCGTACGGTGCGCCTTCCGTTGAACCGCGTAGGCACGCTGAGCAAGATGCGCAAAGCCAGTGCGCGTTTGGCTCAGGAACTGGGTCGTCCGCCGACGGTGGAGGAGCTCGCAAAGGAACTCGAAATCAAGGAGGAGAAGGTGTTGGAGGGCATGCAGCACTCGCGCCGCTCCCTTTCGATGGATGCTCCCTTCGACGACGACGATGGCAACAGCCTGCTCGACGTATTGAAGGACGACAATTTCGAAGCCCCCGACGACGACCTCACCAATGAGTCCCTGAACATCGACATCGAGCGCGCCCTTGCTACGCTGCATCCGCGCGAAGCCGAGATCACGCGTCTGTACTTCGGCATCGGGCATGAGCAGCCGCTCACCCTCGTGGAAGTCGGCCAGCGCTTCGGGCTCACGCGCGAGCGCGTCCGGCAGATCAAGGAGAAAGCCCTCCGGAAGCTTCGCCAGAAGCACCGCCGCGAGGAGCTGATCGCGCACCTCAACTAGCATTGCAACGGCTTCGAACCCGCCCGGCTATCTTTCGGTAGCCGGGCTTTTTTGTGCACGTTCCACGCGCATCTATGGCCAAGCAACACAAGTTCAACGCGACCATTTACAGAGAAAGCAGCGGTGGGGCATTCATAACCCTGCCGTTTGATGTGGAAGCGACGTTTGGCTCAAAACGCCCCAAGCTCAAAGCCACGTTCGATGGTGTGCCCTACAAAGGAACGGCCGTTCGCATGGGCTCGCCGGAACACATGCTCATCATCCGGAAGGACATTAGAGAGCAAATTGGAAAACAGCCGGGAGATGAGATCGCCGTGACCGTTGAGCTTGACACACAGCCCCGCATCGTCGAGATGCCGGAGAATTTAGCCGAAGCGCTCAAGCCCTTCCCGGCCGCTCGGGCGTTTTTCTACAAGCTCAGCTATACGCACCAGAAGGAGTACGTGCGTTGGATTACGGAGGCGAAGCGGGAGGAGACCAGAGAGCGCCGTCTCACTAAGGCCGTCGAAATGCTACGCGAAGAAGTGAAAACGCCCGATTAGGTGCTGTGGCTGTAAATGCGGCGCGGTTCGTACTATTGAGCAAACTGTCTCACGAACCAGGACCGCTATGAACAACCACGTCGATTTCGCTTCCATTAATTACCTGGCCGTCCTGCTCGCCACGGTGCTGGCCTTCGGACTCGGAGCAATCTGGTACGGGAAGCCGCTGTTCGGCTCGGCCTGGCAGAAGGAGATGGGCCTGAGTGATGAAGACCTCCAGAGCGGAAATATGGGAGTGACATTTGGGATGACTTTCGTCGTCGCCTTCATCGCCATGCTCTTTCTGGCCGTTTTTATGGGCCCCGGCGCAACCGTCGCCTCAGGTGCACTTCATGGCGCCATTATCGCGACCGTGTTTATCGCCACGTCCATCGCGACGCACTACCTCTTTTCCCAGAAGTCGCTGAAGATCTTTCTCATCGACGCGGGATACGATATCGTCCGATACGCGCTGGCCGGAGCAATTCTTGGCGCGTTCTAACGGCGGGCACGTTTATCCAGACCCGTCGGATGTGTGCGCCTCGCCGAGATCGACGGACGTGTCGTCAACGAGTGGCGGATAGCGCAGCCCGCAACGCGTGGGCGTGCGACAATTGGGCGGCGGAATGAGCTCGCGCCGAATTGCTGTACGCGCGTCCACAGCGGCTCCGCGGAATCCGCGGCAGCGATCGCACTCGTCCTCCGGTGGCCAGCAGACAATCTTGACCCTCCGTGCGCCAGTGGCGTAGCGACACTCAAGCTGCACCTGTGGTGCGATCATGGTTTGTGGCGATAGCGGGGCAGGCTCTATGTCGTCTGATCGGCGTCCGACATATAGGCGCTACCTGCTGGCTGGCCTGGTCCGCCCATTTCGCCCGCTTGCGTCGGCCCACCACGCGTGAACAAGAGACCCACCCGAGGTCTCCGGTGATCCAATGTGTGGCCTTATCGAAAAGAAAAGGCTCTGCGATACGGCCACGCAGGGATATTCAGGCCGTCGCTTCCATGGAGCGTTCGGCAGCATCTTCGGCCATCTCTGGTCCGGCTTCGTGCAGGCCGAACGCCGCGCCGTGGGCGTCCGTGCACATGGCCACCCGTCCGCCGCCGGGGACTTCCATCGGGCCGTTCATGATATGGCCACCCATACTGGACACGCGACCACACGCGCCATCGAGGTCGTTCGTCATGATGTAAGGCATCCATGAAGGCGGCATACCGGCCATGCTTGCAGGAATCGTGTACGCGCCGCCAATGGGCCAGTCGCCCGCGTCGAACATATCGTAGTCGCCCATTTCCTCGCCCATGTCCATGGTCTCGGTGTCGTTCCATCCGAAGACCGTGCGATAGAATTCGAGCCCGGCCTTGGCGTCGGTCGAGGCAAGCTCGTGCCACGACATGAATCCCGGTGATGGAGGGGCTCCGCTTCCCATTGCGCTTTCGGCGGACGTGAAGACGGCGAAGACCGCACCTTGCGGATCAGAGCACATAGCGAAGCGCCCAACAGTTGGGATGTCCTCGGGGCCGTGCAACACCTGCCCACCGTTGCTTTTGATGTCTTCGACTGTCTTGTCCACGTCATCGGCGCCGATGTAGAGGAGCCAGTGCGGCGGAATATTCTGGCTTTCCGGTGATGGCGGTGCGATGCCTCCGATCATCGAATCGCCGACCTTCCACATCGTGTAGACGGGCATCTCGGGAACAGGCTGGAATGGTTCCGTCGTCCAGCCGACGACGCTGCTGTAGAATTCTTTCGACGTGTCTTCGTCGGGCGACATGAGGTCGTACCAGACGAAGCTGCCATGCGGTTTGGGGGCTTCCATTGTAGTAGGCGGTTGGTTGCAGGGAAGGGGAGTGTGCTAAAAAATAGCGCGCTAGAAGTTCCCATACAACCCCAAAGCGGCTGTGACGGACAGGAAGGCCGTCCCTTCGGTCCGGTTTTCCTGACGGGTCTTGTGTGCACTAATGCTACCTGTCGGTTATGTTGCCGTCATTCAAGCAAAACCCGGGTTGCTATGCGATTCTTCCTTTTTGCCCTGCTGATCGCCCACTTCATCATGCCCGTAGTGGTGGCGGCTCAATCTATCCCCTTCGTTGAAGACCACACCAGTGCTCTCACGCTCGACGTCTTCCCCTCCATTGGCGTCCTCTGGGGCGACCCCGATGGCGATGGCGACCTCGATGTCCTGGTCATTGGGATCCTCCCTGGCGAGATCAACGGCAAAGGCGCGCTGTATCGGAATGACGGAAGTGGAAACTTTACATTTCGCACCTTACGAACCAACGAAGACCGTAACGCGGTTTCCAATAATGGCATCTGGGCGGACATCGACAACGACGGTGACCTCGACCTAGTCACGTCCTCGCTTTTTGACGGTAGTCTCTTCATCAATCCTGGTGGTCCTCCTCAGACGCCATTCGAACACCTGGCGTCGGCGATGGATAGCTTTGAGGATCAACGCGACCTTGATATTGCCGATTATGATGGCGACGGGCTGCTTGACGGCGTTATCGTCCGACGCTTCACACATCGGAATATCCTCGTCCACAATGACGGGGGATTCAATAATCCAGTATTAGATGGCCATGTTTATAAAGAACGTCTCAATTCCGGTGTTACCTGCTGGGGCGATGCGGACAACGACGGTCTTCCAGAGCTCTACATCACGAATGCCGAAGGCCGAAATAGCTACTTTGAAAATCAAGGCGGCACGCTAATCCGTCGACTGGGTTTTGGAAACGTGAATACAGGCGACAACGGTACCGGGTGTGCATGGGGCGACTACGACAATGACGGCGATCTTGACATCGTTGTAACCACGACTAGCTCCCTGGGTGTCGGAGACTATCTCTTTCGCAACGATGGTGGCGTGTTTACCAGTGTGCCTTTTGAGTCTCGGGCTATTGACACGAGAGGGATCGCCTGGGGCGATGTCGATAATGACGGTGACCTCGACCTTGTCGCGACACGTTACACGGACACGGATGCTCACACGCTTTATCTAAACGATGGTGCCGGTGGGATGGCAGCCCTGGATTTTGGAGCGACGGCTTCGGGGAATGCGGTTACGCTTGTGGACGACGACGAGGACGGCGACCTTGACCTCTTCGTTGTGAACGGTGGCTCCGATTTTAGTAGACGCAATCAGTTTTTTCGGAATGCGACAAATGGCTCCGCCAACTGGCTGGAAGTCGACCTTCGTCTTGCTAGTGGCTCGAATCGTTTCGGCGTCGGTGCCCATGTCTACGCGTACGCAACAATCGGTGGCCAACCGCAGGTCTTGCTCCGGCCAATGCTTTCGCACACAGGTCGACACGCGCAAAGTGGCCACCGGATGCATTTCGGTCTCGGAGATGCAGCCGAGGTAGACTCTCTGGTTATTGACTGGCCGCAAGGAGTTGAAGGAGCGGACAAGACCGTCCTCTATTCCGTCGCGGCCAACCAGATCGTCACGATTACAGACACAGGCCAGGCAGCCGCGCCAAGTGCGTCGTCACTCGGCGAGATTCCGGAATCGTTTGGGGTCGAAGGGGTCTTCCCAAATCCATCCGAAGGAGCCGTAACGATCTCCGTGCGTGTCGGAAGCCAGGCCCCCGTGCAGTTAGAGGTGTTCGATGTGCTGGGTCGTCGCGTGAGTGGGCTCCAGGCAACAGCCGACTCGGGTGCGCAGATGCGTCTAGATTGGGATGGAAATGACGAAAGCGGTCGCCGCGTCCCACCGGGCGTGTACCTCATTCGTGTGCGACAGGGAGAGGCTGAAATAGTAAAGAGAGTCACCCTGCTGCGGTAGCGGAAAAACACACGGCCCTCTCTATCGACGAGCCTGAGCCGACTCTGCCACGTCATTGTCAAGTTGCCGGTATGCCCAAGACCAGTTTCGCGCGATGACGGGAAGGCGTGACGGGCTCATCCATGGCTATTGCAGAGAAAGCGTAGAAGCAGGCTTGGCGACCATTCATCGCAGGCCTGGGCGAAGCCGAAGGGAACGCTTTCCGATTGAGCGGCCCGGCCTCGCGAAACTCGTCGCTGAACTTGACGCCGATACTAAAACAGATGCCGGTACGGTAAACGGCGCCACGTCGCGGCATTCCGACTAGCCCGAAATATCCCGAGTTCGGCCTGATTCGAGTTGCTCTGGGATGACCTTGATGCGCCTACGCAGCAGAAGCATACACACTCCGCTCGGCAGCGTCATATATCCGAAATACGTGTTGGTAAACCTTCGATGACCGCTCCCTGACCTCATCCGGCGTGTAGGCCCCCAGCGGAAGGCCCGTCGCATCGTCGTAGAGGAAGTTGTAGATGGTGGTGCTGACGTAGTCGCGCGTTGCCTCCTTCTCGCGCCACCGGTCGAGTTTCGCGAGTTCCGCCTTGATCAGGGCGATGAGGTGCTCGGCCACATCTTTTACGCGGTTCACCTCCTTTTTGGAAAGCTCAGTTTTGGCAAGCAGATCGTAGATCGCCAGTGATTCCTCGGTGAGGCCTTCTACGACTGCTCGTTGCTCTTCTTCGTCCAACTCTGCGACGAGCCTCATCAGCTCCTCGAATGTCTGCTCAATCGTCACCCGCTCCTTCTCGTGGTTATACGCCGCCACGATTTCCTCGAACCGTAGCTGGAAATCCATGCGGAGCGGGTTGCGCTGCATCATTCTGTCCAGCCGCTGTTCGATAGCGTGCTTCAGACTCTGGACCGTCGTGTTCTTCGACTCGCTCCTCCGAAACTCCCGCTGAAGTAGCTCGAAGTCGATCTTGCTGATGTCGTAGAGAGATTCCTCACGATGGGGCTCGGCGGATTGGTGGGTTTCGACAGCCTCATTGACGATGTCGTGCAGTTCGCGGATGATGTCCGCGATATCCGCCTTCGCCACGTCTCGTTCCAGGCTGCGATAGAGGTGCGCAATGGCGTCGTGCTCGTGCGTGTATCGGTTGATGCCACGGGTATTGATGCACGCCTTGAACTTCTGGAGCACCGCGCGGGCCATGATGCCGAAGCGTTGGCGCGATTCGTCCGTTTCGTTGACGACTTCCTTCGCATCCCGGATCGCTTTGTTCAGGGCGAAGCCCGTCTGCTCGATGATGGCATTCAGATCGCATCCGCCCTTCGTCAGGAATGCCCTTACGAACTCGATGGCTTCTTCCAGCTGCTCAAGCAACTCCTCGGCAGGTGCGACCGGGTCGATGACGATGCCTTCGCCACCACGACCGATATCGGGGCTCTTTCCGAACGTCGCCAGTGCCTCGCGTAGGTTCTTCAGAATGCCACAGTAGTCCACGATGAGGCCATTTTCTTTGCCCTCGTACACCCGATTGGCTCGCGCGATGGCCTGCATCAGCGTGTGGGCGCGCATCGGCTTGTCGAGGTAGAGCGTGGAGAGGCTCGGCACGTCGAAGCCGGTCAGCCACATCGCGCAGACGATGGCGACGCGGAACGGATGCTCCGGCTTCTTGAAAGCCGTATCCACGTCGATGCGCTTGCCGTCGTCCGTCTCAAAGCCATTCTTGATCAGCGTGCGATGCGGCCGAATGTCGATGTCCCATTTGCGGAAAGCGTCGACCTCGCCCTGCTCCTCGCTGACGACCATTGCCATCATCGTTTCGCGCATCCACGCAATCTGCCTTTCTCTGTGTTTGTTTTCCTGGTCGTCCTCTATTCGCCGTAGACCCCTTTCGAGCTTGCCGATATGCTCCTCCCATTCTGCCGTAATCAGCGCATGCATCCGGGCGCACGTGATCTTGTCCAGGCAGATGAACATCGTCTTTCCTGTTTCCCAGGCATTGGCGTAGTGCTTCACGAAGTCCCTGGCGATGGGCTCCAGCCGACTCGACGCGGTGATGATGTGGTAGTCGCGGCCGAGCTCGCGTTGCAGGCGCTCCGAAACGTCTGCGTCCTCCGGGTCCAGTTCTTCCAGCTTGGCCGCGATACGCTCGTTGAGATCAGAGGTTGTGATTTTCAGTTTCTCGCCGCGCGCGTCGTAGAAGAGTGGCACCGTGGCGTTGTCGTCCACGGCGCGCTGGAAGTCGTACGTCGAAACGTAGTCGCCGAAGAGTTGCCGTGTGGGCTCGTCGCCCTTGAAGAGCGGTGTCCCCGTGAACCCGATGTACGACGCGCCCGGCAGTGCATTGCGCATGTTCAGCGCCAGTCGTCCGTACTGCGTGCGGTGCGCCTCGTCGGAGATGACAATGATGTCGTCGCGGGTGGAGTACGGCTCATCCGGGTCCACGTCCTGGTTGAACTTGTGGATCAACGAGAAGACGACCTTCTTCTGTTTGCCGAGCAACTCTTGAAGGTGATCGCCCGACGCCGCGCGGCAGGGATCGCGGTCGTTGTTCACCACGCCGCACCCGGCGAAGGTCTTGTAGATCTGCCCGTCCAGGTCCGTGCGGTCGGTGACGACGAGAAACGTGTAGCGGGCGTCCAGCTTGCGGTGGATCATCCGCGTGAAGAACACCATAGAGTAGGATTTCCCCGAGCCCTGCGTGTGCCAGAACACGCCCAGTTTGCCGTTGCGCTCCTTTCGTTCGCGCACGGACTGCACGGCGCGCCGGACGCCGAGATACTGATGGTTTCGGGCGACGATCTTGGACACTTTCCCCCGGCTGTCGTCGAACACGATGAAGTTCTCGAACAGGTCCAGCAGGTTCTTTATGCTGAAAACGCCGCGCAGCAGCGTCTCCAGATCCACGACGCCGGGGTCTTCCTCCTCCAGCCGTTTCCACTCGTGGAAATGCCCGTACGGGCTGCTCAGCGAGCCGATCTTCGCCTCGATGCCGTTGGTTAGAACGACCAGCGCATTATGATGGAAGAGATGCGGGACGGCATCTTTGTAGTCAGAAAAGTTGTCATCGTAGGCCGACTGCACATCCCTGATTGTGTTCTTGGCCTCTACAAAGATGAGCGGGATGCCGTTGACGAAACCCATCAGATCCGGGCGACGGCGGTAAGGCGCGTTCCAGACCTTCAATTCCCGCACGACGAGGAAGTGGTTGTTCTCCGGCGTATCGAAATCGAAGACGCGGAGCGTGCTGGTCTCACGCTGCCCTTTTTCGTTTTGAAACGACACCTCGACGCCATCCCGCAACAGCGCGTCTTTCTCGCGGTTGATTTGAAGGAGACTCTGCGACGTGGAGTATTCCAGCAGCTGCCGGACCGCGCTCTCGTACGCCTCTGTCGGGAGGCCCGGATTAAACGCCTCCAGCTTCGGCCGCAGATACCGGGTTAGCACGACCTCCGTATCCGACGCCCGCCCCAGCAGGCTGTCCGGCCCGAAGTCCTCGTTGTTGTATGCGTAGACCGACTCCCACCCGAGTGTCTCTTCCAGAAACTCGGCCGTCGTGCGTTGAACGAGATGGTCTTCGGTGTAGGGCATCATGCACCCTCCCAGAGTGTTGAGATGGGCACGGCATACAGATTCTCGCCGAAGGGAACCGTAGCCTCTCCATCATACAGCACGACACCCGCTACGAAGCGCGTTCCGACAGCGCTTTGGAGTTTTTTCAATCCCTTGAAATCGGAAGCTGAAACCGTTGAGGCTGCCTTGACTTCAATTCCAGCAACCTTTCTGCCCGATTCTACAACGAAGTCAACCTCAACCTTGTCTTTGTCGCGAAAATGGCTGAAGGAGATCGCGGCCTCCTGCCCGCTTGCCTGCCGACGCAACTCCTGGTAGACAAATGTCTCCAGAATCTGTCCGAAAAGTGGCCGGTCTTCCCACAGACTGCCCGCATCCAGCCCCAGCAGGGCGCAGGCCAATCCCGTATCTCCCAGATGCAGTTTGGGTGTTTTAATCAGGCGTTTCAGTCGATTGCTGTGCCAGGGCGGAAGTTCCTCCAGCAGGAATATTCGCGAGAGCAGCGTGAGGTACTCGCGAATAGTGGTTCGGCTCACCTGAAACGGCGAGGAAAGGTCCGAGATGTTCAGCAGATGGGCCGTCTGTCCCGCAGCCAGCGCCAGCAGGCGCGGCAGTGCATCAAGCGCACTGATATTCTTCAGGTCGCGGATGTCGCGCTGGACCAGCGTTTCGATGTAATCACGGTACCAGGCGGCGCTGCGCCGTTCTGTTTTTCGTTCCAACGCCGCCGGGAACCCTCCGGCCGCTGCCCGTTCGGCCAACGCCTTCCCAAGCCGCCGCCCTTTGGTTCTTGACGAGAAGTCTCCGGCCCAAAACATAGGCCAGAATGTTGGTTCGCTACGCGTAATCTCTGCTTGCGACAACGGGTGCAGCCGAAGAATCTCCATCCTTCCGGCAAGTGAATCGGCCAGTTTAGGAACCAGCAGAACATTGGCTGAACTTGTAAGCAGAAAACGTACGGGATTGCGTTGGGCATCCACCGCTGCCTTCATGGTCGTGAACAGTTCCGGTACACGCTGCACCTCATCCAGGATGACGCGGTCTGGGAGTTCGGCCACATATCCCACCGGATCGGCCTGTGCGGCGGCACGTTGCGTGTCGTCGTCGAAGGTGAAATAAGCATACCCTTCTGCATCGCCCACCTGCCTTGCCAGCGTTGTTTTGCCGCATTGGCGCGGCCCGTGGATCAATACCACCGGAGAATCGCCCAGTGCCTCACCTACACGCGGACGAAGATGCCGTGGGAACAGATCAACCATTTCGGCCGATTGTAACATTTCGTTCGGCTGATTGCAAGGTTATGATCGGCTGATTGCAACATTTCGCTCGGCTGATTGCAAGTTTGTGTAGTAATGCAACCCTCGTGCGCTGAACGAGATCGTCTTCGGTGTGGGGCATGGCTATTTGTCCGAAGGGAGAAACAATAGGTCCTCCTTTGCACCTTCGTCTCTAAATCGGACCTTCCACCGTGTTTCCATAAAGGACAGAAGCTTCAGACCACGTGCACGGACTTCCTTTGGGCCCCAGGACTCGTTGCGGGAAACCTCTATTTCCGAGTGCGAGCCTTCCGAATATCCATTTCTGACTACCTCACCAAGATCATTTAGCTTGGGATCCTTCTTCTCGGGGAAGGAATCGTTTTGAAGAGAGGAGTTTATGGATCGCGATAAGAGCACAAGATTCCCCAGCGATCCGCTGTAGCGTTCATACCGCCTTATGGATTGATTTCCGAAGGCAGCTTTCCAGTATTGCGTGGGTGTTTGAGGGCAAATGTGCTCAATCGAAATCTGATCATGCCGCCCCTTCTTTCTGGAGCTTTTGAGCAAGTCTTCCCAGTCCACCTTTTTCTGGCGACTCCTGTCGAGCAGGCTTAGTTCATACTCATAGAGGAAATATCGAAGGCCGGCCCAGCCATAGTATCCTGAGCCATTCTTGAACTTCTTTTCGAGTTGAGCCTGAAACGACGTTGGCTTTAACGCTCCGTCTGATTCGAATAGGTATGAGAGCCGTTCAGAAAGTGCGCTGTCGATTGCTTCGAGGGTAGTCTCTCCTCTATCTAAATCACGGGCAGCCTTATAGAACTCACTGCTGCGATAATTAGAACGTGCCCCACCAAAGCGAAAGGCAAGGAAAATGAATCTCTCGATGCTGCGGAAGATAAAAAGGCGTTGGGAAAGGTCAGGTGCATTCTTGAGTATTGACATGACAAGAGGCCGGAAATAGCCAATCCCGATGCGGTTCAACTTCTCCAGTATTTGAATCTCATCTTCCGCCATTCCCGATACTTGCCGCGGGAAGTACGAAGCAAACCAGTGCTCCGACGAATCTTTCAGACTGGTGACATAGTCATGGATTTCCTTTGGGGGTAGGCGGATACGTGCTGCTTCCGGCTGCTCCATCTCATCAACCGGCTCCTCATCATCATCAGACAAGGTTTCATCCGGCTCCGGTTCTTCCGGCAGATCGAGTAGGACGTCTCTTCCCGCCCGGACATAAACGTGCTTTGGTGAAAACTTTTCATCAAGCAAAAAGTGGATGTAGTCCTTTCCGGTCTCACGCGAGTACTTGTAGTATGTGATCCAGTGCGCCCGCAGAAAATCGTCGTCATTCAAAGGTTTCCTGCTGTTTCGACCAAGTTGATGGTAGACTTCTTTCCAGCCATCGTTGATATGTTCGCGGAGGTTGCGTCGATCGTCCGGGTTCAACGGTGGGTCCTCGTAAAGCGTGGCTAAGTAGATCAATCTGTTCTTCAGTAACTCAAGATCTGAGAGCGTTTTGCCACGGTTGTTCATCGTTTCGAAGGCGACGAACACATCAAACTCGTCTCGGATTACGTACTCGTTGAATCGAAAGCGCTTGGTGAGGGTCCTATAGACGTTTTGTAAGCCGACAAGGCCTGTATCGTTGAATAGGTCGGCCAACTGTTCGGTAAAGTAGATCTTGGCATTCTTCAGATTCAGGGTGTAAAAGGTTCCAGCAACAGAGCCAGATCCATCCTCGCCGAGTATTCGGTAACGCAGATAATCATAGCTAGGGTTGTCCTCTGCGTATCCAAACTTGTACGTCCGAAACAAGTGGTCCGGTGGCTTCTCCTTGTACAGATAATTGTCGCGCACATCTGCCAGGCTTAGACCATCGACGAAATAAATATCCTCGGGCTCTTTCCCAGCGAAGTCTGGTAATTGCGCGATGCACTCGGCGAACGCTTGTAGGAAGATCACGAACGTAGTCAGGCGTTGCTGTCCATCCACGACGTGGAACATTCGGTACGAATGATTCTCGACAAGCCAGTGCTCCTTGTCATCTTTGGCAATCTCTTCCGAGGCGATTTCCTTAATGGTCAAGACACCTGTGTAGTGGGAGCGATCTGGAGCGAGGTTAACGAGGTCCTCCCAAAAGTCTTCCCACTGGTCTGTGCCCCATGCATAGCCCCTTTGATAATCCGGGACTCGAAAAATCTTACCCTTGAAAAGCTCATCCAGAGATTGGGGTTCGTTCATACCTCTACCTCCCCATTCATTAGGCGCGGAAGGAGTAGGTCGCGGGCTTGCGAAAGTGATTCGTTCTGGCCTTGGAGCACTTCAATCTGACCAAAGATCGGTTCAGCGATTCTATCAAAGGCTTCAAGAATGTGACTCGAAGGTAGCGCGACAATGAACTCCTCAAAACAACTAACCTGAACACGCTGGCG
>JBGTDU010000061.1:0-26754 GCA_041748175.1 Rubricoccaceae bacterium
TGTCGGACCTCGCGGCCGAGCTGGAATTGTCGGCTGCTGTGATCGCGGACCGCGCCGAGCAGCAAGCGGGCGGCGGCATGAGCGCGCCGGTTTCTGCTGCCGCCTCCGCTTCGGTCGAGACCGAAACGGCGCTTAGCTACGCACTGGCCGCCGCGTATCCGAACCCGTTCAACCCGAGCGTGGCGGTGCCGTTTACGGTGCCCGAGGCAGCCAACGTGACGGTGGAGCTCTACGATGTGCTGGGCCGCCGCGTCGCGGTTGTGGCCAACGGTCTGTTCGACGCGGGCCGCCACACGCTTCGTTTTGACACGTCGACTACGCTCAGTGCAGGCGGCTCGAATCTCGCCAGCGGGGTGTACCTGCTCCGCGCCGTCATGGAGGCGGAAGTGGGCGGAACGACCCGGTCATTCACGCAAAGATTGAACTTGCTGAAGTAGCGGCAGCACGCCGCCGGTCCCTACGCGGCGATATGAAATCCCGCTTTAGCCTCACACCAAATCGACTTTGTGTGAACATTGAAGCCAGGTCATTCCGGGACCAGCGCAGCCATTAGTATTGCACTCGGACTTTTCCCGGCTCTTCCCATGAATCGCGCTTTCTCCACGCTGCTCATCGCCACAATTTTGTGCTCCATCCTCTCCGCCTGTGGCGGCGGTGACGCCGATCCCATCCCGCCAGACCAGGTTGCCTTGTTTGAGGAAGAAGTGGACATCGAGCTCGTCGTTCGCGCGCGTGCCAACGCTTTGGAATACCTCGATACCCGAATAGAAGCCCCTGCCGGAGCAAAGGTGCGGCTCGTGATAGACAACACAGCCTCGTCGAGCGCCGCCATGGTGCACAACGTGGTGGTCATCCAGTCAGCCGCTGATGTTCAGCGCGTGGCCCTAGCCTCGCAGGGGGCACCGGGCAATATCCCGGATGATGCCGCTGTCCTCGCGCACACGCCGCACGCCCAGCCGCATACGAAGGCGGCAGTGATTTTTACCATGCCAGCCGCAGGCGAGTACCCCTACATCTGCACGTATCCCGGCCACTTCCAGACCATGCGCGGAACGCTGGTTTCTACCCCAACCTAGGGGTCTGTCGATGCGGCTTGCGCAGCAACGGCAAGCGAGTCGGCGATCGCCAGTTCGCGGTCCATCGCGCGCCGATTCGGCACGATGCTCAGCAGTGTTTCGGCGGTTCCGGCCAGATCGCGGAAAGCCTGTGTGTTCCAGATCGAGCGGTGCATGCTCGCGATCCGGGCCTGGGTTTGCCGATAGCGAGACGGATTGTGCTGCGCGAGCGCGTCAAGCTGGGCGGCAATTTCGCCGAGCTCCCGCTTATTTGCGTCCGTAAAACCAAAGTTGCCAATTCGCTGAACGAGCAGTTCGTAGCGCCGGTCTGTCCGCGTGATCTCGCTTTCGTCGACGAGGTACGTAGTCTCGTCAAACGCGAAGACACTATTGAATACATCGTATCCAACGCGACGAAGAACTTCGACCGCGCCGTCGGGGAGGAAGAAGCGAAGTGGATCGCCGTCAGCCGTCGCGGTTAGGCGAAGGTCGCCGTCAAGCGGCACCTCTCCGCGCTCGTCGCGGGGCAGAGCAATATGTGGGTTGAGTCGGCGGAACCGCTCGTAGAGGGAAAGGCCTTCTAAATCTGCACCCCAATTGATGCTGCTGTTGCCTGCCAGTACAGTGAGGATTCGATTGAGTGTGATGACTTCACCGTGCCGGACCTGAACGCGATCCACGCGGACCATCCGCGCCGGATCAATCAGCTTGTTTTCGGTCGCCCGCAATGCGCCATAAGCCTTCATCACATACGCTCGGGATTCCGGACCGAAGCTCGACTGGGCACGAACCCGCTCGAAGCCATCCGTAACTCCCCACATGTAGGCATCCGAAACGTGGCCATTCAACGGCGGACGCGCGGCGTGGGCGCGGAGGTACGCTTGATAGAGGCGGAAGATGTTTCCCGGGCCGGTGTGATAGGCCGAGATGCCCGGAAGCTCGTGGCCGACGGCATTCGAATACGCACGGACGATCATCATCGAGGGCTCCATCGCCAAAAGAGGATGGTTTTCCTCTCGCACGGCAACGAAACGGCCCCCGACCGTCGGAATCATGTACTGCTCAACATTGAACATCCGGAGATTATCCGGCATCAGCTGGTACCGGCTACGCGCTCCGGCACTGGACACGAGCTGATCCTGATTAAAAGTCTCGACGGTCCCGATCTCGGAGGCGAGCAAGCTCAGACCAAGGCGACGCGCCAGATTGATTTCGTACTGAATAAAGGGCTCATCCCTATCACGGGCTTCAAGGCTTTGGTTGGCGCGGCCCCAGCGGAGCACGATCTCACCCCGAGGAATCCCGCGAGCTTCCCATTTGTCGCGTAGGCGGGCGGAATGCGTACGCCGGTTTGGAAAGTCCACCTCCTCCCAATCGATCGACCCTGTGGCATCGTAAATGGCCTTCAGGTCGCGTAGCGTGTAGACTTCCTTCATCTCGCCTGTGCGCCCGTCATAAACGCGGATGGTAAAATTGTCGTCTACGCCATAGGTGCGCTCATACATCTCGAGCTGCCAGCGAAAATCGTAGTCCGAATCCGCACCGGGCTCTTCCACCCGATTTCCAGAAAACACGCCCCCGAAGAACCCGGCGAACAACTGGTCGGGGTGGATGTCGAGACTACTCGTCGTGTACGGCTCGCCCGGCTCGCCAACTGGCGGCGCCACATGCTCGCTGTTAATTGCCTGCGCCGCAGCGTCGCTCTGGCCCGATACAGAGCGGGCAATCGGCTGCGAAAGCACGATGATCACCGCGAGAACCGCGACCATCCCGATCAGGACGAGGGGGATATGTACGACCGGATGTGCCAGGATGCCAACGAAGCGAGACCTCACTCGTTTCTCAGCGAGAGCTGAGGAATCCTCACCGTCGGTGGGAGATTGGTAAAGATCGGGGATCTGATTCTGCATCCGCTACTTGCTACGTTTTGCCCGCGGCAAACCCCGCCGAGCCAATGAAAACGGAAGAAGGTTTAGAATTTAGGCCATGTGGGCCAGAAAGGCGATTAATCGCTCAAAAATACCCTTCCGATTTAGCAAGAATCACGCCGCCAGAAGGCAGGCGTCGTGTCATCCTTGCTGCGCCTGTTGGACGAGGTAGGCAAAGAGGGCGTCGCCGACTTCTCCCATGCGTTCAGGATGAAACTGCACGCCAACGAAAGATCCATCCGGGCTTTCGATAGCTTCGATGACCCCGTCGGGGGCTGTGGCTGCGATTCGAAGGCCCCGGCCAGGCTGTTCAATGGCCTGGATGTGGCGCGTGTTTACGTTGAGTGTGTCTGTTTTTAGAATGTCATGCAGTATGGAATTCAATGCCACACCAACGCTGTGGGAGGTGCCGCCACGTTTCTGGCTGTGGATTGCCGCACCTTCCATTTGCGTCTCCACATCCGCATAGATCCGTCCACCTCGCAGGGCATTGGCTAGCTGCATTCCATAACAAATCCCGAGAACAGGCTTCTGGCTTTCGAGGAAGGCACCCAGAATTTTCTTGTCTGATTCGAGTCGGCGGGGGTCGGTGGGCGAGATGTCCTCCGGGAGTTCGCCGATCAGGCCGTCTTCGATGGCTGGCCCACCCGTCACGATGAGGCCGTCCAATAAGTGGGCGAGCTCTATCGCCGCACCATCCTCTTCCAGTATCGGCACGATGATCGGTAAGCCTCCCGCTCGTTCTACAGCCCGGACATATCGCACGTCTAGCCGTTGTTCACCGTCGATGAGCGAAGTCGTGATTCCGATGCGTGGACGGCTCAAGTTAGCGAAAGTCTGAGAGGGTGATGGGCCTGGGGTCCGGGCGCGAGCCGTAAGCAAGGCTAACGAGCGTCGCACCCTCCATCGGCAGATACGACTCCGCGCCCTGCATTCCCTCTTCCAAGGCGTCCAGAATCGCGTGCTTGATGGTGCGGTTGCGTTCGCGAGGATCGCTAGTAGAAGATCCGTGGATGACGCGTAGCGTAGAACGACCTCTTTCCGACGCCATCAAAACCGCCCGCTGAACGAGATCAATGGCCTCATCCACGCGGGCGCCGTGGAGGTCGAGTTCTATGGTGGAGCCATCGTCGGCAAGATGGGGATGTTTCATAAATCTCCCTCCACAATGGCCAACCCTTCCGCGATCCACCCACTGAACCCGCCATCCATCGACTCCACATTCGTGTATCCCATCTGCGTAATCGCATCGGCCGCCATGGCCGATCGGTATCCACCGCCGCAGTAAAGCACGATCGCGGTATCGACGTCGGGCACCCGCGTTTCGATATCGCGCTCGATGACGCCCTTCCCAATGTGTATGGCCCTTGGGATCCGACTCATCGCCCATTCGCGGTCCTCGCGGACATCTATGAGTACGAACTCTTCGCCGGACTCAAGACGGCGATTGACGCTCTCTACATTCGTTTCCTGGACGCGAGGCCGGACCGACTCTGTATAGGCGAGGAACCTTGGATTGTGTTGCTTGGCCATCGACTACTCCTCGCACCTTCGAATAGGGATTACTTCGCCCGTCCGCTCGACCATCCAGAAGCCGCCAAGCGGGGCATTCTCATCACCTAAAATTGGCTCCACGAAACCGATCAGAATGGTAAAGTGAGGCTCTGTTGGGGCACATGGATTGGCCAGTGTCGAATCGTTGTTGACGATGACCGTGAGATCACCCAAAACAGCGGCGAGGAGTCCTGAATCGCCTAATGAACTCGGAAAGAGGGGCCTGCCCGCAGAGCGGACAATCGCGTCTGGCTGGATGAGCAGGACGTCTTGAAGCGCGGCTTCCGCGTCTGGTCGGTCACGGAATGGTCCGATTACCGCTGCGTAAAAACCCGGCGTCAGGCCGCTGTAGAGATCGGTTCGCAACGTCCATCCACCGAATTGCGCCGCATGGCTTTGGGCGGCAACTTTCGTAGAGAAACTTCCCATGTAGACGAAATACGGCCCTTCGGCAGGCGCTTCCTGCGCGTTTACAGACGTGACGAGGACGGCACCAACAATCAAGAAAGAAACGACGCGCAACACGACCGGTTTTAGGTTGGGTACAGGTGAGCTCCTTCGAGATGCTACGCGCCGACGTCCGGATTGACGAGGCAGATTGGCCTTCGAACGGCCTCAGCTTCTGGAGAATTCTGGACGGTATAGGCCATGTCGTGCAGAATGGCCGTCTCATCCAGAGAGAGGTTCAGGATCTGCCTCGCCTGATGTAAACCGACGTGCTCACCCGGCTCAATCAAGTTGTCTGCAAGGACGATGTCGATGAGGTTGAGCATGAGCGACTTGCGGAGTTCCTCTCCGGCATCCTTGAACGCGAGCAGGCTGCGCTCCAGGGGCGGTGGGCTGATCGAATAGGAGAAGACCTCTTTTCTAGCTGACTCAGCCATATGGGCGAGATCGAGCGACTGGAAAATGCGGTCAGTCTCCGCCTCAACCATGTCGCGGTCGGCCGCCGACATGGCGAACAGAGCCCCAAAAAATGCCAGGTGGTCGGGTTCCGATAGTCCACTTAGATCAAGGGTGCCGATTACGGGTTGAGACGCTGGCATGGGGGATATGAGGAAGCGTGCTATGGGGCTGAATGCCAAAGTACGCCGGGAGATTCATGCGTGGTATGGAGGCCGTGCTTCTATTCGGTTGCGAGACCAACCGCATCCTGTTCCGCTCGCTCGACGAGAGCTTCGGCCGTTTCGTCGCCCAAATAGCGGTCGATTGCCCAATGGCCGAGGTAGATGCCGGGCGTGATGACGATGGCGATGATCAGCTTGTAGCTGTAGTTGAATAGCGTGATCGCAGCGATGTGCGCGAAGGGAAGCTGACCGGCGAAGGCCACCGAGAGCACGATGAACGTGTCCAGGAACTGCGAACCAAATGTGGAACCCGTTGCGCGAAGCCAGAGATGCTTGCCCTTCGTGCGTTTGCGGAGCCAGTGAAAGAGGCTGATGTCCGCAAACTGCCCGACGAGATACGCAGCCAGGCTTCCGAAAATCACACGAGTGGTTGTCCCAAAAACGCTGGCAAATGCCTCGTCTGGGACGGGTGAGATGGCGTCCGTAGGCACAGCCAAGGCGGCTTGCAGCAGGATGAACTCAAATACCACCATGGCCACGCCGAGGAGCGTAACGAACCGGATGCCCCGCTTCCCGAAGTATTCGTTCATCACGTCCGTTACGATGAACGTGATGGGGAACGCTAAAACCCCGGCTGTCATGATTACCCGGTCGAACTCGGCGCCAAACAGGTTGAGCGTGAATGGAAGGTGGAAGGCGGTGAAAAACTTGCCAGCCGTGGCCTCGGCAATGACCAGGGCTGTCAGGAAGATGGCCGCGCAAACAGCGAAAACCTTCTGTGGGCGGGTCAGGACGTAAAAGGTGTGCATGGACGAGATTTGGGATTGCCCGAGTTTACGGAACGGGGCAATTTTGAGTGGCGGATGGTGATTGTTGAAGAGCTGATTTCGGGAATTCGGACTTCGTGGATGCGATTACGTGTTGCGCACGACGCCGTTCTGCCTCTCGATCCACATTCCGCCGTCTTCCGACCGCCTTCCTCAGTTACCCGGCCGACTTGCAGCGCGGCCCGTCATTTACGATGTCGCCTCAAGCAATTAGAAACACCGCGATTTGTTGGCTGCTCCTGGGATGGGGCATGTCTGCGGCAGGCCAGATTCAGCGCATCGCTTCGCCCGACACCACGTTGGGCAACCACTTTGGCGCGGCTGTCGATTTCGATGACGGCAGGCTGTTGGTGGGTGCGAGCGGAGAGCCATCGTGCGGCGAGAACGCAGGCGCTGCTTACATATTTGAGCCCGCAATCGACGGGCGGTATGAGCTTGCCGCCCGCCTGGGCAGGGAGAACTGCAAGAGTGGGCGTTTCTTTGGGCACGTGGTTGCGCTTAGCGGAGACATCGCGCTGGTGGGTGGAACGCGGGGTTTCCTGGGAGGAAGCGTGCCCAACCCGATCTATGTTTTTGAACGTGACGAAGCCGGCAAGTGGTCTGAAACGGCCCAGCTTCTCCCGGAGAACGACGCGCTTGGTTTCGGGACTTCGATCGCGCTGCACGGGACGACGGCGGTCGTCACGTCTGTTGGAGATCCGAGCGTTGCTCTCGCCGGCGAGGCCTTCGTATTTGAGCGCCGCGCCGACAGTTCGTGGACCCAGATTCAGCGGATCGAGCGTTCCGGAGGCTTCGGCGCATTCGCGGTATTGAGAGGAGGGCTCCTCGTCGTTACGGCTCCGGGTGTTGGTACGCGATCTGACGGCGGCATTTATGTCTTCGAACGAGATCCGCCCGGCGAATGGCAGGAAATCGGGCGAATTGGCGGGCTTACAGAAGCCTCGCTCCGCTGCGATATCGAAGGCGGCCTCCTTGTCGTCGGTCGCGGCAGCGCGGAACGAAAGCAACAGGGGCGAACAGAGGTCTACGAAAGGCAAAGCGATGGAGCCTGGGAATTGCAACAAACGCTGCGCCCCATCTCCGCGTACGATTTCGGGGCATTCGGAACAGATGTCGCACTGTCGGGCACTCGCTTGCTGATTGTCGGCTACGCCGAGCAGATCAACCTTCCGTACAACATCGACCGCGTCGTCTATGTGTTCGACAACTCAGACGGCGTCTGGCGGCAGCGGCATATCATTGATGTGGGCAACACGGGCTTTGGGGTCGCCATTGATCTCGATGGCCAGACCGCCCTCATCGGCGAGGCGAGCGACGATGTCGCTGGCGCGGCGTATTTCGTGCGCCTGTTTTAGGGAATCCTGGGCTCGCTGATTGTGCCGTGTTGTCCGGGATTGGGTCGGAAACCTCGGTGCCTTTTCGGGACTGAGTTAGCTGAGGGCAGGAACCTGCTGCGTCAAGCAGTGGCACGAGCCGTAACCCCAGACCAGGTCTCGCGCGTCGATCTCCACGACCTCCCTCGTGACGAAGCAGCGCTGGAGTCGCTCTTTCGCGACGGCGTCGTTTGGGTCGCCGAAGACCGGGAGCAATATCACCGCGTTGCCGATGTAGAAGTTGAGGTAGCTCGCCGGCAGGCGCTGATTTTCATGGAATAGCGGCGAGGGCATCGGGAGTTCGATGATCTCCAGCGCGCCACCATCCCGCATCCGATGCGATCGCAAACGGTCGAGGTTATCGGCGAGCGCATCGTAGTTCGCGTCTGCGGGATCCACTTCGACCGCCGTCACAACGGCGTTCGTGCCTACAAATCGCGACAGATCGTCAATGTGGCCATCCGTGTCGTCCCCTTCGATTCCGTCACCGAGCCAGACTACCTCGTCGACGCCAAGGCCCCGATGGAGGAACTCCTCGATGCCCTTGCGCGAGAGGTCCGGGTTTCGGTTGGGATTGAGCAGGCACGATGTTGTGGTGAGGCAGGCACCGTTCCCGTTCACGTCGATGGCGCCGCCCTCGAGAACCATGGGATACATGACGCGCGGGACGCCAACTTCCTCGGCCATTGCTTTTGGAACGGTGTTGTTGATCTCGATCCGGTCGTATTTGCGGCCCCAGGAATTGAATTCCCAATCCGTCGCGACGAGGCCTGCGTTTCCATGGACAAAGAATGCGCCGTAGTCGCGGATCCACTCGTCGTCTGTAGGGAGGATGAGAAGACGAACGGACGCGTTGCCGCCTGTCTCGATTCCTTCCGATTCCAGAATTCCTCGTACCGCTTCGCGGTGGTCGGCATCCAACGTGTTGACGTAAACCGTTTCTCCGCCAGCCAGCGCACGGATCATGGCGGCGTATGCCGGAACAACCGCCTCCAAACGGCGCGGCCACGTGTCCTCACAATGCGGCCAGGTGAGCCACGTTGCCGCGTGCGGCTCCCACTCGGCGGGCATTCGGTGGACTGTTCCAGGCTTGGTCATGAGTGAAGGGTTGAAAGTAGGTGTGTCAGAAGTTCTCGGTCTCCGGCGCGTGGCGCCGCGCGGATCGGGAGATCCGCGATCCCAGGCTGCCAATCTCCGAAATCCAATCTCTGGCATCCAATCTCCGACATCCGGTATCCGGCACCCGCTATTCCACATCCAGAAAGCGCTCGGTGAGTCCGCCGTAAGCATCAATGCGCCTATCGCGGAGAAACGGCCAGCTCTTTCGGGTTGCGTCAATAGCGCGAAGATCGATTTCGGCAACGAGCACACCTTCCTGATCGGGCGGAGCCTGGACAACGATGGAGCCATCCGGCGCGGCCACAAAACTGGAACCCCAGAACTCAATCCCACGACCTTCCGATTGCGCGTGCTGATCGCCCGGATCGGTGGGTTCAAATCCAAGCCGGTTGACGGCCACGACGAAGCATCCGTTGGCAATAGCGTGCGCGCGTTGCATGGTCATCCACGCATCGCGTTGCGCCTCGCCGAATTCAGTTTTTTCCCCTGGATGCCAACCGATCGCGGTGGGGTAGAAGAGCATGTCGGCACCCATCAACGCGGTTAATCGCGCGGCCTCGGGGTACCACTGATCCCAACAAATCAGCACGCCGAGGTGACCCCGTGATGTGTTCCATGTTCGAAAACCGAGGTCTCCGGGCGCGAAATAGAACTTCTCATAGAACAGGGGATCATCGGGTACGTGCATCTTCCGGTACTTACCGATGTAACCGTCACCCCGGTCGATAATGGCGGCCGTGTTGTGGAAAAGTCCGCGCGCGCGCTGCTCGAAGAGGCTGGCAACGACAACCAGGTCAAGTTCAGCCGCCACGGCTTCGATGCGCGCCGTCGTGGCCCCCGGCACGGCTTCCGCGAGGTCGAAATGTGCTGCGTCCTCCGTCTGGCAGAAATAGCGCGTTTGGAAAAGTTCGGGCAAGCAGACGATTTCCGCGCCGCGCTCTGCGGCCTCACGAAGTCCGCGAATCGCTTTCTCGAGATTATCCGCGGCGTCCAGGCCCATCCGCATCTGGACCAGCCCGATTCGTCTTTTGGAGCCCTCACTCATTCCGGCGACTCCAGATAGGTCGAGCCTTCGATCATCGAATTGAACCGGGCGATCGTTTCCGAGCCTGATTCTTCCGAGACGCTGCCCATGGCAACGGCTTCACGAACCATCTCTCCAATGGTCCCGGAGATGACGTCGGAGTTATAACCAACGCGCTCAAGCATGGTCGAGACGGGCTCGCCAGGCGTGATCTCTCGAATCGCGAAACCGCCGGGTTGCGAATCATCCGAGATAACGTATACCTCCGGGACTGGCCCAAGAAGGTTGTGATGATCGCTCAGGCTGTCCTGATAGGCACCGGTCAGGAAGATGCCGAGGAAGTACCGCTCGCCGGGCAGGATGGGGTGGAGGTTGAGGTAACTCGTCGGCCCCTCGGGCGACACGAATTGGTTGATGGCACCGTACGAGTCACACGTCAGGTCAATCAGCCGAGCACGCCGATTTGGCTCTTCGTCCAAGCGGTGAACCGGCATGATGGGGAAGCGTTGGCCGAGCGACCAGTAGTCGGTGAGCGATTGGAAGATTGAGAAGTTGCACAGCACCTGATCCACGAGGTGATCGTCCAGTTCCTTCAGCTCGGCGGGGACGCGGCTCGGTTTCGATTGTTGAATCCGCAGGTTGATGCCCGTACAGATCGTCCAGAAAAGCCGCTCCGAAAGAGCCCGTTCCGCCAGCGAGACGTAGCCGTATGCGAAGAGCGTGTCGGCGTTATTTCGCTCCTCAACGGCGTCATGGTAGGCTTCCAGCAGTCGTCCGAGACCGTGGATTTTTCCGCTTTGCGCGTCCATGTCCACGGCCATCGCGTGCAGCAAGTGGATCACCGAGTGATGATCCGTTGACGGGCGGAAATCGAGCGGCGTGGTGGGCTTCGACGTGCTGCCTACGGCCTCCGTGATTAGCATCGAGTGGTGTGCAACGGTTGCCCGTCCGTTCTCCGTTACGAGGGTTGGTACAGGCACGCCCTCGGCTCGACAGACCTCTTTGACAGCGTACACGATGACGTTGGCGTACTCCCGGATGGAATAATTCACGCCGCCCTTCCCACCGCCGAGTGGCTCTGCATCGTAGTTCACACCTAGACCACCGCCTACGTCGAGATACTTGATGCGGTGGCCGCGCTGGTAGAGGTTGGTGTAGATCCGCGTGATCTCCTTGACCGCCATTTTCAACGCCTGAATGTCGTCGATTTGGCTACCGAGGTGAAAGTGGAGAAGGTTCAGTGCGTCATATAGTCCCTCATCCTCCAGTCTTTCGGCAAGGCTTAGTAAATCGGGCATCGAGATGCCGAACTTGGAATCGTCGCCAGAGGAATCCGACCACTGGCCCGCGCCGGTTGTCGAAAGGCGCACGCGTATACCGAGCCGCGGCGAAATGCGGCGGCTTGTTGCCCCGGAGAGAAGAGCGTCGAACTCACTTTGCTTTTCGACCACCGGCATCACATTACGGCCAAGGCGCTGAAAGTCCAGCATGAGGCCGATCATCTCGGCGCTCTTGTAGCCGTTGCAGATGAGGAGATGATCGTTGTTCGTCAGATACGGAAGAACGGCGAGCAATTCGGGCTTCGAGCCGCTCTCAAGCCCAAAACTGGCCCGTCTGCCGTCGCCGCGAATCCCTTCGACCACCTGCCGGATCTGGTTCACCTTGATGGGATACACGCCGACGTATCCGCCATCGTAGCTCGTTTCTTCCATCGCGAAGAAAAAGGCCTCGCTCAGATTTCGCACCCGCGTCTCAAGAACCTCCGGAAAACGGAGCGTCGCGGGAAACCCGATCCCGCGCGCGTTGAGTTCTTCGACCACAGCATAGAGGTCGATTTCGCCACCCTCATCCAGCCTTGGCCGAACCGCGGCGTGGCCGGCCTCATTCACACGGAAGAAGCCCTCACCCCACGCACGGACATGATACTGGGCCTCGGATTCCGAGGTTGATTGCTGGCGAATGATGGATTCGTCGATATCCATGGCGAGTATGCAAAATGCGCCGCATTGCACGCACCGTGCAAGGCTTCAGGATAGTATGTTCGGGAAACTTTTGACGCATCCGATGAGCGATTCCGGGCCAATCACATCCTTCCTTCATCGACACTTTCGGCATTTCAACGCGGCGGCATTGGTCGATGCCGCCGAGGCCTATTGCGCGCACATCAGCAGCGGCGGAAAGATGCTCGTGTCGCTCGCTGGCGCAATGAGCACGGCGGAGCTTGGCATTTCGTTGGCCGAGATGATCAGGCGCGGATACGTGGATATCATTTCCTGCACGGGCGCGAATCTGGAGGAAGACCTTTTCAACCTCGTCGCGCACGACCACTACGTACGCGTACCCAACTACCGCGATCTCACACCCGCAGACGAGCAGGCTCTGGTGGAACGCGGGCTGAACCGTGTGACGGACACGTGCATCCCGGAGGAGGAAGCGTTTCGACGGTTGGAGAAACCACTCCTCGACGAGTGGCAGCGGGCCGATCAATCCGGCAAGCGCTTCTTTCCCCACGAGTTTTTATACCGCCTGATTCGCTCTGGCGTTTTGGAGGAGTTCTATCAGATCGATCGGAAGGACTCGTGGCTCATCGCCGCGGCCGAACGGAGCCTGCCCATCGTCGTGCCCGGCTGGGAGGATTCGACGTCCGGCAACATCTTCGCGGCGCACTGCCTGAAAGGCGATGTGAAGAACGTTCACACGGTGCGAACCGGCATTGAGTATATGATGGAGCTCGCCGACTGGTACACGGCCGAGGCCGCTGACATGGGTATCGGGTTTTTCCAGATAGGCGGCGGGATTGCAGGCGATTTCCCGATTTGTGTCGTGCCCATGCTGGAACAGGATCTGGAGCGACCGACGCCGTTGTGGAGTTACTTCTGCCAGATCTCCGACTCGACAACGAGCTTCGGTTCTTACTCAGGCGCCGTCCCAAATGAAAAGATTACGTGGGGCAAGCTCGGCCCCGAGACGCCGAGCTTCATCATCGAAAGCGACGCGACGATAGTGGCACCGCTGATCTTTCAGTATGTGCTGGAGACGGCCGCCAGGACGAGCACACAGGCACAAGGCTGAGCGCCGCGGCCTGATGCTGCGTCTCGACAGGGCCGTTCGTCAGGCCGAAGCCAGTTCCGCTCTGTCACCACGTAACCAACGAACGACATCCAGGGTATCAATGATGAGCGAAACGATATTGGTGCCGACGAGAATACGAATCCAGATACCGAATCCGTCGGTGGCCGGGGTGGCACCGAGGTTGATGATCAGCCAGATGACCAGCGGATACCAGAGCACATGCCCCAGGCCAAGCAACCGGCTGAAGCCTGTTCGTTCCGTCAGGTAACTCATCAACACTGCGCCTGCCAGAAAGACGACAGCGATGACTCGTGCTTCGAAGTGACTCCAGAACGCCAGTGGGACGAAGAGATTAATGGCTATCAGGTACGCCACCCAAGCGGTGGCGTAGTTCGGGCTTTTCCAGATTCCCATCAGGAGCTTGACAAGGCCGCGGATGATATAACGCATTCGGAATCGCGCACACGAGTGGACGCGGAAAGTACCTGATGCCGCGGTGGCGACTCCGAGTAGTTGGCAGCTTTGCGGATGTTTTGTTGGAGCTTTGCCGTAGCGCGAGGACTTCGTCTATCCTCGCGTGCTGCGGTCGATGTGCCCTGTATCAAAAAAAACGCCTCGGCACCGGATGGTGCCAAGGCGCAAATCCCACGTGTACCTCGTGAGGATCAATTAGCAACCTCGTGAGGACCAAACCTCTTGAGGACTAATCAGCTTTTACATTTCCGGATGCGCGGTCATGTACGCATCCATCTCTGCCTGCGAGACCATGCCGTCACCATCAGCGTCGTACATCGTCATGTCGGCGTCAGGCCAAGTAACGAGGAATTCGTCGCCATTCAGCATTCCGTCGCCGTCTGTGTCGGCACCGGTGAACATATTCCCTTCAGGCTCGCCAGGCTCGTCGATGATCTCACCGTCGCCGATGACATCTTCCATATCACCTGCGGGCGCTCCTTCCTCGAAAGCTTCTTCCTGTGGGGATTCGGCACAGCCCACGAGGGCGAGTGGCAGACCTAGAATAAGTGCGAAGGCCAAAATGAATAGTCGCATAGCGTGTTGGGGTGAAGTGAGTAGGACAGGTCTAACGGCGGGTGATTCCGAATTGGTTCTTTGCTGTGTTTCCCAAAGCGCCGGAATCACTGGCATTTTCGGAATCTTCATCCGAAAAGCCCGCTGACAGGCAATCTGATCCTTCCGTCAAGATCACTCGAACTCTCCTTCCCGTATGCCAATGACCGCGCCGAGGCGTCTGACTCCGAATGAAAGGAAGGAGTCGTTGGGGCGGCATACGTACGGAATGCGCGCGTGATCAAAACGAGCATCCGCAAGGCAGAAAGCAAAAAGCCCATGGATTTCGGCGTTCCGGCACCCTTCGTCTACTTCTGAAGCCTGACCGCCGTGCCGTATGCGAGCATCTCCGCCATCCCCTGCATGACCATGCTCGTCGTGAAACGGACGTTGATGACAGCATCTGCGCCAAGTTCGAGAGCATCTTCTTCCATGCGCTTGAGGGCCTCCTGGCGGGCCTCCGAAAGCATCTCGGTGTAGGCTCTGATCTCTCCGCCAACCAGCGTTTTCAGGCCCGCCATGATATCCCGTCCAAGGTGCTTGGCACGCACCGTATTTCCCGAGACGATGTCGAGGTGCTCGATGATGGTCCGACCGGGGATGTAATCGGCAGAGGTGATGATGACGAACGAATCAGGCATGGAAACCGGGGAATGGTGGGCTAGGCGGTTGTGTCGAGGATGAACATTACAAAGAAAGCAAAGGCAAAGAAAGGGACCAGCAGGCATTGACAAACACGCAGAGGACGTCAACTCAGTCCCCGTCCTTTGTGCGTGGAGAACCGATTCCTGCGTCAAGCCCCTGCGCAGGAGCGACTCGTTTGCTGGCTTCGAAATGAGATGTTGGCGCCTCTGCACGTGGTGACCCTCATCTTTGCAATCTCGACGACCACCTCGACTTCGCTCAGCGCAGGCGCGGTGTGATCTAAACTTTTCTCCGCCCCCTCTTCACTGGCTTGCTTCATCGAATCGGTAAATTCTCGCCTGCCCAGTTCGGAAACCGATCTGGGGCACGGTCACCGGAACAGATTTTCAGATTCCGTTTGTGGCTCCGCCCCTGATCCTCGCACTCTGCGAGCCCTAACCCATCCCACTGCGCTCTATATGTTCGATACGCTATCCGACAAGCTCGACGCTGCCCTTAAGAGTGTAAAGGGCGGAGGCAAGATCAACGAGCTCAACATCGCGGAGACGATGCGCGAAGTGCGTCGCGCCCTCCTCGATGCCGACGTCAATTACGAGGTTGCGCGCGAGTTCACGAACCGCGTGAAGGAAAAGGCGCTCGACGAAAAGGTGCTCACCTCCGTCGCGCCGGGCCAGCAGTTCGTCAAGCTCATCTTCGACGAGTTGGTTTACCTCCTCGGCGATGTCCACGTTGAGCTGAATAAGAGCAAGCGACTGCCGAACGTAATCCTGGTCGCCGGATTGCAGGGATCGGGCAAGACGACGTTTGTAGGCAAGCTGGCGAAGTTTCTGAAGAGCCAGGGTAAGAGCCCGTTGCTCGCCGCCGCAGATGTGTATCGTCCGGCCGCTGTTGATCAGCTCGAATCGCTCGCGGCGCAAGTTGGTGTCCCGACGTTTTCCATTCGCGGCGCAGACGGCACGCCCGAGAAGGACGCCGTCCGTGTTGCGCGCGACGCCGTCGCCGAAGCCCGCAGGACTGGCCGCGATACGGTGATCATTGACACCGCAGGCCGCCTGCATGTCGACGAGGAGATGATGGCCGAGGTCGTGGCCATCAAGAAAGCAGTTGAGCCTGACGAAATCCTCTTCGTCGTGGATTCCATGACGGGCCAGGATGCCGTCAACACGGCACGCGAGTTCAACCTGCAGCTCGATATCGACGGTGTCGTTCTGACCAAGCTCGACGGCGACACCCGAGGCGGCGCAGCGCTTTCGATCCGTTCGGTGGTCGAGAAGCCGATCAAATTCGCCTCGACGGGCGAGAAGCTCGATGCGCTCACGGAGTTCCACCCGGACCGCATGGCCCAGCGCATCCTCGGCATGGGCGACATCGTGTCGTTTGTCGAGAAGGCGCAGGAGCATTTCGATGAGAAGGAGGCTGAGGACCTTCAGAAGAAGCTTCAGAAGTCCACCTTCGACCTCGAGGATTTTTACGACCAGCTCCAGAAGATCAAAAAGATGGGGTCGATGAAAGACCTCCTCGGCATGATCCCAGGCGTAGGCAAGGCCGTCAAGGATCTCGACGTTCGCGACGACGCTTTCGTGCACATAGAAGCCCTCATCCAGTCTATGACACCCCTCGAACGCCAGAAGCCCGAACTCATCAACGGCAGCCGCCGCCAGCGCATCGCCAACGGCGCGGGGCTAAAGGTCCAGGACGTCAACCAACTCCTCAAGCAATTCCGCGACATGAAGAAGATGATGAAGACGATGACGAGCCTGACGAAGAAAGGCCGCAACGTCGACATGGGCTCAATGCTGGGGCTCCAGAACTAGATCGCACGTCGAATTGCGCATAGGTCTTCCGCTGAAAACCCTTACGCAATACGCACTATTCACTACGTAATCCAAACGAAACCATGTCCGTTAAACTTCGCCTTCGCCGTCTCGGCCGTAAAAAGCTACCCGTTTATTCCCTCGTTGCGGCAGACACGCGCAGCCCTCGCGACGGCCGCTATATCGAGGATTTGGGTCGCTATGAGCCCCTGAGCGATCCGGCAGCCGTGCGGCTGAACGAGGATCGGATTCTTCATTGGCTTCAGCAGGGTGCGCAGCCCTCAGACACCGTGCGCAATGTTCTGAGTGGGCAGGGTGTGATGTTGCGCCTACACATGATTCGAAAAGGCAAGACGGAAGAGGAGATCGAACAGGCAGTCGCCGAGTTCCTCACACACCGCGCCGAGAAGAAGCCTGTCCAGAAATCGAAGACGGACCTCCGCAACGAGCGGATGGCTGCCGAGCGCGCCGCCGCCGCCGAAAAGGCCAAGGAAATAGAGAAGAAGCGCGCGGATCGGGAAGCCGAGCTGGAGAAACAGCGGCAGGAATCGGAGGACGCAGAACGCACACAACGCGCCGCCGCTGACGCCGAAGTCGTTGCTGAGAGCGACGATGACGCTGCCGCTGAAGATGCGGCCGACGAGCCCACGGCTGAAGCTGGCACGCAGGAATCTGTCCCCGAGGTTGACGAAGCCACGCAGGAGGCCATCACCGAGGCCGCGCCTGTAGATCCGGAGCCAATTCCCGAGCCGGAAGCTGCCGCTGCGGATATGGTTGACGAGGGGGCTCCCGTTGAAACGGGCGATTTCGTTGAGCCCGTCGAGGCAGAAACGCCTGCCGATGAACCTGATGCGGAGGAGATAGCCGAAGTCCCTGCCGCGGCGGCCGAAGAAGCTGAGCCAGAGCCTCCCGCAAAACCGATAAGGGAGGAGGCGTCAGCGAAGAAGCCTGCGGCCACCGAAGCCGAGCCTGACAACCTCACGAAGGTTCGCGGTATTGGGCCGAAGTTCTCCGCCCTGCTCAACGAGCATGGCATTTCGACCTTTGCACAACTTGCCGCAATGGAACTCGAACCACTCCGCACCATCGTCAACGAAAGCGGGATCAGCGCCGCCTCTGCAAACGAGGAGAGTTGGGCTAGGCAGGCCGAGCTCCTGGCAGCGGACGACAAGGAAGGCCTCAAGGCGTTCATTGCCGAGTTGAAGAAGGCTTAGTCCGAGTTCGCGACGTGTGCAGATTTGCGGGGACGGCGTTGGCTGTCCCCGCGTTTTCACGCGCTGCGAACCCCGCGCGACATGATGTCAAATCTCATCCTGATGGGGTACTTCGGGCGCGCTCACGGCGTTAGCGGTGAAGTCAAGGTTTTTCCGGAGACCGACGACCCGCAACGGTTTCTTGCCCTGGAGCGTGTTTTTGTCGGACCCACGGCTGACCAAACGCGCGAGTACGCAATCGAAGGCGTCCGCTTTCAGGCACTGAAAGGGCGCACGGTTGTGCTGATGAAACTCGCGAGTGTTTCCGCGCCGGAAGAAGCCGAATCGCTCACGCGGTCAGGCGTTTTTGCGTCGCTGTCGGACATCCCGCCACTCGCAAAAGGGGAGATCTTTATCCACGAAATGATCGGGATGGAGGTTGTTGAAGCGGACGGAGGTGCCCCGGTTGGAACGGTCCGCGACGTGCTGGAAGGCGCGCAGCTTCTCATCGTGGTTGCCCGTGACGGCAGGCCGGATGTCCTCATTCCCGATGTGCCGGAGATTGTTGTTGACGTGGACGTGGAGGCGCGTCGTATCACGGTAGATCCTCCTGAAGGACTTATCGAATAGCTGTCGGTTTCGGATTCGGGATTGCAGATTTTGGCATCATTTGCCCTTCTCCAAATCCAAAATCGGAAATCCAAAATCCGAAATCCCAAACGTGCGCATCGACCTCATCACCGTTCTCCCGCAGCTTGTCCGCAGCCCGTTGGATCACTCGATCCTTCAGCGCTCGCAGGATAAGGGTCTCGTAGAAGTTCACGTTCATGATCTACGTGATTGGGGCATCGGGGGCTACCGGCAAATAGACGATTTGCCCTACGGCGGCGGCGGCGGAATGGTGCTCCGTCCGGAGCCCCTTTTTGCCTGCGTCGAAGCCCTGCAAAACGAACTGGGCGAGCCATACGACGAAGTCATCTACCTCACGCCCGATGGCGAAAAGCTGGATCAACCAATCGCCAACGGTCTGTCTCTCTCCAGAAACCTCCTCCTGATTGCCGGGCACTACAAAGGAATCGACCAACGGGTGCGCGACTCGCTCGTGACGCGTGAGATCTCGATTGGCGATTACGTGCTCTCCGGTGGCGAATTGCCGGCGCTCGTGCTCATCGATGCCATTGCCCGGCTGATCCCCGGTGTCATTGGCGACGCGAATTCCGCTCTGTCAGATTCCTTTCAGGACGGCTTGCTGGATGCGCCGGCTTACACGCGGCCTGCGGAATTCAGGGGGATGGACGTTCCGCCCGTTCTAACGTCCGGCAACCACGAGTCGATTCTGAAGTGGCGCGATGAGCAGCGCCTCGCCAAAACACAGGAACGTCGGCCCGATCTGCTCGCGCCTGAACACGAAGAATCCGTCGAATAAGCGGCGAAGCGCCCTCACCATAAATGGGCGTCCGTACCTTGCTGACAGCGTGTGCGCTTGCGCTCTGCGGTGCCTCAACGTCAACACTTTCAAAAGAATAGTACCATGGCGACCGATTTGATGAGCCTCGTTGAAGCGACGCAGCTTCGCGACAATATCCCGACCTTTTCGCCCGGCGATTCCGTGAGCGTCCACGTCCGCGTGATCGAGGGCGACAAGGAGCGCATCCAGAAATTCGATGGCGTTGTGATCGCCATTCAGGGCTCGGGAGCGACGAAGACTTTTACGGTCCGCAAGGTGTCGAATGGTGTTGGCGTAGAGCGCATTTTCCCACTTCATTCGCCTCGGATTGCGACCATTGAGGTGATCCGTCTCGGACGGGTCCGCCGCGCGAAGCTGTACTACCTCCGCGACCGCCGTGGAAAGGCTGCGCGCATCAAGGAAAAGCGCCGCGACTCAGCGAAATAGCGCCGCCGGTTGGCCTGCGAAGAGCCCGAGGCCAAGGCCGTCCGCATTAAGTTCTCATGGTATTTGCCTCGTGGCCGTCTCCGCCCGCGCGCGAATTAGCTGACACGCTCTCTCGCTGTTCGTGCATCACGGAGGTTGTCGAACTAGCTCCGCACGAAACGCAGAAGGCGCTTCTGGAGGGAAAGGCGGATCTGGCGCTCATTCCCACGTTCGACGCGCTTCGCGCCGATGGCCTCCTCGAATTGCTACCCGGCGTCGGCCTGGTTGGTGAACGAAGCCCGACCCAAGTGCTGGCCGTTACATCGCGGCTCGATGAGATTCGTACCGTCGCGTTTGACCCACGCTTTGCTCAGGAGGCATTGCTTACGCAGATCATCCTGAAAGAGAGTTATGGCGGCAAGCCGACGTTTGTCGCAGCCGATCCAGCCGTTTCTGTTTCGGATCGACTGGCCAACAACGACGCGACGCTCGTTGCTCCGAATGCGGTGCCGGAGGGAAATATCGCGCTCGACCTGGGCCAGGAATGGCTCGAGCTAACCCTGCGTCCCATGGTTTGGGGACTGCTCGCCGCTCGCACAGGAGAGACTGAAGCGGGAATGGCTCGAGAGATTCTCGGCTGTCTGCGAACTGCAACGGAAGGCGATGCGCGCGCAATTAACGGCGAACACGGCTATCAATTCACGCTGGATGGCTATGCGATGGACAGTTTGGAGGAACTCGTTCAGCACCTCTATTACCACGGTTCATTGCTTGATGTCCCGGAGTTGGCATTCGTAGCGATCACCGAAGAACAGGAAGATTGAGGGCATTCTGACGAAAAACCTGAAGTAGCGTTATCCTCCGCACCCAACCTGAAAGCGGCTCCGATGTTCGAATTATCTGGCATAAAAATCATCGCCACCAACCGGAGGGCTCGGCACGAGTACACACTGGAAAAGTCAGTTGAGGCTGGCATGGTGCTGATGGGTACAGAAGTGAAGTCGCTGCGTGAGGGGAAGGTGAGTTTGCAAGAGGCCTACGTCGCCGTCATGGGTGACGGCGTTGAGTTGTTGAACGCGCACATCAACCCTTACGAAATGGGAGGCTACACCAACCACGAGCCAACGCGACCAAGGCGGTTGCTGCTGCATCGAAAGGAGATCGAGAAGCTGCGAAAGGGCGTCGAGCAAAAGGGATTCACGATCGTGCCGCTCAAGATTTACTTCTCTCACGGCAGAGCGAAGATCGAGATCGCACTGGGCCGAGGAAAGAAGCTGCACGACAAACGCCACGACATTGCCGACCGCGACTCGCAACGACGCATGGACCGGGTGATGAAGGAGAGATAAAAAGGGTTTCGAGTAGAGCCGTTGAACGTTGAATGGTTAAAGGTTTTCGCATTCGCAGCGCAGCCTTTCAACCGGAGGTCTTCAGCTTGTAATCTTCAACCATAGAATCTATCTAACCCATCATGCATTTTCCTCCTGTCGAAGAGCAACTCCAGCACATCCGGCGAGGCGTCTCGGAAATCCTGCCCGAAGTCGCGCTCGTTGCAAAGCTGAAGAAATCGATGGCGGAAGGACGTCCGCTGACGGTGAAACTGGGCTGCGATCCGTCGCGGCCAGATTTGCATCTCGGCCACGCGGTTGTGTTGCGGAAGTTGCGCCAGTTTCAGGACCTCGGCCACAAAGCCGTGCTCATCGTGGGCGACTTCACGGCAATGATTGGCGACCCTTCAGGAATAAGCAAAACAAGACCATCCCTCACCTTTGAGGAAACGCGAGAGAATGGGCGTTCCTATTTCGAGCAAGCGACGAAAGTCCTTGATGCTGATCCCGGGAAGCTTGAAATACGCTACAATGGCGATTGGCTGAACGCGATGTCATTTGGCGATGTCGTGCGCCTCGCGAGCCATTACACGGTGGCCCGGATGCTCGAACGCGACGAGTTCGAGAACCGTTACAAGGCCGGCGAGCCCATCTCCATCCACGAGTTCCTCTATCCGCTCGCCCAGGCGCAGGATTCAGTTCATCTGGCTTCCGACATCGAACTCGGTGGGACGGACCAGAAGTTCAACCTGCTTGTCGGGCGGAGCATCCAGGAAGCGGTTGGGCAAGTGCCGCAGGTGTGCATTACGCTCCCGATTCTGGAAGGCACGGATGGCGTCCAGAAAATGTCGAAGTCGCTGGACAATTACATAGGCATTGCGGAGGCGCCGGAGCAGATGTACGGCAAGGCGCTTTCGATTCCCGATGCGCTTATTTACCGCTACATCGAACTGGCCACGGACATCCCAACCGAAAAGCTGGACGAATGGAAACAGTACGCAGAAGTCAATCCGCGCGATGCCAAGCACGACCTCGCTCTGGCCATCGTAAGGATGTACCACGGCGAGGCCTCCGCCTTGGCCGCGCGCGCGCATTTCGAGCGAACCGTGATTCAGAAGGACATCCCGGCTGAGATTGATGATTTCGTGCCGAACACGGAGAGCGGCACAATCGGATTGGTCGAACTGATTCGTCAAGCGGGCTTCGCGCAGTCCAATGGAGAAGCGCGTCGCTTCGTGCAGCAAAACGCCGTCTCGCTAGCTGGTGAAAAGGAGACCGACGTTGAACGAACGGTTGATCTGACTTCGGAGGCCCCCTTTGTTCTCAAGGTGGGGAAGCGCCGGTTTGTTCGCGTCGTCCATCCGGGGTAGCGATAGAACGGTTCGGGATCGACAGCCTGCGATTCGCAAGGAATCGCCGGGGAGAGTCTCGAGAAAGGCGTACGCTAAGCTGCCCTTTTTGTAGTTCCTCACCATGCGAACCTTCGTCGCACTAACGTTTTGCTTGCTGGCCGATTCGGTCGCGGCGCAAGTCAACGAGGTTTCCGCCTATGTTGCAGGAGTAGCCGCATTGGAGGCGGAAGATTACGAGGAGGCAATCCGCTGGTTTGAGGAGGTCTTGAAGGAAAACCCCAACCACGCCGATGCGCATTATGGTCTGGCCCTGGCCTTCGCCGCGGACTCGCCGCTGCACAATGAACGCAAAGTGATCCGCGAGCTGGAACGAGCACTTCAAATTCATCCTGAACAACCTGAATACCTCGAAGCCCAGCTTAGCACCCTCCGGCGAACCATGCACGAGGCAAGCGCCTTTAGCACGACCGACGCGCGTCGTCCGTCATTGGCGCGGCGGCTGTTGGCCGCTGATTCGACCAATGCTCTAGCCCATGAGGAGTTGGCTTTGAATGCGTTCCTCGAATTCGACTGGCGTCGCCAGATGGCTCGCGGACAAGGAGGCTGGAGCCCGGATGAAACGCACGGCACGAGCGGTGCAGCGAATCGGGCTCGACTTCAGGCCGAGGTCCACCTGGTTGCGGCTCTTCGCACGAACCCAACGCGCGTGGAATCGCACCGCCTTCGTCTGCGCCTGGCGGTGCTTGCGGAGGATGATCTGGCACTCGGCCGAGCCGCGGCGGCGTTTGCCGAGAGCCTTACTTCAGACCCCGACGCTCTGCTCTATCAGGGGTTGGCAGCGTACAGGATGGACGAGATTGCCGCTGCCGACGAATATTTCGAGACCGCGCTCGCCGAAATGCCTGGGGAAGAACGGGCCGAGTTCGAGCGAATCGCCCACTTGCTTCGCGATGGGGAAGCGGCCCTCGCACTCGCAGATTCCAATGGGGCCACGCAGCAATTCTGGCGGACTCGCGATCCGCTCCTCTTGTCTCCGCAGAACGAGCGGAAACTGGAACACTTCGCCCGGCTTGCGCTGGCCGATTTGCTCTATGCAGATGCACGCACCGGTACGCGCGGCTGGGCGACGCCTCGCGGTGAGGTCGTTGTTCGCTATGGCATGCCCGACGAAAGTGGGCGTTGGCTGGGTGCCGATTTTTCGTCCAAGCGGTTCGGTGCGCTGGAACGTTGGGTCTATGATGAGTTGGGAGAAGAAGGCGGCTTCTCGTTGCTTTTTGAAGATCCGTTTCGCAACGGCGCGTTTGATTTTATGAGTTCGGCAGCCGGAGAAGACGACGCGACGCGAGCCCGAAGCCTCTTTCACAGAGTTCCAGAGCGGTTTGCCTACCGTCCGCTCGGTGGCCTCGTCGATTTTGCGTACTCGGCGATTCCGTTTAAGGGTGCCGCGGGTCGGACGACGCTCGTTGTACCGGTCGGAATCCCTGTGGTGCCGCAGTTGGCTCAGAGCGAGCCCACATGGGCACTTGGCCTCCAGAGCGGGGTCTTCCTCTTGGCACCGAACGGCGTGGCCCAAGCCGAGGTCCGTCACGAGATTGAGCGCATACATGCAGCGTCCATCCTGGACACAGGCACTGGCCTATCGTGGACGGACGGTTTTTCAATAAGTGCCCTGCCCGGAGCCTACACGATGGCGGTCGAGTTTGAGCAATCTGCGACAGGGGCGGTTGGCGTCAGGCGAGATCATGTCGTCTTGCGAGATTTCGCGTCCCTAGGGCTTTCACTCTCGGGCTTGCTTCCTGCTTATTTAATCGAGGAAGTGGAGCCGCAGGCGTCGGCCAGGCCAGGCTGGGTTCATCGCGGAGGCTTCGCGATCCATGCATCCCCGACGGGTCGATTTGGAACAGACGAACCGATCTACCTCTATCTGGAGGTGTATGGACTCCGCGTCAACAACGGCCACACGAACTATGAAATTGAGGCCGTGCTCCGCCCGATAGACGACGCCGGCGTGATTTCTCGAACCCTTGCTCGCCTTTTTGGCAGGCGGCCTCCATCGGCTGTATCCGTTCAGTTTTCCGTTTCGGGTTCAGCGTCGGATGAAGGGCAGTACGTCATCCTGGATGCGTCGACGCAAGAAGTTGGCGAATACGAACTGACGCTCAGAGTCCGGGACGAGAACGCGGACAAAATCGTTGAGACCTCATGCACGCTGCAACTTCGCTCACCGTAGCCATCTTGTCCATTCATCCTCCACGCTCGGAGTGGTGGAACAGGCCCAAGTCGCCTCGCGTCTACCACCTTCGGAATACCTGCTCGAAATGATGAATCTCCCCCAATACGTCGCCGCCTTCGCCTTCCTCGCAGTTCTCCTATCGCCACGAGATGGCATGGGTCAGGCAGTGGCCTCCGACGGACCAGCCGCTCAACATATTGCCAGCGGCATCGAGGCCTACCGTGCCGAGGACTACGGCCAGGCTCTTCTCGATTTCGAGGCAGCGGTAGCCGCAGAGCCCGACAATCCGGAGGCGCACTTTCTACTGGCACGCGTGCTGTTTGATACGCCGCTTCGCGATGAAGGGCGCGCCGGAGATGAGATCGAACGCGCGCGCGAGCTAGATCCCGAGAATCTCCAGTATATGGTTGCGGAATTGCAGCAACTTCGCACGGACACGTGGAACTTCTTTCAGGAGATGCAGCGAACGAGCCAGAGATTAAGCCTGGCGCGCACGATTCTGGAGAAAGACCCAGACAACGGGTTCGCCCATGAAGAATTTGGTGCCTACTACATTCGGGATTACTGGTACTACCGAAATACCATCGCCTTTCCAACGCTGGGTGTGCAGAGCCGAGGCGCATCGGCATCGGACAATCAGGAATTGGCAAGTGGAGAAGTTTCCAGTGGGTTTGAAGTTGACCCGGCGACAGGAGGTGACGATGCCCCTGGACAAAACCCCGAAGGCGTCGATGTGTTCAGCGATATCCCGGGCCTGTTCGACTTTGGGGACGCCGGCGCCTTGGGCGTCACGGATCGGTTTGATTTGGAGACCATCCGCTCACAGGGTACGAATGTGCTCAACCTTCAGGGACGCGCTGACCGTGTATATGACCGTGCTGTCTTTCATTTGGAAACCGCGATTGCGAACGACCCACGCCGACGGAGTGTTTACGATCACCTGACGAGGCTCTACGCTCTTGCAGGTGCATGGGACAAAGCAATCGAAGTAGCCACGCAAATGCTGGTTTACTTCCCGGACGACGAGACCATGTGGCGTTATATCGGCCTTGCCAACCATCGCCTGGGCCGGGATGATGCCTCCACCACGAGCTTCGGCGAAGCGTTGGAGTTGATGGATCCTGAGGAGCGTGCGGTGTTCGAAGACATTTCGCTCCTCTTGCCTGAGGACGAGTTGTCCATGTATCGGGAGGAGCCAGATCAGGTCGCCTCCCGGTACTGGATGAGCAGAGACCCAAGATACCTGACGCCTTTCAACGAGCGGAAGATTGAACACTATGCTCGGCTCACCTATGCCGACCTAATGTACAAGTCGGACGATCTCAATCTCCGTGGCTGGCAGACCCAGCGTGGCAGAATCCATGTCAGGTATGGTGTTCCCCAGTCCGACGTTGTCGTAAGTGGTGGTTTCCAGCAAATTGTAGAGTCTTTCGCGAATCGACCCGAAGGCCCCGAACGGCAGGGCTTTGACCGTGCTGCCTTCGCCAGAAGCGACGAAGAGCTGGACGCCAATCGGTTCAACATCTGGGACTATGGCGACTTCCGATTTGTCTTTGAGGATCCTGTGGCCAACGGCGAGTTTCGGCTGTATTCACCTCCTGCCGATCTATTCGCGGTCGTTGGGGGAGGGGCTGTAGAGCGATTGGACTACGAAATAATCGCGCGCAACACGTTTCGTGAAACGCCCGAACGATACGATTACAGCCCGCCAGGCCGCCGGATAGGGTTGCCGTATCTCGTGACGAGTTTCAAGGGAAATGACGGAGAAACGGACTTGTATGTCCACTACGGAATTCCGGTAGCGGATAACTTCGACCCAGGCAGTGCTGACGTTGTTGATGTCACGGTGCAGACTGGCGCGTTTCTCATTAGTCAAGACCGCGATGTTCTCGTTGAGCGCCGTCGAACCCTCTACGGCCTCCGTTCTGCGCAGATAGAAAAGTTCGAGGACACACAACTGTGGACGGACACGCAGTCGATGGAATCCCCGGCGGGGACGCATGAGATCTCAGTCGAATTCGAAACCGTTGGGGGCGGCACCAGTGCCGTGCAGCGACGCAACTTCGACGTGCCGGATTTCTCGGGCAGCGATCTGGCCCTGTCGAGTTTGATGTTAGCCTACCATGTAGAGGATACTGACGCGACCAGCGTTACCGGGCAGATCGTCCGTGATGGTCTCGCCATCAAGCCCGCACCGTGGAGTGTATTCAACCATGAACAGCCCGTGTT
>JBGTDU010000062.1:0-7369 GCA_041748175.1 Rubricoccaceae bacterium
GCGCCGGTTCACGATAGTGGCCGCCGTCTGTTTCGCGCGATGCCGCGCTGCGTCACGGATGCATCATCCTTTCACCGTGTCTCCGCTGTGGCTTCGTCAGGGCGCCGGGCTTCCAGCGACAACTACGAATCTTGCGACGCCGGCTCGGCGAGAAGGTCTGCCTCCGAAGCCGCCTCCAAACGTGGTGAGGCGACGCGCTCGTCCTTTTCAATGTCACCGTCGCGGAGATGGACAATGCGACGCGCATGCTGGGCGATGTCGTCCTCGTGCGTTACAACAAGAACCGTATTTCCGCGGCGATAAAGGAGCTCAAACAGACGCATGATTTCCTCGCTCGTCGTGGAATCGAGGTTGCCGGTGGGCTCGTCAGCGAGGAGGATCGCCGGGTTGTTGACCAGCGCGCGCGCGACGGCCACGCGCTGGCGCTGCCCGCCCGAAAGTTCATTCGGCCGGTGATCCATCCGGTCGGCAAGCCCGACAGATTCGAGCGACTCCGATGCGCGGCGCCGACGCTCTTTACTGCTGACGCCCGCGTAGATGAGCGGCAATTCCACGTTCTGCAAACAGTTCTGACGGGCAAGCAGATTGAACGTCTGGAAGACAAAGCCGATTTTCCGATTGCGTACTTCGGCGAGGTCGTTGTCCGAGAGCCCGCTCACATCGCTCCCGTCGAGCACGTAGCTCCCTTTCGTGGGCGTATCGAGACAGCCGATGATGTTCATGAGCGTACTCTTCCCCGAGCCGGATGGACCCATGATGGCTACATAGTCCCCGGCACCAACCTCCATTGAGAGCCCTCGGAGTGCATGAACGAGTTGGGTACCCATCTGGTAGGTCTTCCAGACATCCTCGATCTGGATCATGGAGTTGCTCATGGAAGGCTCTGGGTTGAGGGCCGTTGGCTGTGGGCCGTACGTCATGGGTTGGATGTCGTCTGTGGTCGGTGTTCAGTGGTCATGCGTTGCAATCCACTGTCCTCACCCTTCCGTCCTCCGTCCTCTGTCCTCTGTAGTCACTCACCACCTTCCTCATCGCTGCCAACTGCGTCTTCACGCTCCTCAACAGCGTCGCCATCTTCAAGCTCGGTACGTAGCATCCGGAAGGGACCGGTGATGACCTTTTCTGCACCAGAAAGACCCGATCGCACCTCAATATGCGTGTCGTCCTGGATCCCGGTTTCCACCTCCCGCATGACCGCTTTGCCTTCCTCAAGCACGAAGACGACTCGGCGCAGGTCTTCCTCCTCCGGGATGTTCTCTTCAACCGCAGTGTCGGCACCATCTTCTTCGTCATTGCCGCTTTCGCGTCGTGCACGGCGCTGTTCCTCTCGCCGTATCTCATTGAAGTCACGCACGGTGACCGCTTGCAAAGGCACTACGACCGCGTTCGGAATCGTGCGGGTAAAAATGTCTACGGTTCCACTCATGCCTGGCCGAAGCGTCGGCAGCGCGCCACCAGGAGTGATGGATTCTTCAGCCGGCAAAGCGGCGACCGACTGAACGGCGTTTGTAACGGGCAAGGCGGTGCCGGATCCGAGAATGCGGACCTCAACAGGGAAGTTGGTGACCTGCTCCTGCGTGCCGAGACCCGACACGCGCGCGGAGTTCGCGATCTGTGTCACCGTGCCAGAAAGCGGAGTGTCGGTATACGCGTCGATCTCAATCCGGGCAGAATCGGCGAGTTCGATGTTCACCACATCGTTTTCGTTGACGTCTACTTCGAGCATCATCAGATCGAGCTCGGCAATCCGCATGATCTCGGTTCCGGCCATCTGAGCGGTTCCGACGACGCGCTCGCCCAACTCGACGTTTAGCTGGCTCACGGTGCCGCTGATGGGGGCGTAGATGCTGGTTTTCCCGAGTTCCTGGCTGGCTTGTCGGAGTGTGGCGCGGGCACTCTGCACGCGGTAGTCGGCTGCGCGCTGATTCGCCACAGCGATGTTTCGTTGCGACTGCGCTGCGGTTATCGCGGCACGCGCAGCGTCCAGCTCTGCCGAACCAACAGCGCCACGCTCAACGAGCTGCTCGGTCCGCCCAAGCTCCGTATTGAGGCGACTTATTTCTGCGTCAGTCAGCCCAACATCCGCGCGTGCCCGCTCCACGTCTGCCTGCGCAGAAAGCACGCCTGCCTGCGCCTGCTCTCGCTGGGAAGCGTAAAAATCAGGCTGGACACGAATGAGCAGTTGGCCACGCTGAACAAAATCCCCTTCCTCTACACCCAGAAAAACAATCTCGCCGGAGACATCCGAAGAGATGGCCACTTCCACTTCCGGGCGAACCTGGCCGGACGCCGTCACCGTCTGCGTAATGGCGCGGACTTGCGACTCGGCGATCTCTACCTCGATAGCATCCTCGCCGCCGCTAAACGCTCTGGAACCGATGGCAACGAGTATGATGAGCACGACCACGCCGCCCAGCACCATCAGAAGCTTGCGCGTCGGGTTGGATGACGAGGAGGTGGATGACGAGGAGGTGGATTCTGCTTTCGCCATGAGATTTAGTTTTCCTGAAACGACCTGGGGGAGGAATGCGGATTAGTCGAGCAGCGCTGTATTCGGATCGAAGTTGCCTTGAGCGAACTCAATCAGCTTGCGGCTGAACACGAACTGATAAATAGCCTGAAGGCGGGATGCGAGGGCCTCGGCATACGCCGTTTGCGCTTGGGTTTGCGCGACCAACGTGCCTGTTCCAAGTTCGTACCGGTCGCGTTCAGCCCGGAGCGCGGCTTCCGCGGCCTCCACCTGGGCCGAAGCTGCGTCGAGCTGTTCTGCTGCGTTGCGGTAGTCGTTGACAGCCTGCCGAACCGCGACCGCGATGGCCTGCTTAACGCGTTCCAGCGCGACTTCCTGCTGGCGAACTTCCAGACGCGCTTGTTGAACCTGGCGGCTCGTCTGGTATCGATCGAAGATGGGGATGGAAATGGAGAGACTAATATTGCCGGCCCGGTTGTCGGCGAACTGGGAGAAGATGGGTGTGTTCTCAAACTCAGGGTTTGTCGAGATGGGTATCAGGAATGGTACGCCATCGAGCAGAACAGGCCGCCCGTCCTCGGTCGTCACGGGAAAGGAGACAGGGGACGTGTCAGGGTTTAGAAGGCGCTGTTGCAAACTGGAATATCCCGTTCCATATCCAGCGCTCAAATCTATAGAGGGCAGTCGCCCACTTCGCGCAACCGCAATTCCTGCCCGCGCCGCTTCAATATTCCGCTCTTGTGCGCGGAGGTCGGCACGGCGCTCATAAGCTGTTCGAAGCAGAATATCGAGCGAGAGATCCTCCGCCACAAGAGATTCGTTGCTGAGGGCCGGGGCTACAAACTCGTACTCCCCAAACGGATCGAGGACGAGGTACTCAACCAGGCGGGTTTCGGAAAGACCGACGGCCTGTTCGGCTTGAAGCACCGCAGCGCGCGCCTGAGCCACGGCAGCACGTTGGCTAAAGAGATCGGCCTGTGCACGGACGCCCGCCTCAACGAGTGCTTCAATCTGGTCGAGTTGCGCCCCTTGCGCGGTAAGCGTCTGCTGTCGGATGCCGACGAATTCCTTGTCGAGCATCACCTGAAGAAAACGGCTCGCCACTTCAAAGGCCACTTGCTGGCGCGCGTATTCAAACGAAAACGTGCTCGCCGAGCGCAGCAGGCGCGCCTGCTCAAGCGCTCGTCGGCCCCGAAAGCCGTTGAACAGGTTAACAGACCCACCGACGCTCAGGTTCAGCGATTCGCTTGTCTGAGAGTTCAGTTGACCCGTGGTCTGATCGAAGGAAAGGCCATACCGCTGCGTGGGCGAAATCGACGCGCTTACGAATGGAAGCGGCAGTGCGTCAACCCTAGCCGACGACACATTCAACTCACTCGCTTCGTCACTCAGTTCGGCTTGCAGCAGATCCGGGTTCTCCGACAAGGCGAGGCGCATAGCCTCGTTGAACGTGATGGCCCGCTGAGCCCGAACCGGCGCGCCTATCGCAGCAACGATGAAAAAAACGGCCAGAAAACGCGACATGGGTGAGAGAGGTTGCGGGCGGCAGGCAGCGCCTTTTCACGGGGGCGTGCGGGGATTGTTACAAGCTGATTTCGTCCAGGCCAGGCTCGCCGATTGAGCCGCTATTCCGGCGCAAGCTTTCGAAATTCGGCGCTGAATGCATCCAGGCGGCTCTGCTCAACCGGAAATGACCGTGCACGACGGCCAAGCCAAGATCGATTCGCGCCGTCGGTGCGGAGGGGGAGGGATTCGAACCCTCGGTACCTTGCGGTACGTCGGTTTTCAAGACCGGTGCATTCAACCACTCTGCCACCCCTCCGACACGCCGAACAGCTTTCGATGCCGGGCAAAGTTACGTCGGACAGTTCACCAGCGTGGCATTCCCCGGTTTCTCACACGCGCAGAAGTGTGGCAAGTGCGTGCCGATCTGCCTTCCCATCCCCGAGAGCCGCAACGTTCTCGTTGAACATCTTGCGAAGGTCGTCGGTGCGGGATTCGAGCGCCTCCTCAGCTCGCTTGGCCTCGTTCAGAACCTCGGCCGTAGCGCGCCCACTCCTTCGTTGGCCGCTGTCTCAACCTCTTCTATGCGCTTTCCAAGTGAATCACGGTGCTGCCGTATCGAGGTAACCAGCTCTTCGACAGACTCTGATCGGATATCGCGCTCGTGCGTTATGCGACGGCCCAGTGCATCCGCCACTTCCCTGAGATGTGCGTCGAGAGAATCCAGCCGCTCCTTAATCTCCTGTCTTAACGCTTCGGTGGCCACCTGGAATCGCCTTTCCAACAACGAGAAACGCTCTTCGTACGCACCCATCTCGCGCCCAAAGAGAATGTCCCGGATCTGTTCAATACTCGACCCTTCGCGAGGCAACGGCTCTCCGTCTGGGCCGATTCCGTCTTCCGCCGCGAGCATGTCTCCTGCGCCGGGCGCTCCGCCGCCGCCCGCGGAACTTTCAAGTTCGTTCTGCCCTTCAGGAAGCGCTTGTGTTCTTGTGGACTCAAGGGTTGAATCGGGGCGGGTAGGTGAAAAGGGAATCGACATATTCCTTCCAGGGTCAGTCATGCAAAGAAATCATACGGCACGGGAAGTTTGGATGCAACGACTCCCGATGTTCCAAAAGGATGGCACACTATCGGGACGAAATTGGACAGATCTCCTCAGCGAGCCCGAAGGGCCTTCGATCTGCAAGAAACGTAAGCCTAACAGCAACACCGGGGCCTGGGTGCAATTCCTCGCCGGGCAAGTGCTTGCATCGCACACCCCGTTGTCTGTATTGTTCGTGTCAATATCCATCGATTGCATCCGTTTACATCCTTCCCTCTCTCCATGAACGTTCGCTCTTTTTCACTTCTCCTGCCACTATTGCTCGCAGCCTGTGACCAGGCTTCGGTCACGTCGCCACCAGTTTTGGCTGGGGTGGACCACACAGAAGCTGTCCCCCTAACCGACCTTGTTACGGAAAACGGCACGGACACGTACCTCGGCTTCCAGGGTGGGCTTTACTTCGGAACGAACGAGGTTCCGCCTGCACACTCCAGGTTTGGTATTCAAACGGGCAAAGGCGTCGATCCGCTCGACTCCCTTGGGAATTTTGATCCCAACGGATCCATTGTTCTCATGTCAATCGGGATGAGCAGTGCTACCAGAGAGTGGTGCCACCCGCACGATGGCGGCGAACCCGGTGGAAATGAGTGTGAGCCGCAGTCGTTCCAGGCGAAAGCGAACGCCGATCCGGCCGTGAATCCCCGCTTGGTTATCGTAAACGGGGCAAAGGACGGGCAGGTGCTGGAGAATTGGAATAGCCCCAACGATGCAAATTATGATCGTATGGAGGAGTTATTTCCGCTGTATGGCGTCACGCCGGCGCAAGTGCAGATCCTGTGGATCAAGGTGACTATGAGAAAAGAGCCGTCGCGGCCGTCTCTTCCCGATCCGAATGCCGATGCGTACGCCGAAGAAGAGCAAATCGGACTCGTGGTCAGAGCGGCGAAGGAGCGATACCCGAATCTCGAGCAGGTTTTCCTGACCAGCCGCATTTACGGCGGCTATGCTCCGCTCACGTCCAACAGCCCCGAACCATACGCCTACGAAACGGGGTTCGGGACGAAGTGGGCAATCGAAGCGCAGATAACCCAGCGGGCAACGGGCGTTGTTGATTCTATCGCGGGAGATCTCTCGGGCAAGCCCATCCTCTTGTGGGGCCCGTATCTCTGGAGTTACGGCGATCGACCACGAAACGACGGCCTGATCTGGCCGATAGACCACTTTCTTCCGCCGCAGAATCTTCATCCTAACAACGAGCTCGGTGTCGACCTCTTCTCAGACCATCTGATGGCGTTCTTCAAGTCGAGCCGCTTTACGAAGTGGTTCAATGAGTAAAGCGGGAATCGAAGGCCTCGCCGTTCACCAAACGTTCGGCCTTCCAAGAAAGTGAGCGGGCCGCTCTGCCTGACATCGCAATTGCCCACGCCTGTCAGCGGCGCGTCTCTGCGAAAGAACGTCTAGGGTCTCGTGAATGCGTCTCCACCGAGCCCATCTCTTTAGCGATTGCGGACGTCGTCGCGCCGGGCGAGGTGAGATGATGTGTGCACGGTCGACGGTGTGATTTGTACCTTTCTCGCCCATCCAACAACATTCCCATGAACGCACGACTCCTTTGTGTTCTCCTGCCGCTCCTGTTCGCAGGCTGCGACGAAGCCTCTGTTGTTTCGCCTGCCGCTCAGGTGCGAACCGACCACACGGAGGCCGTTCCGTTAACCGATCTAGTCACGCAAAACGGCACGGACACCTACTTCGGCTTCGAGGGTGGGCTCTACTTCGGGACAAACACGGTCCCGCCTGCGCATGTGCGGTTCGGTATTCAGACTGCCAAAGGCGTCGATCCGCTCGACTCACTTGGAAACGAAAACACCAATGGCTCAATCGTCCTCATGTCGATAGGGATGAGCAGCGCCGTCAGAGAGTGGTGCCGCCCACATGATGGCGGGGAGCCAGGTGGAGATCCATGCATCCCCCAGTCTTTCCAGGCGAAGGCGAACGCCGACTCTACCGTGAATCCGCGCCTGGTCGTCGTCAACGGGGCGAAGGATGGACAGGTACTGGAGAACTGGGATAACCCCAACGACGCAAATTATGATCGGATGGAAGCACTGTTTCCTCTTTACGGCGTCACCCCGGCGCAAGTGCAGATCCTGTGGGTGAAGGTGACCATGAGGGATGAACCAACCCGCCCGTCGCTTCCCGATCCGAACGCCGACGCCTACGCGGAAGAGGCCACCATCGGGCGAGTGGTCAGGGCCGCGAAAGTGAGATACCCAAACCTCGAGCAAATCTTTCTCACAAGCCGCATTTACGGGGGCTATGCAGCACCGGATAATAACAGCCCTGAACCATAT
>JBGTDU010000063.1:0-7506 GCA_041748175.1 Rubricoccaceae bacterium
CGATTTCTTCCGCAATGTTTTCAAGCCATCAGACGAGAACACGTACTTCGAGGCGCTATCGGATGAGCGAAAGGCGCACTGGAATCTCGACAGTGACGACGAGCCACGAAGTGCAGCCGACCGCACGAAGTATTACGAGAATTGGAAGACGTTCCAGATGTCGGACCACCTGCCCATGTGGGTTGAACTCAAGGTGGATTTCAGCGAGCGGTATTTGAGGAAGCTGGCCGAGGGGGCGTAGCGGATGTTTGTGCGTACCGCGCATTTTGCCTCCATCGATCGGGAGATCGACGATCCCAGGGGATCGATTCTGGGACCGTCGGACTCCCGTCCGACGCGATTCTGAGCTTCGGTTCGCTTACTTCGGCTTCAACGACATCGCGAGGTCGTATGCTTGTTGAGCTACACCGCGAGAAGGCCTGCCGTCTCGAGCTCTTCTTGTGCCTGTTCCAGAAGACCGCTCACAGCGGCACGCCCACCGACTCAACAGATACCTTCAGCCGGGACTGCCCACTGGTCCACCAACCCGACGGACGTAATCGAATGCTTCGAATCGATGGTCGAACTATGGTTCATTGTCGTCCGTGAACGTCCGAAACAGCGTCATCCTAGGTGTCGCCTTGTCCTACAACCACGCCTTTCAATCCAACCGGGAAGGCCACGTAGCCGTCTTTGTGTTTCTCAACAATGATCCTGATGAGCTTCGTCATCGGCGCTTCGTGCGTGTTCGCTTGGGACCCGGTTTGTCTTCAACGGTTCGCCCGTCCGTCACACCCTGAACCCAGCTACGGCGTGCCGAATGGCCGCATCCACAAATGCCGCATCGGCCAATTTGACGTCCACTCGCTCTGCGAGAAGGAGTGAGACGAGCCCGTGCAGCGCGGTCCACAGAACGTGGGCACTTGTATCGGGGCTCTCGACCGAAAATACTCCGGCGAGCACGCCGGACTCGAGCGCTTCCGCGTGCAGTTCGAGGTTGCGCCGGGCGCGGCGATAGTTGTCTGCCGGATATCGTTCCATTCTCTCAGGATGAAGCTGGAACATCACGTGGTAATACTCCGGGTTGTCGAGGCCGAAACGGACGTAGGCATGCGCCAGAGCATCAAGGCGGGAGGCAGGCTCAGGCTCGGCTCCCGCCGCCACCAACCGCTCGTGCAGCTTCTCCATCCCCTCGTCAATCAGCGCGTGGATGAGGGCATCCCTGTTCTCGAAATGCAGGTAGATACTCGTGGCGCTGCATCCCACGGCACTCGCGATCTTGCGCATCGAGAGGTTGTCGTAGCCGTCCGAGACGAGAAGATGGCGGGCCTCATCGAGAATCGCACGACGAAGATCCGTGCCGTTGGGACGAGGGTCGGGCATGGGCACGAGTCGAAAACGAAATACAGAAGGAGTGGCGCCTTCCGGGTGAGCGGCCCAATATATTTCCCGTTGCCATCGCCGACTCTCTCTGCTCCGATAAATCCGTGGCGCTATCCCCATTCCGCTCGCGCGTTTTCGTCCTGGCGCTTGTCGTGCTGATGCTCGGCCTTGCCGTGCTTGCCACCGTACTCATCACGCGTGGGATGAACAACGAGGGGTTACAGGAGCTCGTCCGCCAGGATGAGGAGGCGGAGGGCGGGTAGCTGCGGCGAACATCACGTGGTGAATCGTGGCAGAGACCTGCGGTGAACGAGCTTGATCCAGCGTTGGCTCGATGGATATCTTGTTTCCTTATCGAAATAGAAAAGCTGAAAACAAGATCATGGAAAGCCACGAGGTCTACCACTCCGACCCGGAAATCATGGGCGGCACGCCCGTCTTCCAGGGCACCCGCGTGCCCATACAAACGCTGCTGGACTACCTTGAAGGCGGCGACACCCTCGACGAGTTCCTTGATGGGTTCCCAGGCGTCAGCCGCGAGCAGGCCGTTGCGTTCCTTGAGATGGCGAAGGATGCCCTTCTCTCGGCTGCCTGATGCGGGTGCTGCTGGACGAGAACGTGGACCGCAAGCTCAAGCGTTCTTTCGATCCTGAGCACCAAGTTGTCACCGTCCGGGAGCACGGGTGGAGCGGCAAGAAGAATGGGGATCTCCTGCGTTTGGCCGAGGCGGAGTTCGACGTGATGGTGACGCTTGATACGAACATGCGCCATCAGCAGAACCTCCCGAACTACGATGTCGCCGTGATTCTGATCACCGCTCGGAGCAACAAACGAAGCGCCATAGAGCCCGCGATGCCCGAGGTGAACAGGCTGATCCCAGATGTCAAACCTGGCCTCCTTTACGTCGTTGCGTTATGATTTGATGGCGCTCCTCGATCCAGCTTGGCCCATCGCGCAGGCGGATGGAGGGGTTGGCGCTCGAAGGATTGTCCTGTCCCCGAACCTCCCTCGCGGTTGGTTTACCTTGAAGCCGCTAATGTGGTATAAGTTTGTCCTGATAATCCCGGATGGGGCGGTATAATCGGTTGTGCTACCGCCACCGCCTTTGGTCTTTCGTCTCGCCGCTGCCATCGCGCTCCTCGCCGGAGCCGCGCCCTGCCAAGGGCAGGACTTCGACTTACCCCTCTCGCCGCGCATTGACACGACGCGGGCCGACATCGGAGCGGTCTACCGGCTCTGGCGGGGCTATCTCAACGCCCGGCCCGACTCCGTCCGCACCAACCCGTACTGGTCCGAAGCCGAACAGGCCCGCTACGGCGACTTCGACCTCTCGCGGAGGTGGACCTATGGATACGTTACGGGCGGCTTCAGCATCCACAAGGGGTTAGGTATCAAGCCCCGCTTACTCAGCATTGAGCCTGAAGGCGACGCCTACGCCATCCGCACGTTGTACGCCCCCGACGACCTCTCCGACTTTCAGGGGCTTTATTCCGTTCAGCGCGTCTACGCCCTGCGGGAGAACGGAGTGTGGCGATTATCGAACGCACTGCCGCTCCTGACACGAGAATGGGTGTGCCGCCGGGTCGGCCTCATCAAGTATTTCCATCCGGCCGAGCATGCATTCGACGAAGCGGCGGCACAACGGGCGGCGGCCTTTGCTGACTCCGTCGCTGCGACGTTCGGGCCCGCTGTCAATCGTCCCATCGAGTATTACCTCGCGCCGAGCGCGGGCGAGATGGCGCGGATCATCGGCCTCGACTACTCATGGGACTCGAACGACGGACGCGCCTACCCCGAGAACCGGCAGGTGTTCGTGGGGACGGGGCAGGAGGACTACCTCCACGAGATCGTTCACGCGCTTTTTGGCCCGCTCGACGTCGCACCCATCGTCAGCGAGGGGTTGGCGACGTACCTCGGTGGCTTCGGCGGTCGCTCGTTCGAGCAACTCGCAGCTGACACCGCGCGTCAGCTGCAAGCGGTACCGGAGGTCACGTTGGACGGGGTGCTTCGTGGGGCCGCGTCTGATGTCCAGACATTCTACGTCACGGGAGCCGTATTGGTCGGGGCGGTGCTGGAATTGGGAGGCCCCAACGCTCTGCAACGGTTCCTCGGTCTCGCGCGCACGCCAGAGGGGGTATATGATGGGCTGCGCGAAGTGCTAGGAGTGCGGCCCGAAGGGGCCCAAGCTTTCTGGCGGCAAAGAATGCTTACGCTCGCAGGTGCATGACGCCCTATCATTCACGGCACCCCTGCCTAGCTTGGCAGAAACATGGGGCCTTTGCTCAATTCGTTCACGCGGTCCAGAAACCTCCCCCAGCGAGCAGCTAGCCTGAGTTACATCAACGAGCCCCGGCCTCCTGAAGGGAAGCGTCGGCCCCGTGCCGTCCTTGCCGACCACGATCAGGTTACAACAAAAGCCCCCGGTCTCCCGAATGGAAGCTGGGGCCTTGTTTTCTAACTGTCGGATCGCCTTTAGCCGAGCCGCCGGTTAAGTTCCGCCAACGCCTCCTGGTCTACTTCCGGGAGGCCAAGCTCGGCGGCACCATCGCCGTCTTCGAGGCCGCGGTCGAGGGCATCTGCGGTTTTCTGCAGCGCTTCGAGCTCCTTCTTCGAACCTACAACCAGATCGCGGTAGCGGCGGAGGCCCGTGCCGGCCGGCACAAGACGCCCGACGATTACGTTCTCTTTCAGGCCCATCAGGTTGTCCGTCTTGGCCGCGATGGCCGCCTCGGTCAACACCTTTGTGGTTTCCTGGAAAGACGCTGCGGAGATAAATGAATCCGTGCGGAGCGCGGCCTGCGTGATGCCTAGCAAGACGGGCTCGGCCACCGCAAGTTCGGCCTCGCGCACGTCGGCTTCGCGTTTGTCGTGCCGCTTCATCTCGGAGTTTACCTCACGCATGCGGCGGCGGTTGACGATTTGGCCGATAGCCAATTCGCTATCGCCCTTGTCCGTCACGACAAACTTGTCGTAGAGGTTGTCGTTGGCGCGCTCGAGTTCGAAGCGGTCAACCAGGCTATCCTCGAGGAAGTCCGTGTCGCCTGGGTCGGCCACGCGCACCTTCTGCATCATCTGGCGAACGATCGTCTCGATGTGCTTGTCGTTGATCGTCACGCCTTGAAGGCGGTAGACCTCCTGCACCTCGTTCACGAGGTATTCCTGCACCGCCGTCGGGCCCTGGATAGAGAGAATGTCTTGCGGCGAGATCTGCCCGTCCGAAAGCGCCTCACCCGCACGGATGAAGTCGTTCTCATGAACCAACAGGTGCTTTGAGAGCGAAACGAGATACGTCCGCTGCGTTTCTCCGTCGCGGCTGGTAACGATGACTTCCTGCGAACCGCGCTTGCGACCACCGAAGGAAACAACGCCGTCGATCTCGGAAACAACCGCAAGATCCGCCGGTTGCCGCGCCTCGAAGAGCTCGATCACGCGGGGAAGACCGCCCGTGATGTCGCGTGTTTGGGCGCTCTGGCGGGGCAGCTTGGCCAGCACTTGTCCGGCGTCCACGGTATCGCCGTTGGCTACCTGCAAACGAGCGCGAACAGGCATCGTGTATTCCTTGGCGGCTTTCTTTCCGGTGGCTTCGATGACGAGGGCAGGCGTAAGCCCCCGCTCTCGCGTTTCGGTGACGACCTTTTCACGGAAGCCCGTTTGCTCGTCACTCTCCTCACGGTAGGTCGTCCCTTCAAGGATGTCCTGGAACTTTACTTTGCCCGATACATCGGAGACAATGACCGAGTTGTACGGATCCCAGGAAGCGATGATATCGCCCTTTTCGACCTTCTTGCCCTTCTTCGCGACCAGGTCGGCGCCATAGGGCACCGTGTAGGCAATAAGCTGACGACCATCGTCGGCAATGATGCGTACCTCGCCCGAACGACCCAGAACGATCACCTTCTTGTCTCCGCCGTCGTTGTAGGCGACCGTCCGAAGATTGTCGAATTCTACCTTGCCGGCGAACTTCGCGATGAGCGTGCTTTCGGCTGATATACGGCTGGCCGTACCTCCGATGTGGAAGGTGCGCAGCGTCAATTGCGTTCCCGGCTCGCCGATTGACTGCGCCGCAATGACGCCGACGGCTTCGCCCGGCTCCACAAGACGGCCGTTCGAAAGGTTGCGCCCGTAGCAGAGGGCACAAACTCCACGAGGAGCCTCGCAAGCCAGCACCGATCGGATTTCCACCGTTTCGATTGCCGTTTGTGAGATCTGCTGAGCGATCTCCTCCGTGATGATTTCGTTCGCACTTACGATGAGCTCGCCGGTAAGCGGGTCGCTCACATCGTGGACGGAAACCCGGCCGAGAATCCGGTCTTTGAGCGACTCGACGATATCCTCGTTGTCTTTCAACGCCTCCATGCGCACGCCGCGAAGCGTACCGCAGTCGTGCGAGTGGACCGTCATATCCTGGCTCACGTCAACAAGTCGGCGGGTCAGGTACCCGGCGTCGGCCGTTTTGAGGGCCGTATCCGCCAAGCCCTTGCGAGCGCCGTGCGTCGAGATAAAGTATTCGAGGACCGACAAGCCTTCCTTGAAGTTGGACTTGATCGGGTTCTCAATGATGCCACCAGATGAGCCGGAGAGACTCTTTTGAGGCTTGGCCATCAGGCCACGCATTCCACCCAACTGCCGGATCTGCTCGCGCGAACCACGCGCGCCTGAGTCCGCCATCATATAGATCGCGTTGAAGCCCTCGTCGTCCTCCTTCAGCGTGTCGTAGAGGACGTTGGAGACGCGGTTGTTCGTACGGGTCCAAACGTCGATGACCTGGTTGTATCGCTCGGACTCCGTGATAAAGCCAAGTTCGTACTGCTCACGAATGGCCGCTACCTCGACGTCCGCCTTTGCGATCAGCTCGTGCTTGGCGTCGGGCACCACAATGTCGACCAGCGAGAACGAAAGGCCGCCGGTCATCGCCTGGCTGAACCCTAGGTCCTTGACATCGTCGAGGAATTTGGCTGTCTTTGGGAAGTTCGTCGCCTGGAAGACGTTGCCGATAATGACGCGAAGGTTTTTCTTGGTCAAGACGTCGTTGATATACCCTGCCTCCTCCGGAACGATTTCATTGAAGAGCGCACGGCCAACGGCGGTCTCAATCCGATCACCCACCGCGTACTTTCCATCCATAGTAGGACGGGACAGCCGGAGGTTGATCCGCGCGTGCAAGTCAACGGCGCCCTGATCGTATGCCTGGCGGACTTCGACGATGGAGCCAAAATTGAAGCCCTCGCCCTTCAGGCCGGCGCGGTCCTTCGTGAGGTAGTACATCCCAAGAACCATGTCCTGGCTTGGTACGGCTACAGGGCCGCCGTGAGCCGGGCTGAGGATGTTGTGGCTGGAGAGCATCAGAATCTGCGCTTCCAGCACAGAATCCTGGCTCAGCGGCACGTGGACTGCCATCTGATCACCGTCGAAGTCGGCGTTGAACGCCGTACAAACGAGGGGGTGTAGACGGATGGCCTTGCCTTCGATAAGGATAGGCTGGAACGCCTGTATGCCCAGCCGGTGCAGCGTCGGCGCGCGGTTAAGCATTACCGGATGCCCGGCGATGACCTTTTCGAGGATGTCGAAAACGTCAGCCGTGCGGCGGTCGACCACCTTCTTGGCGCTCTTGACCGTCTTGACAATGCCGCGCTCGATGAGCTTGCGGATGATGAATGGCTTGAAGAGTTCGACGGCCATTTCCTTCGGCAAGCCGCACTCGTGCAACTGCAACTCCGGCCCAACGACGATCACCGAACGGCCCGAGTAGTCTACGCGCTTGCCCAGCAGGTTTTGGCGGAAGCGACCCTGCTTCCCCTTGAGCATGTCGCTCAGCGACTTCAAGGCGCGGTTGGAATCCGACCGAACGGCGTTGGCCTTGCGGCTGTTGTCGAAAAGGCTATCGACGGCCTCCTGGAGCATCCGCTTTTCGTTGCGGAGAATCACTTCCGGCGCCTTGATATCCATCAGCCGCTTGAGGCGGTTGTTGCGGATGATGACGCGCCGATAGAGGTCGTTCAGATCCGACGTAGCAAAGCGGCCGCCTTCGAGCGGAACAAGTGGGCGAAGTTCGGGCGGGATCACCGGGATCACTTTCATCACCATCCACTCAGGACGGTTCTCCATCTTTTTGTTCGCGTTCCGAAAGCTCTGGACGATCTTCAG
>JBGTDU010000064.1:0-7637 GCA_041748175.1 Rubricoccaceae bacterium
GTCTCCGGATCCACCTCCACCAGCCGCCCTTTCACCAGCGCCAGCGTTCGCGCGGGGAACTCCTTGACGATGCGGTAATCGTGGGTGGCCATGAGGACGGCCATGCCCTCCTTGTGGAGTTTCAGCAAGACCTTGTGGATATCGTCCGCGATGCGGGGGTCGAGGTTGCCGGTGGGCTCGTCGGCGAGGAGGAGGAGCGGTTCGTTCACAACCGCCCGCGCGATGCAGGCGCGTTGTTGTTCGCCGCCCGACATCTCGTGAGGTTTTGCGTGCGCCTTGTGGCTCAGACCTACCCGCGCCAGGGCCTGCATGACGCGGTCCTTTACCACGCTGCCGCGTTTGCCCGTGGCGTAGAGCGCAAAGGCGATGTTCTCGAATGCGCTCCGATCCGGCAGCAGCTGGAAGTCCTGAAAGACCACGCCAAGCGACCTGCGCAAGTAGGGGATCTCGGTGTCCTTGATGCTATCCGACTGATAGTGCCCCACCCGAACGAACCCGAAATCGGGCTTGATGTCCATGTAGAGCAGCTTTAACAACGTGCTTTTGCCGCTTCCGGTCGGCCCGATGAGGTAGGCCATTTCGCCTTTGCCTAGCGAAAGATTTAGCTCACCAGCGACCTGGATGGGCTCGCCGGCGTGGCCGGGATACGAAACGGCGACGTTGTGGAGCTCTACGAGCGTGCCTTCCAAAGGAGTGAGCAGGTGGGGATTCGAAGGGGCGAGAAGCTAACCTCGACGCGGCCTTCTCAGGATGTGATGGATTCGCTCGCTGCCTTCAGTGGCCGGGTCGGAGCTGAAGGCGTCGTAACTGGCCTCGCGAATGAACCCGGACGCCGAGATCGCGGCTTCCATTTCGGCGAGCGTGTACGAGCGCTGGGTATGCTTCTCCGTGTGTGCACGCCCGTCGATATCCAGCCGAAACAGGGTCGTGTGGATCTGCGTCTCCGCGTCGTAGCTGCTCGTTCGCAGGTAACGGAAGGAACCCGATTTCCCGGCATCATCAAATCCGTCGGCATGGTTGCGCGAGTTGGCCGGCGTGCTCTGATCGAAGACGAAGAGGCCGCCGGGCCTCAACGCGCAAAACGCGCTGGCGCAAACATCAGAGACTTCCGTCGGATTTGTGATGTAGTTGATGCCATCGTAGAGCAGGAGAATGGCGTCGTATTGCTGTTCGGAGGGCACGGCCCGGAAGTCCATCGCCTCAAACGAGATTGGAAGGTCATGTCGAAGTGCTTTCGCCCGAGCCGCCTTCAACATATCCGCCGAGAGGTCTGTGGCGTGGAAGGTGTACCCTGCGAGGGGTTGCAGCGCGGCGGCCAACGAACCCGTTCCGCATCCAAGTTCGAGAATGTCGTTGCCTTCTGGGTGGTAGCGGTTCAGAATCTCGAAAATGTATTCCGCCCACATCACGTAGTCGACATGGGCCATCACCGTGTCGTAGCCTTGAGCCAGAAGCGTGTAGGGCTGGCTGGCTAGAGGAAGTGCGATTTTAGATTTCGGGTTTCGGATTTTTAATTTGGGATAAGTAGTCGATGTGTAGTCTTTGGAATTCGGTCGCTAATACGTCACGCTTGTGCGGTCTTTCTCCTTTCTGCAATCTCTGCCGCCAGCAGGATGGCTTCTATTATCGAATCCGCGGACGCTATCCCCTGCCCTGCAATTCCGAAAGCCGTTCCATGGTCGGGCGACGTGCGAACGATCGGCAAGCCCAACGTCACGTTCACTCCTGCGCCCATCGCCAGCGCCTTGAAGGGTGCAAGGCCCTGATCGTGGTACATCGCCAGCACCGCGTCAAAGTCCCTGTCGGCCCGGCGTCCAAAGAAACCGTCGGCAGCGAACGGCCCGGCCAAATCCAGGCCATCCGCCTGCGCGGCCACTAATGTGGGCTCGATGATCTCGATTTCCTCCCTCCCTATAACACCACCGTCGCCAGCGTGTGGGTTGAGGCCAAGCACGGCGATTCGCGGCTTGTCGATTCCGAAGTCGCCCCTCAGCCCGTCCGAGAGCGTTTTCAGGGTAGAAAGAAGCCGCGTACTCGTAACCAGTCCGGCGACGCGGGCCAGCGGTTCGTGGATGGTCAGGAGTGCGATACGAAGTGCGCCTGAAGCAAGCAGCATCACGAAATTGTCGGCACCGGTGCGCTTGGCGAGGAACTCTGTATGCCCCGGAAAATCGTACCCCGCGAGATGGATGGCCTCTTTCGAAATCGGCGCCGTAACCATCGCGTCAGCTTTTCCGGAAAGACAGAGATCGCAGGCTTGCGCCACACTCGCCATCGCCAATCGACCAGCCGCCGCCGTAGTCGTGCCCGTCGCAATGTCTGCGGTCGACTCCGAATCGCTATCAACGATCTCCACACCACTCAGGGCATCAACCAGTCCAAGCCGATCTGCCCATTCTCGCATTGCCGTAAGCGAGCCAACCACGGCGTAGCTCGCTCGCGCGCGGACATCCGCCGACTGAAGTGCTTTCAGGACGACTTCCGGCCCGATTCCATTGGGATCGCCCGTAGTGAGTGCGACGACCAGACGCTCGCGCGCTTCCTTCATAGCAGTGGAATGCACGTCACGTCGTCCGTTTGCTCGGCTACGTGCGAGGCGAGGTCAAACCGCGACCGAATGCTAACGCCAACGGCCAGGCTATCGTTGAACCACTGGCGCGATTCGGGGCAGTTCACGCCCGTTGCGTTCAGCTCTTCCTGGCGCACAAACTCCGCCGCCGCTTCGCCATAAAACAGCCCACCTTCTCGAATTTCTACCGGCTCTTCGTAGTGTGTTTCCAGGACAACAGCACCTCCCGCCAGATCTATGACGCGGATAACATGCCGGTCGTCTATTGTCTTTTCGATCAATAGCAGAGCACCCGCCATCCCAAAAAAGGTCGCGGTGCCATCGTCCGATCCGCTGGAAAAAACAGCCTGGGCCCGAGAGGCAGCGCATTGCTCACGGCCACTCCCGGCAAACACGTCGACGACCTCCCCCACACCAAGACGCGCGATGCGAACGACCCGCTGGCCGTACGCATAGCACTCGCCGTCGTCCATTGGCCAGAACTGTTCGGGGAGGTCGGAGCCCGGGATGCCCGGCTGGCCACCTTCCTGCCGAATGGTTCGGAGGGAATCGGATTGGCGGATCGCGGCTCTTTCAGACGCCACATCGCCTTGAGCTGGCGCGGCCGACTCGGGGTCGGAGCCGCAGGCGGCGAGCAGCAAGCCAGCGGCGAGAAACGTTTGCAATCTCATTCGACTACCGGTTGGAGCAGCCGACAGTGTACTCTACCAACGCCAATCAGGCAACGGACTCGGCCATATCGCACAACGCCTGTATCAGGAGGCGTACGCCGAAACCGGTGGAGCCCTTAGGGTGGTAGCCGCGAGCGACGTCTCCAAATGCAGGGCCGGCGATATCCAGGTGAACCCACGGATAGCCAGCGTCGCCGACGTCGTGAACGTTCTTCGTAAAGTGCTCAAGGAATTTCGCAGCCGTGATCGTTCCGGCTCCACTACCGCCGACGTTTTTCAAATCGGCCACGTCGCTTTCGAGCTGCTCCATATAGAAATCGAACATCGGCAGTGGCGCGACGAGGTCGCCCGTCGCCTGCCCTGCCCTCTCAAATAGTGCAATTCGCTCGGCCGCGCCGTCGCTTTCCTTTGTGAGGACAGCGGCGACTCGGTTGCCGAGCGCGACGACCTGCGCCCCGGTCAGCGTTGCCACATCCACGACGAACTGCGGATCGAATCGACGGGCGTACGAGAGCGCATCGGCGAGAATCATCCGGCCTTCGGCGTCGGTGTTAAGGACCTCGACGGTCGCCCCGGAGTGCATCCGAACCACATCGCCGGGCACGTAGGCATCCAGGCCGGGTCGGTTGTCGGTCGATGGGATCAACGCCATGACGTGCAGGGGAAGTTCAAGCCGCGCAAGCGCTACCATCGCGCCAATCACAACGGCACCGCCTGCCATATCCATCTTCATGTGGTCCATCGAGTCCTTCGTGGGCTTGAGCGACAGACCTCCGGTATCAAACGTGACGGCTTTGCCCACGAGGACGATCGGCTGTTCGTTTTTCGCGCCAGCCGGGTTGTGCTCCAACGTGATAAACGCCGGCGGCTGGACACTGCCGCGGTTCACCGCGAGAAGTCCACCCATGCCCTCCGCCTCGATACGGCTCTTGTCCCAAACGTCAACCGTCAAACCGACGACTTCGCCCGCCTCCCGGGCCAAAACGCCCAGGCCTTGCGGAGTCGTTTCGTCCGGCGAGCGGTTGACGAGATCGCGAGCCAGATTGGTGGCCTCAGCAAAAATGCGCGCCGTTCGGATAGCCGCATCGAAGGCATCGCTCGCGACGACGTTGAGGATCGAAGGGCCACCCCACTGCGCGTCCGCGGCTGTCTTATAGCGGAGATAGCGATACGCGCCAAGCGTGAAACCCTCGACCGCGGCGCGGAGAGCAGCGCCGTTGTCGGTGACCAGCGTCACGACCTCCGCCTTCAAGGCGAGCGCCTCCGCGGCCCCCTTTGCCGCGCTAACTCTGCGAACCTCGTTGTCGGGCTTCTCAGCCACGACTACGCAGACGCGTGAACCATCAACCGCGTAAAAGGTGGCGGCCTTTTTCGTAAGTCGCGCGTCGTCTGCCGCGTGGTTGACCGCCGCGCCAAACCGGTTCACCCATGCGGTTGGCGGTTGTTCGCCTTCCAGCAGAAGAATGCTGAGGTCGGCGCTCTCGCCCGAATTCAATTCCTGAATGCGTTGGATGTCCATTGGGGTGAATCAGTCGAGTTTGCCTTTGAAGGCGGTGAGGAGTGCGAGGTCGTCGCTGGTGATGTCGTCGCTTTCGGAAGGCGCGCTTTCGGCCATTATGTGAGGAGGTGCTTTGTCAATGATATCCTTGATCACGCGGTTCAGTGGCGTTCCACGGATATAGGCGCCGGCAGCATTGGCGTGGCCTCCGCCGCCAAACTTCGCCGCCCACTCATTTACCGCGCAATCTCCCTTCGACCGAAAGGACACCTTGATTCCCTTTGGCGTCTCGAGGAAGATGATCGCGGCGACGGCGTCTTTCAGCCCGAGCGCGTAGTTGATCAGGCCTTCGGTTTCGTCGAAATACGCGCCACTTTCCCGAAGGATGTCTTGCGAGATAACCATCGACGCGAGGCGGCCGTCGTAGTGCGTCGTGATGGTCTCCAAAGCCCGGGCCAACAGGCGTAGGCTTTCGCGCGTCCGCTGGTCGAAAATGTTGATGTGGATGGGTTCGGGCGAGATTCCGCCGCGCTCAAGCAGATCGGCGACTATGCGATGCGTGCTCGGGCGTGTGGCGCCGTATCGGAACGATCCCGTGTCCGTCATGATTGCGGCGTAGAGCGCGGTCGCGATGTGCTCGTTGATGAGATTGGGGTCGTGGCCAGCGATAAGCTCGTAGACAAGCTCCCCTGTTGAAGCCGCCTCCGTTTGAACGCAGGCCATGTCGAACCACGCCTCCGGGTCCGGGTGGTGGTCCAGAAGCAGCTTCTTCGCCGTCATCCCCTTAACCCGACCCTCCAGTTTGCCGAGTCGTTGCGCCGCGCCCGTATCGACGACCAGGAGGACGTCGGCATTGGCAAAGGCTTCGATTTGCGACAGCTTGCCCTCCTCGAACTTCTCGACGAATCCTCCACCGTGTTCATCCAGCAGCCAGCCAAGGTTTCTCGGTTCGGAATCGGAGTTGACAACCAGGACCTCCTTCCCAAGCGCTTTCAGGAAGTGGGCGACGCCCAATTCCGAGCCAATCGCGTCCGCATCCGGGCGAATGTGGCTTGTCAGGACGACGCGCTCGGCGGCAAGCAAAGCCTTTCGGATGTCGTCGATGGTCGCCAATTGCAGCTTGGACATGCGGATTCAAAAGATAGAAGAGCCTGGCAGCAGGCCGTGCGGTCGATATTCGCAAAAAAGGAGGGACGCCGCACGCAGCATCCCTCCTTTCGCGGGTTATTCAGGCGGACGGTTTAACGGAGTCCACCCAATTCGCGAATCGGCGCATCCCCCATGGTCTCCTGAATCTGTTCGCGGCTCATGTTTCTGCCACGCCCCTCCAGTAAAAAACCATCAACGATGACACTCATCTCGCCGGAATTGGACGCGGAGTTGTATTTCTCGTAGGCGCGATTTCCGTTGTACATGAAGGTCCGCTCGATCTCGGTGCCGGATTCACGATCGATGTCGGCCATCGCCCAAGCCGCGCCCATGAATCCGCCCATGGGAAGCCCGGCGAGGTCGGTCACCTTAAGCGTAAAGCTCCCGTTCTCGCCGTTGAACTCGGCCTCGGCGTGGGTCACGGTCATGCCCATCACGCCATCGCGGGCGCTTTCGATGCTTGTGCGTTCCATATCGGCCATTGATTCCGGTATGACTCCCGCGAGCGCCTGGCGCTCTACAGGTTCATAGTTCTCGCCGTCACCGCCTGCACGGTTCATGGCATCGCCGAACGCACCCATCGCATCCGCCAATCCCTCGGCGCCCTCGCCAACGGCATCCTCCATGTTTTCGGCGGCCTCACGAAGGTCGTTGGCCGCCTGTTCTTCGGGGGTCGGGCCACATCCACTCAGCGCGGTGATCGACATCGCGCAAAGCAGCAGGCTTGCAAGAAATCTGTTCATCGGTTTGTTTGCTCTGTTTGGTTGAGGGGAAATCGGATTCCGACAATTATACGAGATTCGGATGAGACATTCGACATCCCGCACCCCACGGAATCTGGATCAGATAGATACGGCTGCCCACCGGGTCGTTGCGCTGTTCCGATTCCAGGGTTCAAACGAGTGATGGCACAGAGGGTATGGCACGCGCATGAGAGCAGTCGTCACCGATAAAAACGCAGCTCCAGATGGCCCACCGCGAATTCCTTCTCTTCCTACTTGCCATGGTTATTGTAGCCTTGGCCGTAACGGTAGGAATTTTCGCATTTACCGAAGGCGCGGCAAAGAATACCCAGGACATGATGCTTTCTCGTGGAGTTAGCCTGGCGTCGGACTCGCAGCAGTGGGTGGCACCGCCCGGGATGTACGCCGGCGGAAGTGGGTCATTTGATGGGATCGACATTTGGAAAGTGACTGGTCAAGCAGGCAGCGGCGAATGGCTCGAAGAAGGCGATGTGCGATACGGCGTCGCGCCACTACCTGGCAACGATCGGGCGCGGCTCGTTGCCGAAAATCTGGACATGGATTACCATGTCGTCATCACGTTCGACCGAGAGACGATCATCGAAACGCAGCGCCAGGGACAAGGCTTCATCTACGTGGATGGTGAGCCCGGATGAAATAGAAGGTCGGGCGCATCTTGCTCTGCCAATCGATGCAGGCCCGGCGACCAACCTTGCGCTTCTGAGGAACCAGGCCCGTTTGGCAGCAAAAATTGCTGCGGCGATTAACGCGAACCCTGGCGGCTGACCGCCAGGATTGCTGCGCGGTCAGGATCCCCCGTCTGCTGTCCTCGCGTGGTCGTCCTTCTCCTCCACCTGAAGAATCAACCGCGGCCCCCGGTCCCACGTCAGGTAGCTGTAGAGCCAGTTGAAGAGGACGGCGAGGCGGTTTCGGAACCCAATCAGGGCGATGAGGTGGATGAACAGCCAGCCGAGCCACGCAAGCCAGCCCGTGAGCGCGAAGCCGCG
>JBGTDU010000065.1:0-17643 GCA_041748175.1 Rubricoccaceae bacterium
TCTTTCCTGAACTGATCGGCGAGGGCCGCCACCCAACCGAACTACGCCCGGACGAAAACGGAGACCTGCAAGAGGTGGGCGAGCCCATCACCTACCAGTCGATGAACTACATCCACCTCATTCCCATCCTCGTGCAGGCTATTCAGGAGCAGCAGGCGGAGATCAATGACTTGCGGGCGTTGGTGGAGACGCTCGTTGCGGGCGGGAATTGATCGGCATTAGCAGTAGTGTGCCCTCTAGTCTCATAGCCCTGCAACCATGTGTGCTTTTCATCTATACTTCAGTGCGACTGGAATCATGCTGCTGAGTTGGGCTTTCGGCGATCCACTTTTTGCACAGGATCCTGGCCTCGACGAGACCTACGAAGCATCTCTTTCCTGCCATCGAAACGCGAACTGCTCAGAAGGACGTCCATGGTCCAATGAGATCGGAAGTGTAGTTCGTTGGGCTCCTGATACTTGGCAACCAGGCAATGCCAGTTGTACGGGCACGTTTATAAACATCACCTCCGAAGTACTTACTCCGTACCTAATCGTCCCGGAGCATTGTACGGCCGCGCTTGTGGGAGAGGTGTGGAACCGCTACTACCAGTTTCGTTGGCAAACTCCCGGTTGTACGAATCCAATTGATGCCCCTGACTATGAGTATCTGCTTGGACCGTCTCGTGTTGAAGCTAGATGTCCAACTAATCAAGGATGCGACTATATTTTGTTGTCGCTTTTGCCATCCAATGTCCTCACGACGAATGATCTAGACGTACACTATGCAGGCTGGTCACGGCTAGACGTTCAGCCCCAGAGCATAGTGATTTTGGGCCATCCGCAAGGGGATGTAAAGAAGATCACGATCGATGACGATCCTCTAGTGTGGACCGGTAGTTCATGGAACTCAACTCCCAACAGCGGCGGAATAGAACTAGGTAGCTCAGGATCTCCACTTTTCAATAGTGAACATCAGTACGTAGGCCATGTATCTACGGGACCCCAACATCCACCCTCTTGCACCGTCACGACAGGTGGATACAAATTTTTCCATCATTGGGATGCGATTTCAGCGGGTTCGCCTACGTTAGCGTCACTGCTTGATCCCGCTCCCAGCACCGGTGCAACCAGCCTGCTACCGACTGCTAACTATGATTTGACTATTTCAAGCGAGACATTCTCGAATCAAGAGACCGATTTTGGTGCCGGCTTCTTTCGCACTTCCGAATCAATCACGGCGACGGACAATACATTGGAGGATACGGGGCGCTTTCACATAAGGGCTCGCGACTCGATCACCATCACAGGCGACTTTCTGGCCGAGGCAGGAAGTGACTTTCTGGCGCAGATCGATCCGTGGTCGCCGTCCGGTGGAAGTGGGAATCTGCGCGCAGGAGATGTTTCGGATATTATTCCGAATTCTGGGGCGACACTTCTCTATTCCAATTATCCAAATCCCTTCTACTACCAAACAACGTTTCGATTCTCAGTTCCTGAAGAAAGTTTTGTTACACTCGCAGTCTATGACATACTAGGCCGCCATATTCTGACGCTCATGAACGAAAGACATGATGAAGGAAGCGTAACCATACACTGGGTTGCAGCCGACTCCAACGGCAATCCTCTTCCAAGTGGCGTGTACTACTATCAACTACGTGTCAACGATCAAACGGAGACACGCCGCACGACACTCATAAACTAGTTACCTAGCAACACTTTCGTCAAAACTGGTCGGCATGAAGTCTTCTGTGTTTTTGCTCGCGTTCCTTTTACCCTGCAACGCCAGTCCGGCGCAGCCCACGGCCGAATTTGTGGGGCTCGGTGATTTGCCTGGCGGAGGGGACAAACCCTCTAGCGTCGTTTACGATGTTTCCGGGGACGGTAAAGTCGCCGTTGGCCAGGGTCGAAGCGATAAGGGTGCTGAAGGATTTCGATGGATTAATGGGGTAATAGCGGGTATTGGTGATTTACCGAATGGCCTCTTTGCCAGTGCCGGTTTTGGCACCTCCGACGACGGTAGTGTAGTTGTGGGCTTTGGTAATGGAGAAAGTGGATACGAAGCGTTTCGCTGGCAAGACGGTATCATCGTAGGGCTGGGCGATCTTCCCGGTGGCTCGTTTGATAGCGTTGCCTGGGAGGTATCAGGTGACGGAAACGTCGTGGTGGGTTCTGGAGACATGGCATCCATAACAACAGCCTTTCGTTGGGAAAATGGAGTCATGGAAGCCCTTCCGCCACTACTCACCGGTGAAAGTTCGAATGCAATAGCCGTTTCTTCGGACGGCTCTATCGTCATCGGTAGTAGCGGTGGGCAGGCAGTTCGTTGGAGGGACGGTGTAGTGGAAGGCCTCGGTTTGCCACCGGGCGGAGATAGCGCGTTCGCACGGGATGGTTCCGCAGATGCCAGTGTTGTCGTGGGAACAGTGTTTGTTTCCAATCCCAACGGTACGGAGGCCTTTATTTGGCGAGAAGGCATCGGTATGGACTACATTCCTGACCTGCCAGGCGGGAGCCCATACCGCGAGGCGCTTGCTGTTTCTGGTCACGGCCTCGTCGTGGCCGGTGTCGCGGATGGAGGTGCCGGGTTTGAACCATTCATCTGGTCGAAAGAGACAGGTACCCGCGCGCTTAAGCATGTACTTGAAGCAGAGTATGGCTTGGATCTAACGGGATGGGACCTGGCGAGCGTTTGCTCTATCTCGTTTGACGGACGGGTCCTCGTCGGCAACGGGCTCAATCCAGATGGCGAACGCGAAGCATGGCGGGCCGAGTTGCCGCCGTGGACGGTGGCCAATGTGCCGGAAGCGCCGGAGACAGGTGAGCTGACGATGTCTGTGCACCCGAATCCCGTGAGGGACCGCGCAACCCTGCGGCTCCTCCTGCCGACTGCTTCTCAAGCTCGCGTGGAGCTCATGGACGTCTTGGGCCGAGTGGTGTCGGTAGTCCACGAGGGTACCCTCGCAGCCGGTGCGCATTCCTTTTCGCTGGAAACCTCCAGCCATCCCGCCGGAGTCTACGTTTTGCGAGCACGCGTCGAATTGCGCGAAGGAGGTTTGCAGACAATCAGCCGCACGATCACCGTCCTTCACTAATACTGTTTCCGGCAGGTCAGCCGCCCGTGGTCTCGCGTGTAAACGAGACGTGCAGCGTGCCCGATTGCGCCGTAAGTCCAGAATAGGCCACCGGGTCGAAGGCCTGCAGGTTCACCGTCGTGACTATTTGGGCTGAGAGCGTCTGATTATCCGTGCTCACGTTCAGGTTCATCACGCCCGGCAGGAGGATCTTGGCCAAGCGTGCTTCGTCGTCCTGAGACCGCGCGACAATGCGTGCTGTGGACGTTGAAACCGTGAAATCGGCGTCGGCGAGATCGCTTGGCTGGTCAATAAGCTTGATGCGAAAAAGCGCACGCCCGCTTCCGAATAGTTCCACATCGTTTCGGGTCGGGTCCATCGTGGCCAGCACGTCGGCGTCCGAAATGGCCTGCGCCGTGGGGTCAAACCGCAGTTCGGTGAACGTGTATACGCCCGCGAGTTCCTCGGAAGGCGTCGTCGGGTTGTTGGTGTCGCACCCCGTCGCAAACGCGATCAGACAAAGGGCGAGGGCGAGAAGTGTGCAGCGTGAGCAGAAAGACATGGCGGGGGACGGTCTTCTAGGAGAAAAAATGGGCGCGGCAACACCAAACGTCGACGCGGTGCTAAGATCCGAAGGGGAAGGGCACCGTCCAAACGCAAAAAGTGCGTTTTGCGTATGCGCCTTGTATGATCGAATCCGGGTGGGCTCATGGGCTTAGGGACTTCCGCTCCGTCCTTCGCCCCGAAATTCGGCGCCTGTTTCCAGGTAGTGGCCGCTTCGTTGAGCGCCTAACTTTGGCCCATGACCCCTTCAGATCTACCACGTCAGATGCCGACAGAAAGCGAGATGTATTCGGCGATTGTCACCCGAGATACCGCGTACGACGGCCTCTTTTTCACGGCAGTGCGAACGACGGGAATCTTTTGCCGACCCACATGCTCCGCACGAAAACCCAAACCCGAAAACGTCGAGTTCTTTCCCAGCGCCAGCGAGGCGCTCTTTGCGGGCTACCGCGCGTGCCTCCGTTGTCGGCCAATGGAAGCCAGCGGAGAGACGCCTGACTGGCTTCGACCTATCCTGTCTCATGTCGAAGCCGATCCGTCAAAACGTGTTCGGGATCGTGATCTCATCGCGCTTGGTCTCGAACCCGAGCGGGTTCGCAGATGGTTCAAACAGAACCATGGCATGACCTTCCACGCCTACCAGCGCGCACGTAGACTAGGCAGCGCGCTGGGAGAAATCAGAGAGGGAAAAGACGTGACCAGCACCGCATTCGACCACGGATTCGATTCGCTGAGCGGTTTCAATAGCGCATTCGCGCGATTCACAGGCGCATCACCTACGCAAGGGAAAGATCGGCCACTGATCCACTTCGCTCGTCTTCTGACGCCCATCGGCCCCATGATTGCAGCAGCCTCAGAGGCAGCTCTCCACTTGCTTGAGTTCACCGACCGGCGCATGCTCGAAACCCAACTGGAACGCCTTGGACGCAAGACCGGGGCCGTTATGGCGCCCGGTATGAACGCCATTCTGAAGCAAACGCGGGACGAACTGAACGAATATTTTGACGGCCTCCGAACGGAGTTCACGATGCCGCTCGAACCCGCCTCTACGGAATTTCAGGAGATTGCATGGACCGCGCTACGGGCCATTCCATTCGCGGAAACGAGAAGCTATGCCGAACAGGCCGTAGCGATTGCTCGTCCGACGGCCGTGCGAGCCGTCGCGCGTGCAAATGGCGACAACCCGATTGCAATCATCGTCCCGTGCCACCGCGTCGTAGGAAGCGACGGCAAGTTGACCGGATATGGAGGTGGGCTTCACCGCAAGCAATTCCTGCTTGACCTCGAAAAGCGCGTCGCCGGGAAGGATGTCCAGATGAGCTTGTTGTAGAGGCGCTTCCCCACGCCGGGAGACTGTCCGCTTCGAGAACTCAGGCTCTGAGTTCAGCGCCGAACTCGCGCTCCAGCGCGCTCACCACCTTTCGAATTCGCCCGTCGACATCTTCGTCGCGGAGTGTGCGGTCGGCGAGGAAGCGGAGCGCAAACGCGACGCTCTTTCTCTCCCCTTCGATGCTTTCACCGCGGAAAACGTCAAACACACGGACGCTTTGAAGAAGAGCCCCGGCAGTCTGTCGGATCGTTGCCAGCATGGGTCCGACGGGTTGGGAATCGGGCACCACGACAGCAAGATCGCGGTCGACTGCCGGGAACCGGCTGATAGGTTGATAGCGCGAGGGGCCGTCTCGATGAGCAACCTCGGCCAGCAGGTCCGCATTTAATTCGGCGACGAAAAGGGGTGTTCGGAGGTCGTGGCTGGCGGCGAGTTCATCCGAGACCCGGGCAATGACGCCAATGCGTTTCTTTCCAACGTGGAGCTCGAGCCGGTACGCCGTGAGCGCATCGGGTTCGGTCGATGGCGTCTGATTGATTTCTAATACTCCCAGAGCGCCCAGCACATGCTCCACCACACCTTTCAGGTCGAAAAAGTCGGTGGCGCGCGACGCTACGTTCCAGCCCTTTTTCTCTGCGACCCCGGTCATCCCAAGGACGAGGCTGGTGTGCTCGCGGTAGCCCGGAACGAGCTCGAAGGAACTCGCACTGCGCGCGTAGACATGGCCGAACTCCATCATGCGCAGCGACTCCGAACCGCGTGCCTGATTGTAGGCAACCACACCGAGCAACCCCGGAAGGAGGCATGGCCGCATGGCCGACATCTCCTGCGAGATCGGGTTGAGCGTTTCGACCGTTTGGGTTTCCGAGCCCGTCCACGAGGCGGCCGCGAAGCGCTCGGCCGTTTCCTTGGGGACGAGTGAGTTGGTGTAGACCTCCGAAAATCCAAGTCCCTGAAGGCGGTGCCGCACGTTGTCGAGAAGCTTCGCTTCGGGCGTATCGCCGGCGGGTATGAGCGGAACCGGAGTCGTTGTGGGCGACGGAATTCGGTCGAAGCCCCAGAGCCTGGCAACCTCCTCGATGACGTCGATCTCGCGCTCGATGTCGGGGCGGAAGGGTGGAATCGTGACGCACGATCCGGCCTCGGAGGCTTCCTTGGCCGCCGCAACCGCCCCTTCTTCCCGCATGGCCGATTCGGCGAAAGCGTCAAGCGCGGACGCTTCATCCGCACAAACCTCGAATCCGATGGCGTTCAGGAGTCGCGTGATGTCGTCCATCGGCACATGGGCACCGAGGATTCTGGAGACGCGATTGGGACGAAGCGTCACGGTCTGCGGGACGTGTGGCCGTGGGTTGGCGTCAACTATGCCGGACACGATCTCACCGCCGGCCATACTTGCAATCAGCTCGGCCACTCGTATCGCGGCGCGGACCTGCCCGGTCGGGTCGACGCCACGCTCGAAGCGGTACGAGGCGTCGGTTTGCATGCCGAGGGCTTTGGACGCTTTGCGGATGGAAACCGGCTCGAAGCAGGCGCTCTCGAGGAGGATATTCGTGGTCGTCGCGGAGACCTGTGAGTTGGCGCCGCCCATCACACCAGCGACGGCAATGGGCTTCTCCGCGTCGCAGATGAGTAGGGTGCCTTCGGGGAGTTCGCGCTTTTCATCGTCGAGCGTCGTGATGGCCTCGCCCTTCGTGCTGCGGCGGACGATGACCTTCTGACCTGCAATGAGATCGTAGTCGAAGGCGTGCAGCGGCTGGCCGAATTCGTGGAGGACGAAATTGGTTGCATCCACGACGTTGCTGATCGGGCGCACACCGATGGCCTTCAATCGCGCCCGTAACCACTCGGGCGACGGCCCGACTTTCAGCCCACGAACCACCATGGCGACGTAGCGAGGACATCCGTCCGGGTCCTCGATCTCAACGGCAATCAGTTCGGCTGCCTCTCCGCCTGCTTCTATGGATGGGATCTCGGGTATCCTGAGTGGCAGGTTGGTCAGTGCGGCCACGTCACGTGCGACGCCGATGTGGCTGGTAGCGTCCGGGCGGTTTGGCGTGATGGCCAGGTCCAGCACGGCGTCGCTCATCAGTTGACCTCTGTTCGCGAGGTACGCTGAAAACGGCTGACCGATTGTGGCCGAATCGTCCAGCACGACGATCCCGTCGTGGTCATCGCCCAAGCCCAGCTCGTCCTCCGCGCAGATCATCCCCACCGAAACCACGCCGCGCAACGTCGAATTCTTGATCTCGACCGCAATGAGTTCTGCCGGATCCTCGCGGGAAGGAAGCATCAGCGTCGTTCCCACCGTCGCCACGGCGACCTTTTGGCCCACGCCGACGTTCGGTGCACCACAAACGATTTGCACCGGCTCACCGCTGGCCAGATCCACCTTGCAGACGGTCAGTCGGTCCGCGTTGGGATGCAGCGAGGCTTCGAGAACCTGCCCGACCACAACGCCTCGCAAATCCGACCCCACCCGCTCGATCCCTTCGAGTTCGAGGCCCGCCATCGTTAGCAAATCGCCGAGTTCCTCCGCCGAGAGACCGGAGTCGACGTAATCGCGGAGCCAGTTGGTGGAGATAAGCATGGATTAGAGCGTAGTGCGTAGTGCGTAATGCGTAGTGCGTAATACGTATTGTGTGCAAACGATCCCTCTAACGCAATACGCAATACGAAATAAGCAATAATCAGGAAAGAACGGACGGAGTTTAAAACTGGCTCAAAAACCTCACATCATTCTCGTAAAGCAACCGAATATCAGGAATGTCGTGGCGGAGCATGGCCATCCGCTCTACGCCCATCCCGAAGGCGTAGCCCGTGTAGCGCTCGGAGTCGATGCCGACGTTTTCCAGCACGTTCGGATCGACCATCCCGCAGCCAAGGATCTCCAGCCACCGACCGCCATCGGGGAGACTTTCATCCACCCACCAGATGTCCACTTCGGCGCTGGGTTCGGTGAAAGGGAAATAGCTCGGGCGAAAGCGAATTTTGACCTCACCTCCAAAGAACGCAGCGGCGAAGGCGTAGAGCATGGCCTTGAGGTCCGCGAGCGAAACGCCCTCATCCACCACGAGGCCCTCGACCTGATGGAAGAGGCAGTAGCTCTTGTACGAGATGGCTTCGTTGCGGAAGACGCGGCCCGGCACGATGACGCGGATGGGCGGCTTCACGTGCTCCATCACACGAATTTGCACGGGCGAGGTATGTGTTCGAAGTACGACACCGGGGTTGGATAAGGACGGAGCTTCGATAAAAAAAGTGTCCTGCATGTCACGCGCAGGGTGCTCGGGCGGGAAGTTGAGCGCCGTGAAGTTGTGCCAGTCGTCCTCTATCTCGGGGCCGTAGGCGACGGAGAAGCCGTAGCCCTGGAAAATGCTTTTGAGATCGTCGAGGGTCTGCGTGAGGACGTGCAGTGTGCCGGGATCGAGGGGCGCTGGGACTCGGCCCGGCAGCGTGAGATCGAAGTTGACCGACGCCGACGCAGCCGACCCGGACGTCACTACCAGCGCCGAATCCAGCCGATCCTGCGCCTGCTGCTTCAACGCATTGAGCCGCTGGCCCATCTCCTTCCGTTGATGGCCCGGTACCTCTCCCATCCGCCCGAACAGATCCGTCACCACACCGCTCTTTCTCCCAAGGAAACGTATCCGGAAGGCCTCGGCCTCGGCGGCGTTCAGCAGCGACGTGGCGTCAATCTCCGCCGAGGTTGCGGCGATCTGCTCTTCGATGGAGGTCGTGGAAGCATCAGTGGACATCGGAATATTGCGTATTTCGTACTGCGTATTTCTTCCGGGTGATCACCCTTACGCAATACGCATTACGCAATAAAAACTAATCCCGCCGATTCCGAGACTTCGCTGCGCTCAGCACAGACGTCGGAAAGGGCGGGAAAGTGGTCGCGCGAGGGCAACTCAGGCTTGCGCCTGTTCGACCACCGCGGTAAAGGCATGAGCGTCGTTCACGGCCAGATCCGCCAGCACCTTCCGGTTCAGCGGAATGCTGGCGTTCTTTAGGCTGTTGATGAGGCGCGAATACGTTGTTCCGTTCAGCCGGGCAGCCGCGTTGATGCGGGCGATCCAAAGCCGACGGAACTGGCGCTTCCGCTGGCGGCGGTCGCGGTAGGCGTACTGTAGCCCCTTCTCGACGGAGTGCATGGCAACGGTAAGAACCGTGCCGCGGCGCCCCCAGTAGCCTTTCGCAAGTTTCAGAATCTTCCTGCGACGGCGACGGGAAGCCACGTTATTTCGTGCGCGTGGCATTTGATGCTCCGGTTATAAGGACAGGGTGGATGAGGTGCGGGGTCAGCTGCTGATCATGCGCTTGACGCGCTTCACATCAGCGGCGGCGACCAGCGTGCTCTTGCGCAGGCCGCGCTTCGTTTTCGGGGACTTCTTCGTCAGGATGTGGCTCGCAAAAGCTTTCTTCCGCTTGACGCGCCCGGACCCGGTCAGCTTGAAGCGCTTCTTGGCGCCGCTGTTGGATTTCATTTTTGGCATGCTATGCTCCGTTTTGGGCGAACGTGGAAGATAAAGATGGGCGTAGCGGTGCCGCACGCCTTGCCCGGGTCTTCATGGCTAATGCGTAGTGCCGGGTCTATTGCGTAGTGCGTAGAGAATCCCGCATCAAGCCAATTCGCACTACGGATTACGCGCCACGTGTCACTTCCTCTTTTCCGGCGTCAGCATCACGGTCATGCGGCGGCCTTCCATCTTGGGCATCTGGTCGACCTTGGAGAGGTCGCTCAGGTCTTCGACGAAGCGCTCCAGCATGAGCTGGCCACGGTCCTTGTAGATGATATCTCGCCCGCGAAACTGCACCCACGCCTTGACCTTGTTGCCCTCGGAGAGAAACTCGCGGGCATGCTTCAGCTTGAAGTCGTAGTCGTGCGTGTCGGTGCTGGGGCGGAAGCGAATCTCCTTCAGCTCGCCTTGCTTCGCCTGTTTTTTGCGTTGCTCCTTGACCTTCTTCTGGAGCTCGTACCGGAATTTCCCGAAGTCCATGATCTTGACCACGGGTGGATCGGCAGACGGTGAAATCTCCACAAGGTCAAGCTGTCGGGTCTCGGCCGCTTGAAGGGCATCGGCGATCGCCATCACGCCGAGTGGACCGTCCTCAGTAACTACGCGTACTTCGCTTGCGCGGATCTGGTCGTTTATTTTCGTCTGTGGCTCGCGGCGTCGTGGCTGCGGCGTCGAACGTCTTCTGGCTATGGTATCCTCTCTGGTTGTTGGAAATACGGGGCGTCCCGAATGAATCTCAAAGCTAACCTACGCCGCCGATCAGGTATCGTGCCGGATGGCGGATTTCTTTACGCGACCTTGGAAGGCGAGGGGGCATCGAGGGCCGTGGCGATTTCCTCCTGAACGCCCCGAATGAACGCGTCGAGCGCAATGGCGCCTCGGTCGCCCTCGCCGTGCCTGCGAACGGAAACGGTGCCACTCTCGGCCTCCTTCTGCCCGACAATGAGCATATAGGGCACTTTCTCGACTTCGGCGTCGCGGATTTTGCGGCCAACCTTTTCGCTACGCGTGTCTACCTCTGTGCGAAGCCCGGCTTTCAGGAGCTGGCGTCCGATTTCGTCGGCGGCGGGGATGAACCCGTCAGAGACTGGCAAGACTTTCACCTGAACCGGCGCAAGCCACGGCGGGAAGTTGCCGCCGGTGTGCTCGATGAGAACCGCGATGAAACGCTCCAATGATCCAAACGGCGCGCGGTGGATCATCACAGGCCGTTGCTTCTCGTCGTTGGCGTCGGTGTACCACAGGTCAAAACGCTCGGGAAGGATGTAGTCGAGTTGCACCGTGCCAAGCTGCCATTCGCGGCCGAGCGCGTCCTTCACCATGAAGTCCAGCTTGGGGCCGTAGAACGCCGCCTCGCCGAGTTCCTCGACCGTTTCGAGGCCCATTTCCTGTGCCGCCTCGCGGATGGATTGTCCGGCCGCATCCCAGACGGCCGCATCCCCGACGTACTTTTCGGCATTGGACAGATCGGGTAGCGAAACCTGGGCCTTGTAGTTGTGGAAATCGAGCGCCGAGAACACGTGGAGCGTCAGGTCGATGACATCCTTCAACTCTGCCTTGACTTGCTCCGGCGTGCAGAAGATGTGGGCGTCATCCACCGTAAAGCCACGAACGCGGGTCAATCCGCCCAACTCGCCGGATTGCTCATAGCGGTAAACCTGCCCAAACTCCGCCAAACGCACGGGCAGATCGCGGTACGACCGTGGGACGTGGTCGTAGATCTGCGTGTGGTGTGGGCAGTTCATGGGCTTTAGGAGGTATCCATCCTGATTGCCTTCCGCGTCTTCGCCATCCACCATCGGCGGGAACTGGCTTTCGGCGTAGTAGGGGTAGTGTCCGCTGGTTCTGTAGAGTTCGAGTCGGCCGATATGCGGCGTAATAACGGGTTGATAGCCACGCCGAATCTGCTCTCGTTTGAGGAAGTCGACCAGCGTCTCTCGCAGAACCGCGCCCTTCGGTAGCCACATCGGCAAGCCGGGGCCGACTTTCTGCGAGAACATGAACAGACCAAGCTCGCGCCCGAGTTTGCGGTGGTCGCGTTGCCTGGCGAGTTCGAGCAGTTCGAGGTGTTCAGTCAGGAGCGTTTGCTTCGGAAACGTCACGCCGTAGAGGCGCGTGAGCTGAGGCCGGGACTCGTCGCCGCGCCAGTACGCGCCGGCGATGTTCAGCAGCTTCACTGCCTTAATGGACTTCGTGCTGGGGATGTGCGGACCCCTGCACAGGTCCACAAAGTCGCCTTGCTGGTAGAACGTGATCGTGCCGTCTTCGAGGTCGTTGATCAGCTCCAACTTGTACGAATCGCCCTTCTCGGTGAAGTAGTCGATGGCGTCCTGCTTGCTGACCTCGCGGCGCTCGTAGCTCGAATCCACCCGCGCCAGCTCGATCATCTTCTTCTCGATGGCGTCAAGATCGTCGGCCGACAGCTTGCGGTCGCCGATGTCGACATCGTAATAGAAGCCACCCTCAATGGCCGGCCCGATTCCAAACTGGACGCCGGGGTAAAGCGCTTCCAACGCCTCGGCCATGAGGTGCGCGGACGAATGCCAGAAAGCCATTTTGCCGCCGTCGCTTTCCCACGTCAGAATCCCGACCGAGGCATCTCCGTCTATCGGGCGCATGAGGTCGCGCACCTCTCCGTCTACCCGGATCGCCAATGCAGCGCGCGCGAGCCCCGGCGAAATCGCCTCCGCAATCTGCAGCCCGGTCGTTCCATCGGGGAACGACCTGGAAGATCCGTCTGGAAGGGTGATGTTCATCGAATGCGTCGCGCAGGCCGCCTGGAGCCTTATTTTGGGAAGGCTAGGATGATACGCTCTCGCGCTCTGGCCCTTCTCGGTGGAATTGGTAAAGAAGTGGAAAGCGCGGCACCGATCGACCTCGCGGTTGTTCACCAGGCGCTCTCTCCTACCTCCTTTGTCATCCCGACGAGCCCTTCGGCTTCGCTCAGGACAGGCTCCGCGAAGAGGGATCGACCAAGATCCAAATCAGACCGAAACAGTGGAGATTCTTCCTCCCTACGGTCGTCAGAATCACATTTACGCCATGTCCACACTCTCCCTCGAAATCGAAGACATGACCTGCGCCTCCTGCGCCGGGCGGGTTGAGAAGGCACTGCAGAACGTACCGGGCGTGGTGCACGCTGGCGTAAATCTGGCAACGGAGCGAGCGAGCATTTCCTTCGATACGAACGGAACGACAACGGAAACTTTGGTCGGCGCGGTGAACGACGCCGGGTATGGCGTGCGAACGGAGGAAGTAACGCTCGGCGTTCGAGGGATGACGTGCGCGAACTGCGTCAACACCGTGGCAAAGAGCCTGCAAGAGTTCCCTGGAGTGATCTCGACAGCCGTCAATCTGGCCACCGAGCGCGCGACGATAAAGTTCGCAGCGGGAGCCGTGACGACTGCGGAACTAAAGCAGGCGATCACCGACGCAGGCTACGAACCGCTCGACCTAGCCTCCGCTGCGCCCGACCGCGAACGCGATGCCCGCGAGCAGGAGCGCCTCGCGCTTCGCCGCAGACTGCTGACGGCGGCGGCGATGGCAATTCCGCTGTTGATTCTTGAGATGGGGCAGATGGTCGTTCCAGCGTTCGGAAGCTGGCTACATGAGATCCTGCCTACGAACGGTGTCCACCTGATTGCCTTCGTGCTGGCATCGGCCGTTCAGTTCGGGCCAGGGCGACGATTCTACACAGCGGGTTGGGCGGCGGTGCGCCATCGGAGCCCGGATATGAATACGCTGGTGGCTCTCGGAACGAGCGCGGCGTACGGATACTCCGTTGTTGCCACGTTCCTGCCTTCCATCCTGCCGGTTGGGACGGCGCACGTCTACTACGAGGCGGCCGCAGCGATCATCACGCTCGTGCTCCTGGGTAAATATCTGGAAGCCGTTGCAAAGGGCCGGACGAGCGAAGCCATCCGGCGATTGACACGCCTCCAGCCGAAAACCGCGCAGGTCGTTCGCGAGGGGCAAGATGTCAGCGTTCCCATCGACGACGTAGCTCCCGGCGACGTGATCCGCGTCCGACCTGGCGAACGGATTCCCGTTGATGGCAACGTGGCCGAAGGTTCATCGTTCGTAGATGAATCGATGATCTCGGGCGAGCCCGTTCCGGTTGAAAAGAAGGAAGGCGCCGGGGTCGTCGGTGGCACAGTAAACGGCAACGGCAGCTTCACGTTCGCGGCGACACGGGTTGGTGCCGAAACCGTACTCGCGCAGATTATCCGTCTCGTAGAGGATGCGCAGGCCTCGAAACCGCCTATCCAGGCGCTGGCCGATCGTGTCGTCGCCGTCTTCGTACCGGTCGTGCTGGTCATCGCGACGGTCACGTTCATCGTCTGGCTGATTGCCGGACCCTCGCCCGCCTTGCCTCTTGCGCTTGTCGCCGCCGTTTCCGTCTTGATCATCGCCTGCCCGTGCGCCATGGGGCTCGCGACGCCCACGTCGATCATGGTTGGCAGCGGGAAGGCCGCAGAACTGGGCATTTTGTTTCGTCGCGGCGATGCGCTGCAAGCCTTGCACGAAGTCGATGTGATCGCGCTGGACAAAACGGGCACGCTGACGGAGGGACGTCCAAAGCTCACAGACCTGAAGCCCGCTGCCGGATTTGAGGCGAACGACGTACTGGCGCTCGTCGCCTCCGCCGAACGGTCTTCCGAGCACCCCGTTGCCCGCGCTCTGGTAGAGGCCGCCGAGGAACGAAATATCACGCTCGCCGATGCGGCAGATTTTGAGGCCGTCCCAGGCTATGGCGTCCAGGCCACGGTAGAAGGGCGTGTCGTCCAGGTCGGCGCGGCGCGGTTTATGGACCGCCTCGGAATCGACGCATCGCCATTTGCAGAGGCTGCTGCACAACTTGCCAGCGACGGCAAGACGCCTCTCTACGCGGCGATTGAAAACCAACTCGCTGCGGTCATCGCTGTCGCCGATCCGATCCGGCCAACTACTCGTGCCGCCATCGGCGCACTCCACGAGCTGGGCCTTCGTGTTGCGATGATCACCGGCGACGCGCGTGGCACGGCGGAAGCCGTCGCTCGACAGGTTGGGATCGACACGGTACATGCCGAGGTGCTGCCCGACGGTAAAGCGGAGGCCATCCGAACCCTCCAAAAAGACGGACAACGGGTTGCCTTTGTCGGTGACGGCATCAACGACGCCCCCGCCCTCGCCCAAGCCGATGTGGGCGTGGCAATCGGCACAGGCACGGACGTAGCCATCGAAACGGCGGATGTTGTCCTTATGTCAGGCGACCTTCAAGGCGTCCCGAATGCGTTGGCGCTCTCGAAAGCCGTCATGCGCAACATCCGCCAAAACCTCTTCTGGGCCTTCGCCTACAACGCCGCGCTCATCCCGGTCGCGGCGGGCGTCCTCTACCCGGTCACCGGGCAACTCATCTCGCCCATACTGGCGGCCGGGGCTATGGGGCTCTCGAGTGTTTTCGTGTTGACCAATGCGCTTCGATTGAGGCGGTTCAGGCCGTGACGTGCGTTTCAGGACGTGGGCTCTGTGGGATTGTAGTTGTTGTCCTTTAGTACGTTAAGATCGGATATTCGACAGACCCCTAGAGCAGCGATTTCGGCTATTCCAACGGCTGGGCTGCAGCTTGGTTTTGCAAGCTGGGACGGCCACGCGTTGCTGATACGGACCATGGGTCACGCTGATCGAACGAGCGAAATGGGTGTCGAGGTTCGCAGTTGGCAACGTCGTTTCACATGATGTTCGCGATCCTGGGCCACGTCGATACCCAAGGCAACTGAATTGATTTGTTACATTCACGCCGAATCCCGACGGACTTACCTTTCGCTCGTCGTCTTTTACCAGGCCCCAATTGCGTCTCATAGCTCCTTTCCTCGCCAGCGTGCTGGTCGTCGTGCTCCTTCTGGAGATGACGGATCTAGTCTGCTTTTCGGATGAGTCGGGGCACGAGGTTGCAACCCACGAAGAAGGCGGCAAGGAGGCTGAACACGACGGGGCGCACGGACACCACGCGCCGGTCAACGACGAGCACCGCAGCGAGCACCTGCCCGACTGCCTTTGCCACGTTGTCCTCGTTGAGGCGCCGCAGCAGCCGGTTGTGGGCGAGCCCACCGAACTGGAGTTCGCGTATCCCGGTTATCTGATTTTGGGATCGTTGGGTGAGGGCACACTCCCAGATCACGTGCCCATAGGCTGAAAACCGCCCGCCCCGGCCGCTCGATGTCGCTGGGGCCGTCGCCCCGTGCCCGTCCGGCACGGGCTGTTGTCGTTCTCATCAGGTTTTCCATGCCTTACGATTTTGCCGTCTCTCCGAAGGGGAGGCGCGCCCTCGCGCTGGGCCTCGGTTTCGCGTTTTGGGCCGCATCGGCCCATGCACAACCCACCTCTCCCGACACACTCTCTATCGCTGCGGCCCTAGCCCGTGCGGAGGCGACAAGTCCCGCCCTACGCGCCGCCGGATTCGAAGCCGATGCCCGCGAAGCACTCGCCAGCCAAGCCGACCGCCTCCCGAACCCCACCCTCGGCCTGCAAGCCGAAAACATAGGGGTCACCGGCGATGAGACGTTGCAGGTGACCTTCGCTCTGGCGCAGACGTTCGAACTCGGTGGGGATCGGGCAGCACGTCGAGCCGTTGCGAGCGCAGACTTCACGCTCGCCAACTCGGACGTCGATCTAGGCCGGCTGCGTGTCATCGCTGCCGTGCAGGCACGGTTTACATCCGCAATTGCAGCTCAAGAATCTGCTCGTCTTGCAGCGGAATCGATAGAACTTGCCGAGCGCGTCCGATGGGTAACGTCGGAACAAGTTGAGGCCGGAGATCGATCCCCCGTAGATCTGACCCGCGCAGAGGTGGCCGTTGCCGCGGCTGAAGCCAAAGCCGCACGCACCGAAGCGGTTCGGCGTGCGGCGTTTTCTGCCCTCGCCGCACTATGGAATGATGTGCCTGATTTCAGAGCCGTGGAACCAATTGTCGTTGATCTTTCCGTGCCGCCGTTTGAAGCACTTTCCGACAGACTCGCCGCTAATCCAGCACTTGCGCGCTTTGCTGCTGAGAGGGCTCGCCGAGAAGCCGTGATCAGGGTCGAGAGAGCGCAGCGAATCCCCAACGTGACGATTTCGGCTGGATACCGCCAGTTCTTTGATCCCAGCGCTGGCGCATTCGTCGTTGGAGTCGCCCTTCCATTGCCGGTGTTTGACAGAAACGGAGGCAACGTGGCCGCTGCGCGTGCTCGATTGGCTGCGGTTGATGCGGAGCGGGAAGCTTTCCTTGTTGAGGCACAGATCATGCTGGCGGAGGCTTACGGTGAGTTAACCGCCGCCGCCGCAGAGTCTGAAATCCTCCGAACGGAGGCGCTTCCTCGCGCCGAGGATGTAACTGATCGCATAGAGGAAGGCTACCGCGAAGGCAAGTTCGAGTTGCTTGACGTGCTTGACGCCCGCCGAACGCTCGTTGCCCTTCGCAGCGACTACATGGATGCGCTTGCTGCCTTCCGCAGCGCCTCGGCCGACGTGGCCCGTCTGCTCGGCCTCACTGATCTCAGCCTTTTCTCGATAGAGTCACCCCCCGCACCCTACTAGTCATGAACCGAAAACAAACGTTAACAATCGGTGCCATTCTGGGCAGCGGTTTAGTTGTCGCCCTGCTCATCCTCCTGGCCCCGTCCTCAACCCCCGCCGAAGACGAACATGGCGAAGCCGCCGAGGGTGCCGACTATGCGCGCGGCCCCAATGGCGGCCGCCTCCTCGACGCGGGCGAAGGCCGCGCCCTGGAGATCACCATCTTCGAAGACGGCGTGCCGCCGGAAATGCGCGTCTATCCGCTCCAGAACGGCGGGCCGACTGATCCCGATGAACTCGATCTATTCGTTGAACTGCATCGGCTCGGCGGGGTGGTGGACACCATAGGCTTCCGCCCGGCGGGCGCGTATCTCCGTGGCGACCAAACGATTTACGAACCGCATTCCTACGTCGTCGTCGTACGGGGGACGTGGGGTGGGCAGACGTTCCGCCACGAATACGCCTCCATTGAGGGACGGGTCGAGATCCCGGCGGAGGTGGCTGAGGCCAACGGCATTGAGGTCGAAACCGCCGGACCCGTGGAGCTCGAAACCGTTCTCGAACTGCCGGGCGAGGTGCAGCTCAACACCGACCGCGTGGCGCGTGTGGCGCCGCGACTGTCGGGCACCGTCGTGAGC
>JBGTDU010000066.1:0-28439 GCA_041748175.1 Rubricoccaceae bacterium
CTTGCTCATCCGGGCCGCCGGTGATAGGTTCGTTTTCATGGGTGTTGCCTCGTGTTGGGTGGTTTGTGGTTGATATTTCAAACCTACCCTCCGCGAGGCGGCACCCTCTCAATTTTTACACACGCCCTGGGACATTACCCCCGTAGGCCCTCGCCGCCTACTTCAACATAGAAATCCTGATTTCCTGCACCATCGTTGTAGGGAGCATAGAAATTGTAATGCGAGGGAGGATAAATACCTTTGCCCGTTCCCCAGGCAAATCGGTAGACCTCTCCGCCTGAGCCGACTCCAGGTCCAGACTCTTCCATCTCGAAAATAACGACGTCGTCGGGAAGATTTTGAACGTTGAGCAGAAAGTCCGCATGATCATTGTGGTCGTCCCCTTCGACGACAAGGTCGCAATCTCCAGTGCTACTGAAGGTGATGGGCCAGATGACCGGAGTACCGTTTGGCAACGTGGCCGTGGTGATAGGAACACCGTCCTGGCCGTACACCGTAAGGTCTACATTCCCAATGAGCGGCTGAGCGGAGGTGTCGATCTCGATAAAGATCTCGTGGGGGTTGACCCGTGAGCCACATGGGGCCGTATGACTGGCGCCGGGTTGGGCAACAGCACCTGGCAAGAATGCCAGGGATGACAGTAGGATACTGCCCGCGGAGGCGCATGAGAATTGCAAAGTGAGTGTTGCAAGCCGCAGAAAGTGGAAGTGGGTGTATTTGGTTAAGCGTCTCATGACGATCCTCCTTGGAGGTTAGTTAGTTGGATTGTGAATGCGTTCGCCCGATCCGGCGGGCACAATCCCAATCAAAGGACCGGCTGTGCCAACAGTCTGTCAGACGACAGCCCGCGTCGGGTGTGCGCGCAACCTTCTAGACCGTTGCCTACCCTTGATCTAACCTTCACTTTCGGAATTCACAAAAGAAATGACTGCCGCCCTCAACTACCAGACTGTTGTACCGCCTGATTTTCGGAGGTCGTCTCCTTCACCTCAACCCGCCGCAGGTCCTCCATCTCGGGCCGGACGATCATCTCGCCCAGGAGCCCGGCGAGAAACGATTGCGCGCCGAGAAGGATCAACATCACACCGAGGATGAGCAAGGGCCGGCCGCCAATGGGTTCGCCTACGAAGAGCTTTACGTAACTGAGGTATAGCGAAATCGCGAGGCCGCCAAAGAAGAGCACGGTCCCAAGGCCGCCGAAAAAGTGCATCGGGCGGCGCGCAAAGCGGGTGAGGAAGAGGACGGTGATCAAATCGAGGAACCCGCGGATGAAGCGTTCGAAGCCAAATTTAGTCGTTCCGTACCGGCGCGCGCGGTGCTGCACCACCTGCTCCTCGATCCGCGTGAACCCGGCCCACTGCGCGAGCATCGGGATGTAGCGGTGCAGCTCGCCGTAGACGTTCACACTTTTCACGACCTCCGAGCGGTAGGCTTTGATGCCGCAATTGAAATCGTGCAGCGGAATCCCTGACACCAACCGCGTCACGGCATTGAAGAACCGGCTGGGGATGGTTTTGGAGATCGGGTCGCTGCGCTTCCACTTCCATCCCGAAACCAGATCGGCGCCCGCTTCCAGGCTGTTGATCATTGCGGCCAGTTCAGCCGGATCGTCCTGTAAGTCGGCGTCAAGCGTGGCTACATAGGTCCCACGCGCTTGCTCAAACCCGATTGCGATGGCCGCACTCTTGCCGTAGTTCTGCCGAAACCGCACGCCCAGAAACCGCGAATCCACCGCGTGCAAATGTTCTATGATCTCCCACGACCCATCGTCCGACCCATCGTCCACCAGCCAAGCCTCGAACGTCCGCCCTGCATCATCCATCGCCGCCGTTATCTGCTCGGCCAGCTCCGGCAGGCTCTCAGCCTCGTTGTAGACCGGGACGACGATGGAAACCGTGGGGCTCATGGAAAATGGCAGATGGCGAATGGAAGATAGATTGACCCATCAGCCATTACCCATTTCCATCTAGGTGTCGATGGTGGCGTAGCGGGCGTTACGCTCGATAAACTTGCGGCGCGGCTCCACGGCATCGCCCATCAGCGTCGAAAACGTCCGGTCCGCAGCCGCAGCATCTTCGATGGTGACTTGCTGGAAGAGTCGGCGTTCGGGATCCATGGTGGTTTCCCACAGCTGCTCCGGGTTCATTTCGCCGAGACCTTTGTAGCGCTGCACGCCCACACCACGGGCGTTGTCGCCGCCAAGTTTTTCAATCGCCACGCGCAGTTCGTCGTCGTTCCAAGCATAAATCTCGCTGTTGCCCTTCTTGGCGCGATAGAGTGGCGGCAGCGCGATGTAGATGAATCCGGCCTCCAGCAGAGGGCGGAGGTAGCGATAGATGAAGGTGAGCAAAAGCGTTCGGATGTGCGCGCCGTCGACATCGGCGTCCGTCATGATGACAATTTTGTGGTAGCGGACTTTCTCGCGGTTGAAGTCATCGGGATTGCCCGAAAGCCCCACGCCGAGCGCAGTGACCATGTTTTTGATTTCCTCGTTGTCGAGCACCTTGTCGAGGCGAGCTTTTTCGACGTTGAGGATTTTGCCCCGAAGCGGAAGAATGGCCTGAAAATGTCGGTCGCGGGCCTGCTTGGCGGAACCGCCCGCCGAGTCGCCCTCGACCAGATAGAGTTCGCTTTCGGCGGGATCCTTTGAGGCGCAGTCGGCCAGTTTGCCGGGGAGCCCTCCGCCGCCAAACGCACCCTTCCGTTGAACAAGTTCGCGGGCCTTGCGCGCAGCGGTCCTGGCCTGCGCACTCAGGATCACCTTCTGGACAATCGCTTTCGATTCTTTCGGATGGTCGTCGAGCCACTCGGCGAGCTTGGCCCCTACGAGGCTTTCGACAGCTCCTTGAACATCGCCGTTTCCGAGCTTGGTCTTGGTCTGGCCCTCAAACTGCGGCTCCTGCACTTTCACGCTCAGAACGGCCGTGATGCCTTCGCGGAAGTCATCGCCCGCCAGCTGGATCTTGGCAGTTTTGAGGAGTCCGCTATTGTCGGCATAAGCTTTCAGAACGCGCGTCAGCGCACGCCTGAAGCCCGAGACATGCGTGCCGCCCTCGTGGGTATTGATGTTGTTGACGAAGGAGAGGACGTTTTCCGTGTAGCCCGTGTTGTACCGCATGGCGAGCGAGACCGGGACCTCTCCCTCTTCGTCCTCAATCACGATTGTTCCTTCGTGGATGGGCGAACGGGCTTCATCGAGGTATGCGACAAACTCACTCAGGCCGCCATCGGAGCAGTATTCTTCGCGGGCCAGACTCGCGTCTTCTTCACGACGGTCTTCCAGTGTGATCGTGAGCCCCTTGTTCAGATACGCAAGCTCCCGCATCCGCTCCGCCAGCGTATCGAAGCGGTAGACAGACTCAACGAAGATGGTGTCGTCTGGCATGAAGTGGACGCTTGTCCCCGCACCCTCGCCCTCCTCCATCGGGCGGAGTTTCTCAACGCCGGTGATCGGATCGCCCTTTTCGTAGGTCTGCTGCCAGACGAATCCATCGCGGTTAATGGTTACTTCGAGGCGATTGGAAAGCGCGTTGACGCAGCTGACACCGACACCGTGGAGGCCGCCGGAGACTTTGTACGAGTCCTTGTCGAACTTGCCGCCGGCGTGGAGGACTGTCATCACCACTTCAACCGCAGGGCGCTTTTCGGTCGGATGCATTTCTACAGGAATGCCACGCCCGTTGTCCTTCACCGAGATCGAATTGTCCTCGTGAATGATAACCTCGACGTAATCGCAATACCCGGCGAGGGCCTCGTCGATTGAGTTGTCGACGACTTCGTAGACGAGGTGGTGGAGGCCGCGCATGCCCACATCGCCGATGTACATGGCCGGGCGCTTACGGACGGCCTCGAGACCTTCGAGCACCTGAATGTTGGAGGCGCGGTAGTCGCCATTACCGGTTTCTGGGAGGTCGTCCTTCTGCTTCGTTTCAGCCATGCGGTTTGTCTCGATGAGGGCGGCGGGATCCGCCGAGGTATGCCGATTCCGTCCTAACAGGCTGTGGATTTATTCATCCGTTGGCGAGGCGAGCGGAGCTTGGTCGAGACCAAGGCGCGAGATCGCAGTCGTATTGGTAATCCGGCGAGATTCTCGCAACGCTGAGATCGAACAAGAGTCGCCGCCGCAGATAGGAGGAATAGACCAACAGCCTGCTAAGCAGAATCGGGCAAATTTACCACATTATGGCCGGTTATGCGCGCTTCTTGCAGCGCAAAAGCTCGCTCGCGACCGTCCAGATTGGTCTGTCAGAGGGCTTCATGAACACTGCACGGAGACGCCGGGCACGTGGGCGTCAAACCTTAGACTTCCAAGTAGCGCATGAACTCCTCAACGCGCTCCTGCAGGTCGTCGTCCATCTCGTCGAACACGCCGACAATCTTGTAGTCGAGGTGCTCCATGATGTGCCGGACGCGGGAGGTGTCACTCACGTTGAGCTTGAGCGTTGCGCGCACGACGTTGGCCTGGAGGTCTTCCTCCGTCGACACGGAAAGAATTCGCACATCATTCTGCTCGACGACGTGTGCAAGCTGCGCCAGTGAGAAGTCGCGGGCTTTGGCTTCCAAGACGACAATGGCACCGGTTTCTTCCGTGGCCAACATATGTGCAAGTTGGCTAAACACGGCGGCCCTCTGAACGAGGCCGAGGTACTCGCCCTGCGCCGTTGCAATCGGAAGGACGCTGAGGTCGTGGCGCAGCATCATGTGCGCGGCGTCAAAAATGTGCGCCTCGGGCGTCACGAAGGCCGGGCCTGTTCCGATCAGGGCGAGCAGTGGCGTGTCCGGGCTTGACTGTTCGCGAAGAACATCTGCGCTTACGAGGGCGAGTAGCTGGCCCTCCGAGCTCACGACCGGGAGGTGCTCAACACCGTGTTCTGCCATCTGGAAAAGTGCCTTGCCTACGGCATCGCCAACCATTAGGGCGGGTGTGTTCGGGCTAAGAAGCGTACGTACGATCATGGCGTTTGGCGCGAAGGCCGCAAGGTAACAGGCAACCACCTATTAGACGTGCAAGCCGTATACCACGTCACTCCGGTCAATAGCATCATCCGGCCATTCGCACTCTGCTGCCTACCACTGGGATTCTTTCTGTCGTCTGAAAGGTTCATAATTCCTCAAGACGAGGAGAAAACGACCCGTCATCGACGGCATCTCGGGAGAGCGCGGCGGGCGTGAAGGCGCCATCGCCAGCGGGATCGTCCAGTTTGAAATGCGCAAAACGCGCCAGGAGCCGGTCCAACTCGGGGACGTTCTTTCCCGAAGCGCGGTAGCGCATCCAGACCACAGGCTCCGACGCGCCATCGCCCGTTGCCATCACGGTCACTTCCGAAATAACCTCGGCGACGCGGTGGACGTGTGCGCGGCTCTTCGCTTCCGCTACAGGCAGCAGTGCTTCGCCGTCAACGTATTCCGATTCTATAATGCCGAGAACCTGCTCGCGAAGACTCTCCAGGCCAATCCCGCGTAGCGCTGAGACGAACGCCGCGTGCTCGTACTCAGTCTTCAGAGAGGAGACGAGCCCGCGCGTCTCCAACTCGTCCACTTTGTTAAAGACCATCAGCGTAGGCTTTTCGAGCGCCCCGAGTTCGTTCAGCGTTTCTCTGACCACGCCTATATGCTCCTCAAAGTGCGCATGACCCGCATCGACGACATGAAGCAGGACATCGGCCTCGCGGACTTCGTCGAGGGTGCTCTTGAAGCTTTCGATGAGCTTGTGCGGCAATTTGCGGATAAAGCCGACCGTGTCAGAAAGCAACACGGCTTTGTTTGGCGCCAGAAAAACCTGCCGGGTCGTAGCGTCGAGGGTAGCGAACAGCCGGTTCTCGGCGAGGACGTCGGCGTCGGCGAGAGCGTTCATGAGCGTGCTCTTGCCTGCATTCGTATAGCCAACCAGCGAGACTCGCGTCAGCGCCGCCCGCCCTTTGCGTTGCGTGGTTCGCTGGCGGTCGATTCGATCCAGCTCTTCGGTCAAGACCGCCATCCGGCGCCCAATCAAGCGGCGATCTGTTTCGATCTGTGTTTCGCCGGGACCACGCATCCCGATGCCACCTTTCTGCCGCTCCAGGTGCGTCCACGCCCGAGTGAGGCGGCTTCTAAGGTAATCGAGCTGGGCGAGCTCGACCTGCGCCTTGGCCGTCGCCGTCTTCGCGTTGCGGACGAAAATGTCGAGGATGAGGCCGGAACGATCAACCAGCTTGCATTCTAGCTCGCGTTCGAGGTTTCGAAGCTGGATCGGGGAGAGGTCATCGTCGAAGATGACGACATCGGCCTTGTGGCGCTCCACGAGTTGCCTGATCTCCTCAACCTTTCCCTTGCCCACATAAGTTGGCCCAACGATTTGTTGAAGAGACTGGGTTACAATTTCCGCAACCAGGGCGCCCGCTGTATCGGCTAGCAGCGCCAACTCCGCGAGTCCTTCCTCGAGCTGCACGTCGCTCACCGTTGGGGTCTTAACCCCGACAAGGATGGCGATCTCTTGCTTTGCGGATATCTGAGGAGACTTCGACGTGCTCAAAAGGAGAGTGCGGGGTTGGGGGACGAACGGAAGGCGAATCGATTAGCAAAGTCGCTATCGGATGCCTCGCGAGGGCAGAACATACGTGAAAACAGCGCGGGAGCACGATGAAAACGAGCATCTCCTCGGCGGTGTGTCGTCCGTAGCATAGTCGACAACGGTGCGGGGCAGAGAATGAAACGTGTGCTACGCGCTAATCCCCGGCTTCCAGCGCGTGGCGACAAGCATCTCCGCGATGAGGAACGCGAGGGCCAGCGCCAGGAGTATGCTCGATAAGTCGGCACCGCGGCGCTGGGCCTGCAGGCTCTGCGCCGCCGCGAGGCCATCGCCACCAGCAGCGTTCAGCAAGCGCACCGGGCGTCCTGTGGCCTCTTCAAGTTGTTCAATGGCTTCGGAAGCCGATAGAGTCGCCAGGTCCGATTCTAGAGGATCAAGATTTATGGCGACGCGCCGGAGCAGCGTCCCGCCCTGCATCACGTCGTACACGCCTGGCGTTGGAATGCTCTCGTCCATATCGATTAACACGCCTCCGGGCACAGTACGCTGGGTGGGCGTCCATTCTTCGCTGGTTTGACTGATGATTCGCAAGGGCGAAGCTTGTGTGGCACCCTCAACACGTAGCACATCGTTTTCCCCTACTGTATAGGACGCGGACGCGCCCGAGGCGGTCGTAGCGAGGTACATGACTGAGCGATAGAGCAGTGGGATGAACAGTCCACGCATCGCATAGTCGCTCCAGCGCGGGTCGGGGGCGACCGTATAGATCAGCGCGGAGCCCTGGCCGTGCCGCACTTCCTGCAGGAATGGAGTTCCTCCCGCAAGACGGATGAGCGTGCTTTCGTCGATTCCGGCAGGGATGTAGCGCTCGGCGTACAACACTTCGGGGCTCTCGAGCCGCGGTCGGCCAGCGGCATTGTCGAAGACACCTTCGAAAAGAGGATGTTCGAGATCGGCCGAGCCAAATCCACCAAGTGAGGGACCATCGCGTTCACCCATAACGCCGCCAAACCGCCCTCCTCCCAGTGCCCCAACCAATCCATCTAACACGCCGGCTTCGTCGCCGGGGAAAAGCATAAGGCCTCCGCCATCGACCACGTACCGTTCCAGCAGCGCCACTTCGCCGCTCGATAGATTGCCCGGCCCAACGAGCACGACAGCGTCGAAATTTTCCACACCTGCCGCGGCCAGATTGCTTTCATCCACCTGCGTGACGTCCAGCGTACCCCGTTCGGCGGCAACACCGAGCGCCACGGCAACAAGATCTGCGCGTGCATTCGTTCCGCGAACCACCAAGACCCGCTGCGCCTGTGGAACGTGGAGCGCAAAGTAGCGAACGTCGTCCCATTCAGCCTCATCGGGCTCTATACGCACTTCTCCCCGAAGCCAGCCTCGCCGCGTTGGCGTGAATGTGAATGAGACCGTCTCGGCCTCGTTTTCCTTCAGATCGACGGAGGTCTGAGCGACGCGTTCTTCTTCCAGAAAAACACTGGCTCCATAGCCTTCGGCCTCACCTCCAAATCGCGCAATCGTCGCATTCATCTCCACGGGCTGACCAGGCTCGATAATCTGGCTGACGATGCTAATGTCCGTGACGGCGACATTGGCGTGATCTCGCTCGCCAAGCGGCATCAAGGTGAGCCGGATGTTTTCGGGCGTAACCGTGTTTGTTGAATCCAAGAGCGTCGTTGCTTGAAGGTCGCTGAGCAGGAAAATCTCCCGCACGGGGTTGGAGGCCCCCTCAAGCAAACTGGCTGTGCGCGACAAGGCGGACGAAAGAGCGTCAGCACGAAAGCTAACGTGGAGTTCTTCTACAGCATCGAGCGTCGCTTCTCGCGAAGCAAACTCCGCCGAAGTTGCGTCTGGTTCAAAGGACGATGGAACGATGATTAGCTCATCGCCCGGCTGGGCGCTTTCCAACAGGGCCGAAGCGAGGGCCTTTGCTTGATCGATGTATGAACCTTGAATGTCCCGCATTGTCATCGAGAGCGAATTGTCTACGACGATTGCCATTGTCGTTGGGGAGCGCTCGGAAAAAACGCCGTTCCAGTCGCTGCTTTGAGTCGGTCGCGCGAACGCCAGCACGAGGCAAGAGATAGACAGCATGCGCAGTAGCAACAGAAGCCATTGCTTAAGGCGCATTCGCCGCATCGTGTGCTTTTCCAACTCGCGCAAAAAAGTGAGCGACGAGAAATCCACCCGCTTCGGCTTGCGAAAGTTGAAAAGGTGGATGATGAGCGGGATCGCCGCCGCAGCAAGGCCAAGGAGAACGAGTGGGCTGAGAAAGGCCATAGGCCGGATGAACGCCCACTGTGGGCAGATAGATGCGCGAGCCTAAAAATCGTGCGCCCCCGTCGGACGAACCGGCGGGGGCGCAAAAAAGCCGTTAGTGTGTTTGGCTACTTCAGCAACGTAACCCGTCTTGTCGTCGAGAAGCTATCGCCCACAAGCCGAACGAGGTAGAGCCCACTCGGAAGTCCTTCACCATTCACTTGGGCCTCGAACCGAGTCTGACCCTGGACACGACCTGCGAAGAGCGTCCGAACCTTGCGACCAAGAGCGTTGTAGAGTCCTAGCTCAACATCCTGCGTCCGAACCACCGCAAAACCAATCGTTGCGCTGGGGTTGAACGGATTCGGATAGGCGCTCTCAAGCAGGAAGCCACTTGGCATCTGATCCAAGCCAATCCGAACGGCAGCTTCCTGTGCGAACGCCGTGGAGGCCGTTAGCATCAGCATTCCGAATAGAGCGGCGTAAAAGAAGCGCACTGAAGCGAAGGTTGGAGGTTTGAAACCATCTTGTAGATAACGCAAACGGACGAAAGTTCCTAATGCTTATGCGAGGTTTCAAAAAAATGGAACTCGGCCGGCCGCTGTTCCTTCTCGAAAGAACAACGAGGGAGCTGCACGGCAGAATTCCGGGTGCTTTGAGGCGTCCCGATTGGCGGGTCGCGGAGAGCGCGTCAAAGACTACTCCAATGGCGCTGGGTATTGATTGCAATAGCCAATTTCAACTCGCTGCGTTCCCTCCAGCCTCAATCGGCGACGGGCTGGCGAAAAGGAAGAGTTGGCCTAAAACGCGGGAATCTCGGCACCCTTTCCATCCTCAAAGCGTTTGGATGGCGCCTCACGATCTAACGTGCCCCAAATGCCGAAAGAGAAAGCCGCCAAGCCGCCGGCCTCGCCTGCTACGTCAACAGCCAACGGCTCAGCGAAGCGTTTCGCTGGGAAAGACCTGGTTGTTACTGGCGCGCGACAGCACAACCTCAAAAACATTACCATTACGATTCCGAAGAAGAAACTCATCGTTGTAACGGGTCCTTCGGGGTCGGGGAAGTCGAGTCTTGTTTTCGACACGATTTACGCGGAAGGCCAGCGCCGATACGTAGAGAGCCTTAGTTCGTACGCACGACAGTTTCTGGAGCGCATGGACCAACCTGACGTAGACCTTATAACTGGGCTCGCGCCAGCAATTGCCATCGAGCAGCAGGCAGGGTCGAGGAATCCCCGCTCTACTGTTGCGACGCAGACAGAAATCTACGACTACCTCCGGCTGCTCTTCGCACGGGTTGGCACAACCATCTCGCCGATATCCGGCAAGCCGGTTGCGAAGGACTCGCCTCGTTCTGTCGCCGAGACGCTGCAGAGTGGGCTGGCCGCTCAAACGAGGTTCTATCTCTGTTTTGCGGTTCCATCGCACAAAGGGCACAAGAAGGAAGAAGAACTGAGCGCCTTGTTGGCACGCGGATTCTACCGACTCCTTCGCCTCCCGACTGAAAAGCAGGCCGAGCAGGGCAAGACATCGGAGGTGCTCGATCTCAATGAGACGCCTCCTGAAACTATCAAAACCCCCGCTGCACGGCTCCTCGTCCTTATTGATCGTCTCGCGACGCGGCCCGGCGATGACAAAGTCACAAACCGCATCGCCGACTCCGTCGAGCAGGCCTTTCGCGAAGGGGCAGACCGATCGGTTGTAATTACGGCCCCGAAGGATGGCCCGCTTGAGCGGTTCGATTTCTCCGCACACTTTGAGCGCGACGGAGTGGCCTTTGAAGAGCCAACGCCCCAGTTATTCTCCTTCAATTCGCCTTTAGGCGCTTGCCCGGCGTGCCAGGGCTTTGGGCGAGTTCCGGGCATCGACCGGGATCTAGTCATTCCCAACCCCGACCTGTCGCTCCTTCAGGGTGCAATCGCGCCGTTCCGAAGTGAGATGTGGAGCACCTATCAGCGCGATCTCATTCGCATGGCCCAGCTTGTGGGCATCGATATCAACTGCCCGTATAGTCGGCTTTCTGAGGGACAACAGAACCTCGTTTGGAACGGCTCTGGTGGTTACAAGGGAGTCCAGGGACTATTCAGATTTCTTGAGTCAAAGGCGTACAAAATGCACTTCCGCGTCTTCGCCGCGCGATTTCGTGGATACACGGTTTGCACGGTGTGCGATGGCTACCGCGTAAAACCGAGCGCGCTCAATGTCCGGATAGAGGGCGATGCAATTGGCCCGGACGCGACGGGAACACACTGGTACCACATTGGCGAAATCGCCGAGCTCACGACAAAAGATGCGTTGAGCCTCGTTGATGGCCTGCAGCTAAGCGAATTCCAACAGGCTGTCGCCGGTCGTGTGCTGGAGGAAATCCGAAAGCGCCTTCGCTACCTCGTCGAAGTGGGCCTTGACTACCTGACGCTTGATAGGCTTGCTCAGACGCTCTCCGGCGGAGAAACCCAACGAATCAACCTGTCGACGAGCCTGGGCTCATCGCTGGTCGGCTCACTCTATGTTTTGGACGAACCGACTATTGGCCTGCATCCGCGCGACAACGACCGGCTTATCACGATCCTCGAAGGCCTTCGAGATATTGGCAACACGGTGTTGGTGGTGGAGCACGATGGACAAATGATGGCCCGAGCCGATCAACTCATCGACATGGGGCCAGGCTCAGGAGTACATGGCGGTGCCGTCATCTTCCAAGGTACATACAAAGAAATGTTAACTAATACAAAATCGTTAACGGGAGCATATTTATCTGGTAAACTACAAATACCCGTTCCGAGGAAGAGACGTAAAATCGATAATGGGCGTGCTATCGAGGTCATCCATGCACGCCAACACAATCTAAAACGCCTTGATGCAAGATTTCCTCTAAACACAATCACCGTTGTTACAGGAGTTTCCGGGACAGGTAAATCTACATTGGTAAATAGCACGCTATACGCAGCGTTAAAACGACTTAAAGGCGGAGAGTTCGAAGGGAAGGTAGGTGCCCACGACTCAATAAAGGGTGCCCACCTAATTGAGTCGGTAGAGATGGTGGATCAATCGCCGATCGGCAAAAGCCCGCGTTCGAACCCCGTCACGTATGTCAAGGCATTCGATTTCATCCGCGATCTGCTCGCCTCAACGCATCAGGCCAAAATTCGCGGATACAGGTCGGGCACGTTTTCCTTCAATGTGCCTGGTGGGCGATGCGAGGTCTGTCAGGGTGAAGGAGTCGTTCGTGTGGAGATGCAGTTCCTGGCCGACCTATTCTTGGAGTGCGAAGCCTGCCACGGTTTGAGATACAAGCAGGATGTTCTGGAAATTCGATACCGAGGGAAAAACGTTGCGGAGATTTTGGCGATGACCATTGCTGAGGCAGTCGAATTCTTCCATGGCCATCGTCCTGTGGTGAGCAAGCTAAAAGTGTTGCAGGATGTGGGCCTCGGATACCTCACTCTTGGTCAGCCTTCCAACACGCTCTCGGGAGGCGAGGCCCAACGCGTGAAGTTGGCGGCCCATCTGGGCCACGCGCAAAAAGGCCATACGCTCTATCTATTCGACGAGCCAACAACGGGCCTCCATTTCGATGATATCCGCACGCTTTTGCGCTCGTTCAACGCGCTCGTCGATGCGGGCCACAGCGTCATTTTGATTGAACACAACATGGACGTGATCAAGTCCGCCGACTACGTTATTGATCTCGGGCCAGAGGGTGGTCGGCGCGGCGGATTTATCGTGGCGGAGGGGACACCCGAGGATGTCGCTCAGGTAGAGGAAAGTCACACCGGGCTCTTCCTACGAGAAGTCCTGTCAAGTTGAGGGACGGGAAGTGAAGGAATGGCTTCGACATCTCTTCCTGACATTGGCAAGTCGATTGGGTTTTCTACCTGGGAAATCGACTGCTCCGTCGACGAATTCCAGGATGCCACCGATATACATCGACAAATGGGCGATTATCAGGCTGCAGCAACCGATTGATATCATAGCAGATGCATCGTCGCCATCGGGCAAAACGCTCCGCGAACGTGGAATGCGCCTTTGCATTGAATGCGTCGATGGCTTGCTATTGACACGTTAGCAGCTCGCTGCAGCGATACGATCGAAGGCTTGGAGCGTTGGAGTTTGAGGCGTGTACCAATCATGATCGAGCGGTCGGCCCACCCAACCAAACTCACATTTGCGGTACGTCGATAGGAATCGTCTCCGTGCCCTGCGACCACATCGGTCAGATGAGGTTCGATAGGAGGGAGCAGCCCAGGTGTTTCACGTGAAACACGAGTCTAGGCCATGCCACCAATAGCCGCTCCCGCTACGATCGCGGTACCACCGAGAACCTGCCAAAAGGTGCTCAGCTGGGAAAGGGGGACAGCGCGGCGGCTACGAAAATTGAAATCGGCTGGGGAGCTGTTAGCATGCCAATACCCAATGAAAGCTTGACCAGCGCCATCAGCGCAATGGAACTTGCATTGATGGCTTAGAAAAATGCCGCTATCGAAGTAGACGATTGGAGGAGTTGAACCTGCGGGTGGACGATGCCGACGAGGACGAACGGGGGAGGGAAAATGCCGAGCGTCGCAACGATAGCTCCAGGCACATCTCCAAGAACGTAGCCAATAAGGGTCGCCGTCGAGAGTACCTGCCCGGGCGTGAGCCGACCAATCGCAATGGCGTCGGAGCGATAACGTTGGGTCAACCAGCCTCTGGAATCGACGAGGCGCCTTGCAAGAACGCGATCAAGAGTTAGCCGCTTCCATAGAGAGCGGCCCCGGCCTTCAGAAAGAACAGGCCCAGATCTCAGGTCGGAACAGTACCGCCAACAATTGTTATGCTCTCAAGCGGAATAGCCTAGCCGAGCACCTTGGAAATCCAGACGGACGAATGGCTGCCGTGTCGATGTCGTGCATGTCGGCACGAGGTTCGTCATGAATAGAGCCACCATTCCGACAAGGCCATCCGCCTACAGTGCGGAAGGCTCAAGTACACCTAGCAGCAGTACGCTGACGGCGATCGACAGGAGCACAAGTGCAAGGCTCGAAATCGCGTTCCTACAGGGCCGCAGGAGTGCGCCGGGCATAATTTCCGCTAGCGTCGGCCTAGTACCGATGGGAATTGGCTGGGCGGCTGGGAGGAGCCGAGTGTACATAGGATCATACCAGTATTTCTGTCAGCATGGCGGCCGGAGACATGAACGATATCCCCGCAACCGCCAGGCCCCTCCAGCCCGCCCGTGCAAAGCCGACATGCATGGTCAATTCCGTAGATTTAGGACATGGATCGGGCTCGTGGCCCCAATCAGGTCGAGAATATGCTGGGGAGTCAACCACTTTCGGCGAACGACTACTTCCTCTTCCACCAAGGCAATGTGGGCGACGGGTCCGCCAAAACCCATCACACCGAGTTTGAAGAAAAGGCGTGCGAGTTCACCGAGACCCTCGGTAAGAGTATGTTTCGGAACGCCAGAAACGAGGGTGCGTCCGCTGGAGCGCCCAATGGCAAAGACGTTTCCGGTCGTTTACTACCAATCCCAGATGACCTCACTGTGGCGTTGAATCACCCGTCTCCCACGCAAGCCTTGGATACCAGGCACGTCTACCCGGTGGTGCTTTTTGACGGCGTTTGCAACCTCTGCAACGGAGCGGTCGACTTCGTGATTCGGCGAGATGCCGCGGGAGTTTTTTGGTTTGCGTCGCTGCAGTCGAAGGCTGGCGAAGAATTGTTAAGTGGGTACAACGTTAACTCGAACGAGACTGACTCGGTCGTCTTGATAGAAAACGGAATGGCTTTCATTCGCTCAACGGCGGCGCTTCGGATTGTTAGGCAGCTTGGCTGGGGATGGCCTCTCCTATACGGACTCATCGTCGTGCCCCGACCGATCCGAGATGCGGTCTATAGAGCCATCGCCAAACGCCGGTACACCTGGTTTGGAAAGAAGGAGACGTGCCGGATTCCGACGGCGGCAGAGCGCGAGCGATTCCTCGGATAGCGATTAGCCAAAACCGGCTATCTTCGAAACCTGAAGCGATTGCCTAGCCCCTAAACGCACACGCGACGATGCCTCATACGTACGAGTCCCTTCAAGTCGGCGACGGATTTACCTGGTCGCGCGCCATCACGATGGAAGACGTGCAGAAGTTTGCCGAAGTAACCGGCGACGACAACCCGCTCCACCTCGACGCCGACTATGCCGCTTCGACACCGTTCGGTCGGCCCGTGGTCCACGGCGTCTACATACTTGGTCTGACATCGAAAGTCCTTGGTCGAGACTTCCCGGGCCACGGCTCTGTAGCCGTCTCACTTTCTGCCAAGTTCCTTAGGCCCGTGCCGGTAGGGGAAGAAGTCACCATCGAAGTGAAGGTTTTCGAGAAGATCGAGCGCTTCAAGCACGTGAAGATCAGGCTCTACGGTTATGTGAATGGCAAGATGGTGGTGGGAGGGGAGGCCGTAGTGATTCCGCCGAGTGGGGAGTGAGATCAGATTCCATTCCAGGGCGGTCGCTCAAACCAAACCAGGATGCTGAAAACCTACTTCGCACGACACTCCACAAAGCTCAACATAGACGACGAGACCTATAAGGATCTCTGGAAGAATAACCTGATCGCTATTCACTATTCGGCAGGTAAGGAAGACTACGCTTGCAGCGACCTTGAAAGCCTCAACCCCGCCGATTATTCAGGTCGTGCCAAGGGCGTGGTTGAACGATTTGTCCTCCTCGGGAAAGATGGTGGCTATGTTTGCGCGGTGTATCGCGACAGGCCCGGATGAAAGGTCGGATATGTCACGCCGCTCACCGAGGTGCAATTCGTTGAGGGTCGCAGAAGAAGATTATCGGCTCACCGCTCGGACACGGCCATCCTCAAAGCGATCAGACTCGACAGGGTAAGGATCCTTGACGCCGAGCGTAGCCTTGTTCTCCTTTCCAGCCGTCCAAAGCAGGGCACTTTTTGTATGTGGCATCGGGACAACGGGCTAGTCAGGTTGCTTGTTGACAATGAACCGTGGGAGCCATCAGTCAGAAGACTCTCCGTTGCCCAGCAGGAAGTCCTGTGTAGTGAGGTTATGCGAACTGACCAATGGGCACATTTGAAGCTCCCTCGGCTAGTATCTCTACTACTACCCACCGGCCGGACTCTCAAAGACATCGATATCTATGGCCTTGATTCCAATGGTAATAACATAGTATATCAAGTGACTAATGCTCAACACAATAGTAGCACTTCTCAAAGTAAGATCGAACGGCTCAAACAGCTTGCGAGTCCATCTGCGACTCTCATACTAATCTGTGACGCCAAGAAAGAAGACAGAAATGGTGAGGTCATCGTCTTTGCCCTCAAAGAGGCCTTGCGCCTTTTTAATAGGACAGTAGTGGGAGAGAAGTGGATTAATGCGGGGGCTCCGCCTGCTCCCGGCGCCCACTACCAGTAGGCCAAGCGCTACCGTCCCGGCAGTTTCAACTGGTAGCCACTCGGCACCGTGGTGTTGAGTTGAACCTGGTTCATGATCGCGAGCCCTTCGGTGTTCAGGCCTTCGGGGGTTGGGCGGCCACTGACGAAGGACGAAAACGGCGCGGATCGATCGGCGCGCACCACATCCAAACGTACCGGCTGGCGGTTGATGTAGCTCTGGTTTGTAAGGCGGGCGAAGCTCTCAATGGACTGACGCATAGTGGCCGAGTAACTGTTGAAGCTATTCGCCGCGGCGAGACCCATAAAGCGAAACACGTTGCCGCCGTACTCGATGAAGTAGGCCAGAAAGCGGACTTCCCCGTTGCTTGTGTTGGCCGAGCCTTCCACGCGGTACGATCGATTGCTGCCAATCGTAGTCGAGCTCTGGCTGCTAACCGCTACGCCCTGCTGCCTGCCAAACTCCTGTCCCGCCGCCTGCGCCGAACTCGCCTGTGCAAAGGAGAATTCCAAAACTGCCCTGCCGTTCGGCTCGCCGATCTGAACAGCAGAAGGCGTGTTGTTCACCTGCCAGCCATCCGGGTAGGTGAATTGGAAGCGAAGCTCCGGATGATAGAATCGGCCTCCTTCGGTATACCCCTGCCTCGGGTCGTTGCCGAGCACGATATTGTCAATCTGGGAGAGGTATTCGGCCGCGTTGACCTCGGTACCCCGCGGCTGATACTGTGCCGCCAATTGAGGGATGGATTGTTGCCGTTCGCCGGGATCGGGGTGGGTGGAGAGGAAGCTTGGGATGCCACCGCCGCCGCCCTGTTGGCTCAGACGTGCAAGCGAGCCGAAGAAATCGGCGGCCTCCGCCGCGTCGTAGCCCGCGAACTCGGAATAGGCCACCCCGGCACGGTCCGCTTCACGCTCGTCTTCGCGGCCGTAGCTGAGGAAGAGTAAACCGACGCCAGCGCCGCCGTAATTGAGAATACCCTCAGCAACATTTCCCCCGCCGACAACGCCGCCCAGAACGGCCGCGCCTAGCAGGCCGAGCTGCCCAAGTTGTGCGCTTGCCGCCCGGCGCGAGGCATGGCGAGCCAGCACGTGCCCGATCTCATGCCCGAGGACGACGGAGAGTTGCGCTTCATTGTCCAGATGCGCCAGCAGTCCTCGAGTTACATAGATGTAGCCTCCCGGCAGCGCCATCGCATTGACGACGGGCGAATCGAGCACGCGGAAGTGAAACGGAGTACCTCGTATTTCTGCTGGCGTAGTGGGGTCGGAGTAGGCGCTGGTCTGCAGGACATCCTGCCCGATGCGCTCAACATATGCGCTTACCCCGGCATCTTCATAGAGTCCGAATTGCGCGATCACTGCCGGATCGTTTTCACGCCCAATCTGAACTTCCTCTTGCCAGGTATACGCTCCCCGCTGCGTTTCACCGGTCACGAGATTCGTTGTGCTTCCGCATCCAAGCAATACGCCAGACGGAAGAAGAACCAGAAGAAAAAGGTAGCGGAGTTGGGGCAGGGCACGCATGGCGGTAGAGGTTTGAGATGTGCGGGGAGACGTTCGGTGGATTCAACAAGGAAGCCACTGGCGGCGACAAAATCAACTGTCAACGGTAGACTCGAGGGCGGATTCCGATAGCGCTTCCTGGATTTGGCGGCGATGATCTCGATTCGCCGTGTTTACATACGCACCGTTGGGCAAATTGATCGATGCGTTGTCGCCGTTTCCAAAGCTACTACGCTGCGTCAGGAATTCGGGACGAGAAGCCGTTACCACGCTCTGCCCGATCGCATCGGATCCAAGTAGATCGAGAACAATCTCGGCGCGCTGCGCATCGAGCGTTCCGAAAACATCGTCCAGCAAAAGGATGGGCGTTTCGTCGATGCGATCACGAAGGTAGAGAAATGTGGCCAGCCGCAGCGCCAGCCCGACGGTTCGGTGCTGCCCTTGAGAAGCGTAAGGGCGGACATCGAAATCGCCCAGTCGGAACACAACCTCATCCCGATGAGGACCGATCAGCGTCCGCCCCTGCTCGCTTTCACGCCGGGCCGACTCGGCCAGCTTATCTCTAAACCGCTCGGCAATGGCGTCCGCATCCGCGGCGTCCCCCATGCTTGCAACGGTCACATACTCCATCGTGGGCTCCTCGCCAACTGCATCGAGCAGCCGAAAGGCTTCTGCCAGGAAGGCCGTGAACTGTTCCACAAACCGGCGCCGACCATCGATGATGCGCGCGCCCAGTTGCACGAGTTCCTCATCCCACGCACCCAGTGTACCTGGAGGTAGCCGACCATCACGCCGCAATTGGTGAAGCAGTGCATTGCGCTGCTTCAGCGCACGGCGGTATTTCAAGAGGTCATCCAGATAGACGGGACGCGCCTGGCTCAGCGTAGCGTCGATGAAGCGGCGGCGGTGTTCAGGCCCGCCATCCGTAAGTACCTGATCGGCAGGAGAGAGGATGACCAGGGGCAATACTCCTACAATGTCGGCCAGGCGTTCAAGCGGAGCTCCATTGCGAAACAGCCGCTTGCCTTCCGGCGGCACGTACGCCATCCGCGCTGTCAGCGTCGCCCGATGCTCGCCCTCGAACCTTCCTTCTACCTCAAAGAATTGCGCGCCATGCTGCAAGACGTGGGCGTCTGTTGCTGTCAGAAAGCTTTTGGTGAGGCACAGATAGTGAATGGCCTCAAGCACATTGGTTTTGCCAGCACCATTCGGGCCATAGAGGAGATTGATTTTCGGCGCGAACGCGAGGCGCGTCTCCGTGTGCGAACGAAACGATTTGAGGCCGAGAGAAACGAGACGCATGGTGACCAAAATACGGGCCGAGCAACTTGTCGACCCCAGAGTTTGGCGGCTACGGCGTATACTATACGATCCCCGCGCTTAGGCCACGGAGCGAAACGAACCGACCTGGATGGCTACGCCTTATCGACACGTTCAAAGAATCGGGTGGCCTGTGGCGCTCCTGGCTCTGCTCGTCGTTTCGGGTTCCATCGTGTCCGTGCCCGAACGAGCAGATTGCGAGGTACGGTTTGGTGAATTCGAGGACGAGTACCGTGCCTATGTGGCTACGAAGAATGAGAATTGGGAGGATCTCCTCCCGGTGCTCAATGAAGTGAAGGCGTGCTACGGAGCTACGCATTCGGCCGAAACGGCCAGACTAGCTGATTATGAGACGAGCCTCTACTTCAAACTGGGCAGATACGAAGAAGCCGAGGCTGCGTTTTCCCAATTCTTTGAGCACGACGCCGAACTCGCGGCACCCGCGATACTAGCTGCCGTTTACCAACGCCGTGGCGGTTTGTACTCGAGAACCGACCGGCCGCTCGAAGCGCTTCAAGACTATATCTTCTCCGCTCGTTTCGTTCACGCGCTGCCGTCGGCTGAGGGTGCAGAGTTCCTCATTCGGATCGCCGCCCAATTTCGAGGTCTGGGCGACTTCGACGCTGCGGTGCCTTTCTATCTGCAAGCGGATTCGCTAGTCAACGCCAATATCGCTGACGATCCCCGACTGGAAGGCGTTAGAGGTCGCCTGCTTGCCAATCGAGCCGTGACCATTCTGTTGAGGGCCAATCGAAATGGAACGGGTGAAAGCGCGGCGGCGGCTGAAGCTGCTCTGCTACTCGAAGACGCCTTGGGCATGATTCCGCCGGACGACCCCGACTTTCTTTATGAGCGCGTGCAAGCGCTGCTCTGGCTGGCTCACGCCTACCGAAATCTGGGCGACCCCGAGCGTGCGCTGCCTCTCATCGCACTGGCCAAAACACTGAGTATGCCTGCGATCCGTCGCTACCCCTCGCGGGTCAGCTGGACGTACACGGAATTGGGAAAGACTCAGTTGGCGCTCGGAAACTTCGACGAAGCGCACCAGGCACTGCAAACTGCACTTTCGATGGATCGCGAAATCGGGCGGCCGGAACATGAAAGACAGTCGCTTGTGGACTTGGGACTTTTGGCAGAAGCGGTGGCTGATACGAGTGCCGTGCCGAGCTACGGCCTCGCCATTGCCTACTACCAACGAGCCATCAGCCTGGCCGAGATAGAGCGCAGGGCGTTTGGCAACCTGGAATGGAGCGCATCTTTCTTCGAAGGACTTCAGACACCCTACAGGAATCTCATTGGCCTCTTTCTTCGCCAGGGGCGATTTGAGGAGGCGTTCCTCAAACTTGACGAAACGCGGGCTCGCCACCTTCAGGACTTGAGATTGACGAACCGCCTGAGGCTTTCGTTGGATGATGAGCGTCGAGCACGGCTCGACAGTCTCGAAACCATCGAGGATGACGCCCGATACGAATCTTTGAATCCGAACCTGTCGGCGGCGCGGCAAAGCCAACTGCGTTTGGCAGGAATCTCGGCGAGGGAGGACGCCAATCTTGTAATCGGTTTTTCACCATCGCCGCCGCCACCACTTACGCTCTCGAACGTCCAGCGTACACTGGAAGAGAGAGAACAGACGCTCCTCACCTATTTCCTCGAACGAGACGAAGCCTACGCCCTCGTCGTTCGGCCCGATACGCTGGTGGGCACCCGACTCCCGATATCAGCCGATTCTCTTGCAGGTCTTATCCGGAGAATGGGGCAAGCGTGGCATGACACCGCGCAACCCGATCCTCTCGCCCAGACGGACGTGCTGGCCGCATTGCGAGCCGTCCTCATTCAACCCATCGAGCACCTGCTGGAACCTGGAGATGCCTTGGTTATCATCCCGGAAGGTCCGCTTTCTGCGCTTCCATTTGCAGCGTTGCCTTCCAGCCCTGTTGGCGAATCCGATTTTGCCGACCTCGACTATTTCGGGCGAAGCCACCCAATTTCAATGGAGCTCTCCGCCGCTCTCCTCACCGAACCCCTCCGCGTTGCCAAACCCACCAACGACTTACTTGCGTTTGGACGAAGCGACTTTGGAGAGGATGCGGAAAGCGTACGAACCAGAATGGGCGTGGCATTGGCGGATCTCCCTAATGTTCCGGCAGAATTGAGTCGCCTCCGGCGGCTCTTTCCGATTGGCAAGTTTGCCCTGGATCAGGAGGCGACCGAAACCGCCCTGTACAACGACCTCGGCAGCACACGCGTAATCCACCTCGCTTCGCACGCCGTCGTCAACGCAACCTTGCCGATGTTCAGCTACATCGCTCTCTCGGACGACGCCGCCGAGGATGGTACTTTGTTCCTTTACGAGCTTCAGAATCAATCGCTGGCGAGCGAGCTCGTCGTGCTTAGCGGATGCAGCACCGCGCGGGGTCAGCAGCATCTCGGCGAGGGAATGATCGGCCTTCAACATGCCTTCCGGGCGGCTGGCGCCAGTAGCACCTTGGCCACGTTATGGCAGGTAGACGACGAGGCTATGCCAGAGTTGATGAACGCATTCTACACGCATCTTCGTCGAGGACATCGGAAAGACCGTGCCCTTCAGCTGGCGCAAATGGATTATCTGAACCACAATTCTGGCGTGCGCGCCAGCCCGTTCTTCTGGGCGTCCGCAGCACTTTACGGGAGTCCGGAACCTGTTGATTGGCAACAGTCCCATATCTCGACCCGGACATGGCTCGTCGTTGGAATTGTGCTTCTGCTGATCGGCGTTACCATCCCTTATATGCTGCGGCGACGCGAGCAAGAAAGCGCATCAGCGTGAGGGCGCCAGCAGCTTTCGACCTTTCAGAAGGTTGACGAGCTCGGACCTGAAAAATCAGCCTGTCGTTGGTCGATCACATTTTTAGCCCCACCACCGGAATGCGAACCCGCGTTTCGGCACCTTGCTATTTCCCCACGTGTCTCTTGATCCCATCAAACAACACCTGAGCGCCCTTCCATTCTTCGGGCGTGTGCGCGAGGAGTCCGCGAGACTTCCGACCGGCACGTCGCTCAGGCTGAAAGGCCTTGCCGGTTCTCTGCCAGCGTTTGTGCTGGTGAATCTGCTGGAATCGGGCGGCGGCCCGATGGTGGCGCTCCTGGCAGAGAGCGACTCCGCGGACTACCTCCGCAGCGATCTTGAGCAGATCCTCGGTTCGGATGCCCGCGTGCTATTCTTCCCAGGGACCGGGCACGTGCCTTACGATCCCGAGCAGCTTTCCGAAACCGGGCCGCTCGTGGCGCGCGCCGATGCACTGGCGCAACTCCGCGATGGCTTCGACGGGATCCTCGTGACGAGCGTCGAGGCGATTTGCGAGCTCGTCCCTCCTCCTGAGACCGTCTCGGGCGAAACGAAGACCATCCGCCAGGGGGAAGAAGTTAAGCCCGACGATCTAATCGACCGACTGATCGGGCAGGGCTTTGAATCCGTCGAGTTCGTCCGCCAGCCCGGAGAGATTGCACTGCGTGGCGGCATTCTGGATGTCTTCCCATTTGCAGGCGGCTATCCCATCCGCATCGAGTTTTTCGGGGACGAAGTCGATTCCCTCCGGGAGTTCGATCCGTCGAGCCAGCGATCTGTGGCAAGCATGGACCACGCGCGATTGGTGCCCAATCTCGATTCGGCCAGCTTCGTGCGCGGTGATCATGTCACGATCTTTGACTTCCTCCCGCCCCATACCCTTGCCGCGCTCTTCGATTCGCAGCGGCTCGTGGAAGCCGCGAACGAACGATTCGCCAATGCCGAGAAGCATTTTGCTGTGCTGGGTGACAAGGACGACAACGAAGCCCACCTCCCACCGACTGGCCGCTACCTCACAGGCGATCATTTCGCAAACCTCTTGAAGGAACGGCCTCGACTGCTCTTTGGGACGTTTTCGGAGAAGGGAGGTCAGGCGCTGGACCTCGCCGCCATCCCGCAACCCACTTACAACGGCGACATTCGGCGCCTGAAGGGAAGCATCGCGAAGCGCAAGGCCATGGGCGACGCGTTCTTCATCCTCTGCGACAGCAAGAGCCAACGCGGGCGGCTGTTCGAACTCCTCGGTGGCGACCTCGCCAACGACAAAGAGCCGGAAGCAACGCTGCTCGTCGAGTCGTTACACGAAGGGTTCGAAATTCCGAGCGCGAAGCTGGCTGTCTACACCGACCACCAGCTTTTCAACCGCTACCATCGTCCGTCGGCGCGAAAACGCCGCAAAGCAAAAGGCGGATTCACGCTTCGCGACATCCAGGCCCTCAAGCCCGGCGACTTCGTCGTCCACGTCGATTATGGAATTGGGAAGTTTGTGGGCCTGCAACGTATTACCGTCCGCGAGCAACAGCAGGAAGCCGTACGCCTCCTTTTTTTCGGCGGCGACGAACTTTTTGTCAACGTTTCGGCGCTGCATCGCCTCCACCGATATTCAGGAAAGGAAGGGCACCAGCCAAAGCTCACGAAGCTGGGCACCGGCGCTTGGGAACGGCTGAAGTCGCGCACGAAGAAGCGCGTTAAGGACATCGCGCGCGACCTCATCAAGCTCTACGCGCAACGAAAAGCCGCTGCAGGATTTGCCTTCAAACCCGACACGATCTGGCAACGTGAGATGGAAGCTGCCTTCGAGTGGGAGGACACGCCCGACCAGCTTTCTGCCACCGAAGCTGTCAAGGTGGATATGGAGCAGGCTGTCCCAATGGATCGCCTCGTTTGCGGAGACGTGGGTTTCGGGAAGACCGAAATTGCGGTCCGGGCTGCGTTCAAAGCCGTACAGGATGGCAAACAAGTCGGAGTAATCGTCCCGACAACCATTCTCGCCGCGCAGCACGTAGAGACATTCAACAAGCGGATGGGCCGCTTCCCGATCCGCATCGGGCAACTCTCTCGGTTTGTTGCGCCCACCGATCAAAGGAAAACGGTCGCGGATCTAAAGAACGGCCTGGTAGATGTTGTGATCGGTACCCACCGGATGCTCTCGAAGGACATTGCATTCAAAGACCTGGGCCTCCTCATCGTGGACGAAGAGCAGCGCTTCGGTGTCGCTGCCAAGGAAAAACTCCGGAAGCTGCGACCCAACGTCGACACCCTCACGCTCACCGCCACGCCCATCCCGCGCACGCTCCAGTTTTCGCTCCTCGGCGCGCGCGACCTCTCCATCATGCAAACGCCGCCGCCCAACCGGCAGCCCATCGTGACGGAGATCCACACGTTCGACCAGGACCTCATCCGCGACGCTTTGCTCTACGAGGTCAACCGAGGCGGGCAGGCGTTCTTCATCCACAACCGCGTGCAGACCATCGAGGAAATGTCCGAGATGATTCGCGGGATGCTGCCGGACGTGCGCATTCAGGTCGGGCACGGCCAGATGCCGTCGGCGCAGCTTGAGAAGGTGATGATGGATTTCATGCAGAAGAAATTCGACGTGCTCGTCTGCACCAACATCGTCGAGAGCGGGCTGGACGTCTCGAACGCGAACACGATCGTAATCAACCACGCCGAGCAGCACGGACTCTCCGATTTGCATCAACTCCGGGGCCGCGTCGGCCGCAGCGACCAGAAGGCATTTTGCTACTTACTCGTTCCTAGCATCCATTCCCTCACGCCCGAGGCCCGGGCCCGGTTGCAGGCGGTCGAGGAATTCTCCGATCTCGGAAGCGGGCTCAATATCGCCATGCGCGACCTCGACATCCGGGGCGCGGGCAACCTCCTGGGCGCAGAGCAATCCGGATTTATCGAAGATGTCGGCTTCGAGACGTACCACAAAATCCTCGACGAAGCGGTCCAGGAGTTGCGGATGGACGAGTTCCAGGAGGTTTTCGCAGAGACGGGCCACATTCCGCCCGCCCCTGAACCCGCCATCGATGTGGCGGAGGACGTATTCATTCCCTCGGATTACGTGGCGAATGGCAATGAGCGTTTGAACCTCTACCGACGACTCGCCGAAACCAGCGTGGAAGAGCTCGATGCGTTCCGCACCGAATTGGAGGACCGCTTCGGGCCTATCCCGAAAGCCGTGGAAACGCTGCTCCTGATGGCGCAAATGAAACCGCTCGCCCACGCCCTCCGCTTCACTCGTGTCACGTGGAAGAACCAGCGCCTCTTCCTCACCTTCCCCGACCAGAAGAACGACCCCTATTTCTACGCTGAGGTCTTCAACCCGCTACTGGAACGCCTCGGCCGGCTGGATAGGAAGTATGTGCTGAAGGACTCGCGTGGCGGGAGGCTGCGTGCAATTGTGCAGGATGTCGAAACGCTGAAGGATGGGGTGGAGGTGTTGGGGATGATGGGGGCGGAAGGTTCGCTCGCAACATCTGGACGTATGAGCATTGAGTCCATCCACTGAGCAAACGATACCCTCGGAGAGCAATTTCGCCGTCGGCTCTTGAAACCCTCCGCTATCCAGCAGGTTGTATATTTATTAACTAGGTTCATGGTTGTGAACCGAAAACTCTGAAGTCATGAGCACATATTTCCGCAGAATGCGGAGAAACATCCTCGCCTCTCGTTTTCAGGCGTGGATATTTGGCATTGGTTCTGCGTTCGACTTGTCAGGTGGTGCAAGTGATCTTGTTGATCGGGATCAGTCTGATTGGTCAAACCTCGGCGAGGACTGGCGCGCAGTTGGGAGGGATCTGGAGTGGTCTATGAAACGCGCTGAAACCGGCGGCACGACAAAAAGCGAAGCCCAACTGTCTCTGGCCCTTTAGATTGAAATGGCGGGAGGAAGCAAGTCAAGCATCGGCGACGCGATTCCGTATGCCTTTTGGGGCTGGCCCTTTAGATTGAAATGGCGGGAGGAAGCAAGCGCCAACGTGGGCGTCAGAGAACGCTCGAGCAATCTGATACGAAGGTTCCGGTTCAGGTTGAGCGCTTTGTTGAGAGGCACCCGGAAATCGTTGCGCAGCTTATTCAGCAACGGACTTACTTTTCAGGGCCTATTCCCGAACCCGACACGCTTGCGCGCTACAATGATGTGATGCCCGGATTGGGCGAGCGGATCGTAGCGATGGCAGAGCGCGAGCAGACGCACCGACACGATGTGGACGATAAGCTAATTCGCGTCTTCTCTCGTGGTCAGTGGCTGGGCTTCACGTTGGGATTGGTCGCGCTCTTGGCTGGAGGTTATCTGTCGATCTTAGGCCACGAAGGTTTTGGTATTGCTGCATTCATTGGAAGTGTGGCTGTAATCGCAGGATCATTACTCTTCGGAAGGAGAGGAAAGAAAGCAGTTGCGTAGACAATATCACAACGCAATGCAGAAGTCGAAAGGCAAAATCGTAGCCGAAGTACGCAAGGCTCGAGAGCGGTACACCGAACGGTGGGGATTCGACGTGCGGGCCATCCGCTGTGATTTGCGTACGCGACAGGAGCAGAACGGGCAACATGTGGTGCCGACTGCCCCGAAGCAGAACCGACCGTCAGATTCTATCTGAGCGTCGATCCGGGTAGTCCGAATAAACAAGGTCTCGGCAACCTCTACCGCCGCTACGTTCTGAAGGACGCCCGCTCTTGAAAGCTGCGGGCGATTGTGCAAGACGTGGGTTCGCTGGCCGATGAGGTGGAGGAGTTGGGACAGCTCCGAATAAAAAAGAGAGAGACGAAGTGAAACATCTGAGTTAAACATAAGTGCAACCCAGCCGATTCAGGTCTCAACGGTGCTTCTCCATGCCCGAAACAACAAAGATCCGGAAGTTCGGCGGCTCGTTCGGATTCATCTTGCCGAAGTCGGTGGTGGAGAGTATGGTTGTGAAAGAGGGCGACGTGCTGTACGTCACCGGTTCTCCAGACGGCTTGACGGCGACACCCTACGATCCGGAGTTCGCCGGTTTGCTGGATGACGCACGAGACTTCATGCGCACCCACCGCGACGCCTTCCGCGAACTCGCCAAGTGAGCGAGTTGCAAGAACCTGTCTGGCTAACGAAAGCACAGGTTACGATTCTCCACACCGAGGTACTCCGCTTTGGTGGGCAATCGGGCCTGCGCGATCAGGGGATGCTGCAAAGTGCGCTCGCTCGTCCTTTTCATCGGTTTGAGTACGCAGAAGACATTGACCTCTTCGATCTCGCCGCTGCCTACGGCTTTGGGCTCGCAAAGAACCATCCATTCATTGACGGAAACAAACGGGTGGCGCTCATCACCATGCGAGCCTTTCTCTTCCGAAACGGTTACCATTTCAACCCTGACCAAATCGAGACGGTCGTATTCATGGAAGGGCTTGCCGCGAGTACCTCGACAGAAGAAGAGATTGCCTCGTGGCTGCGGGCGAACTCAAAGACACGACATCATCAAGACGAACGGATCGACGTGCCATAGCGGATGGTACCGTAAGCATGGGTAATTGAAATGTGAGAACTGCCGAGCATCCGTCGGTCACGAGTAGCGTTTGAGTCTATATGCACTTCTCAAAGTTCATCCCGTTCGCGGTGCTGTTGGCGTTGATTCCCTCGACAGGCTGCGCCCAGAGTTCAGACGGCGAACAAGCCATCCCCGGGTTCTCGACAAACACGGCGCTGCGCTCCATCGAACTAAGCGAACTGCGCTCCGGCGGCCCACCAAAAGACGGCATCCCCGCCATCGACAACCCGCGGTTTGTCTTGCAGGATGAGGCCGCAGCGTGGCTCGCGGATCAGGAGCCGGTCATCCTACTGCGTATCGGCGAGGCGGCCCGGATTTACCCGCTGCAGATCCTCACGCACCACGAGATCGTCAACGACGAGTTCGCGGGCGTGCCGGTGACCGTCACCTTTTGCCCGCTGTGCTACAGCGCCATTGCGTTCGACCGGCGGGTTTCGACGGATGACGGGGAGATGGTGTTCGACTTCGGTGTGTCAGGGATGCTGCGCAACTCTGACCTCGTGATGTACGACCGCCAGACGGAGACACTCTGGCAGCAATTTACTGGTGAGGCGCTCGTCGGCGATTTGCTTGGAACCACGCTCACCTTTCTGCCGGCTCAGATCATTTCGTTTGCACAAGCCCGTGAGGCTCACCCGGATGCCGATGTGCTCTCGCGAGAGACTGGGCACTCCCGTCCGTATGGCAACAATCCCTACGCCGGCTACGATGATATCGACAATGCGCCCTTTCTATTTGACGGCCCCGACAACGGCCGACTCCCGCCGCTCGCCCGCGTCATCGCGGTGAAACTGCCGGATGCGGCGAGAGCCTACCCGACCGACGTCACGAGAGATCGTGGGGTGATACACGATATGATTGGCGATCAGCCGGTTGTCATATTCCACGCCGACGGAGCGGTGACTGCCCTCGGCGAGGCTGTCATCGCTGAGTCCCGCGAGGTTGGCTCCACCGGCGTCTTCGATCCGCGCGTCGATGGGCAGGCGCTGACATTCACGTTTGCAAGCGGCCAATTCGTTGACAGCGAAACCACCAGTACGTGGAATGTTCTCGGCGAAGCAACCGTAGGGCCGCTAGCGGGCCAACGCCTTACG
>JBGTDU010000067.1:0-1940 GCA_041748175.1 Rubricoccaceae bacterium
GCACGACTACCACCTGTGGCGGAATCGCGGCGGGATCGTCCAGGAGAGCCTGCGCGGGATGGCCGCCATGACCACCCACATCGACAGCCGCATCGGCATGCTCCTTGGCACCCTGCGCGAGCGGCAGGTGCTCGCGAACACATGGATCATTTTCATCGCCGATCACGGAGACGCGCTCTTCGACCACGACCTGATGGCCAAGGGCGACATGCTCGCGGGTTCGGTCGCCATCCCGTATCTGATCTGTCCGGCGGAGACCTTCATGGAGCGCTGCCTACCCGGTCGCGCCGGCAGCGAGAATACCGTCACGCCCGCCGGACTTCAGGATATCATGCCCACCATCCTCGACATCTGTGGCGTGGAGATTCCGGAAAATGTCACTGGACAGAGCCTGCTGGGGCATTTCACCGGGGAAAGGCCGACCTTCCGGGAGATCACCTGCGGCAACGTCGGCTTAATCTACGGAGCCACGGACGCGAGCCACAAATACTGCTGGAACGGCGCGACGGGACACGAGTTACTCTTCGATCTGGCGAACGATCCGAAGGACTGCCATGACCTCGCGGGCGACCCAGGCCACGAGACGATAAAGCGCCGCCTGCGCTCGGCGCTGGCCGGATGGATGGCCCGCCACGGCGATCCCCACGCGGTCGGAGGAGAGCTGCGGCGAATCTCGCCCGAACCGCAGCCCGATCGCGGCCACCGGGCGAACCACTGGAACAACCGCGGCTGGCGGTGAGGCGGCGCTTTCGAGCAGGAGCCTCGACGGGGCGCATCTTGTTGCGCAAACGTGCGTTTGCCACTGCGTCCAGTCAAGGTCACTATCCCATCATTCGACCACCTTGGAGGAACTAGGCAACAAACAATCCAAAGCCCAAACTCCTGAAACCATGAAAAAGATACTACTCGCCTGTACTGCAATCTCCGCCTTGGCCGTCGCTTCCGCCGATGCCGCCACTGTGCAATACAATCTCACTACCAGCGGCAACTGGAACGTCGCTGGTAACTGGACGAACAACACGACCGATGCCGCCTACCCCGATCCCAGCGTTCCTTTCGATCCGCTTGGTGCAACCGATCGAGTCGATGCGCGGATCGGTGCAGGCTTTAGTGCGACGGTGAACAGTGCCGTCCCAACCGTTGATAATCTCGTTGTGCTCAACGGAGGCATCCTAAACATCAATTCTGGAGCTTCGCTGAGCCTTAATGTTGATGTGTTGGTCCGTGACGCCAGCACAGTCAACCACGACGGCGGAACAGTAGCATCTACCGGTTTCCTGCTTGGGACCAACGCAAATCAAACTGGAGCGAACTATACCCTTTCTGGCACTGGAATTGTTTCGACAAACGCCATCATTGTCGGAAACTCGGTTGGTTCCCGAGCGACTTTCACAATCACCGGTAACGGCGCAACGATCAACAATGCAGGCGCCTACACTGTCAGAAACGGTGGGACGCAGAAATTCGTCTTTGGAACCTCCGGCATCTCCACGATCAATGCCACCACGATGAACCTCATTACGGCGGATAACATCACACTGACCATTGATCTCTCGAATCTGGTCGTCGCCTCGGGCACGACTACGACTTTCAAGCTCATCGACGGCACAAACTCACTAGCGGTCGGCGAAACCTTCTCAAACACGAACATCCTCGGGCTCGCCAGCAATCCTACGGTTCAGTCCGCTGCCGTGAGATACGATACGACAAACGCCGATGTGCTTCTAGATGTCTTTGCCGTCCCAGAGCCCAGCACCTTCGCGATGCTCCTGGGTGGCCTCGGGATGCTGACGATGCTTCGCCGTCGCCGCGCCGCCTGATCGTCGAGAATAATCGACTCGACTTAGCTCCGGTCGCGCCACACGGCGTTGATCGAGAAAAGCCCCATTGCCATGAAAATCGGCCATCTCATCCCCTGCGCCGCCGCGCTCCTGCTGCTC
>JBGTDU010000068.1:0-4703 GCA_041748175.1 Rubricoccaceae bacterium
CTGTTAACGCTTAGGGCGCGAGGTCAGTGCGAGGTCATTCTGAGGCCGTTTCAAGACGCGCGAGGAGTTCGGGGCGGGGTCCCGGATGACGAGCGCAACGCTGAAACGGACCAGAATGGCCCGCAATGGCCCGTCGAGAAAAGTGTTAACAGGCCCTAGCCGCCGTTTTCGACGAAGTCGATCCCGGCTTGAACCAGCGCGTCGGCTTCCTCTTTCGAGCCGGCCTCAGAATAAATGCGAAGGACGGGCTCGGTTCCGGAAGGCCGGAACATCAGCCATCCCCCATCGACCCGAAACTTGAAGCCATCCATGGTTTCCGTAGAGGAAACGCTTCGCCCGCCCACGGCATCCAGACCATCGTTTTCCAGCTCGGAAAGAACGGCTTGCTTGCGTTCCTCGGTCGTGTGGAGGTCCGACCGGCTCTGGTAGTGTGGCCCAAAGTCGTCCATCAACTCGCGGACGAGGCCAGACAATGACCGTTCGCGCTTGACCATCATCTCTACAATTGTGAGCCCGATGTAAAGTCCGTCGCGTTCTGGAATATGGCCTTTCACTGCCATGCCGCCCGATTCCTCGCCACCTACCAGCACGTCGCACTCGACCATTCTCGGGCCGATGTACTTAAAGCCAATCGGCGTCGTCTCAAGTTCGAGCTTGTAAACCTCAGCCATGCGGTCGAGCATGTCGGTCGTCGAGAAGGTCTTGACGACACTGCCGCGCAGGCCTTTTTCCTCAAACAGATAGCGAACGAGGAGCGCCAGAATCTTGTGAGAGTCCACGAAGATGCCTTGCTCGTCAAACATGCCAATCCGATCTGCGTCGCCGTCCGTTGCAAGGCCAGCGGCGAGGTGTCCGTCAACGATGGTTGACTGCAGCTCCGAGAGATTCCGCTCGATGGGCTCGGGTGCCTGGTCTTGCATGCCCGGATTGAACTCATTGTGTAATTCTACGACGTGCGAGATTCCCAGCAACTCCGTAACGATACCCTGCCCCGCGCCAAACATCGCGTCGTAGGCCACCCGGGTTCCGGCTTCCTTAATGGCATCGACGTCGATGCGATTGCGAAGCAAGCCCACATAGGCAGTGCGGAGGTCAAAGCGCTCGATGAGTCCTTCGGATTGAAGCTCCTCGTACGGTCGCAGCTCAAATTTCCCGTCGAGCGTCCTTAATTCCGCCTCTACATCTGCGATCATTTGCGGTGTTGCAGGCCCGCCATAATGCGCCTTGATTTTGAATCCATTGTACTTCGGCGGGTTGTGGCTTGCTGTAATCACAATGCCTGCACTGTGTCCACCATCCAAGGTCGCCCAACTGACCGCCGGGGTCGTCGCAAACGAAGCGGCGAGGCGTACGCGAATGCCCATTGACGCGAGCACGCAGGCCGCGTGGACGGCAAAGGCTTCCCCCTGGAAACGCGTATCGAACCCCATCACAACCGATGGTTTTTTGCCGTATTGCTTGCGCAGCCACTGCCCCGTCGCACGAGCCACTATTCCCAGGTTGTCGAACGTGTACCCTTGGGCAATAACGGCGCGCCAGCCGTCCGTTCCAAACTTGATCGAGCTCATTCGGTGAAGAGAGGCGTGATTCCAAAATCTATGCGGGGCGCTAAACTACTGCGCCGAACCAGCCTCAAGATGCAAGAACAAGAGAAGCAACGCGGCCATCACGCGAGCCCGATCTGCTCGCCGTAGCGCCGCATATCCGTCATGCGCCGCGCCCAGTTGTATGCCTCCTCTCTCGTGGAATCGGGAAGGTTCATGGCCTCGGCGAAGCGGACCACTGCTTCGTTCTCTTGCTCGTCGAATACGCCATCGGCGTAGGCTACCAGAAGGAGTTCGATAAAGGCGACAGCGCGGCTTCGTGACGTATCGAACAGGAAGTTGAGCTCGAGGGCAACATCCGGGGCTTCGGCAGTTTCCGGTGGGATGCCCATCTCGGTATAAATGCCTTCGAGGCACTCGACTTCCTGCATTGAAAGCCGCTCATTGGCAGCAATTACCTGCCGGGCGAGCACGAGAAAGGCCCGTTGCTGTTCGCGGGAAAGCTCACGAAGAAACATGGGGCGGCGTCTGGATGAGGACTAAAACTAGCCACATTCAACCTGCGGAACGCTACGATGTCGGCGCACCGAGCCGAGCCCATGCGAATCCGCAGAACGCTGCCGCCACGACGCCGGGCACCCACAGGCCAGGGCGGACGACTGCTCGTGCAGGCTCCTAGTTGCTAGGCAACTCGCAAACCGCGTCCTCGCGCAGCGCTTCGCGGATGTACGTAAACAAGGCCGCCCGCCCCGCTCCGTAGCGATAAAGGCGCTCGGCGTCGGCTCGCATCCGAATGTGGCAAACCGGAAGACCCGGGATGGCAATCGACCCTTCCACAAGGGCTCGCTCCCCGTCTTCGCATGCTCTGATATTGATGAAGTCCAGAGAAGCCCCGCGGAAGTCGGACGCGTTCATTTTATAGCCGTCGGGATGCATGCGCAGGTGGAGTTTCGATGGCTCCCCGGTATCGGCCAATGCACGAGGCGAGTTAACGCCGCCGCCGTCGATTCATTCCGATGCACGCGAGCGTTCAACTACCCCCGACCGCGTCCCGCACGTAAGTCGGCCAGGTGGAATCCGGCACCAACCCGCAAATCGCCCGAGTTACTGCCTCATCAGCGTAAGAGGTCGTTTGGTCCCTCCCTGCTCAAAAGTGCCAGCCATCGTCGTTTCGTCATCAGACACGGTGCCAACGAAGGAAGCCTGGCCCATAATTTCAATCACAACCTCATTTCCGTAAACGTCGATCTGCCCGACATTCAGGTTCTCAGCCTGCCCGGGCGCGTCGAGTATTGCGTGGTAGATGCCTTCTTCGTTGCGCGCGAGGTGGAACGTGAGGTGAATCTCACCTCCGTTGCCAAGGGCGATAACGCCCGCCCAGTCGCCGGAGTAGTCGCCGGGTTTGATATCGGCGGGCTTGGTCGACCTGCTTGCCGCTGAAGCCGCAGGAGCTTCGTAGGGCGAAAGCGTCAGTGGCATTTCGCGCCCGCTCTGCGTCCAGATACCTTGAATCTGGTTCGTTTCGGAATCGAAGCTTCCCGAGAATGAAGCAGAGGCCGCTGCCAGCGATGCCGAGAACGTCTCGCCATCGAACGAGACGTCGGAGAGCGGAATACCGAAAGCGCCCTGGTCGGGACTATCAAAGGTCACGACGTACCCGCTGTCCGACTCCGAGACATGAAAAACAGCAGTGAGAGATAGCGCCGTAGTCACCTCGATGTCACCACTCCACTCTCCGACGATAGTGGGCTGTGCGACGGCAGGGAAGGCAACGAAAAGGGCCGCAAGGGCAAAGAAGCGTGTCATGGAAAACGGTCGAGAAGGTTGTTGAAGGGATTTGCTAACGAAGCCGCCGACTTCGTGTTGCGGGCAACATCGCTATTGCCAACCCGAAATCGAAGAGCGGGGACATCCTTTGTTGGTTCTTCTCCGAATTCCACATTGGGTAATTCGTGAGAGCAGGCCGGTCCTCACCGCCGCGGCATTCCATCAGATAGGCGGGAGCCACAAACACGTTAGCCGCCATCGTCATACCGCCCACTCCCCCGCTGCGGAATCGGCACGGATTGAAAGTCCGGCTCAACCGGATCGAGGACGGAGGGATCATCCGCCAGCGTCGCGTTCTGAAGGCGTTCGTTCGGATCGCTGACCTCTACCTCACGATGGCGGCCAACGGTCTCCTCGTACGACTCAGCATCAAATTCCGTGTGATCAAAATCCTCGAAACGGAGATCTTCAAGCGGTTCGGTTCCCGTCGAATCACCCCTGAAATACCGATCGATCCACTGATAAACAGAATCAGCGCTTGCGTAGATCGAGTCCATCGACTGGCCATAATTGGGCGGCTCGAGAAAGCTCCAGTCCTCCGGGCCGGTCGGGATGTGGCCGCCCGGGTTCGGGTCAGCGGGCGCGTCGGAGGCGCTATTGTCCTTGTCCGAGCAGCCACCCATCAGGCCGCCGATCAAATCGCCGAGCGTACCGGCGGGACCGGCCTCGCCGCCTCCGGCCTGCCCGTCGGCCATATCGTTCGCGCGAGCCACAGCGACCGTCATCTTCGCGGCATCGGCGGTTTCCATCTCGGTCACGACGAACGAGAACGTGCTCACCGAGGCGGGACGCTCGAAGGTGTGGCTGCATACATCCTCGCGGTCGAAGACCGGCTCATCGGTGGCAGAGGGGGCGATCCATCGCTGGACCGCCCCGCTCGTCTCATCACCTGCCGCTGAGCACGGTGGTGCGGGGACTCAGCGCAGCAGTGTCACGCGTTGCGTCTGCACGATGCCCCCCGCCTCAAGACGCACCACGTACGTTCCGCTAGGAAGGTCTCCGCCGACGAAACGCACCGTGTGCGAGCCGACCTCGACCTCGCCGTCCACGAGCTGCGCTACCTGGCGGCCGAGCATGTCGTAGACACCGATCCGCAGCACGGTAGCCTCCGGCACGTCATAGCCGATCACTGTTGCGGTACGGAACGGGTTAGGAGCCGTCTCCCGGAGGGCGAACGACGAAGGCACCTCCGCCGAGACCCCGGCCTCCGCCGCCCCACTCGTCTGCACCGCAGTCTCGTCGCCGACCGGTCTCAGAACCGGCACCGGTGAGCGCTCGGCTGCACGCGCGGCCTCGGCAGAGAGCCCGAGCTCCGGCGGCGCCAGCGCACGC
>JBGTDU010000069.1:0-53808 GCA_041748175.1 Rubricoccaceae bacterium
CGCGGCGGCTGCCCTCGGCAGCGGCGATCTATGGTTCGGGCATCCCCGCGGATTGTCGACCCTATTCTTCACCGAGATGTGGGAGCGGTTCTCCTACTACGGGATGCGCGCGCTGCTGGTGCTCTTCATGACGGCGCCTGCCGCAGCGGTGGCCGTGCTCGACAACGGCGATCCCAACACGAACCCGGGCTTTGGGTTTGCAGATGGCCAGGCGACTGCGCTGTACGGGCTCTACACGTTCTTCGTGTACGCCCTCTCCCTGCCGGGCGGATGGGTCGCGGACAATCTGTGGGGCGGCAAGAAAGCGGTGTTCGTGGGCGGGTGCATCATTGCCCTCGGCCACTTTACGATGGCAGCTCCGTTGGTGGGGCTACCCGAGATGCCGACCTTCTTCCTGGGTCTCATTTTTGTCGTAATCGGCACGGGGCTTCTCAAGCCGAACGTGTCGGCCATTGTCGGCGATATCTATCCTGAAGGCGGCGCCCGTCGCGATGCCGGGTTCTCGATCTTCTACATGGGGATCAATATCGGGGCCATCCTGGGGCCGCTCCTTTGCGGAATCATCGGGGAAGGTTACAACTGGCACATGGGCTTTTCGCTCGCCGGAATTGGAATGCTCCTGGGCCTCGTCCAGTACAAGGTCGGCGCTCGGCACCTTGGGGGAGCCGGACAGCTTGAGACGGATCGGCGGCCGGAGGAAGTGGCGCGTGCCGAGAAGAAGTTCTACGGCATCGCAGCGGCTTTCGCAGGAGCCGCACTGCTCTTCGGCTACCTCATGGCAACGGGAACGATTGGGCTGACGCTTGAAGGGCTTGCCGGTAGCCTGGGCGTGCTCGTCGTGCTGATTACGATGGGATACTTCGCGTACATCATCTTTGCTGGCGGCCACACATTGCTCGAGAAAAAGCGACTGGGTGTCATCTTCTGGTTGTTCATTCTCGCGGCGCTCTTCTGGAGTGGCTTCGAGCAGGCCGGTTCGTCGCTAAACCTCTTTGCGCGCGACCTCACCAACCGAAACATGTTCGGAACAGTGGTGCCGGCATCGACGCTTCAACTTATCAATCCGCTCTTCATCGTCATCTTCGCGCCCATCTTCGGCTCGATGTGGATCTGGCTCGCAAGGCGGAATCAGAACCCGAGCATTCCGGTCAAGTTTGGGCTGGGGCTTCTGGGCCTTGCGGCAGGCTTCTTCGTGCTCTCGTGGGGCGCGGCCAATGCCACCGAGGCGAATCCGCTCTCACCGTCATGGCTCGTCGTCACGTACTTCCTCCATACCTGTGGCGAGCTTTGCCTGAGCCCGGTTGGCCTGAGTTCGATGACCAAGCTGGCGCCTCGCAGCCGTGTGAGCCAGATGATGGGCATCTGGTTCGTCGCCGCTGCGCTTGGCAACTTGTTCGCCGGCCTCATGGCAGGTCAGATTGAGAACCTGCCGCCGAACGAACTCTTCTGGTTCGTGGCGATGCTCGTTGGAGGTGGTGGCGTCATCGCGCTCCTCGCCAGCCCGTTCGTCAAGAAGTTGATGGGCGACGTTGAATAGCCGCATTCACGATCTCTGCAATGAGGGCGGTCCCGATGGCTTCGGGATCGCCCTTACTTTTCGGGTATGATGGATCCTGCATTCGTTCCGGTTCATGTCCTGCCACACGGCGAGGGGCTCGAACTCCCGGCCCATTCAACAGAAGACAGTGCGGGCCTCGACCTCCGCGCCGCCGTCCCGGAGAACGAGCCGATGACCCTTGATCCGGGCCAGTTCGCGATGGTGCCAACGGGGCTCCGGATTGCATTGCCTGAGGGTACGGAGGGCCAGGTTCGTCCACGAAGTGGACTCGCCGCAAAGCATGGCGTCACGGTTCTCAATTCACCTGGCACAATTGACGCTGACTATCGCGGCGAGTGCAAGGTCATCCTCATCAACCACGGCTCCGAACCATTCGTCGTCACCCGCGGCGAGCGAATCGCGCAGCTTGTGGTGGCTCGCTACGTGCCTGTTCGTTTTGAAAAAGTGGAGTCGTTAGAGGAGACCGTGCGAGGAGAAGGCGGGTTTGGGCACACAGGGCGGGGGTAATGGCAATGCGCGAACGCCTCCGAAGTCTGGCTCTTGGTCTGGGAGTGCTGGATAAGGTTCGCCGAACCAGAATCAGGTTTTCCAGCGGGCAGGCGAAAATGGAATTCCCTCCCTACGAGCAGCACCTGCGCGGCTCCCGGCGGCTAGGCTGTTCTCCACGACTGCAACACCCCTGTATCCGAGTACGCAGTCTCCCGCGCAGCCGACGATTTCATCTCGGACAAGCCCAAATGTTCGATTGCCCTCCCGGATCGTTGGGGCTTCGTGCTTGTGAGGAAAATGGACGCGGCCTAGAGTGCACCGCGCCTTTGCAGAGCAGAGCTCAGAAACCGCCTGGGATGTCCGAGTGAGCACACACTCTCGCCCTAGCTCGCGGTCCCGACCCCCTCCTGGGCGGCTGGAAAAGAGAGATTATCCAGAATCATTCGGGCGAAGGACACCGGTGTGTTCCTGGCAGCCCACGATCTGGCAACCGTTGCCTCGAAGCCGGCGCTTCGGTTCTGCAGAAAGCAACGAATTCCATTGGCGATTTCAGAGGGACGGTGCGCCTCAACGGTGATACCGAGTGAATGCGCTCGCGCCAGGATGCCCATATTTCCGGAGGCCGCGCAAAGTACGGGTCGTCCGGCAGCCGCCGCCCTGACGAGCACAGCACTGGATCCGACATGCCCCACATAGGCTGCCGAAACGATGTCGGCCGCCGAGATAAAGGACTGCGCTTCGCTGACCGGGATGAGTTGATCGTGGACAACGCATTGCACTTCGCTGTTCGCCGTCAGCCAGGCGGTTTCGGTGCGTACGAGCTGTTTAATTTCGTTCGCGATGGGTCCGGCCAGGAGTACCGCTGTTGATCGTTGCTCCAATGGTGTGAGCAATCGGAGCGCAGCAAGCACCTCAAGTAGGCCTTTTCGCCGGTCAAGCATTCCGAAGAGCACGAAGAGCGTCCGTTCAAGGTCGATACCAAATCGGCGCCGCATAGCCTGCTGACCCGGGCCATTATCCGCTGGGTCGATGGGATCTGGAAGACCTACCGCCCTCATGTCCAGTTCTTTCAGTGTCTGTACCGCGAGCTGGTCCAATGAGAACACAGTGCCAAGCTGTGGATGCGCCGCCATCCGTTGAAGGAGGAACTTCTTGCGCCATTGGGTTAGACGTTCCCGAATGGAAGCGGAGGTCGGCAGTGGGAGGTGAAGGTTGGGTCGGAAGAGGATCCCTGAAATGGTGATGTCTCCTCTTCTGCTTCTTGGAGCGGGGGCGGCCAGCGCAAACTGAAGGTGGTCCAGATACATCGCCAGAAGCTGGTCATATGGTGCGTCGGCGACCACCTCGCGCAGCAGGCGGCGGTTCGCGATAGCCAGCCGCGCGGGTGACAGCAATGGGTTTAGCGCCGGGAGCTCTGCATGGTTGAGTCGGATGGACAATTCGCCAAGCACTCCCGGGGAAATCGTCTCAATATCGTGGAGTAGGTCTGCGGGACAGGCCAACAATACCTTTCCGCTGCCACCCCTATCTGTCAACTCGTTCAGTAGGTGAACGATGTACTCGGCATGGTGCCCGCCGTGATAAGGGTCGAAAACGATGAGATTTTCCACGGCAACGCAAATCTGCTAGTTCAGTGTCCAAAGTGTGTTGACTCCGATATTCGCGTGCAAGCCGTATCCGAATCCGCGCAAAAGCGAATGCTTATCAGCCTCCGTCGCTGCGTCTGTCTCCGTGATGATAATACGCGGCCGGTACCGAAGAAGGTCGGTGCCCTGGAGGACCTGCAAGTCGTGGCCCTCGGTATCGACGGATAGGATCGAAAAATCGTCGGGTACTCGATATTCTTCTAAAAGGGCTGTTAGTGTCGTTCGCTTGACGACAACGGATTGGCTGACGATCTGCTGCTCGTCGCGCACCTTCTCCGGCGATTCGAGCGTGGAAAGCATTCCGGCCTCGTCGCCCTCGAACAAGCTAAGTAGAGCAGATCCCTCCTGATTGGAACAAGCGCTTTGCACACAACGAACACCGGGGAAAGCGCTACTATTCGAGGCCAATAGCCTGAACATTTGAGGGTTCGGCTCGATCAGCAGTGCATCCCAGCCTCGGCGAACAAAAAGGCGGCTGTTCGATGCCGTGATCCCGTCATTGGCACCGACCTCGACGATCCAGGTGGGCCAACCGCGCTTGATCAAGCCCATCGCATAGACGGCCTCGCCCAGCTGCGATGTATCGCCGTAGAGCTTGCTTCGGAGCGTGTGCGCGAGGCGGCGGGAACGAGGTCCCAATATCGGCCGAACCAGGCGATAGAGGCGTGCAAGTACAACGGACATTCTACGAGCGGCCAAAGGAATTCCGGAACGCGGACGCGCCACCAGATAGCGGCGACAAACCAAGCGCGCCGGCGCAGATGGCGAAGCTGAAAGGGGTGACCGTGAGCGCGGGCCAGAACGGAATCACTTCGAGCTGATACAGGGCCGCCGGTAGTGCGACGCCGAATGCTGAGGCGACCATTGTCCGGAAGACTAGGCCTCCGTAAAGACTTTGCGTGATGCGGCGATGCTGGTAGCCGATTCCAATCAGGACCGCGGCCTCGGAGGAAAGCGTGGCGAGTGCAGCGCCATGGATGCCCATTGGGGGTATGAGGAGGATGTTCAGGATGATATTCATCACCGCACCACCCCCAACCATATACATGTAGACGGCTTGCCGATCCCATGCGAGCAAAGGCTGGCCGTAAATCATGTTGAGATAAACGACGCCGACATTCACCATCAGCAAGAGAAACGCACCACTGGCCGGCTCGAACTCGGCACCAGCAAAGAGCACAAGAATGGGACGGGCGAACATCGTTGCACCAACGGCCAAGGGTATTCCTACGAGAAGCATAGCGCGCGCGTAAGCGATCATCCGCTCGCGCGTGGCTTCCGAGTTCTCCCTGACGACGGACAGGCTCGGGAAATAGGACTGCGCGATTACGATCGCCGGTATCAGGGCGGCTGTGACACCCTTGTACCCGGCTGCATACCATCCGACCTCCGTTTCCGAACGCATAAAACCTAGCATCACCTGGTCTAGATTGTAATAAATAGCGATGAGAAACGTGCTTGCCGCGATGGGTAGGGCAGGCTTAAGGTGCGCTTTCCATGTCGCGCCATCCATCCTCGGCGTTAGACGCCCAAACGCACGAATTGCCGCGAGCAACAACCAGCCGCTTCCCATCACGAGGCTGGCAACCGAGGCCGCTGCCGCGAGCGTTACGTCATCGGGCGAGTGCACCAGTAGGAGAATTGGGCCCAGATGAAGGAACGACGAGGCTATGTTTCTTGAAGCCAGCTCCCAGGTCCGATCAAGCCCTAGGAACAACCACTCCAACGACGTGGCGTGCGCTATCAGGCCGATGCCCTGAATTAACAAGACGGCTTGGAAGGGTGCGGGCTTGGGTATCGAGAGCACGATGATCGTGTAAACGAAAAGGCCAACACAAGCCAGCACGAGTTGCATACCCAAAAACTGGCCGGCTAGTGCGTTCGCGTTCGATGGATCTCTGGCAATTTCCCGGGTTGCCAGCACCGGGAAGCCGAGGCGAACGAACAAGACGAAATACGACAGCAAGGCCGTGCCGAATCCGAGGATTCCAAACGCGTGGGGACCAAGCGTACGCGTTAGATAGGCGGTGACGACAAGCGCCACAACGGCAGCTATGCCCTTCGATATTCCAAGCGCCGCGAGGTTGTTGTTCGTTCGGGTTCGCCAACCGACAGACGGTGTCTCCTGCCGCGATGCGGGTCGAGTGGGCGGACTCATGCCCCATACCCGTCACGTTCACTTTTCGGGCTATGCGTCACGATAGCTCGGTTCTGTAGTGGACACCAAGACCGACCGCACTAATGAGCATGAATGCAGCCAGCTTCTCATCCTCGAAGAAAACACTCGCAGTTAGCGCCGGCAGGATAAGGCTTGCCGAGCACGCGACGACACCTTTCAAGAGCGCACGATCAAACGCGCTTTTTGCGGGACGGAGACTGGATCTGAAGACGGTAACCAATCCCCCGATCCATGCGAAAGCAACCAGAATAGAGCCCCAAAGGCCAAATTTGTAGACCACGGCAAGAAGTCCAATGTGGCTATAACTTCTGCTAATAGTTCGGAGTGCAATGATGTCAAAAAACGAGTACTGAGTTCCAAGTCCTCGCCCAAGAATTGGATTCTGCCAGACGTTTGACAAGACCGCCTCCGACTCTACGAACCGGTTAATCAGCGAAATGTCGGAGGAGGTTGCACCAAGCGTTTCCACTCGCGACGTGATTCCAGATACCAGGAGGTTAATATAGGAGGGCAGGAATATCATGCTGAAGGCGACGAGAATGGCCGCTCCCGTCACACACCAAGCTATCAAGTGCTTGCGGTCTCGCCCTGATGTTATTGCGACGAGCACAAGGATGGCGACGAGATACTCGACCCAAAAGGTTCGCGACTTCGTCAGGATCAATCCGCCGAGTAGAACGGCCAATAAGAGGGCCATAGCCATTCGTTGCCCTCTCGTTTTGAGCGTCGGCAACACGGAGAGAACCAGCACGCCTCCGGACATGAGGAGGAGTTCGCGACCCGAAGTTCGAACACTTGCGATTTCCCAGACGTGCGTTGCCTGAGCGAAGGTCTCTCGCACCGCAATCAGATTTTCAAACGTTACCCAGATCCCCATCCACGCCATGATGGCAAGCACGATAGCAGGACCATTCTTGTCGGATACACAGAATTCTTTGATGGGGAAATAGATCGCAAGCATCGTCAACGCTATCGCCTCCCCACGGATGTGCACGGGATCTGCGCCGAACAGAACGCCGAGGGCTATTCCAAGAATTAGGCCCAGAACCAGCCACAGGGCGATTGCGACGTCTACCGGTCCTCGAATGATGGGCTGTCGGTAAAGAAGGAGCCTTCGCCCATACCACCGAAGGAGGTAGGCGTAGAAATACAGCCCGTACAAGGCCTCGTGTAATTGAATCCCTTCCTCATTCGAGAATAGCAGAGCTAGCCCCCCCAACCACACAATAAAATTCAGCCGTGGCTTCGAGAAGAGATATGCCCCAGCGAGTACCGCCGAGATTGTGACGGGAACAAACGGCATGAGTCCTGGCACCTTCAGTGCTACGAGCCCGACCGTTCCCAGAGACCCTGCAAGCATGGCAACGAGAGCCAAGTTTCCCCATCGCCGTGCCGACGCCGAGGATATCATGATTGAACGGTTCATTGGATTACGATTGGTCTTGGTGCCGCGGGGAATCAGGCTGCAGCACCGACTTGCCGGTAAACCTCTTCCGAAATACCGCCAACGCGCGGCCCACCGCCTGGTCCATGTCGTAGTATTTGTAGTCCGCTAGGCGGCCCACGAAGGTTACATTTGCGCCTTCCTTGCCAACCTCGGCCGCATATTTTTGGTAAAGTCGGTAGTGGTCGTCCAGCGGGATGGGATAGTACGGCTCGGTCTCTCCGGGTCTGTGTGCCTGAGGAAACTCTCGGACGACGGTAGTTCCGGGATTTTGCTGGCCGGTTGCATGTTTGAACTCAGTAATTCGGGTATAGTCGTGTGCATTTGGATAGTTGACTTGCGTCGCCGATTGAAAGAGGGGTATTTCGAAGTGCTCAAATTCGAATCGCAAACTCCTGTACGGCAGCGCGCCGTGCGCATAGTCGAAGTACTCATCGATAGGCCCCGAATAGATCACGTGGTCAAACGCAACAGCTGACGCGGCATCCTCAAAACTCGTCTTCGTTTCAACATCAATTTTGCCATGGTCGAGCAGCGAACGGACCAACGCGGTGTAACCTTTTTCAGGTAGTGCCTGGTGGGTGTCTTGAAAATAGCGGTCGTCCCACGACACGTGCACCGGTACACGTCCGGAGATACTTGGTCCAAGTTCCTCTGGCGTCAGACCCCACTGCTTCGTTGTGTAGCCATAAAACACGTTGTTGTATATATAATCAGCGAGCCAGCGAAGATCCTCAGCATCTCTTTTTACCAGGTCGCGTGCCACGTGGGCATCCTCCCTGAGTTTGAGGATCGGCACTTTGCATTCCATGCCGTAGCGTGCGGCCAGCAGCTGCTCCAGGCGCACGGCCTGAGCCGACGGAAGAAGACGATGGAGGGATGTCAGGTTGAATGGAACAGGCACCTGCTGGCCGTCGATCTCCGCGAGAACCCGATGCTCGTAGGGGTGCCAGTCGGTGAACTGTGAGAGGTAATTCCAAATCTGGACGCTGTTGGTATGAAACAGATGTGGCCCATACCGATGAATCAGCACCCCATACTCGTCATGCGTGTCGTACGCATTCCCGGCGATGTGGGGCCGGCGATCCACCACGAGAACGCGCTTGCCGAGTTGGCTTGCGAGTCTCTCCGCCAGCACCGCGCCCGTAAGGCCCGCGCCCACAATCAGAAAGTCATAGTGTTTCGATTTGGGCATCCGAGAGTCTAGCCAAGCCAATTTCGCGTGGTTGGCAAGAGCAGATGAAATGGGCGACGAACTGGACGAGCAAACCTCTCCGCATTCCTGAGGGAACGTCAATCATCCGCCGTGAAATTCTTGGACCGGTGTCATTGTGCGAATCAACTACGTTAGCTCTCGCGGGAGTTTCGGAGGGTGTTGAAAATGGCGCGAGGGTCGAGAACCTTAAGTGCCCAGGCTATCAGCCCATATGCTGGGATGGTAGCCAGCCCGGCCCATAATGGACCAACACCAAGGGCTTGCAGTCCGAGCAGGACCCCTCCGACCCCCAGTCCGGCGGCGAGAGCCGCGCGCGCCCACACAGAGAGATACAGATCACGGACGGCTTTCCAGTGAAGATATGCAACTCCAAAAAACACGACTAATTCACTAAGTACTGTCGCCGCAGCCGCTCCGTCCAACCCAAAGGATGGGATCAATAAGGCATTGAGAACGATGTTTGTTGCCGCCCCTGCTCCGACAGCTCCGAAGTAGGCCTTCTGCCGATTCCATGCGATCAAGGGTTGGCCATATGCCATGTTGATGTAGACCAGGCCCGCATTCGTCATCAGGAGAGCAAAGGCAAAAGCTCCTGGCAGGTAGGCGCTTCCGGCAAAGGCGGCGAGCAACGGGCTAGCGTGTATCGCGCCACCAACCGCAACCGGGAGGCCGACCGCAGCCATGGAGCGAGTAAACAAAGCTGCCCGATGGCGCATGCGCTCCGCATCGCCAAAAGACGCAGAGAGACTCGGAAAAAACGCCAAATAGATGATTTGGGCGGGCACGAGTGCGGCTATAAGCAGTCGGTAACCCGCCGTATAGAGCCCTACTTCTGTTTCACTGCGAATCAGGCCGATCATCACCTGGTCGAACGAATAGAAGACGGCGATCATGAATGAAGAAGCCGCAATAGGGAGGGCCGATCTAATGAGTGGCTTCCATCTATCCGGCTCGAAACGGAAACGCAGCCCTTCGAAATCCCTCGTGTACGTTACCATGATCCACACATTGCCAACTACGACAGCGGCTACGGCGGCGCCGGCGGCGAGGAGAATATCAGACGGTTCTCGGACAAACAAAACCACCGCACAAACATGGAGCAATGCAACGGCGACATTGCGAACCGCCAGCACGCCCATCCGCTCTATACCTTGATAGACCCATTCAACGGAGATCGCTAATCCGAACAAGAGCAGTCCCTGGACAGCTAGAACCTGTTTAACGAGTGGGTCCTTGGGTAGGACGATTACCACCCCAAGAAAAGCGAGATAGACAGGGACGCACAGAAATAACTTCAGCGAGGTAATGCGTGACGCCCATGACGAAATGATAGCGGGCTGCCGAGCAATTTCACGCGCACCTAGCGCGCTGAATCCCAGCGTTACAAGGAGGGAGAAGTAGGAAAGAAGAGCTGTCCCGAACCCCAGAATGCCAAAGTACCGTGGAGAAAGCACACGGGTCAGGTAGGCCGAAACGATCAGGGCGAGCACTGCCGTTACGCCCCGTGCGGCCGTTAAGGCAATCGTATTCTTCGCTATCGTCGAGTTGGCGAGCTCGGCGTCGAACGCCACCGGAGAGATTCCCAGGGTGTTGACAGGCGTGTCAGTTTCTGTGCGTGCTGACCGGGTTGTCTGAGCCGCGTCGTGAGGCTTCACCTGCCGCCTGGAGTCTGGGTGCAGGGACGAAACGCACCGTGATACCACCTCTCCAGAGGGCCCGCCACTTTTCTTTCGGCAGATCCAGACGCGGACTTATTTGCCCGAAAGGTTCGCCGAGGCGATAATAGCGAGAGCCTAAGCATCTTTGGCCGAGAGTCGGTCGGCAATCCAGCCATGGTTGGCTTTCCACCACGCCCATGCGAGCACGAACATACAGACGAGCATCAACACCGATGCCGTTGCCGCTACGACGATAATCGCTCGCCTTGGCTTCGCCTTTTTCTTTGGCGCGATGGCTGGGTCAAGCACTTGAACCGCGACGGCTTCATTCTCTTCTACAAACCGCGCCTGTTCCAACAACGGATAAATAGCTTCCATTATACTGCTCTGAATGACAACTTCCTGATAGAGCCTCGCATACTGTCGGCTTACTTCCGGGAGATCGCGAAGGGCGACTGGCAAAAGCTCTTCTTCGCCGCGCATGAAGCCATCAAGTGAGCTCTGCGCAGCGGCAAGCGCATCGCGCGCAGCCACCACCTCAGAGTTCTCGTCGCCATACTGCATTCGCAATGCGCCATACTGCACCTCTAACTGGACGACTTCCGCCCGAATGTTTGCTACGGCTTCGAAAAAGGCGGTTCCTTGACGCTCCAAATCAAGCACGCCGTTCCGCTCCTGAAACCCCTGCAGATCAACCTGAGCCGAGTCCAGGTCCACGCTAACCTCACCTAATCTTTGTTCGATGAATTCTCTTGTCTGCCTTGCATTGGCTGCCGTCAAAGCTACGTTTTGTTTATTGAGTTCTTCGACCATATAGTTGGTGATGTTCGCCGCCCGCTGCGGGTCACGGTCGTAAACGCCAACCTCCAGGTAATCGAAATCCAACGCAACAACGTAATCCAGATTATCGACCAGCTTCTCTATGGCTGCGGCCCGGGGATCGAATTCGTCGCTAGTCTCATAGACTGTTTCGAGATCAAACCGATCAACCGTTCTATCCAGCATCGTTCTACTGGTGAGGATGGAGAGGTATCGCGTGTACTCTCCACCCGTTCCTTCCAGAAGGGAAATTGCTCCCGGAACGGCGCTTTCGAGCATCCCAAGAATGGAAGAGCCGCCGCCCGCTGGCAGCAAGACGCGCGTTTCAGCCTTGTACCATACCGGCAGGGAAAGACTAATGATGATCGAGCCGATGCCGGCCAGGATTGTGGCGAGAATAATAAGCCAACGACTTCGAAAAAGGGTTCGCATGGCCCACCAGAACGTATCTGCGCCGATACCGCGTTCCTCATCGGAGAACTCTCGATACGGCCGTCGGCCGTTTTCGGCGTTCTCGTCCATGGTGCGCCTACGTTCTGTTTCCATGAGGGCTCTTTGCGCTTTTCCGACGCCGGTCTCCACCATAGTCTATTTCTGAAAAAGCAAGGCTACCGTAACGGCAGTCGATACGGCGGCGAGAACGGTAGAAATAATGCGGAATTGCGCGTCACTTCGTGCGCGGTTTTCCTGAAACTCCATGCTTCTTTCCTGAAGTACTACTTGTTGCATGCCACGGTCTTCGGCCACGGGCTCGCGGTTGACAAAAATGAGATCGCCGGATCTCAACGGTCCCGCCTGATCGACCGAGATTACTGTGCCAGAGGCTGCCAACACGTACGTGTCCGTAGCGGCGGCGGTTCGCCCTCCGGCGAGGGCAATATAATGTTCCGCCGTCTGGCCTACGGTGAAGGGGATATGGCCGGGTTGAGGTACCTGGCCGAATACGTAGATACTCCCGAGATCATAAGGAATGACGACTCTGTCGCCATCCTGAATTAAGATGGGAGAGGCCGTATCCTGAAACGCCGTTTCAAAATCAATGGACACCCGCTGGTTGTCGATGAACTCGCGCGCCATGTACTGCTTTTCTACAAAAGTGAGTGTCGAGAGTCGAGTCAGGTCGAATACGGCAGCAGCGAGAGCGCCCTCCCGGATGTCATTACGCAGCGTGGGTTCCAGAGCCAGCTCCCGATTCCCCGGGTACAGTTGGGCATCCAGAATGGGCGTCTCGCGCTCGAGGTAGGCGCCGTGTACAAGCGCATTTGGCGTAAACCCGCCAGCCATCTCAACAAGATCACGAAGCGTTGTCTCGCCGATGGTAATTGGATACGAAGAGGGGAAGAACGCGGCTCCGACGACCTCCGCCGTCCCTCGGTTCGCCGCAATTGGCAGCACGAATAACCGATCCCCGGGCTCCAATGGCGTGGTTGCCAAATCCCCGGCACGCAGCGTGAATTCACGTGAAGTGCCTCCGGCAGATCTTAGCAGCCGAACCTCGTTGACCTGCTCGGCTACATTGGCACCTACGGCGACGAGCAGAAGTGAGAGCGCCGTGTCGTCGGGGCGATAGTCATATACGCCTGGTTCTGCGACAGCGCCAGCCACGGCCACACTCGTTGCCGTCGGATTAAAAAATTGCACAGAAATGGCGTCGCCATCGCGCAGGTAGGGATTCGCCTCGACCGAGCCTGTCGAGTAATACCTCAGCAGGTCAACCCGGTCGGTCGTCCCATCCCGGTGCGTGACGAGCACGTTCCGAAAAGCCGGAATGTAATCCGACTCTGGAATCAAAGGCCTGGTCGGTGTCAGATTTCCCGGTTCGAGTGTTAGAGCTTCCGAGGTGGTATTCGCGCGTGCCGTTAGCGCCTGACGACTTATTGAAGAGCCGACAAGTTGTTGAGGACGGACGCCACCCATTGCGGCCGCCAACGCATCATCCACGCGCGCTATGGGTGTCATGACGTGGCGACCTGGAATCAGAACGGCCCCAGAGACATGAACATAGAACTGCCGAGGCTCGGCGAGCACGATGTCGGTCTCTACATTTCGGAAGTTCCGCTGGACTCCAGCGCGGAGCTCACGCTGCACGTCACGAAGAGATCGATCCGCGACATCAAAGCTGCCCACATCCGGGACCACCAGTGTGCCGTCCGCCGAAACCCAGATTTTCCGACTGACTGAGAACCGCCCACCAATAACGACCTCGAAACCATCACCCGGCCCAACTATGTAGGAACCAGGATCGATTGGTCCTTCCATCGGCACGCGATCATCGGGAAAAGATGGGGCAGACGGGAGCTGCCGTTGCAGGATGCGCGAGGCCACATCGTCGCCATTGATCAGTTGAGCCGAGGCCACGGGGGCGAACAGGCCCAAGGACGCAAAAACCGCGACACTTCGGAGGAGAACAACCAGCGGACGTCGAACAATCATTCAGGCCAGAAATCGTAAAATGCAGACCGCAAAGGTACGTTCGCCTCTCCGACGCACCAAACTGCCGATGTGTGCATTCGTTCGAATTCAGCCTCCTAGCACCCTTTTCACCGTTGGCGCATGACTGGTTTTAGGCAGAGACATGCGTCCGCAAAAGTGAATTTGGGCCTCCACGTTCTGTGGAAACGTGCAGATGGATTTCACGAGGTGAAAACAGTGATGGTGCCGATAGGCTGGTCCGATTTCCTGAGCGCATCCCACGCGTCGGCTATCGAATTTTCATGTTCGGATCAATCACTGCCCACTGACGACACCAATCTTGTTGTTCGTGCAGCAAAACTGTTGGCTAGACGGGCGGGTGCTCAGATCGGGGTCGCGTTGCAGCTGGATAAGAATATTCCTAGTGGAGCGGGGCTTGGTGGTGGCTCATCGGATGCTGCGACTACGTTGCTGCTACTGTCGGACGTATGGAATCTGGACGTGCCAGCGGATGAACTTTCGAGGATGGCAGCCGAACTCGGTTCAGACGTCCCCTTTTTTCTGCAGCCGAACGCCGCCGTCACGTCGGGCAGGGGCGAAGTGATTTCTCCAATCACGACGACGGACGGCGCGCCGTACCGATTGCCTTTCGACGTCGTAGTTGCGGTACCACCCGTGTTCATTTCGACTTCGGAGGCTTATCAACTCGTCGAACCCAATGGTCAGGATCGCCCGGACCTCGTCTCTATCGTGTTGCGAAATGATCTGGAAGAGTGGCGAGCACACCTTGTCAACGATTTCGAGCGAGTGATTCTAGATCGCTTGCCTGTTGTTGTCCGTGCGAAACAACTGCTATTGGAAAGTGGGGCAGGTTATGCTGCCCTTTCCGGTTCCGGTGCTGCTGTTTTCGGTGTTTTTGAGTCGTCCATAGACGCGAGAGAGGCCGCGGCTGCACTGGAGCAGGTCGGCTGCCGCGTCTGGATTGACTTGGCAGCAACGTCCAGGCAGCAGCCAATCCAGGCTTACCAGCCAATGCGACCCGCGTCTGCATTGCCAGTCTCCCCACCACCTTCCGTCGACTCGCGTTGACGCCAGCGATCGAGGAGATCGCGCGCGGGTCTGTCGTCGGCGTTCCCATCGCCGCCTGTTGTGCCCCGTCTGCGGCGGACTCCGCCGGACTCGCCGCCGCTCGCATAGCCGCGCCGTGAAGGTGGCTTGTAGTTTTCCGGCTCTTCAAAACGGCGGCTGGGGTCGAGGCGGAGCGATTCGGGCGCATCGTTCTGGAGCCGTTCGAGGAACTCTCCCACGACGAGCATACCCGTGTGTGCGCCTTGTCCCCAGTAACTCGAACGGAACTTGATCTGACGGTCGTTGAAACCGACCCATGAGCCCACGACCATATCGGGGTTCATGGCCATGAACCAGCCATCTGAGCTTTCCTGGGTGGTTCCAGTCTTGCCCGCCAGCTCGATGCCTCCAATACTGAAACTAGCACGGAGGCTGCGCGCCGTGCCCATGGCTACGACATCGCGCATCACATCGACCACCGTGTAGGCCGTCGATGGGCTCAAAACCTCCCTTCCGGTAGGAGTGAAGTCGACCACCGTGTTGCCATATCGGTCTTCGATGCGAGCCACAAAAGTGGGCTCATGATAAATGCCGCCGTCGGCCAGCGTTGAATATGCCGACGCCATCTCATACAGAGAGACATCCATGACACCCAATGCTATAGAGTTCGGGTAGACCGGATCGTCGTCGGGATCGTTCGGCGTAATGTCCAGCGGGCTTTGGATTCCGAGACGCTGCGCGTATCGAGCAACCTCCGCAGCGCCTACCAACTGCGTAACGCGGGCGGCGACGATGTTTTTCGAGTAGGCCAGCCCCTGCCGAAGCGAGACGTAGCCGCCGGACGTACCTCCGGCATTGAGAGGACGCCACCCCTGCCATGTGAACGGTGCGTCCAGCACGTGATAAGTCGGGGAGTACCCGTTGTCGAAAGCGGCCGTATAGGCGAATGGTTTGAAGGTTGAGCCGGGTTGTCTCCGCGCTTGCGCGACGTGATCAAACTTGTCGACGACGAAATCGCGACCACCCACCCAGGCGCGCACCTGCCCCGTGTGTGGATCCATCGCTACCAGGCCGGACTCGAGATGCGTTTTCGCCGTCCTCAGAGAGTCCATGAAATCATCGTTGGCGCGAAGCTGGGCGACGGCTTCATCGCGGCTGGTTCCTCGTTCACGGAACCGTTGGAAGTCGGCGGTTTCGGCAATAAATACATCGACAAGATTGGCATACCGCTGCCACCAGTAGGCGAATGCTTCTACGTTGCCCTGCTCAACACGGCGTAAGTAAGGAGCCGTTGACGTACCCAGGCTAAATCCTCCCGCACTGCTCCATTCGACATCGACGACGGCCTGAAGGCCTTCCATTTGCGTCCTCAATGCTTCGGTCGCTAGGGTTTGTAGGCGGGAGTCGATCGTGGTGTGAATGACGAGTCCGTCGCCATACGGGTCGTAGCCGTTCCGCTCGCACCACTTCCCGAACCACTGCCTGAGGTACTCGGCAAAGTGTGGCGCAGGGTTGTTCTCAAAAGAGTAGGGCTCGAACTCGAGCACAATCGGCTGGTCTCGGACTTCAGCGAAGTATCCAGCGTCGAGGAATCCGCTCTCCACCATGTTGTTCAAGACCACATTGCGCCGCCGCAATGAGTTCTCGGGATTTCGTTTTGGGTCAAAGTAGGTATTGGCGGCCAGCATCCCTATAAGTGTCGCCGACTGCTCCGGATTCAACTCGGCGGCCGTCCGGTTGAAGTACGTTTTTGCTGCCGACTCGATACCAAACGCGTTGTACCGGAAGGGAACTGTGTTCAGGTAGGCTTCCAGGATCTCTTCCTTCGTGTAGGTGCGCTCAATCCGAATCGCGGTCAGAATCTCTTTAACCTTTCGGTTGACATTCCGACGAAAGCCAACTTCGCTGTAAAGGTTGCGGGCAAGTTGCTGGGTTATCGTCGATCCACCTTGGGCCCTGCCGGCAAGGGTCAGGAAGGGTGCCTGAAGCGTTCGCCGCATGTGGACTCCCCAGTGCTTGCGAAAGTCGCGGTCCTCTGTGGAAATCAGCGCGTTGACAACGTGTTCGGAGATCTCGCCAAGCGGGACCCACGTCCGGTTCTCGCCATCATAATACCGCGCCAATTCAACGCTATCCGCCGACAGGACAACCGTGGCCAGCAGATTGCGCGGATTCTCGATCTGCTCAAGCGAGGGCAGATCGCGGGACAGCCAGATGAGCCACGCCAGTACCAGAACGGAGAACACGCCGACGCCAATCAGCATACCCCTGAAAACCTTTCGTACGCGGTCTTCGGTTTCACTCCGCCGAGGGTCATGTGAAGGCGGCTTGCCGTTCGAATGGCGGACCGGCGTGATCGGGGCAACCGCTGCCGAGCCGTCGCCCTCGGAAGAATGGCGGGTCTGGGGATCGCTGAAGTAGCGGTCTAGCTCTGAATCGGAATACGTTGGGTCAGCCATGCAGCAGCGGCCTGCAAGGGGCGATTTTGGGGGGACGATTAGTGAACAACACCGAGGAGTGTCGCAGATACGGATGCATCCATGCGTTCGGCCCGCCCACCCACCCAGCGAAAGAGCGTGGGCCCGGTCGAATCCAGGTATCCAAAGGTACGATCAGCGAACCAGTATCCGGGGTTTAGATAGGTACCACCGGCCATGCGGAGACAAGCAGCTCTGTGACAATGGCCGAGGACGACAAGATTTATCTCAGATCGCGACAACACGCCTTTTGCGTAGGTCAGTAGCGCCGCAACCGTGTCGTCTTGCGAGGCGCCATCCGAACTAAAGGTTCGGGCAACCCACCGAGTCAGGGCGAATGCCGAGTCGCCCGGGAGAGCCATCCTGAAAAGGCGAGAAGCGAATCGGCTCCGGAGTAAGGGGCGGATTCGGTTGGAGAACCACTCACCGGGTACGAGGCCGTCGCCGTGCGCGGCATGAAAACACAGGCCATCTGCGGCGTCATTTAGGGTTTTCAGCACGATGTGTACGCCGAGCTCCCGCTCGAAATAATCGATATGCCACGGATCCCTGTTTCCAACCACATAGGTGACCGGGATACCGAGATCGGTCCACTTGGCGAGTAAACCCAGAAATCGCGTGAAGCCTTTGGGCACGAGATGCTTGTATTCCATGTATTGATCGAACACGTCGCCGATGAAGTACAGAGATCCTTTCTCTTCTACGATCCTGTCCTCGTGGGCGCGGAGCATCAGAACAACGTCCCTCTCCGCGGCAGCACTTTCATCGGCCCTGCCGCGCCCAAGGTGGAGATCCGAAAGGAAAAGCGTCAACGTGTTCGTGGTTTTCGCAGGACGTTTCGTGTGATGGGGATCTCTAGCTCCCGCGTCAGTCCGAAGAATAACGGCTATCGGCAGCGGATCGTCTCATTGTCAAACTTTTCGCGCAAGACGAACGGGGTTGCCGACGGAGAGGTTGCAACTTGCCTTTGGCCTGCCCGTTCGAGCGGACCATCTCTTTCACGCATACGATTCATTCTGTGGTTCAGAACGCGTACCGTCCGACAACGGCCTTTTCGATAATGCCTCCCGTGGTCAAGAATCTCTTGATTGTCAACGGGCTGATTTTCCTGGCTCAGTACGTGCTCCAGGCGAACTTCGGCAACCCTTTCTGGGGACCGGTCGAATATTTCTTCGCCCTTTGGCCGATAGGCACTCCCGCCCAGCTTCCCTCGCAATATGGGATGATCGATCTTGGGACGTTCTACCCATGGCAGTTGGTTACCGCTGGCTTCCTCCACGGTGGCGTCTCGCACATTCTCTTCAATATGTTCGGGCTTTGGATGTTTGGGATGCGGATCGAGAACGCGCTTGGGTCACGCCGATTTGCAGTTTTCTACTTTGTCTGCCTGCTCGGCGCGAGCCTCCTGCAACTGCTTGTCGTGTCCGCGCCCGTTCTTTTTGGTATCGGTGAACTCTCTCCGTATCCAACCCTTGGAGCCTCGGGGGCAGTCCTGGGTGTGCTAGCCGCTTTTGCCCTTCTTTACCCTAATGAGCCCATCTACCTCTATTTCTTTGTTCCGATTCCGGCCAAGTGGCTTGTTCTTGGAATGGCCGCATTCGACCTTTTCTCCGGGATCAGTGGCACCAACAACGGTATTGCCAACTTCGCCCACGTTGGCGGCATGTTGACCGGTTTCCTCCTCATACAATACTGGCGCGGCCGACTGCCCGCCAAGCCAGTCCGCAGCCAAGCCATATAACAGCCGGAACAGCAAGGCCCATGGCCGATCCACAGTCCCCCATCTATCGTTTCCAGGTCTGGCGGGCCAATCTCCCGTCCGCTCTTCGTCTGTTGCTAACCATCAACATGGCGGCCTACACCGCCTGGGTGTTCCTCCGGTTTTTTCCACCGGTCAACTCGTTTGTTCGGACGTACCTGGCGTTGCATCCCGAATTCCCCGGCGCTTTTCTGAAGCCATGGTCGCTCTTGACGTACGGGTTCCTCAATCTCGAAGCCTCCTTGTGGGGCCTTATTGGCGTCATTTTCGCCATGCTGTGGTTGTATTGGATGGGCCGGGACTACGAGGAGTTTTACGGTGCCCACCGATTGTTTGGCCTGTATGTGATTACGACCGTTGCCGGTGCGTTTGCCGCGATTGGCTTTTTCATGCTCGCTTCGCTGCCCACCGAAGCCGTCGGGCAGTATGCTCTTCATGGAGCGTGGCCTGCGGCACTTGGCGTGCTTTGTTGCGTGGCCACATTGCATCCCGACCGGGGGATGGGTCTGCTGTTTCTGGGCGTTGTTCCATTGAAGTGGATTGCGGTTGGGTTTGTTCTGATCGAAGTTCTGCTTGGCGGATTCGATCCGACCCATATTGGAGGGGCGGTGATGGGCTCCGTCTTCGGCTATGCTCAGAAGCAAGGCGTCGATCTCGCCGCGTGGGCGCAACCTCTTTTTGCGAATGCGGGAGGCAGATACGGAGGCTACAGTCCTTCGTCAAGAGGAGGATCTGCAGCAGGGGAACGCCTCCGAAGGTGGACCTCACGGGAAGACGACGATCAGCCCTCCCCGCGTTCAGAGCGAGCCGCGACAAAGAGGCAACAAGGGGGCTTTGCCTTGGGCAACGTGGATAGCATTCTCGACAAGATTCTGGAAAAAGGCTACGACTCACTTACAGACGAGGAGAAACGAACCCTTGACGACGCTAGTCGAAAAGCCTGAACGGCTACGGGACGAAACAGATAGGGTCAGCCTTCCGCCGACGTCTGCGCCAGTTCGCAAGTCGCGTTTGGGGCACTGGCTGGGCCGGATACTCTGGGTGCTCTTCGTGCTGGCCGATCTCTCGTTGCTTGTCGTTGTTGGGTTGGGACTCTCAGCAGGGAGCCTGCATCCGCGGAATTTCTGGTGGGTGCAGCTCATCGCCATCGCGCTCCCCTACTTCGTGGTCCCAACGATATTTGCCGCGGCCGTCACGGTTCTGACGCGCAAGTGGTTCTTGCTTGCGATTCACGTGGTAGTGCTAGGGGTCGTTGGGCTTCGGGCGTTTCCTCCTGACAGATTTGGCCGGAGTGTTGAACCTGCCGAGGATGATCTGGTCGTGATGTCGTTCAATGTGCCTCAAGCAGGGCCGAGTGGCGATGCGCTCGGCGACTCCATCATCACGTTGGTGCGTTCGTACGAGCCCGATATCATCGGATTTCAGGAGGCCTGGGTCGAGGGAGCCTCGTCCGGTACGCCGGAGCGCCGGCCACCGCAAATCATGTCCCTGGTGGACTCGCTTGCCTACCGACTCGCCGTGCCACTCCAAATGAGCAGCCAGCCAGCCTGGAGAAATAATTCGACAGCCGTGCCGTTGCTCGTTCGCGAACAGCCTGGCGAAATCGAGATCATCGAGCAGACGGCAGTGCGTTTGGGGGCGGCCGCAGACCCCGCGATATCCATGGCCATCCGCACACATTTTCGCTGGCAGGGGCGCGAGGGAGTTCTCTACAACACGCACCTGCGCTCCTTTGGCGTGCAGAAGCCCTGGCACGACCGCATCCTCCCGTTCGAGATCAATACGTGGATGCCCTACCTGACTCGCTACCGCGATGTGTACCGACGGCGCGCTGAAGAGGTTGACGCGCTCGCTGCGAGGATCGACGAGGACGTGCTTCCCGTCATCGTTCTCGGCGACTTCAACGACACGGCCCACACGTGGACGTACAAGCGCCTTCGCGGGAATCGCACCGATGCCTTCAGAATCGCCGGTGCCGGAGCGGGGCATACCTACCGCTCAGACAAGCCCTTCGTCCGAATAGATTTCGCGTTGGTCGACGAGGCTTGGGAAGTTGTTGACGCGGAGGTCCCCAATGTCCAGTTCTCCGACCATCGTCCGCTCATTGTGCGGTTGCGCTGGTCCGACGGCACGGTTGGTGAGAACTAACGCTTCGTTGTGTAGATTTGGCCAACACGAACGGTGCCTGTCCGCGATCAGGCGCGTGGATCAGCAGACTTGTCCTGGTACAGGATTACCTCCTACCATCTATGCGCAAAGCGAATTCGTTTGTCCGCAGAAGTGCAGTCGCTGTGAGGCGATCGGCGCAGATGAGCCTGGAATGGCTTGCCTTGTTAGCCATGTATGAACGTGAGCCCAATGAGTGCCAGCCCCCGGGGAAGAAGGAAAGCGGACTCGAGAAAACGGGATGAGGAACCGTCCCGGCCTTGATGGCACGTTGGATAGGGGCTGAGCCGGAAATCTGTACCGAGGTCATTCAAAGCGCGGCTGCTTGCCACTATGGAACTCAATCTCCTCAATCTTCTCCTCGTCCTCCTTGCCGCCTGGGGCGCGGGACTGGCTTCCAGTCGTCTTGGCTATCCGGCGGTACTCGGCGAGCTGCTCGTCGGCATTCTGCTTGGTCCGCCGTTATTAGGACTATTGCACGGAGGCGAGGCTCTTGCCGTCCTCGCTGAAATAGGCGTGCTCCTGATGATGCTTTACATCGGCATGGAGATCGACCCGGCCGAGCTGGGACGCGCATCGAAAGGTGGGCTCCTGGCAGCGTTCGGAGGATTCGTCACTCCGTTCGTGCTCTGCTACGTCCTCGTTGTCAACTTGGCGGGGCAACCGCCCATCGCCGGACTATTCGTCGGCGTCGCTGCTGGCGTAACCAGCCTCGCCACCAAGTCGCGGGTTCTCGTCGACCTCCGCCTCCTCGATACCCGTATCGCGCATGTCATGATGGCCGGAGCACTCGTCGCCGATACGGCTGCCCTCGTGATTTTCGCGGTGGTGATCTCCGTGACCGATGGACAGACGAGTGGCACGGAGCTGTTGCTGGTCGGCGGGCAGGTGGTTGTCTTTTTCGTCGTAGCTGCACTTTTCGGCCTGAAGGTGTTACCCGCTGCTATGCGTCGATTTGTCGATTTGGTGTCTCCAAGTGGGCCGACGCTATTCATGGCGCTTATGCTAGTCATGATTCTCTACGCTGCCGCAGGGCGTCTCGTCGGGATGCACGGCATTTTGGGAGCCTTTCTGGCCGGTCTTTTCCTTCGAGAGAGCGTGCTTGGTCGCACGCTTTCGCAAGAGCTGATGAACCGCGTCCGCGACGTGTCGATTGGTTTTCTCGCGCCAATCTTTTTTGTCACGGCGGGATTCGCTGTCTCACTTGATGTATTTCGAACAGATCTGGTCCTGCTTCTGGGATTGATAGGAGTGGCCACGGTCGGAAAGATAGTCGGTACGACGCTCTTCTATCTTCCCACGGGTTATGGGTGGCGCGAAGGGCTTGTCGTGGGGCTCGGGATGAACGGACGCGGTGCAGTAGAGATCATCATCGCCCAGCTGGCTTTGTCGATCGGGATGATCAGCGCCGAAATATTTTCGGTGCTCGTTTTTATGGCGATCGCTACGACGGCGTTTGAGCCAGTTCTGCTGAAATGGGGCGTAGGCTGGCTGCGAGCTCGGGGCGAGTTGGCGCGCTCGGACGAGGAGCGGCATGGCATTCTGGTTGTCGGTGCCAATCCGGCGGCTCGGCAGCTTGCCTCCATCCTTGCCCACGGCGACAGGACGTCGGTTACCGTACTCGATGCCAACGTCGACCATGTGAGAATCGCGGAACGCGAGGGTCTGCAGGCCTTGCAAGGCAACGCTCTGGACGAGCGGGACCTCGCTGAGGCGGGGGCTGCGCACGTTCAGCACTTGATAGCCGTCACGCCCAATGGCGAAGTCAACGCCCTGGCAGCCCAGCTGGGTCGAACCGTCTTCGCTATCCCCGATATCCATGTCTTGCGCTCGGATGCCGATGCCGCCACACAGTCTGCGCTTTTGCAGCACCTCCATGCGACCACGCTGTTTGGCGGCCCGATCTTGTTGAGCGAGTGGGCATACCTCGTCGGGCAGAACCGCGTCCGATTAGAAACGACGCGGATGGACGCCGCAGAGAGCCCGAACGCGCTCTTTCGAAGACTTCAAAACGTGAGAGCCTTACCAGTAGCGGTCATACGAGACGGCGGAAACCTGCCTTTTCACGATGGCCTCGACCTGAAGCCAGGCGACCGCATTTTGAGCATTCACGCCCTTACAACGGCAGAACCAACAAACGCGGGCTTCGACGCGCTGGTGACCCGCGCGCCCATTCTCGACCTTAGTGGGCCGATGGGCGTAGCCAACTTCGTCAAACAGGCAGCGCGCGTCATGGCACCGAGCGTTGGGCTGACGCCGGCGGCCTTTATGGAGCAAATGCTCAGCCGCGAAGCGGAGAGCAGCACGGTCATTCTCCCGACGCTGGCCATTCCTCACCTCCGCGTTGGCGGTAAAGGTGTGCTTGAGCTCCTGGTAGCCCGTTGCCGGGAAGGCATCATTTTTCCCGATTCCAGCGGAAATGTGGTGGCGGTATTTGCACTCGTCACGTCCGCCGACCAGCGGCACATGCACCTCCGCGCACTCGCGGCCATCGCCCACCTCGCGCAACAACCGAATTTCGAAAGCCAGTGGCTACAGGCGATAGATGCAGATGCACTCCGCGACCTCTTGTTGCAAACTCAACGCCGCCGAGGGACGGAATCTCCGGTGGGCGTTCGCTTGGAATGACGTGCTGAAATCGAGCAGTTGAGAGTGGCATCGTGGCGCGTTCGCCGGGGCACCGCAACCTTTCGCCAGGCAGCCGGCTAGTCGGCGTAGTTTCCGACGTTCCGATTTCTCCCCTGGCCCGTCTCTGACACATGCCCGTAAATATGGATGTGCTGCAGAGCTTTGGGCAGATGGGCATCGGGATTGTACTTCTCCTCGCCGGAGCGGAAGGTCTCGTTCGGGGTGCATCCGCATTAGCGCTGCGATTCGGATTGACACCGCTTGTGGTTGGATTGACAGTCGTGGCGTTCGGAACGAGCAGCCCAGAGCTTGTGGTGAGTGTTACTGCGGCGCTAAGAGGTGATGGCGGATTTGCGATCGGGAACGTGGTGGGCTCAAACATTGCCAATCTTGCCCTGATTGTGGGTTTCGCGGCCACGCTGAGTCCAATGGTCATCCATAGAAGCCTTGTGCGTTGGGATCTCCCGGTTCTCTTTGCATCCACCGTGTTGCTCGTTCTATTACTATCTAATGGGTGGCTCGGAAGAATGGAAGGCGCCGTGCTTACCGTCGGCATCGTGGTGTATCTGGTTGTAAGCATCCGTTCCTCTCGAAAAGAATTCCGGGCGTTGAGAGAGATCGAACTGCCGGATCAGGTAGAGGCCGCGGTGGCAGAGCTCAACGTGCCGATGGCGCGCCATCTCCTCCTGACCATCGGTGGGCTCGCGCTATTGATCGTCGGCTCCAACCAGCTGTTGGCTGGGGCGATCGCAACGGCAGAGCGCCTCGAAATCAGTGAGGCGGTCATTGGGCTTACAATCGTTGCTGTTGGAACGAGTCTGCCGGAATTCGCAACCACACTGGTAGCTGCCCTCCGTAAACAGGGCGATATCGCGCTGGGCAACGCGCTCGGCTCCAATATCTTCAACACGTTTGGCGTCCTCGGCCCGGCTGCCCTGGCGCGGCCCATGAACCGCGACGGTGTTGGCAACGACGCGCTTCTGATACTCCTCGGCGTTTCCGCCCTGACGTGCTTGTTGCTGTGGGCAAGTCCAAAGACCCGGCGATGGGAGGGATTCCTTCTTCTCGCCATCTACGCCGTTTATCTTTGGTGGATTATTCCAAAGTGATTTGCTGGCAATGAACCCTTACGTAGCCTCGTTCGTATTTTTTCGCCATGCTGCAAAGACCTACCTCATCGGCTCCGATGTCCCCCATCCGAACTCTCGCGCTTCTTGGCCTTTTCGCCCTCTTCGCGATCCCAGTCGACGCCCAACGCGCCCTCTATAATCAGTCCGACGTTGCTGAACTTTTGTACGCCCGTCGCGACAGTCTGGAGCTCCTTCCGGAAGTCGCATACCGCAACTATGTGCTGGATCATGAGCGGGGCAACTCCATTTGGGCGCGGCATGATCTCTACGAGATGGTAGGCAGCGGCGACGCCAATACCGGCAAGGAGATGCTTGGCATGGTAGAGTTTTTCAACAGAGTGAAGGTGGCCGATCTCGGGATTGGCGACACGTTGATTCTCCCCACGCATTACGACCTTGATCACCGCGCCTACGCGCCGTTCCCGCGCCATTACGACGGTGCCGCCGAGTTCGACAAGCTGTTTATTATCCACAAGGGAATCCAGGCATGGGCCGCCTACGGGAATGGCCGCCTGGAACGCTGGGGGCTCGTGAACACGGGAACCGAGGGAAGCCGGACGCCCGCGGGACGGTTCAATTTTAACTGGAAGGAGGAGAGCCGCGTCTCCACACTGAGCCCACCCGGGGAGTCGTGGTTGATGCGTTGGGTCTTCAACTTCCATCACGAACGGGGCATTCACATCCATCAATACCAGATGCCGACGGGCGCCCCAGCCAGCCATGGATGTGTCCGCCTGATTCTTGGAGATGCCCAGTGGATTTACAACTGGGCAGACGGCTGGGTGACAACCGCTGGCACGGCCAATCGCGGCCTGATGACCGCCGACGGACGGATTATTCGCCAGGGAACAACCGTGCTTGTCCTCGGAGATGGCGAGGAACCCGACGGCGCTCCGCAGCGCTTTGTAGACGTCAACGGGGTCCCGACCTTGCGGGTGGTCGAGTTGCCCGCGAGCCCCTACGACGTTCCACCAGGAACGGGCCAGCAGGTCATGTTCGACCGGCAGCGGGCGCAGCAACGAGGGACGAGCACCAGGTGATTTGGAATTGGCGCGGCCTTCCCGAATCCCGCGAGGCCGCGTCGTGTATCAGCGGGCAAATCCGTTTTCATAGAGATCCAGGATGGAACAACCCCATGTAAAAGAGCGCCCCCGCCGTGTCTCCCGCGCCGTGCACGTGGGGGATGTACAAATTGGCGGAGGCGCGCCGATTTCCGTCCAGTCGATGACGACGGGGAAGACGCACGACATCGAGAAGTGCCTCGCGGAAATCAAGACCCTTTCGGACGCGGGCGCGGACATCGTCCGAGTCGCCGTTCCCCGCCCGGAAGATGCTGATGCGTTGCCAGTAATCGTCGCCGGTGCGTCTGTGCCTATAGTGGCGGACATCCACTTCAACTACCAGTATGCCCTGAAAGCCATCGAATCCGGCGTAGCGAAAGTCCGCCTGAACCCCGGCAACATTGGCAAGGAGGAGTGGGAACGGGAGGTTCTGGCTGCAGCGAAGGAGAAGGGAATTCCGATTCGGATCGGCGTCAACGCGGGCTCACTGGAAAAGGACATCCTCGACAAGTACGGTTTCCCGCAGCCCGAGGCTCTGTACGAAAGCGCCATGCGGCACGTGGAGGTTTGTGCCCGAGAAGGCTTTGAGGACATCGTGATCTCGGTGAAACACTCCGACGTGTACTACATGATTCAGTCGTACAGGCTGTTGGCGGAGCGCACCGACTTTCCCCTGCACCTCGGCGTTACGGAGGCAGGCTCCATCAGGAACGGGACGATCAAGAGTTCGATTGGGATTGGCAGCTTGCTGGCCGACGGTATCGGAGACACCATCCGCGTTTCGCTCGCGGCGGACTCGGTGAACGAAGTAGAAGTCGGCCATCAGATCCTGAAGAGCCTCCGTCTCGGTCGCCCGGGTGTCAACGTCATCGCCTGCCCGACGTGCGGTCGCCTGGCCGGCGATCTGTTCTCTGTAGTGGATGCGGTTGAAGAGGCCATTGACAAACGCGGGTTTACGAAAGACCTCAATGTTGCGTTGATGGGCTGTGCAGTAAACGGACCGGGCGAAGCCGCCGGGGCAGATCTTGGCGTTTCGCTGGGTCGAGGCCGCGCCCACCTCTTCAAGCGCGGCGAGAACATCGGAACGGTAGAGCAGGACGGGATTGTGGATGCGGTTCTGGAGGCGATTGAGGGTTGGGAGGAAGACACGAACGACGCCTAGCGCTGAATCGCTCAGGCTGCCGGGGAACGGTCGCCGCTGCTGGCCGTCTCATGTGAGGATTACGTGGGCGTCCTTTCATTCATGATGCTGGGCAGAGGTAACGGATATGGCCCTACCTACACCGCATCCAGGCAAATGGGAGCTTCTGCTCAACGCGAGCAAGTGTGAGCTTAACACGGTCAATTGCGCCATTCATGCGGCGGTTATCGCGAACCGTAACACGGGCGGATGGAAAGTGCTCTACTTTCCAGAGTTCGGCAACTTCCGCTCTCGGATCTGGGATCCGCCAACCCGGACCAAGTGAGCGCGCCGCAGAATCTTCTCGCCTGGCCGGGCAATCCCGAACCGCCGAACATCTTCTGCAGCGGGCATTCGCACATGGAGGACGGCGTCTTGCTGGTGGCCGGAGGCCAGCGACCCGATGACCCCGCCTGCCCGGGCGTTCCTCGCGGACTGAGGTATACGTTTCTTTTTGATCCCATGTCGGAAGCTTGGGGCGTTGCCGGCCCGCAGCTGAATCCGCATCTCTTGGCGGACGGCCGTTGGTATCCGACGTTGACCACGCTTGGCGAGGATCCCGGATACCGGAAAGTTCTCGCGATGTCGGGTCTGCGTTCGAATCTTTCAGGAAACTGCGCGGCGGTCGTCAACAAGGATCCGGAGATCTACAATCTTGGTAACGGGTGGAGCCAGATGGCGGATCCTCCGCAGGCCGTCCAGCCGTTCGGCGACCTGTATACAGGGGCGCATGTCATTCCTTTCGGATCACGGGCGGGGAAGGTGTTCTATTCTTCGCCGATGAAGCAGGCGTGGGTATTCGACCCATTCTTCGGAGGCCAGGGAGGCCAATCCGCGCCCGGCTACTGGACGGCTGTCGGACCCGTGCGGTCCACGCACCGGAACGACGGCAACTCGGTGTTGTTGCCCCTGCTTCCCGGCGCTACAACCGCCAAAGTTTTGATAGTTGGAGGAGACAACCCAGGTACCAAGACTGCAGAGATCATGGATGTGGCGCGCACCACACCCACCTGGACTGCGGCCGCCTCGATGTTCTTCGCGCGGCGGAACGCGAACGCCGTCATCCTGCCTGATGATACGATTGTTGTGGTGGGCGGCAACCTCACCGACCTCGTCGACGACCCAGTATACACGGCCGAGCTTTACGACGTAGCCGGCAACACGTGGAGAATGCTCCCCGCCATGAACCGGCGGAGGGTCTACCACTCTACCGCCGTTCTTCTTCCGGATGGCAGGGTCTGGGCGAGTGGAACCCACCTCAACCCGGCCTTTGAGTTCAACATCGAGCTCTACTCGCCGGGGTACCTGTTCGAAGGCAACCGGCCGGTAATCACCAACGCCCCGGCCACCGTCAACTATGGCACGACGTTCGTCGTTGACACCTCCGTCGACATCGCGTCGATCCGGCTTATCCACCTTGGTGCGGCGACGCACGCCACGAACATGGACCAGCGCTCCATAGGCCTCGCCTTTTCTGCGACCAATCCGACCAACGGCCCTAGCTGGAACGTGACCGCGTCGGCCAATGCGAACGTCGCTCCACCGGGGATGTACATGCTGTTCGTGCTGCGGCCGAAGGCGGCAAGTCTTTCCGGAGCGACTTCGATACCGTCGGTGGCAAAAATAGTCAACGTCAAGTATCCAACTACTTAACATCGTGGGAGGGGCACTATGGGTGCAAGGGTATGGGCAGTAACAGCCCATATACTGCTTGTCGGATACTCGCCGAGAGCGCAGGTCCTGGAATGGGCGCGTTGCTATGATCTGCCGGGCGAATCTGTAGAAGACGCGTTCGCGGTCGCCGTGGACGAAACCGGGCACGCATACGTGACAGGGGCCAGCAGAGAGTTCGGAGGGAACCCCGACTACGCCACGCTCAAGTACGACGCCGACGGCGACACGGTATGGGTGCGCCGGTACAACAGTGTCGGCAACGAGTTCGATCTCGGCCGAGACCTGCTGCCCGATCCCGACGGCAATCTTTACGTCACCGGCGCCCCGGTCACCATAAAGTATACGCCCGAGGGCGAGACGCTCTGGGTCTATGAGCACTTCGGGGAGCTCTTCCGCCTGGCGTTTGATGGGCAGGGCAATATCGTAGGGGCAGGCACGGTACTCGGTGATATCCGAACGGTCAAGCTGAGCCCGGATGGCGCCCTGATCTGGGGTAACCTTTACTCTGGCCCGGCGAATGACAGTGACAAGGGCAACGACCTGGCGCTCGACTCCGAAGGCAATATTCTGGTCGCGGGGGAAAGTTGGGGTCTGACGGATCCCGGCGACGACACGCAGTGGAACTACACGACGCTCAAGTACGACCCCGGCGGCGCGCTGCTCTGGGCTCGCCATTACAACGGCCCGGCCGACCCCCTGGACGTGCCTAGCGACCACGCCTTCGCCGTCGCCGTAGACGAGGACGACAATGTCTATGTATCGGGCTGGAGCGACAGCGTCGACGACCGCACGCAGTGCCTGACGATCAAATACAGCCCGGACGGTGAGACCCTCTGGGAGCGGCGCTACCCCGAGAGCGGCCCCGCTGGGGCCGCGTGCTACGACCTGCTCTACGACCACGGCAACCTGTACGCAGCGGCCCGGGGCGGCGGCGGCGACACGCTGCTAAAGTACGATCTGGGTGGGAATCTCCAGTGGTCGCGGATGTACGCGCACACGGCGATCTTCGCCACCAAGCCGCCCCGGCTGGCGGCTGATACGACCGGCAACGTCTACGTTACCTCGGTCAACTCAGTAGGGCGGGCCGACTACGTAGTGCTCAAGTACATGCCGGATGGGGAGCGCGCGTGGGAGTACCTCTATCCGGGTTACGGGGAAAACACGGGGCACGAAGCGGCAGACATCGCCGTTGATGCGGGTGGGAACGTGTACGTGACTGGGGGAACCATCGGCGGCGGGGCATGCCCTGGTTCCGACTACCTGACGCTGAAGCTTTCGCAGCCGCCGCCGACGGCCGGAGAGCCCGAGGCGTCTCCTTCCGGTTTCGCGCTGGGTCCGGCCTATCCGAACCCGTTCGCCGAATCGACGACAATCTCGTACCAATTGCCGGAGCCGACACGCATGCGGCTTGCAGTCTACGATGTGCTGGGGCGCGCGGTGGCCGTGCTGGTGGATGGTGTACAGATGGCGGGATCGCATGAGGCCGCTTTCGTTGCGGGGGGCCTTCCGGCGGGTGTGTACGTCTACCGGCTGGACGCGGGGGCATTTCGTGAGACGAGGCGGATGATGGTGCTCAAGTGATGGTGGGTGGGTGGTGATCGCACTAGCCTGCCATATCGGGCAGCTTGCCAAGCCCGAACGCGGCATTGGGAATTTCTAGACCGGTGCGGCGTTAGCGGGTCACACTCTTTCAACCTTGATGCGGTTCATCGGCCTTCTACTGATCCTGAACATCGGCGGCCCATGTGCGCTGGCGCAGCACCGGCCTCCGGGGGCGGAGGTTCGCTGGGCTAACCTCGCGGCCCACTGCGTCCTCTCCGGTGAGGCCAGGGCCATCGCAATGGACGCTCCTGAAGGACCATTTGCGTTCGCCTGCACCGCGGGTGACGAGCGCTTCATCTTCATGGTCAATCTCAGCAACGAAGAAAGAAGAATCGAGCGGTCTGGCAAGGTTGAGCCGCTCGTGCCGATCTTCAGCAGCAGCGGCGATGTCGCCGCCATACCGTCCATCGTCATTACACTCCCCGGTGACGGAACAGTGATCCACGAAAATCCAATACCGCCTCTTACGCTTGTTGTATTTCGTCCAATCCGGCAGCACGACATTCGTCCGCATGGCCTCGACGAATAGTCAGTCCGCATGAAATTGGCCCTGTTCACTCTGCTCGCTGTTGTCCTCGTTTTGGGCGCGTGCGGAGGCGACGACGTGAGCGAGCATCCCGAAGCCGACGGTCCGGAGGCGCTCGCAGACCTAGCCGTCAGCGTCGATACACCAGCGGAGGACGATACACTCAACGCGCGCCGGGCGTTCTTTTTCTCCGACCGCGCTGGGGCGTATTTCTACGCCGCCGCGGCGGCTCCGCCCGATGATCCGGCCATGGGCCTGACGGTTGACGGCACTCGCATGCTCGATGGCTGGGATTGGTGGATTGCCGACGACTCGACCCTGCTGACCGCCAACGAACGCACGAACGCAGTCATCAGGCCGGATTTTGCCGTCCGTTCATACGCCGAGCGGGACGAGTCGGGCTTCGTCGGGCGGCTCTTGGATCGCATCCGTGGAGACCGCAAGGCCGAGATCGCCGAACGTGTTACCATGCTCGATGAACACGGCGCGCTGCTGGTTGAGGTTGCCGATTCGATTGGGACGGTCGCCTTCCGGCCTGCACTCGGCACGATGCAAGGGGCCGTAGTTGTGGAGCGCGCGGCCTCTTTACTCATCGGTCGACCGACTGATTCGGACACGATGTGGACCGCCATCAGAGCGGAAGGCGGAACGGCGAGCGAAAACGAAATGGCATTTTCCACGCCGGGTGCTGTCGTTGTTGTCACGGGAAGTTCGGCGGTCGAAGCAGACTCTCTCGCCGCATACGCACTGCGCAACGCCCCTCGCCTCAAGAGAGAACGTGGCGAGCGAATGGCCGAGCTTCTCGCCGCCTCTTTTATCCGAACCGAGAACGAGGAGGTAAACGGCGCCATCGCTTGGGCGCGGTTATCCTTAAACGCTTTGGTCGTCAGCGATTCTAACGAGACCGTATTGCTGCCCGGCATTCCCGGTGCCGAGTCCCTTCCGGGCCGGAGCATCCTGTCGAATACGAATGCGCTACTCGCCACGGGCGACTGGGAAACGGCACGAGCGCTACTCGTCACTTACGGGCGGGCGCAGCTTTTCGATGAGCGGCTGGATATCCTCGGACGTGCGCCAAACGTCGTGCGGCCCAGAGGAGCGGACGAGTTCACGACCGCCGATGCGACGCCAATCTATCTTGCGGCGGCGGGCGATTACGTCCGCACCTCAGGAGATCGGGGACTGGTTGCCGGTGGTGCAAACTTCTGGTTCAAGACGGCCTTTGCGATGCGAGGTCTCTATCTGGAGAGCAACCGCCACGGTCGGCAAATCGGTGGGGGCGGGTTTCTGACCGCGCCTTCTGGTGGAACGTGGATGCAGAGTCCGTCGGCGAGGCCCGAACTGGCCACACCGCGTGGAGGCTATCCGGTTGAAGCGCAAGGCTCGCTCTATCGCGCCCTTCGTGCCGCCGCTTCCTTCGCCGAGATCATGGGCGTGGCGCGGCGCGAGGGGAGTTCGTGGTATGCCGACAGCGCCGCCGCATTGCTTCGCGACTTCCCCGAACGGTTCGTGAGGGACGGGCAGCTGATCGACCGGATTGACGTAGCGGGGCAAGCGGATTTATTCCTGCGCCCCAATGGCGTTCTCGCGCTGCGCGATTTGGACCTGTCGCTGGAAGAGAAGGCGCGACTAACGCGTGCTCTCGCGGAGCGATTGGCGTATTCCCACGGAATATCAACGCGGGCTCAGGCCGACTCGCTTTTTTATCCGTACCTGAATGAACCGGCGTCGTATCTGACGGCAGACGCGCTCTTCAACGGGCCCGTCTGGACGTGGCTGAATGGGCCGCTGATTTCGTTGATGGCGGAGACAGGTGCGGCTGAGTTGGCCTCCGAGATATTTGAAAAGGAGGCCGCGCTTGTTGAAAATGTCGGTATGGTGGGCGCAATCCCGGAAAACGTTGACGCGCATCCGAGGCAGCGCGGGGGAGACCCTATCGCCGGAGGAACGCCCGTTCAGCCGTGGAGCCTCGCCGAGTTCATCCGCAACGCGTACGAGGACTTCGCAGGGATCACGTACGCATCGGCGGACACGGTTGTCATTGAGCCCCACTTGCCGACATCCTGGGGGGAAACCGAGGTTCGTTTTCGGATGGGCGACGGATTTGTGACGGCAACGCTTGAGCAAAGCGAGGACGAGTTGAACCTGTCGGCCAAAGCGGAAGGCGAGATTCCCAGCGCATCGGCCTTGCGCATCCGCGCGTTTGGGAGGGAACTTGTCGTTGCGCTCGTAACCGATGCGGAACTTGTGAGCGTGCAGATTTCGCCCTCCGGGTCTGAGGTCAACGGCGAAAGTAGAGAGCCGACGAGTCGCTTTGCTTTGTCCGACCCATCGTGGTGGGCAGGTTTTTCGTGGCTCACTCCGATCATTCCCGAACGATACCCCGTCATGCAGACGGAATCTGCGCAACGGATGCTGGCCGTGTCCGAGATTCTGCGCGACAACCTTAGGGCGCGCGCCATCCTCACCGAATCCGATCCCGACGGCGACGATCGGGGCGCGACCAGCACGTACACCTATCCCATCGGATTTCCTGAATCGGCTCTTGATGCGACCTATCTGGAGGTAGCTGAGGACGACTCGGCGACCTATTTCCGGGCGGAGTTCGTTGCATTGCCCGAGACAGATTCCGGCACCCCACTTCCAACGTTTGTGGCCATCGCGCTGAGCACGGAGGAGGGCGGCGCAAACCGGATAGGCCGCGACGCGCTGTACGATTATCCGCGTGGCGAGGGATATGAGTACGTCATATTTATCGGCGATGGCATCGTGGTCGAGGATGCGCGTGGCCGAACGCTAGGGGAAGTTTCGCCCGGTAGCGGTTCCGCCTTCGATGCCGCTTCGTCGTCGATGTCGTTTGCGCTTCCGCGATTCATTCTGCCCGATCTTCCGAGGAATTCCATCGTCACCCTCCTCGTGGGAGCGAGGGACGACACCGGCGACGTCGGGACGTTCCGGCGCATCGACAGAATTGCGTCCGGCTCGTTTGGTGGCGGCAAGGTAGATGCCCGCGGGCCGAACGTCTACGACGTGGTCTCGTCGCGGGTCTCGCGGTAGGGCTACCAGCGCCTGGGCTTCAGGACGGCACCAACCGGTGCGACCACCACATTGTAGACGAGGTAAAGCCCGTCGAAAAACGGCTGTGCGAGCGAAAGGTCGCGCGCACCAAACACGTTTTCAGCGGGGAGAAGCGCGGCGCGCTGAACGAGGAAGCGCACGGCCAGCAATGCCGCGCCCAGCCACACGCCCGACGAAATTCTGAGGACGGGTACCCCTAGCCAAAGTATCAGGCTCGACAGGTGAAAGATCAGCAGGTGAGCTTTGGCCATTCTGCTGTAAAAGCGCCCAGCCGAGGTGTGCCGGAGCTTCTGCCTGAGCCACGCGCCGAAGGAGTCCGGCGCTTCCGAAACGACAAACGAGGCCGGCTCAAGCACGTAACGGACGTTTGCCGCCCTCGTTCGTGCGACTTCCTGTACCAGCAAATCGTCATCGCCGGAGAGGGACGCCGCCGAGTGTTCAAATCCTCCTAGATCCTCAAAGAGTGTCCTGGTGTAGGAAAAATTGCGGCCTACGGCCATGAACGGGCGCTTCCACCCGACGGCGGACGCAGCCAAGAAAGCCGACAGCAGCGTCTCATAGCGGACAAACGCATTCAGAAGTCCTGGCTCCTTCCGGTACGGCCCATAGCCGACCAACACGGCTCCACCATCCTTGCCATCAGGGGCGGCATATCGGGCCAACGTCGCCAGCCATTCGGGCGGGGGGATGCAGTCAGCGTCGGTGAAGGCCAGCCGGTCGTGTTCGGCCTCCGCGATGGCGCGAGTGAGGGCGTATTTCTTTCGAGGAAGGCCGGCTGCTTCCGCCGCTCCTTCCAAAACGCGAACACAACGAAGCGCCCGGCCGCCGCCTTCCTTCCACAAGACCGACCGCGCATCGATCAATTCAGCCGTTTCGTCGATAGAGCCATCGTCTGCGACGACCACTTCAAACGAACCGTGCGTCTGCGCTTCTAGTGCGTCCAAAAGAGCCGGAACACGCGACGCTTCGTTTCGAGCGGCAACGATGACGGAAATCGGAAGGCCTTCTGAGCGGCCATCTGATTCCCCGGGTTGATCCTTGCGCACTCTCGAAAAGCCAACGCCGAGGCAAACCCAATAGGCTAGCTGAATGGCGAGAGCGGCGGATAAGACGACGAGGTACAAGCTGTACGGCGTTGGCGAGCTTGGGTAAGCTAGTCGTCCCGTATCCATTCACGCTTTACGCATCGGGCTTTAGGACTGGCCTACCTTCAATCGCTTCACCGTGCGAATTGCAGCCGCCTTCCACCATATCGCCCCCGCCTTCCTTCCCCGAAATGGGGCGATTCTGGACCGTAGCCAACGCACTCAGTCTGATTCGGGTTTTGTTGGTTGCGCCCATCACGTGGCTGGTTTATCGAGGGGGCCCCATCGGGCCCTTGTTTGGATTGATTGGCCTGGCCATCGCGACCGATTTCTTCGACGGGCGGGTTGCGCGATGGAGCCACACGGTCTCCGAATGGGGCAAGGTGCTCGATGCCTCGGCCGATAAAATCGCGGCTGCCGGCGTCACCATTGCGCTGCTATCCCGGCCCTCGGAGCCAAATCTTCCGCTGTGGTTCGTGCTTTTGGCGGTGACGCGCGATGTCATTCTCGCAGTCGGTGGGCTACTACAGACGCGACGGCTCGGACGGTTTACGACAAGCCTGTGGTCGGGCAAGATTGCGGTCAGCGCGTTGGCGTTGACGGTTATCGCCGCCCTCGTAGGTGCTCAGGCGCAGGCGATGGAAGCCTTCGTATGGGCCACCGCGGCAATCATGCTCTACTCAATCGTGGAATACACGCTGCGCTTCCGGGCCATCATGCGGGTTGGTTCTACCGTTGATTTGGACGAAGACGGCAATGTGGTCTTCGTGTCGGATGGAAGCGGACCGCCTACCCTCTGTTAGTTCTTGTTTTTACTCCAACCCTATAGACATCGAGAGACGCATGGCACGGTTCGGCCTTGGCAGCAATGAAGAGAAGCAACAGGAGAACGCCCAGAAACGCCTGGAAGCGGGTCTCCAGAAGACACGATCGAGCTTTTTCGGGAGGCTCGGAAGGGCCGTTGCGGGCAAAGACGAAGTTGACGAGGAAGTCCTCGACAATCTGGAAGAGGTCCTCGTCGCCAGCGACGTCGGCGTAAAGACGACGTTGGACATCATCGGCAAGATTGAAGCGCGCGTACGCCGCGACAAATATGTTTCGACATCCGAGTTGAACACCATTATCCGCGCCGAAATCGCGGAGCTGCTTCTATCCAATAGCACTGACCGGCCCGCCGACTTTGACGCTGCGCTTCCAAACCATCCGCACGTTATCATGGTCGTTGGCGTCAACGGCGTCGGCAAAACAACATCGATTGGCAAGATCGCGCACCGCTATCAGGCCGCCGGAAAGAAGGTGGTACTAGGCGCCGCGGATACTTTTCGCGCCGCGGCAATCGAGCAGCTGGAGATCTGGGCACAACGGTCGGGTGCCGAAATCATCAAGCAGTACCACGGTGCCGACCCTGCCGCCGTCGCCTTCGATACGCTGGCCGCAGCGAAATCGCGTCACGCCGACGTAGTGCTGATCGATACGGCGGGCCGCCTCCACACGCAGGTTGGGTTGATGGAGGAGCTGGCGAAGGTGAAGCGGGTGATGGACCGTCAGGTCGAAGGTGCGCCCCACGAGGTTTTGCTGGTCCTTGATGCCTCAACGGGCCAGAACGCACTACGCCAGGCTGAGATATTTACCCAGCATGTGGACGTAACCGGGCTCGTACTTACCAAGTTGGACGGGACCGCAAAAGGGGGCATTGCAATTGGCATTTCAAACGAGTTCCGAATTCCCGTAAAGTATATAGGCGTCGGCGAGGGAATTGACGACCTCCAGGTCTTCGACCGCTCCGCCTTCGTTCAGGCCCTGTTCATCTGAGACCGCACAACGCTACCACTGATGCCCATTATTTGCCGGTTCAGCGAAGTGTCCGCGCGGTTCAGAAAATCGGGGTGGCGATTCGGGCGCGAGTTCCTCATATTAGGGTGTGGTTCCGAGCGAATTCGGGACACATAGCCGCGCAGCGAACGTTTCAGTTTTCCTATTCACGTTGTTTCCAGGGCGTATGCGAGTCCATTACTCCAAATCAGAGTGGTCAGGCGTCCACCCAATGCGCCACATGATGGCAGCAGGCAAGCTTTTCCTCATTGCGGGTCTGATCAGTTTGATCTCCAGCGCGCAGGCACAGGTGGCGTATCAGCCCGAGTTTGACCTTGATGTCGTGAGCCAACGAAGTGCCGATGGTTCTTCTCATGTAGACATTTACACGGCGATTCCGTATTCAAACCTGCGTTTCCGTTCGGTTTCGGGAGGTTTCGAGGCCAAGTACGAGGTTACGGTCGAGATTTTCCGGGTGGATGATCGGGGGCGTCAGCTGGGCCTCGCTGCGAACAGGACTTGGGAGCGCGATGTCAATGTCGCCAACTACAACGAAACGCAAGCGGATGAGATTGACCGCGCCACGCAATCGGTGAGTGTGGATCCGGGTCGGTATGCCGTTGAAGTCCAGGTGGAAGACGGTGCCAGCCGCCGGTCGTTCATCCGTGAGATGGCGCTGGTCGTCAACCGATTTGATCGGGGCGTCTCGATGAGCGACCCTCTGCTGCTCGATCGTTATGACAGCAGCCGTCGCACACTTCACCCGAACGTCGGTGGCGCCATCCGGACGGACCAGGACCATTTCACCGTCTATTACGACATATACGCCCAGCAGCCGACGGCTCTCCGCGTTTCGTATGTCGCAACGATGAAGAACCGCGTCCGCGAACGTCCCTCGTTTGGGTCGCTGCTCGGGCTCTCGGAGAATGCACGGGAGGACCTAGGAACTCCGCTCGCTCTTACCGAGCAGCTAAGCGTCCGGGCGGGTAAGAACCCGGCCACGCTACGCGTCGAGACGGAGAACTTCCAGGTCGGGGATTACGTCCTGAGCATTCGTCTGGAGACCGCCGACGGCATGCTGGTCGCCGAGGCGAATAAGGAGTTTACCGTTCGATGGATGGGCTTGGAAGGCCAGATTCAAGACCTCGACCAGGCCATTTCCCAACTGCGGTATGTAGCACAGGACGACGACGTGCGTGGCATGCGCCGTGCGGAGACGCAAGAGGAAAAACTTCGCTTGTTCCGGTCCTTCTGGGATCGCCGTGATCCGACGCCGGGAACCCAGCGAAACGAACGGATGGAGGAATATTACTTCCGCGTTTCGTACGCCAATGAGGAGTACAGCCGCCTCAACGACTCGGGCTGGAATACAGACCGGGGCGAGGTTTACATCCGGTTTGGCGAACCCGATATCGTCGATCGCCATCCGTTCAATTATGGCACAAAGCCGTACGAAATCTGGTACTATAACCATCACGGCCGACAGTTTTATTTTGTTGACGACACAGGCATGGGCGACTACGAGTTGCTCATTCCGATCTGGGATGAGCGCACGCGGATGTAGCCCGCGCCGGACACACCCTGATCAGCTATTCATTAGCCAACGCCCCATGCATCTCGTTGCTTGGGGCGTAGCTTTTTGAACGCCTCGCCTGATTTCGCCGTGACTGATTCCCGCCCCAGCATTGTTTATATGGGCACACCCGACTTCGCCGTGACACCCCTGCGTGCGCTGATCGAGGCAGAGTATGTGCCGGTTGCGGTAGTCACATCTCCCGATCGAAAAGGCGGTCGCGGGCAGGCCATTCGATCATCTGCGGTGAAACAGGTCGCGCAATCCGAGGGAATTCAGGTTATGGAGCCGGAGTCGCTGAGCGATGTATCCTTCGTTGACGAGCTCAGGAGCCTGGACCCCGATATAATCGTCGTGGTGGCATTCAGAATTCTGCCACCCGAAGTGTACGCGCTTGCCAGGAAGGGGGCGTTCAACCTGCACGCCTCGCTTCTGCCGGCATTCCGGGGGGCCGCGCCCATTCAACGCGCATTGATGGCGGGCGTCGAACAGACTGGAGTTACGACCTTTTTTTTGAAGCCAAAGGTTGACACGGGCGACATGATCTTGCAGAAACGGATTGACGTCGGGCCTAACGAGTCAGGTGGCGACCTTCATGACCGGCTGGCCGCTCTCGGCGCGGAGGCCGTCGTCGAAACCGTCCGTAGGATTGAAACTGGCACGGCGGATTCGATTCCTCAGGACGATGCAATTGCGAGTTCCGCGCCAAAAGTCTTCAAGGACGATATGCGTGTGGGCTGGCGTGAGCCCGCGAAGCAGGTTCACAACCACATTCGTGCGTTATCTCCCTACCCGGCTGCGTGGACGACGCATAACGGCGAGTCCCTCAAAATTCTTCGGTCGCAGATGCTCAACGACTTGACCTCGGCGGATGCGGCACCAGGTGCTGTCGTAAACGTCGACAACCGCATCGTCGTGGCCTGCGGCGAAGGTGCTGTTGACATACTTGAGATACAGCGCGGTGGAAGGCGCCCCATGAATGCTGCCGACTTCCTGAATGGTTACGCCATGTCGGCTGGCGACATCTGGGTCTAAATGCGATGGGCCGGGCCATATGCTTGGTGGGGAAAAGTAGTGGGCTCGGAGGACGACGCACGGGCAATAGGCCCGGATAGTGTTCGTATCATCGCAGTCATCCATTCCGTCGTCGATGCACGATATCCAACAGCTTCCAACTGACGCGGCACCTCGTGCAGCCTTCGACTTGGCCGAAGTCACGGAGCGCGTCGCAATTCAGAGCCAGTTCGTGCAGCCGCTGTTGGACGAGGTCAGGCGTGTGGTCGTCGGGCAGGAGCATATGATTGACAGGCTCCTGATTGGGCTGATTTCGGGCGGGCATGTTCTGCTGGAAGGTGTGCCGGGCCTTGCCAAGACGCTGGCTGTATCAACGCTGGCCCAAACCGTCCGGGCCGATTTTCAGCGGATCCAGTTCACGCCCGATCTTCTTCCGGCCGACCTCATTGGTACGCTTATTTACCATCAGGCGGAGGCTCGGTTTGCGGTGAAGAAGGGCCCCATCTTCGCCAATGTGATACTGGCCGACGAGATAAACCGTGCGCCGGCCAAAGTGCAAAGCGCGCTGCTCGAATCCATGCAGGAGCGACAGGTGACCATCGGCGACACAACGTTTCCGTTGCCCGAGCCCTTCCTCGTTCTCGCCACGCAAAACCCGATAGAGCAAGAGGGTACATACCGCTTGCCGGAGGCACAGGTGGATCGTTTCATGCTCAAGGTGACGGTTGGCTATCCTACACGCAACGAAGAAATGATCATCATGCAGCGAATGGCCAGGACGGGCAAACCGGAGACCGCGCGGGCGGTGGTTGGACCTGAGCAAATTCTGGCCGCGCGCGCGGAACTCAACAACCTGTATGTTGACGAGCGCGTGGAGGGCTACATCGTCGACCTCGTGCTGGCCACTCGCGAGCCATCCAGATACGGCTTGAACGAGTTGAGTGGACTTCTTGCGTTTGGAGCGAGCCCACGGGCAACCATCAACCTGAACCTGGCGGCGCGGGCTCATGCCTTTCTCGGAGGACGCGCATATGTGACGCCCGAGGATATCCGCGCCCTTGCCCACGATGTGCTTCGGCATCGGCTCACTATTACCTACGAAGCCGAAGCCGAGGAAGTCACCACGGAAGACCTCGTCAGCCGCGTTCTCGAAAAAGTGGAAGTCCCATAGTGCGTACGCCCGAGCCCTTTCGGAAAGAATCGATTACGATTGCCTACGTCGTTGAGCAGATGCAAAAACGCGTGGGTGTGGACATGGAACAGTGTAACGCGGCGGAAACTGAGTCCCGGCTAGTCAATGATGTAAACCTGCATAGGCCAGGGATTGCATTGGCCGGCTACACAGATTTGTTTACGCATGCGCGCGTTCAAGTTCTCGGCAATACAGAATGTCGATATCTAATGCAGATGAGCGATGAAGAACGTGCCAAATCTTTTGGCAAGTTGTTGGAGTTTCATTTGCCGTGTGTAGTGCTGACTGAGAACAACACGCTTCCCGAGGTGTTGCTGAAGGCAGCCGAGGTACGGGGCGTTCCGGTTTTTCGCACGTCGGTCCCCACAACCGCATTCATGTACAGGATGCGGGATTTCCTTGAGGACCAGTTCGCGCCGCAACTCACGCTACACGGCTCATTGGTGGATGTCTATGGGATTGGGCTTCTGCTCACGGGCCCAAGCGGGATCGGCAAAAGCGAAGTGGCGCTGGACCTGGTGGAACGTGGGCATCGCCTGGTGGCGGACGACGTGGTGATTGCTTCCAAGAAGTCCGAGGGCTTGCTGATGGGTTCCGGAACCGAACTCGCGCAGCATTTTATGGAGATCCGCGGCCTCGGCATCGTCGATGTGCGGGCGATGTTTGGCGTGCGGGCCATCCGCCACCAGAAGCGAATCGAGATGATTGTTCGAATGCATCAGTGGGACGAGACGCAGGAATACACCAGGATTGAGATGGTGGAAGAGACGGAATGCGTTCTCGATGTCGAGCTACCCCTTGTCAAACTCCCGATCATACCGGGTAAAAACGTAACGGTTATTTGCGAGGTGATCGCCATGAACCACCTTCTTCGGCACTATGGCTACGATCCGGCGGAGGTGTTCAAAAGCCGGTTGGCCGAGCAGATAAAGAAGGGGAATGGCCCGGCCCGACCGCTGCGCGGCATCGAATGGTTCGAGCACGACTTTGAGTAGGTGGCAATGTCCGCTGCCGCACTGGCAGCGCAGAAAGTGCGAATTGTAGAGTTTACGGGGAGAAAGCAAGGAGAGTCGTCTGTCGCACGGCTCCGTGGTTGACACCTTCCAGACCACCTTCTATCTTCATCGCGTGTAGTAGCGCTCCCACCACGCTAGACGGCATTGTCTTCATTGACTTTCACCGCCTGTATCAGTTGACAGGATGCCACGGTCCAATACTTGCCGAGCGGCCAAACGGATGTTGGAGCGTAAGCGTTCGTCTGCATAAACCAGACACGTTCTTGCAGGCTCTGTGCTCATCGCGTTCATTCCTTAAACCAACCGCCGACCGACTAGCCATAAGTTGGTTGCACTCGGTTGGCGACGCAGGGGATGTTTGATGACCGGCGCCAAGCTCTTCCCAACCCGCCAACTGCCCATGTCGAGCAACGCCTATTATTATTACGATCACGAAGCCTGCGCCTTCGTCCAGGTTCGCCCCGATAGACGCCGGTTGCTCGTCAAGACGGGATTGGTCGCGGCACTAGTTCTCGTCCTTTCGTCAGTTGGAACCTGGGTGGCGTCGCGCAACATGACGACGCCTGAGGAGATTGCGCAAAGGCAGGAGATAGACGCCCTTCGCGGCCAGCTGTCTGCTTCGAACACGAGGCTCTCCGCGTTTTCAGAGCAGCTCGAAACACTTGCCCAGACAGATCGCGAGATCTACCGCACCGTTTTGGGAACGGAGCCGATATCGGAGGACCAATTCCAGGTTGGCGTTGGCGGATCGCGGAACGACGTTTTCGATCGGTTCACGGGCCCAACCCGTGACCTCCTTCGCCAGACGAGTGACACATTCGACAAGTTGGAGCGCCAGCTTGCGCTTCAAACGCGCTCGTTCGAGGAGCTTGAAGAGCTTGCAACGGAACGGCAGGAAATACTCCGCGAGCAACCCGCCATCTTGCCTTTGCGGAACGCGCGCTTGACATCCGGTTTTGGAAATCGCTATCACCCCATCCTCCATACCGTCCGCATGCACGCCGGAGTCGACTTCCCGACGCCTCGAGGGACGCCCGTCTACGCCACAGGTGATGGCGAAATTTCGTTTGTGGGCTCGAAGAGCGGCTACGGAAACGTAGTTGAGATCGACCACCCGTTGGCAGATCGGCAGACACGTTACGCCCACCTTTCCAGCGCCGCAGCAGGAATCAGCGCGGGAACCCATGTGCGACGGGGCCAGGTCATTGCGTACACCGGCAACACGGGACTATCTACGGCTCCGCACCTGCATTACGAAGTGCGTCGGCTGGAAGATGGCGAAGCGCTCAATCCGGTTGCGACATTTGTACCGGGCGTTAGCGCAGCCGAGTATCAGGAATTGCTGGTGTCGGCACTGCAGGAAACCGCATCGTTCGACTGACGCGCTCGCGCAATTCTTGTTGCCTGTAGCGACGCGCCGGTTGATCCGCTCAGGCCGGACGGCGATGTTAAGGCAAAGGTCCCTTGATGGTAGCCAAAAATGACTTGGCGGAAGGGTTGCATTTTAACGCGCCACGTACTATTGTCCGCCCATTCGGCATCATCACTCACAGGACATCCCAATGCCGCACGTGCGGCGCTAAAACGTAAATGTATTGGACGCTGGAATTGGCTGCGCACCTCGAAGACGCCCCGTGGCCCGCAACGAAAGACGAGCTGATCGACTACGCTGACCGCACCGGTGCCCCCGCCGAGGTGATTCAGAATCTCATAGAAATGGAGGACGACGGCGATCCGTACGAGAGTATCGAAGAGGTGTGGCCGGACTATCCTACCGCGAACGAGGACTTCTACTTCGAAGAAGAATAGCCACGGCTGCGGATCTGGTATGGAGGGTTGCACCACGATGAGCCCCCAGGAGACCGCTTTCATCGTCTTGGCCCGTCGCCTTGGCCGCGTCGCCTGTGTACTGGCGGGAATAGCGATAGGAATTTGGGGAACAGCCAGGACAGGATCTGCCCAATCGACGAATCAGCCTTATTTGGATGACGTCACGCTGGGCGGTAACCTCGCTCCATTCTCGCGCGAGGACCTCCTGGCGCAAATTCGCACGCGAGCCAATAGCCGCTTTCTTGGAATTCCCGGAGTAACGCCCGGCGTCTGGTTCTACGATTTGGGCGGTGATGGCGAAGGAGGCCTCGCAAGAGCCGTCCGCCGTGTCGGCGAGGCTCCGGCCCACTTCAGTCAAGCCGTTCTGGACGATGATGTTCAACGGATTGAAGCGCTCTATCGACAGGAGGGGTTTCACGAATCGACTATCGAGGCCAGGGTAGACACCGTTGCGTCTGGAAGCGTTGAAGAGCCGTTGCGAGTTCGCGTGTCTCTGACCGTCGAAGCGGGTAAGGCGACGTACGTTCGGGGTGTCCGCTACGAAGGGCTTGATGGCTTGCCGTCGGACAAGAGGCAAGAGTGGATCGCGGCGTCTACCCTTTCGCTTCGGCGCCTGGATGCCGATTCGCTGGAATTCGTTGGCGTCGGCCAGAGGTTTGCGGAACGTGAGCTGCTCGAAGAGCGGCAGGCAATGCTCGATTTTCTGCGTCGGAATGGCTTCGCCCTCGTCACGCGCGATTCGATACAAGCCGTTGTTTTCGGGATGCCGGATGGCCCGCTCACGACAAGCGGCCCGGATTCTGTCAACGTCGTTTTCACCGTCAATCCCGGAGAACGCTTTCTTTTCGGCGACATATCGTTCGTCATCAATGGCCCGGAAAAGGGTGTCGAGCCGCGCACGGATACCTTTCTGGTCGGCGATGGGATTGCTTCTGTACGAATGGAAGGGGAGCGTAGGCTATCGACGCGCTTGCTGCGTCGCACTCTTGAGGTTCAGCCAGGACAGCCTTACGATATCGACGCACTTCTCGCAACCAAGCAGCGATTGGAGCGGTCTGGTGTGTTCACGTTCTCCGACATCATTCGCCTGGCGCCGGACTCGTCGTCGGTTGGTCCGCTGAGAGCTCCGCACAGAGTGGGTCTGCGTACTCGGAAACGGCATGGAGCAAGGCTGGAGGGCTTTGTGTTGCAACGCTCCGCATTGCTGGGATCAGAAGCCGACGAGTTGGCTCTTGGGGCGGGCATCTCTTACAGAAACGCCAATCTGGCTGGTGGAGGAGAGGCCTTCCACGTCAGCACAACTGGCTCCGTTGCCGGCGACTTCACCAAGGGCTTTCCGACCGCACAACTTGAGATTGGATCTTCGTTGGCGTTGCCGTCCCTCGTCGCCCCGTTCGGTTTCGTGGAGCGCTCGCTCGATCCTCTTGATAGCCAGACGCGACTTTCGTTGGGCTTTCTTATCGCCCGTCGCGAAGCGCTCGGGGTCCTGATCCGTGGTCGCGCCACTGCCGGGTTGAGACTGGAGGTGCAGCATGATCCCGTCCGTTCGTCCTATCTCGACCTGATCGACTTCACCCTAAGCGACCCCGATACGCTGGTTGGGTTCTCTGAGCGCTTCCTATCATTCGTCTCGGACCCCGTTGCCCGCCAGTTTGTACTTGATGACTATACGCGGCCGCAAGTCAACAACGCCGTGCGCTACACTTTTCGCTCGACGACGGCAAATCCGTTTCGCCGAGATCGGGGGCATTCACTTGAATTGTCGGCAGAAGTTGGAGGGAATCTTCCGGAGCTCCTCGATCGCTTCGTATTTACACCTGATTCGCTGGAGGGCTCGTTGCCCGGTCTTCCGTTCTTCGGTGGCACGGATGAAAGCAGGCTGGAATACCAACCATACGTTCGAGGTTTTGGCGATTGGCGGCACTACGTCCCGCGCGGATCGACAACCTTTGCATTCAAGGTTGTCGCAGCTGCCGCGCACCCTACCGGCAATACCCCCGTCATTCCCTTCGACCGACGCTTCTATAGCGGAGGAGCCTCAAGCGTTCGGGGGTGGAATTTCAGGACGCTGGGCCCCGGGGGATTAACGGGCGAAAGCGTCTTCGTTCAAGGCGGCGACATCAAACTCGAAGCGAGTGCGGAAACTCGCCTGACCTTTTTGCACGGCTTCCTTCGCGCCGAGTGGCAGCTGGTTGGTTTTGCTGATGCCGGCAACGTCTGGTTTGGCCCTCGAAACCCGGGAGACGAGAGGGGCCACTTCCGCTTCGACCGATTCTACAGGGAGTTGGGTGTCGGTGCAGGATATGGGCTTCGGATTGGATGGGACTATCTCATCCTGCGCTTTGACCTTGGGTACAAAGTGCACATTCCAGGAGCGAGTTCAGACCTGTTTCCAGAAGGCCTGGGAAGTCCGCTATTCCACTTCGGCATCGGCCAGGCCTTCTAGCAGACAGGAGGAGTAGATCAACAGCCGGCTCGCCCAATCAGGCGTCGTTGTCTGCAAGATGGGCCAGTAAATGGTCGAACATGCACAGGGCGTCATCGATCAATTGGCGCGCGGCCTTGTCGGCAGCCGAGGCGCTTCCGTAATCACCGCCAGACTCGTGAAGCACGTGCCCGTTATGAAGTACCGAGTAGGCGTACGACTGTTCGCCAAAGCGGCCTTCCACCGTCCGAATCGTAAGATCAAACTCGCGATGTCGCAACGCCATCGCACGGGATGGCGTGGTGGTGGGGAAGGATGTGCGAGCGGAGGTTGTGAGCGCCATGGGACGGTTCAGCGAATGATGTCTGAAACCAGCATCGACAACTCGCGCTCCTTCTATGTTCAAAGCCTTCCTGAACGACGGATTGGTACGCTTCTGCGCCGGAATGAGCGGCAGAAGGAAGCCTAGATCAGGATGAGACTTTATGTGGCGACGTTGAGACCGGAAGTGACAATACCGCGTTCGGTCGGAAGTTTGGTTCCGATTTGCGCCCCAGACCTATTGAACGCTGGCCGCTGTTTCTCTCCTTCGTTCACGAATCAACTCCAGGGCTCGTTGGGCCACACTGTGGAAGTTTCGAACTTCCGTCGCCATAGCGTGGCAAAGCGCCGAGGTACCTCCGAGCGAACCAGAACGGGCCTGACGCTCAAGTTCAACGCACAGATACGACAGCGAGGTCGCCCCGAGAATGCCGCTCGACGACTTCAGTTTGTGCACGGCCCGCGCCACCGACGCAACGTCGCCCCGCACATGGGCCGTCTGAATGTGCTCCATGAGAACGGTATCTGACCGGAGGTAGCTTTCCAACACTTCTTCGGCAAACCCGGCGTCGTCAACGCCCGTCAGCTTTCGAAGATGTTCGGGAACGGCGCGTGCAGCCGCGTCCAAAACGCTGTCGTTCGCCGTCGGTGAAATTGGTTCAACAGGTGCGGCCGCAGGCTGCATTGTATGCGAAGCGTGGGGTTGGGCAAATGCGTCTGATGATGGCGCGGACACCGGTGCTTCCTCCCGAGTCCGCCGGGTCGTTTCGGTGGGCTGGGGAGAAACAGCGGGCTTGGGCGCAGATGCAGGCGGCGGTGGTGCGGGTCTGTTCGCTGCCTTTGGCCCGATCAGGCTATCGAGGTCGAGCCGCTTCGCCGTCCGGTCGAGAATGGCAGTCTGGGCCGTTTGGGCTGGCGGCGTCGTCGGCGTTGGGTCGGCGGACTTCTCGCTTGGTTTCCGGTTTGCCACAATGCGCGCGCATTTGGCAAGCGCCGCCGAAAGATCCTCATGGCGCACCGGTTTCGGCACATAATCATCCATGCCAGCCTCGAGGCATCGATCGCGGTCGCCTTGCATGGCGTTCGCCGTCATCGCCACGATGCGCGGCCGTTTCTCTCGCGGTACGTTCTGCCTGATGTGGCGTGTGGCCGCCAGACCGTCCATTTCGGGCATCTGGACATCCATAAGAATGACGTCGTAGTCGGCCAGTTCGAGTGCTTTGAGCACTTCCAGGCCATTCGCCGCAACATCTGCGACGAAGCCGAGGCGTTTGAGGATGCCGATGGCAACCTTCTGATTCACCGCGTTGTCCTCCGCCAGGAGTACACGAAGAGCTTGCTTCTCGACGGTCGGCGGCGGGGAGGAGTCCGCAGGAGGTTGCGGAGTGTTCTCGGCGAACTGTCCCTGATCTATCGGTTGTTCAGGTTGGATGTCGGGTCGTTCGTAGGTAATCGCGGCCTCGATGGGATCACCCGATTTGCCGAACACGGGGGGTTCTTCAGGCCGCGTCGCCATGGCAGCGTTGCCATCGCTGGCGGAGTCAACTAGCGCGCGAGCCTCAGCGTGAGATTGCGGGTGGGAAACGGTCGGGTCTGCCTCATCTGCGAAATCCAAACCGTTGGAAGCGATCGGGTCGATCTCATCAAATCCTTCTGGCGCTGCAAGTGCTGAGGGCGCGCCCCAATCCTCAGGCATTCCACGAAGCCGTTCTTGTGTGGCTACTACACCGGCGAGCACCTCAAACAATTGTCCCTGTTTAACGGGTTTCGTGAGGGCGGCATCCAACGCGCCGCCTGCTCGAATGCGATTGCCCAACGACGAGAGCATGATGAGCGGACGATCACGGACACTTTCTCGTGTCCGCAATTCCTCGGCCAGCATCATGCCGTCCATTTCTGGCATCTGCATGTCCAGGATGCCGAAGTCGTAAACGCCGCCCCGGTCAACCCAGTCGAGAGCTTCTGCCGCGCTCGACCATACGACGGGCTCCATGCCCCAATTCTCGCTTTGCTTCACGAGGATCTTGCGGTTCGTCTCGTTGTCGTCAACGATGAGGAGGCGCTTGCCCTGGAGTTGCGGTTGTGGGCCTCGCAGCGACTCCGAACGTACCACAGACGCCTCATTGACGAGGACGGTAAAGTAGAACCTCGAACCAACCCCCACTTCGCTCTCCACCCACATTGTGCCGCCCATCAACTCCGCCAGGCGCCTGCTGATGGCGAGACCAAGGCCCGTCCCCCCGTATTTGCGGGTCGTGGATGAGTCGATTTGCGTGAACGATGTAAAGAGGCGGGCGAGTCGATCCTCGGCGATGCCGATGCCTGAGTCGCGCACGCAGAAATGGAGTTCGTGCAGCGTCTGGGCGTTGGCGCCAGCTACAGCCGATGCCTCGACGGCGATGACGACCTCTCCTGACTCGGTGAACTTGACGGCGTTGCCGAGCAGGTTAACGAGAATCTGCCGCAGACGCGTGACATCGCCGTTGATGGTTTCAGGGACTTTGTCGTCGAGGGTGTAGGCGAGCTCGATGCGTTTCTCCGCCGCCTTCGAAGCAAGCAAGTCCAGCGCCTCCTCGATGCACTGGCGGAGCTCAAACGGCTGCTCTTCCAGCTCAATCTTCTCCGCCTCGATCTTCGAAAAATCGAGAATGTCATTGATGATGGTGAGGAGGCTTTCTCCCGAGACGCGGATCGTGTCGACGTAGTCGCGCTGTTCTTCGGTCAGTCCACTATCGGCAAGGAGCGTCGTCATCCCGATCACACCGTTCATCGGCGTCCGGATCTCGTGGCTCATCGTGGCGAGGAACTCGCTCTTGGCCTTGACCGCGACGTCGGAGGCGTTCTTGGCACCTCGCAGTTCCTCCACCATTTTCAGCCGCGAACTTAAAACGAAGTAGCCCACGATGGCGATGCCGCACAGCGTGGCCAGATAGGTGATTCGCGGAACCTGCGGGTCGGCAACGGTGAAGGCCGTGATGGTCGTCGCTGCTATAACGAAGACGGAGTAGATCGCGAGATGCGTCGGCTTTCTGAATCCGACCGAGCAGCCGAAAATGACGAGCATCATCCCGAATGCCGTGTTCACCGAAAGGTTGTTCAGGAATGTCAGGCCGACCTGCCACGCCGACACCATGTAGAACAGGGCGTAAATCCCCAGCGTTGCATGCTCCCTGAACCACTTGCTCAGAAACGTAAGACCGACTAGGGCCAGGCACGCGAGCCCGATAGAGAGCCGGGCCCAAGTCGGGTCGATAATGCCCGGCTCGACCAGCTGGTAGATCGGGCCGAACCCGATGATGACGATGCCGCCGACAAGCAGCAATGCACGGTATAGCTTGAGGTCGAGCGGTGCCTGGGAGGAGGGCATAAGCGAACAGGGGATCGTATCTGCACGCCCGACTCGGGTAGTTATTACCTGAGAAGGCGCGAAGAGAACCGTGTCAAGGCGGATACTGGCGGTTTCTGGCGGATGAATTCCGCAAACCCTCATGCGACAAAAAGCGCTCCTGTTTGAATGTGCTTGAACCCCTGTTCGCCATCAATTCCGCAAGCCCTTCGACCTGCCGGGCTATTTTGTGGGCTATCGACAGCCTGCTTTGATGCCCGAATCCATTGCCACTCCCCAGCCGTCCATCCGCCGGGGCGAGGAAATCGAGCTGACGCTCGACAAGTTTGCCGACAGGGGGAAATCGCTGACGCGTGTGGGAGGGTACGTGGTTTTTGTAGCCGGAGCAGTCCCGGGCGACCGGGTGCGCGCGAAGGTCTTCAAGCGGAAGAAGTCGTTTGCGGAAGCGCGCTTGCTGGAGGTGCTGGAGCCGAGCCCACTCCGCACAGAACCGCGTTGCGAGTACTTCGATAGCTGCGGCGGGTGCAAATGGCAGCATGTCCAATACGACGCGCAGCTGGAGATGAAGCGCCAGGCCGTCGCCGACGCACTGGTGCATCAGGGTGGGTTCGATCTCGATGCGCTCGGCATCGATGTGCGGCCAACGATTGGCTCCGCGGAGACCTACTATTACCGCAACAAGATGGAATTCACGTTTGCGTCCAAGCGCTGGCTTACCGATTGGGAGATCGCGACGGGCGAAGAGCTGGACAAGGATTTCGCGCTTGGGCTGCACGTACCTGGGCGGTTCGATAAGGTGCTGGATCTCAAGGCGTGCTACCTGCAATCCGAGTGGAGCGCCAGGCTGGTGAACAGTATCCGGGCATTCGCAAAGGAGAACGAATGGGAGCCCTGGGACATTCGGAATCATACCGGCTACCTCCGTCATCTCGTCATCCGCACGCCCGAGCATACCGACGAGAATATGGTCGTTTTAGTGACGAGCAAGGAGAACCCCAAGCGCATGTCGCTGTTCGCCGAATTCCTCCGGCGCGACTTTCCCGAAGTCACTACGCTGGTCAATACTATCAACTCAACGCTCGCTCAAACGGCATTCGGGGAGAAGATGATAGCGGTCTTCGGTCCGGGCGTTGTTCACGACAAACTCGGCCCATATACGTTTGAGATCGCAGCCAATGCGTTCTTTCAAACCAACACGAAGCAGGCGGAGACGCTCTACGACGTGGCCGCCGAGTTCGCCAACTTCAAACCAGACGACCTTGTCTACGACCTCTACTGCGGCGCGGGGACGATTTCCCTTTTTATAGCCGACCGAGTGAATCGGGTAGTTGGCGTGGAGTTGATAGAAGAGGCCGTCGCTAACGCGAAAGCCAATGCAAAGGCCAACGCCGTGGAGAATTGCACTTTTGTGGCGGGAGATATGCTCAAATTGCTCGCACGGGAATTCGTAGAAGAGCATGGCCGCCCGGATGTTCTTATTGTAGATCCGCCGCGCGCCGGGATGCACCCGAAAGTCGTCAAACAGATCAAAAAGCTGAAGCCCGAGCGCCTCGTTTATGTTTCCTGTAATCCCCAAACCCAGGCCCGCGACCTCGAGCAGCTCGGCGACGCCTACCGCATCGAAGCCGTTCAGCCGGTTGATCTCTTCCCGCATACCCACCATGTGGAGAACGTGGTGGGGCTGAGGAGCGTATAATATGTCTCTCGTGTCGCCCTAGACTCGCATGATTTCCGACGAGTTACCGGACAAGCTTCCTGTCTTTTCTTCTCCCGAGGAAGCGCGCGCCTATTGGCATAACGAGACGCCCGCGGAGCGGATCCGGGCGATGCAGATGATGAACCGGGAAAAGTATGGAGATGAGATCTTTGATCGTCCGATGCCACGAGTACTCGATATCGAGACGCCGGATTACACGATCCGAATGTGGATGCACCGCAAGGAATGACCGCCTTCGTCACGGGCGGAACGGGCTTCGTCGGGAGCCATCTGGTGGAGGCCTTGCTGGAGCGCGGCGTCGAAGTTCGTTGCCTGGTCCGCAGCGATCCCAAATGGCTGGCGGGGCTGCCGGTGGAGATCATTCAGGGAGATCTGTTCGATGAGAAAGCGTTGCGCGCAGGGATGGCCGGCGCAGACATCGCTTACCACGTGGCTGGCATGACGCGCGCGCCGCGATACGAGGCGTTGCATCGGGCGAACGTGGAGGGCACGAAGAACCTCCTCGATGCCGCGAAGAACGCGGACGTCGCGAAGGTGCTCGTAACGTCGTCGCTTGCCGCCGTCGGGCCGAGCGGAGCCACGCCGCTAACCGAGGAGGCCTTGCTCCGGCCTATTTCCGACTACGGCCGGAGCAAGGCCGAGATGGAGCGCTGCATTTCCGAGCGGACCAGCGGCCCCCCCGTCGTGGTCGTTCGTCCGCCCGCTGTTTGGGGGCCTCGCGAAGCCGACATATTTCAGCTGATCAAAGCCGTCCAACAACTACGCATATTTCCGATTGTGGGTCGCGGAAATGCGCCGCAGCTTGATCTCGTACACGTCCGCGATTTGGTGAACGGGATGATCGCCGCGGCGGAAACGGATGCTACGCGCGGCGAAACCTATTTTCTCGGGGGGCCGCGGGCCTACAGTTGGGATGAAATCGGCCAGGCCATTCGCACCGCCCTCGGACACGGTGCGCTGAGCATCCACATTCCGCGCGCGCTGATGCAGCCGTTGGGGCTGGCGTCGGAAGGCATCGGTAAGGTGCTTGGAAGGTACCCGGCGCTCAACCGCGAGAAAGCCCGCGAAGGGAAAGCCACCTGGCTGATCTCCTCCAAGAAGGCCCGAACCGATTTCGGCTACGCGCCCACGGTATCGCTGGAGGAGGGCATGAGGGAGACCGTGCGTTGGTACCGCGAGAACGGATGGCTTTGAGATTGCGGAGTTCGGCGGTAGGGACGGCTCGCCGAGCCGTCCGCAGTTATGGGATGTGTCGGAGATCGGATAGGGGATGTCGGATGTCGGATGGACAGATGTCGGATGTCGAATTGACGGATTTAGAATTGAAGTCGAAATGAGCTGCTTAATTGAAGACACGACACGTGGCGACGTATTCACCACCGGCCGGGCGAAGGACAGGGACCGAATGTAGACGGAACGACCGGCGACAGAAGTGTGTGGATAACTTTTGTGCTACAAAACAGCTCGCCCTTCTTGCAAAAAAAAAAAGCCTTAGCCGTATGTTTCGCGCCGACCAGCCCGCTACCGATAGAATCTCTTCCCCATCTCGGCATCTCTCACAGGCATGCGCTCACTTGCATTTCTCGTGCTCGCCACGCTTGTCGTGGATTGCTCGGTGGGGCAGGTGGTGATTCGTGAGCGGGTGGAGGTGGATGGGGACTCGATCGGCGCGGTCGATTCGGCGACGGCCCCAAACAATGCGGTGTCCGATCTCGAAGGGGTTTATACAGCGACCGTTTCGCTCAACTCGGCCTATACGTCGTGCTGCATGGATGCAACGCCGCACGTTTCGTGCTACTCCGGTTTCGAGGGCGCGGCATTTATTATCTCCGGGACGCGGCCGGACGGTACACCTTTCTCCGTCTCCGCCTCGGTCGCCGCGCTTGTTCAATTTGAGGATCAGTTCACCACAGACCAGGACACGCCATTTGGCCGGAACTGCCGATTCGGGTCCAATGAACGCGGCTACAACACCTATACCTATGGACCGGGTACGGTGTCGGTTGGGGAGGTACGCGGGCTCATATCGGTGTCCAGCAACTTCGGGGATGCTTCGTGGGACAGGGTGGTCGCGCCAATGGTGGGCGGCGGTAGTCAGTTCATTCGGGCTCGCACGTTTTCTGAGGGCGACGGGTTCAACTATCCGTTTTGTGGCCATGGTCTCATTGTGAGTGCGGAGGGAAACCTCTCCTTCCGCCCGGGTGGAGAGCTGGCCTCTCTTGAGCTCACGGCGAACCCCAACGCGCTTCAGCTGGGTGAGGAGGCCCGTCTCTACGCCGATGGGCTAGATGCCGATGGCAACTCTGTCGGCATCAACGGACTGGTCGATCTGAGCCTCGATCAGGGTGGCGGTACGGTAGGGTTCCTTCGGTGGGCTGGTGATGGGCAGGAAGGTCTCTCGATCACCGGAGTGGGTCCGTTTGAACTTGAAACAGGCCAGGTCGTGGTGGTTGCCGAGGAGCTCGGCCCGCCGACCGCGGCTCGGCAGACGGCGGATTCCAGGCTGAGCGAACAACATCGGGTCCCACAAGGTGCTGAACCACCTGCGAACAATATGGCTGGTGAAACCACACTTACGGTTACGGCCACGCTAGCAAACGATCCAACCATTACGGGCTCGGCGACGGTAACCGTGTCCGTGGAGACGCCCACCCTTGAGCTCACCTTTGCGTTGAACGCAAGCCCGATTAATCCAGCGGCCTACCTT
>JBGTDU010000070.1:0-2829 GCA_041748175.1 Rubricoccaceae bacterium
CACAGCGGGATGCTGCTGGTAAAAGTGATGCACGACGCGGGTGTGCCTCCGGGCGTAGTGAACCTCGTCCAGGGCGCTGGTCCGACCGGTGAGGCCATCGTCAACCACCCCGACGTAGCCGCGATCTCATTTACCGGCTCCTCAGCGACCGGTTCGAAAATCGCCGCGACGGCGGCGGCACGGCACGCGCGGATCTCGCTGGAAATGGGCGGAAAGAATCCGGCCATCGTGATGGAAGACGCCGACCTCGACCTAGCGATGGAGGGGATGATTTGGGGCGCTTTCGGCACCACCGGCCAGCGCTGCACGGCCACGAGCCGACTCATCGTCCACGAGGACGTACACGATGAGATGGTGGAACGCATCATCGCGAAAGCCTCCGCGCTCAAGCTCGGCTACGGCAACGACGACGACACCGAGATGGGGCCACTCATCAATCAGAAGGCGCTCGACAAAGTGACCTCCTATATGGATGTCGCCCGCGCTGACGGCGCGACCATCGCCATGGGCGGAGAACGCGCGACGGGTGCGGGACTCGAAGAAGGCTTCTTCTTTCAACCAACCCTTTTTACCAACGTGACGCGAAACATGCGTGTAGCCCGCGAGGAAATCTTTGGCCCGGTGCTGTCCGTGATTAAGGTGAAAAGCTTCGACGAGGCCATCTCAGTGGCAAACGACATCGAGTACGGCCTCTCTTCAGCCGTCTACACGAAAGATGTGACGCGCGCCTTCAAGGCCATGCGCGACATCGACGCCGGCATCACGTACATCAACGGTCCGACCATTGGTGCCGAGGCCCACATGAGCTTCGGCGGCGTGAAGGCCACCGGCAACGGCCACCGCGAGGGCGGCTGGGAGGTCTACGATTTCTACACCGAGACCAAGACGGTCTATGTCGATTTCTCCGGCGGCCTGCAACGGGCGCAGATTGATAACTATGATGATTGAGAACTCTCGGTCGGCCCCGCCGTTGAAGCGCCCGCATTGACGATCCAACCAAAGAAATGCGTCAGACGTACGAAGCAGAACTCGACAATGACCGGGTCCGATGGACGGGACGCCACCCCGAGGCCGGCCGCCACCGGATCCTGGTGACCGTGCTGGACCCGCCTACGCGCTCTCAAGAAGAAATCCAGTGCGTACTGGATCAAACACGCGGTGCGTGGGACACGGGGAAGAGCATGGATGAGATTGACGCGCAGTTAGAGGCAATGCGCGCGGAGTGGGATCGGCCTTGGGATGACCCGAACTGGAAGCTCGAAGTGTAGGGTTATATCCCACGATGCCTGTTCTCGACAGCAACATTCTCATATATCACCTGAATGATCGGTTGCCTCCAGGCGCACAGGCTATGGTGGATGAATCGATTAGCAACGGCAGCTTCATCTCGGTGGTAACTCGAATTGAGGTTCTGGGCTTATCTCAACCGGAACGTGAAGTGCGGAGCGCAGAAAGGCTTTTGACTCTTCTGGCGGAAGAGCCCCTTCACGAAGCCATCGTCCAGCAGGCGATTCTCGTCCGTCGGCAGCGTCGGCTCCGATTGCCAGATGCCATCATCGCGGCCACCGCCCTCTATCTGGACACGCCGATCGTCACGCGCAACGAAGCCGACTTTCGAGGCATCGACGGGTTGACCGTTCTCAATCCCTTCGCTTGACGCTTCGCATTCGCTCGATGCTCATCAGCATTCATCCAGGCCTTGCTACGGGTGGCCACCGCGAGGGCGGCTGGGAGGTCTACGACTTCTACACCGAGACCACGACCGTCTACGTCTATTTCTCGACTGGCCGCCAGCGGGCGCAGATTGATGATTACGACGATTGACCCGCGTAGTCCGAACGTAGCGACGGTGCATGCAACGTCGGTTTGCAGTCCGCCTCCTGCTTCTGCCGCTGGCACGCCCCCCAACGGCGACCTCGCCCATGACTTCGATGCCCAATCGGCCTTCGCGAGCCTTAGCAAAAGGCGCCCGACGTTGCATGCAACGTCGTTACGTTCGCAATCGTCGAGCGAAAGGACCCAGGTAGTCAGTGCGTCGAACCAACGCGGTTCGTAGAGGCACGGCATGGCGTGCCACTACTCTGGCGCAGCACCAAACGCCCGGGGCACCGGCAAGTCCGCCATCGTGCGCAATCCCGGCTGCGCGTCCATCACAAGCGACGCCATGTTGACGAGCAGTGCGCAAGTTGCCGTATCGCCGAAGATGCCACCTCGGACGACAAGGTCGATAGACGGATCGCCGTTAACGAGGATGTGATCGCAGGCGTCTTCGGCGCCCACATACATCATTAGATCCAGCACGAGGCGCGTCTTCCCGTTCATGATGCCCTCGGCACGGTGGTGAATGCCCGCGACCTCGCCCTCACGCACAACCAGAAAGGGCGTCGCCACGTCGCGGCTGGCGAGGACGGGCTGAAGGGTCTCCAAGATTTCGTCCAGCGTCCATCCGAGACCGGCGGCGACAAGCCGCATGGATTCGATCAAACCGATGTGCCCGAACGTGCCGGTTGACGCCTTTGCCTCGAATTGAGCGACGGTCAATCCGGCGCCGACCTTGCGCTGAAGTGGCAGCCGACGTTGCCCCGCATCCACGATGCGTTCAATATGCACGGCGTTGACATCGCAGCAAGGCGCGGTGGCGACCAAGGCCAGCGTGTCCATCGCAAAGCCTGGATTGACGCCCGTCCCAAGCAGAACCCGTCCAGCCGCCCTCGCCGCTTCATCAAGTCGCGCGGCAAGTTTCGGATGCCTGTCAAAAGGAAAAGCAAGTTCTTCCGTAGACGAGACAACATGAGCGCCGGCAGACAGGCACATCTCGAGTTGATCCGC
>JBGTDU010000071.1:0-2976 GCA_041748175.1 Rubricoccaceae bacterium
GAGGCCGAGAAAATCGGATTCACTCGCGACTTTACGATTTACGACACGGATGACACCGAACGGATGATCAAGCTCCTGATGGAGCGCTACAATGTCGATCCGAAACGATACACACCGCGTTCCGTGCGAGGGCGGATCTCGGGTGCCAAGAACCAGATGGTGACGCCCGGCGAGTACCTGAGTCTGGCCAACGATCCGTTTGAGGAAGTGACCGCGAAGCTCTATGGCCCCTACAACGAAGCCCTCTACCGCGCCAACGCGATGGACTTCGACGACCTCCTCGCGTGGCCGATTCGGCTCTTCGAGCAGCATCCCGACGCGCTGAATGACTATCAGGGCCGCTGGCAATTCGTCCACATCGACGAATACCAGGACACCAACAAGGCGCAGTACCTCCTTGCCAAAATGCTCGCGGCCAAACACGAAAACCTCTGCGTGGTCGGCGACGACGCGCAGAGCATCTACGCCTTTCGCGGCGCCGACATCGAGAACATCCTGTCGTTCCAGAAGGATTATCCGCAGGCAAAAACAGTTCGACTTGAGCAGAATTATAGGTCCACGGGACGCATCCTCCAACTCGCGGATTCAATCATCAAGAACAACCTCGGCCAGCTTGACAAAAACCTCTGGACCGAGAACCCCGAAGGCGACCATATTCTGCTTATGGAGGCACTGTCTGAGCGCGACGAGGCGCAGAAGATCGAGCGAAAGATTCGGGATCTCTACGTTCGCTCGGGTCATCGCTACAGCGACTTCGCCGTTCTCTACCGCACAAACGCGCAAAGCCGCTCAATGGAAGAAGCGCTGCGCCGCGGCGGCATCCCCTACCGCATCGTGGGCGGGCTCTCGTTCTACCAGCGCAAGGAGATCAAGGACGCGCTCGCATACCTCCGGCTCGTCGTAAACCCGCACGACGACGCGAGCTTGATGCGAGCCATAAACACACCGACGCGAGGAATTGGCGACAAAACGGTTGGCGTGCTGCGCGCGTTTGCGAACTCGAATGACGCGCCACTTTGGGAGGCCATCCGACGTCCTGCGGAAGCCGGTCTTTCCGGTCGAGCGGCCAAGTCGGTTGCCGACTTCGCAGCGCTGATTCTGGAACACGCCAAGCAGGTTCAAAAACTTTCGGGCGACGAGGTGACGCGCAATCTCATTCAGGCTTCAGGATTGCTTCAATCGCTCCGCGATGAGAACACGCCCGAGTCGCTCGTTCGACTGGAGAACGTTCACGAACTTCTCAACGCCGTCGCGGAGTTTGTGGAAGGAGGCGAAGGCCGCACACTCAGCACGTTCCTTCAAGAAGTCTCGCTGGTCGCCGACGTCGACAGCATGCAGGAAAATGACAACCGCGTCACGCTGATGACGCTGCACGCGTCGAAGGGGCTGGAGTTCAAGGTCGTCTTTGTCTCTGGATTAGAGGAGGGACTCTTTCCTCTATCTATCGCCGCGCAGGACCCCAAGGAGCTCGAGGAAGAACGCCGCCTATTCTACGTGGGAGCGACCCGCGCTGAAGAATCGCTCTTCCTCTCTTTTGCGCGGACGCGCTACCGCTTCGGCGAATCGCAGGCCGCCGTTCGGAGTCGCTTCCTCGACGAGATGGATCTGGAGGACGTCGTGATGACGGAAACGGGCAGGCCGCTCGAAACGACGAAGGGCCGCTTCACTATGGGCAGTTTACATAGCGGGGCCTCAAATCGTGCCTCCAGCTACGGGGAAATGGACCCGCACTACTACAGGCAATCGCTCCGCGACGAGCCGAAGAAACCCTCCCGTAACGGAGATGAGGAGCGCCGCGTCGTCTACGAGGAGGGCATTCTCCCGATAGTCGCAGGCGTCAAGGTGGAACACGCCACGTTCGGCGTCGGGAAAGTGATCGCTATGGACGGACAAGGCGAACGGACCACGGCCACTGTGTTTTTCCCAGACATTGGGCAGAAGAAGTTGAAGCTCAAGTTTGCGCGGCTGCAGGTGGTGGGGTAATTCGCTTTGGTACTCAGCCACCATAGCGACGTGGATACTTTTCGGTGCAAAAAGCGTTTTGGCATTGACAAATGGGGGAGGTAGGCTAGGTTGGAGCGTGCGCTTCCGAAACTTGGCATCGTTCATGAAGTCGATCTGATCGTTTCTTCGCATCACGGTAGTCGTAAGGCTCGCGATGGACATTTGCGATTGCACCTACGATTATGGCTTTGTAGAAGGCGAGGAGATCGTGGGGCCGGATACGTTCGCCGTCTACCGGATGGACCAGCATATCAGACTAGTGTCCAATGGTATCCCATCCATCGGGGCGGACCCCAGCGGCACGTACGACGATGAGTACGGAGGCGACCAGACCCTGCTCGTCAAACTGGAGGATGAGATTCGCGGGATCGTGCTCGGATCACAGTTCGGTTTCGAGATCGCCTCGACAACAACGTTCACGGTAGGGTGCCCACCTACGGATCCCGACCCGCAGGGAATCCGGACGGCGCGCGTTTATTTCCGCGAGTACGGCGACGTGCCTGTTACAGCGAATCCGCTGGTCTCCGTAGAGAAAGCGAGTGAGGACTGGGCGCAGGCGGCTATCCGTTTCACGAATAACGGGACGGGCGCTCCTTTCTTTGCTGTTGAAAACATACTGTTTGTTGCCGGTGAAACCAGTCAGGGAGGTGTTGTGTCGCTGCGTGTTGTCGATGTCTGTGCCGCGGATACGCTTGATGTTGCGTTTTTCGCACACGCAGGACTCGACGCACGAAGGGTGGCGGAGAGGATCGCCGATTCCGTTAATGTGGATCCGCGATTCACCTCGGAGTTCGTCCGGCACACCCCACCTGAGGGTTCAGGCGACGACGAAGGCTGGCTGGTCATTGTCAACCCGGGCAACGATGTCCAGTTTGATATCATGGCTATGCCCACGGGCCTTGATTTGATCAAGCCGACGCTCACGTTCCCACCACTCAATCAAGGTGATCTGGTCGGTGTCATGGAGCACCA
>JBGTDU010000072.1:0-3730 GCA_041748175.1 Rubricoccaceae bacterium
TCACGTACTCTCTCCACCTGATAGGTGTCCTTCCAACCTCGATGGTTGTGGCCTCACAACTGCCATCATCGCAGGTCAGACGGGCACCTATCGTCATCTACGGGCCGTGTCGCGCCGCTAGTCGCGGATACGGGTCAGATCTCCGTTGTCGACTGACAGTGACCGTCCGTTGAGTTGAGACTCGTGCCGGGCCACCGCGGCCACCGGCCGTTCCCCTCACAGCGCTCGACGCACGTCGCATGGCCTGCTGGGTCCTCGCACGGGGCAGAAGCCGTGCTAGGACCACACGCGCCATGCAAAGTCGGGCGCGACGCCCGTGTGGACGCCTCAACTGCGCCTCGTACTACTGGAGCATCACGGTTTGACCAACTGAAGAGTGCTCAACCTATCGGTCAGTCGTTCGAAGCTCGCCTTTCTGAGAAACGGCTCGAGAATCGACCATCGATCGAGAACCTTCGAGACCGCGGTCTGTGCTCTCTTCCTCGCCGGCGCTACACCGTAGCCACTTCGCTCACCAAGGACATCGAAGCTCTCAGGCGTGATCGTCGCAAACTGCTTGCTCTTCCGAAGGTTCAGACCGAGATCGTCGTCTGGAATATACAAGACAGTTGGCAGGATGTCATAGACTGGACTCAACTCGGGGTGTCTGCCATCCGGATACAGAAACGCCCAGTTCTTGAGATGTGCGTCGCCATTACCTATGAGAATATTCAGGACGATTCTGTCGATCACATCACCGACGCGATCAGTTCCCGCCAGGGCGCCCACAAAGATGGCTACGGTCTCGAAGTTGGTTCCCTTGTACTTCGCTCGATCCCGCGCCGTCGGGATATTCAAGATCTGTGCGAGCTCTTCCATGTGTACACGCCTGTCACCCCCGTGGCGATCAAATCTTTCGACTGCCAGCGCGCTTCCTCGCGCTACAGTTGCCCACTCTTCCAGACCAGTTACGCCTGCCGGGTCGATCAGCTTTGCACCCGGTGTCACGATCCCGATCGCGCGCGCCAGCTCAAGCGATGCAAACTCGGCTTCCGGGACTCCAGCGAAGCCAGGCCGTCCGTCTGGAAACTTGAGGATAAAGTTGCCTGCCTGTCCTGTTGCAGGAACCGTTAGACCACGCTCATCCCCGTAAACTGAGAACTTCAGCTGTGCTCCGGCTAAGCTGAACTTCAGGAGAGGATCCTCGTGGTCGCCGCCGTTTTCGCTTGCGGGCGCAGGAATTGCAGCCGTTGGGAGGTTTTGAGCGAGCTGAATGGCGCGTACTGCGCCTGGGAGGTCGGTCGAGCCTAGTCTCCTCATCAGCTCGAACTCGCGCGTGCTCTTGATATGGGCCGCTCGTGATACGGCGTCGCGTAGGCGACCCTCCGGAAGCAGATGGGAGAACCACCGGGGTAGCGCGACATGAGTGTTGGGTGCCCATGCCCGCCCGCGCTCCTCAAAGATCTGGCCGAGCACCGGTCGGTCGGCACGGCCCCAATAGGAGCCGATGAACTCGAACCAGTTCTTCTCGTCCCTGTTTCGAAGGTAGCCAACATCAACCCACTCGCCGGAAGGCGATTGCAACTGGACAAGAAGGCTCGACTCCTTACTCATCAGGAATCATCCCGGCAGCCCCCGCCAGTGCGAGATCGGCAAGTGGGGGACGAATGATGGCTCTGGGCTCGGTACGGCTGTCGAGGTAGTCAAATGTCAACTGGCTGAGTCTGTCACCGCGTCGCTTCAGAAACTCTGCGATATCCCGACTGCGCAGGCTATGAGCGGCATCTGGCTCAATCGCATGGCTTGCCAGCAGATCCCCGTCCTCCGCTTCGGCGGGCCTGAGTTTCTCATCTAACGGCCAGAAGCCACGGGCAGCGGCATGTGTGCGATACCCCTTGATGAACTCCGTGATCGCATCTACTCCGTGCGCTTGAAGTTCAGCTGCCAATGCGACGGGATGTCCGTTGGCTCGCCTCGGAGCAAGCGACGCCATCGCGAGCAGGATAAGTCTAGGATTGGCAAAGTTGGTCTTGAAGTCGACCAGGCTCAGATGGGGCGTGTCTCTATCTGGCGCGTCATCCAGTAGTGCCCTTACAGCGTCGAACTCGGCGGGTGCGCGCTCTGGCTTTCGGTGCTCCGGATTTATCGAACGGATTGAGCGACGTAGCGTGGGCGTCTGGCCACCTTCGCGGCCGAAACCATGGACCCAACCCCGCCATAGCCATCGGCTAAGAAGTCGAAGGTTCCACGGGTCAGGATGGGGATGAATGTGGAAGAAGGCCGCCAGGACCGGTATCGGTAGTGTGTTGGGCAGCATCAGTAGGTGCTCAACACCCTCGGATCTCAAGAACTCAATGCTCTTGGCAAGAGCCTGTTCTGCGAGGTCATACCAATCGGCTGGATCCTCGTTCCCGCCGAACTCGTCATGGATGTCGCGCTGAACATCGCCCCCGCGGATGGCAAGCACGCTTTGCACAATTCGGTTCTCGTCGAGATCGCCGAAGTTGAGTGGTTGAAGTTCCTTGATGACCGAGGCGGGGCTACCAGGTTGTTCGTCGCTCGCGAACAATGCGTGGAACACTTGTGCACGGCTGATTGGTTTCCCAGCCGAGTTCACGCGATCAAATACTTCCCGAAGCAGTGCCTGATTGTCTCCGGATACGACATATGCAGGTATCTTGTAATCGCGCAACGCCCCACCAAGCCTATCGGCCAGGTCAAAGTCCTGTGACTCCAGCTCGTCGCCGTGGCGCCTGAGCCAGTTGAGCAGCGGCCGCGTCTCAAGCGCCTCTCGAACGGGAATGGATCGCGCTGGTACGGCCCCGTGGCGAGGATTTACAAACTTCTCGGTAGCGAGGTCAAAGTATATCTCAAATCGCTCGTCAGTACTTCGGTGTTGAGGAGAGAGCGCGGCGAAGAGAGAGGTAATACGTTGCTGGCCGTCAACAACCCACAGTGCAGTCGAGTGTTCCGGGACCTCGAGCGTGATGGGGCCGAGGCTCACTTTTCCTGCGAGCGCTCGCCGCTTCCACAGGAGCAGCGTCCCAACTGGGAATCCCCGATAGAGGCTGTCGAACAGGTCGCGTACATCTTTGGCGCTCCACACGAACTGGCGCTGGGACGTTGGGACCCGAATGGTTCCATCTCCGGCAAGGTCGACCAGATCTGGGATGGTGTAGCTCCCACCCCCCGAGCGATCAAGTGGCTCACTTGATGTCATCGAAGTCTCCCTCGCTCGTCAAACCCGCGCCTTGGGTCCATCTTACGCAGTGACCACGACATAGAGGTGGTGCGGCGTCCGCTGAGTCGGCGAACATGGCGAGATGTCGCGCTGGCTGCGAAGCGACCCGGCTCCGCCGTTCACGAATGAATCCGCGGCCGTGTACGAGTACGCGCTTGCCAACGGTGCTGCGAGGGCCGGCGGTGCAGTGTTCGACGACATCCGCGTCGAGGCAGCCGCAGGCGCGACGTCCTGGTCACGCCCTGCATGTCGGTCTCGGCACCGCCGGCGTCGCCCAGCCTCGCTTCGAGAAAGATCGCTGCTTGCCCGTTGCCTGGACCGCCCGATGGCGGGGTACTGACGCCCGGCCGCCACCTCGCCTTTCGGGTCATCCCCGGGAAGTTCTGGACGGTCACCGGATAGCGAGCGCGGCGATCCGGTCCCCGTCGCGGGCGGTCTGCACCGTGCAGCGATCAGTCCTGGAGGTGAGCAGCACGGTCCCGGTCGTGATGTCCAGGTCGGCGGCGACCA
>JBGTDU010000073.1:0-10571 GCA_041748175.1 Rubricoccaceae bacterium
GCGCTTCTTCTGACAGAACGCTATTTGGCAGTGGTACAGAAGGTCTCCTCGCTGGCGACAACGGAACGGTCGAGTTGCGCGTGCTGCGCGACGACCTGGGGCAGTGGCAGGTTCATGTGGACGGCGTTCCGGACATCACGGATGTGACAGACGACACGTTTGATTTCAGCACACACCTCGGCGTCTGGGTGAAGCACTCCACGACGGCGGGACAGTCCTTCCTCTTCGATGATGTTTTCCAGGACCCCACCGTCGCGGACGTAACACCGCCCACGTTGATCGGCGCGGAGGCCATTGGCGCCTTTACGGTAGAGGTTGAGTTTGACGAACAGGTCATTCCCGAAGCTGCGGACTACGCGATAGATAACGGAATTGGTGTCCCGAATTCCGCGACGCTCGTGCCGGGCATACCAACGAAGGTCTCACTGGCCCTGGCCACTCCACTCCAGGACAATACAACCTACACACTGGTTGTGTCAGATGTCGCCGATCCGGAAGGCAACATACTTGTCTCCGATCAAACCACTTTCTTCTTCGGCATGTTGAACGAGCCGAACCCGCGCGATGTGGTGATCAATGAGATCATGTATGACCCACCGTTCCCGCAATCCAGCGCGAACGAATGGGTTGAATTGTATAACCGAAGTGCGGAAACATTCGACCTCATTGGCTTTGCAATTCAGGATGCCGTCGGGTTGCCTGTTCAGGTTGCGACGACGAGCACGCCAATTGGGCCAGGAGAATACGCCGTGTTGGTGAATGACGGTGTCACATTCGCGGAGGCCTTCCCGGGCGTCGCGTTCATCGAGGTACCCGCCTTCCCAAGCCTCAACAACACCGGCGATCGACCCGCGATTCTGTTCGATGGAATGGAGATCGACGCCGTGCCGTACGAACCGGGTTGGGGTGGTACGGATGCAGCCCTGGAGCGCATCGACCCCGACGGACCGAGCAACTTCGCGTCCAACTGGGGCACCACCACGAGCAGTGCGTTCGGTACTCCTGGAACCCAGAACAGCATTTTTTCACCCGACATAACGCCTCCGGCAATCGTCAGCGTTTCAGCGTCCGACCCGAGCTTTGTCGATGTGTTCTTTACCGAGCCGGTCGATCCCGCCACGGCAGGCAATCCAGCGAACTATTCGATTGACGGCGGAATCGGCCAGCCTGCTATTGCCGACGTTGCGCCCGAGGGCGAACCAGAGCGCGTCCAATTATTCCTTTCCACTCCCCTTGCGGCCAACACCTCCTACACGCTCACGGTCACGGGCGTGGAGGACATCGTGGGCAACGTGTTACTGAACGCCCAGGCACCTTTCTTTTTCGGGCAGGGCGAGACGCCCGAGCCACGCGATCTGGTGATCAACGAATTCCTCTACGACGAGCCCGCTGCGAACAGCCCGGGCGAGTACGTCGAACTCTTCAACCGATCGGACAAGGTGCTCGACCTCGCGGACTTCACACTCGGAGATTCGGTTGGCGATACGACCATCACTACGTCTCCTGTCTACGTGCTGCCCGGTAATTACGCGGTGCTCGTGGACGATGGCGTTGCGTTTTCGACAGTTTTTGTGGGCGTGCCGTTCGTGGAGGTTCCCGGCTGGCACACCCTCAACAATAGTGGCGACGCGATTGTCCTGAAGTCGACCGGCCTGCCAATTGACTCGCTTTTTTACGACGATTCATGGGGCGGCGAAGATGCGTCGCTGGAGCGCAAGGATCCGGAAAGCCCGTCCAGCTTCGCGGTGAACTGGATGACCACGACCGACCTCGACGGCGGCACGCCTGGCGCGTTGAATTCCGTCTTCCAGCCGGACGTTTCTGGCCCAACCCCCTTGGCCGTTGCGGTTTCCCTCGACGGGCTGACTCTTGCCGTTCCGTTTGACGAGCCGCTTGAGGAAGCGTCCGTCACGACCGGCGCATTTTCCGTTACGGGACCTGTCTCGCCGGGCGTCGTCGCAGCGGTGTACACGCTCGCGCCAGACCCGATCGTCACGCTGACGCTCTCCTCTCCTCTGTCGCTTGGGGATTACGTTCTCGGTGTTTCCAGCATTCGAGACCTCCTCGGAAACGAGTCGCAGGGCGTCGCTTTTCCTTTTTCGTTCGAGCCCGACGAAACGGCCCCAAGCCTGACGACAGCTTTCGCCCTCGACGCTTCGACGATCGAGGTTCGGTTCTCGGAGGATGTCACGGAGGCCTCCGCGAGCAACTCATCCAACTATTCTATTGACGGAGGGATCGGCAACCCGGAACTGGTCGTTTTCCCGCTGGACGGCGATGACCGACGCGCGCAACTCGTTCTCTCAACTCCACTCACCGAACGCGTCCTGTACACGCTGACGGTCAATGGGGTCGCGGACGAAACCGGCAACCTCCTTGCGATTGGGACGGCTGTTCTGTTTTTCGGTGAGGCCGACGTGCCGATTCCAGGTGAGCTCGTCATCAACGAAATCATGTTCGACCCCTCGAACGGCGGTGATGGTGAGTACGTCGAACTTTTCAACCGCACCGACAAGCTCTTCGACCTACGCACGCTTGTTTTCACCGACGACGGCGACCCGGAGGGAACAACGGCATCGGAGACGCCGGCCATCATTCCTCCCAACGCCTTTGTCGTCCTCGTCGCGGATCGCGATTCTTTCCGAACGGTATTCGTCGATGTTGTGGTGCCGGTTTTCGAAGCCCGGTCATTCCCTGCGCTCAACAACGATGGTGACGCGCTCTCCCTCTTCCATGCGGGTGTGGTGATCGATTCGGTTTCGTACGAGCCGGAATGGCATCGGGTGGAATTGGAAGACGCAACCGGCATTGCGCTGGAGCGAGTCGATCCGGCCGCCCCGGCCACGGATCCGACCAACTGGTCGTCGTCGCTCGATCCCCGCGGCGGAACACCCGGGAACGAAAACACGGCATTCGCCTCGATTGGCGAACCGCCCGCCAACCCAGGGCTCGAAATCGATTCGCCCTTCGACCCCGACGCGGGGCAATCGGCAGCCATACGCTACACGCTGGCGACTGATGCGGCCCTCGTCCGCGTGCGGATCTTCGACGGCGCAGGCCGTCTCGTCCGGCAACTTGAAGACGGAAACCTCAGCGGTTCGACAGGCTCTTTACTCTGGGATGGGCGCGGAGACGACGGACGGCGACTCCGCATCGGGATCTATATCGTGTTGCTCGAAGCCGTAAACGTGGAGGGAGCATCGAGCGAAGCCCACCGAAGTGTGGCGGTTCTGGCTCGGAGATTTTGAAATCGCCGAGGCTGCTTTTGGCTCGCCACTTGCCGCCCCTCCCATTACGCGCGACCTTTCCACAAGCCGATTGGGCAATTCGACATGCGTGCGAACTCTAATCAAAGGTTCGCCGTACACGGAACTGCGTTTGCCGATGGCGAATTGTAACGCTACTGTTTTCCTCCGACCCCTACGTTGACCGCCTGCCCAAATCAATGAGCGCAACAGCCCCCCACGTTCCCCTTTCGGCCACGCCCTCCAAAGCAAAGCGCCCGAGCCCGGTCAAGCTGACCGAACGCGCGACCGCCGAAGTCCGCCGAATTATTGCGAACAAACAGATCCCGGAAGGCTACGGGTTGCGCGTTGGCGTCAAAGGCGGCGGATGCTCGGGTATGAGCTATATCCTGGGGTTCGACAAGCAGCGCGAGCACGACCTCGAATTCGCCGAACAAGGCATCACTGTTTTTATGGACAAGCGGCACGGCCTGTATTTGATGGGCGTATCCATTGACTACCATGACGGCCTTGATGCCCGCGGTTTCGTCTTCGAGAACCCAAACGCGACCCAGACGTGCGGCTGTGGAACCAGCTTCGCCGCATAACACTCGACATTTCCAACCTGCACCGTCCCCCAGTGACTCGAATGGAAGGCAATTTCTCCAACCGCGTGCGCGATGTCATCTCCTTTAGCCGCGAGGAGGCGATACGGCTCGGGCATGACTACATCGGCACGGAGCATCTGCTCCTCGGCGTAATTCGGGAGGGTGAGGGCATTGCCGTCAAAATCCTGCGCAACCTCGGCGCCGACCTGTTGAAGCTCAAAAAGGCGGTAGAGGACACCGTGCGGAGCACAGGCAGTTCGCTCACAATGGGCAACATCCCCCTGACCAAGCAGGCCGAAAAGGTGCTGAAAATCACGTACCTGGAGGCAAAGCTCTACAAGAGTGAAGTCATCGGCACCGAGCATTTGTTGCTCTCGCTCCTCCGCGACGACGAGAACATCGCGGCGCAAATCTTGCAGCAGGCTTTCTCCGTCAGCTACGACGCCGTCCGTTCAGAGCTCGACTCGATAATCAGCGGGAAGGCTTCTGGCTCAGCGCACTCGGGCCCAACCGAGGAAGACGAGCCCCAATCCGGCCGCAGCTCCCGCCCTAGCGAACGCCAGAAAATGTCCGACAAAAGCAAAACGCCCGTCCTTGACAACTTCGGCCGCGACCTTACGACGATGGCCGAGGACAACAAGCTCGACCCCATTGTGGGCCGCGAGCGCGAAATCGAGCGGGTAGCTCAAGTGCTGAGCCGCCGCAAGAAAAACAACCCGGTGCTCATCGGCGAGCCCGGCGTTGGCAAGACGGCTATCGCGGAAGGGCTTGCTCTACGGATCGTCCAACGAAAGGTCAGCCGCGTCCTTTACGGCAAGCGCGTCGTCACGCTGGACCTGGCGGCGCTCGTCGCGGGCACTAAGTATCGTGGGCAGTTCGAGGAGCGCATGAAAGCGGTGATGAATGAACTGGAGAAGAGCCCGGACGTCATTCTCTTCATCGACGAGCTCCACACGCTCGTTGGCGCAGGCGGTGCCTCGGGCTCGCTGGATGCCTCCAATATGTTCAAGCCGGCGCTGGCTCGCGGCGAAATTCAGTGTATTGGCGCGACCACGCTCGACGAATACCGGCAATACATCGAGAAGGATGGCGCGCTCGACCGTCGCTTCCAGAAGATCATGGTCGATCCGGCCACGGCGGAAGAAGCCGTTGAGATTCTGACCCAGATCAAGGTCCACTACGAAGACCACCACAACGTGAAGTACGACGAAGGCACGCTCGAGCAGACGGTCAAGCTTTCGGAACGCTACATCACCGATCGCCACCTCCCTGACAAAGCCATCGACGTGATGGATGAGGCTGGCGCACGCGTTCACCTCGCAAATATCAAGGTCCCACCGGAAATTGTCGAGTTGGAAGAAGAGGTCGAGGCCGTCCGCGAGGAGAAGAACCACGTCGTGAAGACCCAGAACTTCGAAGAGGCCGCGCGCCTCCGCGACCGCGAGAAGAAGATCCAGGAAGAACTCGAAAACGCGAAGACCGAGTGGGAGCGGCAGGCCGAGGACGAAGTCTACCCCGTCACGGAGGACGATATCGCGAAGGTCGTCGCCATGATGACGGGCATCCCGGTAGACAAGGTTGCGACCACCGAGGGACAGCGCCTGATGGATATGGACCTGGCGCTCCGCGGCACCGTCGTCGGGCAGGAGGAACCCATTCTGAAGCTCACGAAGGCCATTCGCCGAACGCGCGCGGGCCTGAAAGACCCGAAGCGGCCCATAGGCTCATTCATCTTCCTCGGCCCGACGGGCGTCGGCAAGACGGAACTGGCCAAGCGCCTCACCGAGTACCTCTTCGACAACCAGGATTCGCTGATTCGCATCGACATGAGCGAGTACATGGAGAAGTTCTCCGTGTCACGGCTCGTCGGCGCGCCTCCGGGCTACGTCGGCTACGAAGAAGGCGGCCAGCTTACCGAGAAGGTGCGGCGCAAGCCCTACTCCGTGGTCCTGCTGGATGAAATCGAAAAGGCCCACCCGGACGTTTTCAACATCCTCCTTCAGGTTCTGGACGATGGGATCCTGACCGACGGCCTCGGTCGCCGCGTGGATTTCAGGAACACGATAATCATCATGACCTCGAATATCGGGGCACGGGATATCAAGAATATGGGCAAGGGGATCGGCTTCTCCTTTTCCGACGAGGAGTTTGACTATTCGAAGATGAAGTCGACCGTGGAGGACGCGATCAAGCGCGTCTTCAACCCCGAATTCCTCAACCGCATCGACGATGTGATCGTCTTCCATCCCCTCGAGAAGAAGCACATCTTCGAGATCATCGACATCATGAAGAAGGAGCTCTTCACCCGCGTCGAGGATCTCGGAATAGAGATCGAGATGTCGGAAAGCGCCAAGGAGTTTCTCGTGGACAAGGGCTATGACCCGCAGTTTGGTGCCCGTCCTCTGCGTAGAGCTCTCCAGAAATATGTGGAGGATCCGATGGCCGAGGCGATTCTCTCAAACAATCTCACCGAAGGCAGCACCATCGCGGTGGACTTCAGGACGGGCGACGAGGACCTCTTCTTCAAGACCCGGAAGGGACGGAAGTCCGCCAAGGCAAAGGCCGAGGTAGAGCCCGAGCCAGAGAACGAAGTCCCCGAAACGCCGACCGAGGAAGAGACAAAAGCCGATTGAGCTCTTCTCGTTAAACGCCAAAGCCCCGGTCCGCAGATGTGGGCCGGGGCTTTTGTATTGGACGGATCAACGAGCGTTATTCAGGAATGACTTCCTCAGGGACGTTGATGTCGATATCCGCATCGAGGCTGCCCTGATCGCCTCCGCGCATGAAAACGAACCAGAGGATGAGGAGGAGAGCGATGATGCCAACGATGGCTACGATGGCGGTGGAGGCCCCTGAGGAGCCGTTGCTTTCTGCCATAACAGGCGGGGAGAAGTGAGGGAAGGTCCTATAATACGGACGTTGGAGACCGCAGCAATCAAACCCCTTCAAGCGCCAAGGAGCCAGGTGTCCAGCAACTGGCAATAAGACCTTCTTCGGTGAGGCCAGCCGGGGCTTCACCGCCTCTCGAAAGCAACTCTGGCACGGAGATCACTTGACGAGCGATACCCGCTGCACCTCTGAGAACCGCTCGCCATTCACGCGAACAACGTAGATGCCGCTCGGCAATTCGGTGCCATCTATCGTCACGCTCTGAACCCGGTTTGCTTCCACTGAGCCGTCGAAGAGAACAGCAATCTGCCGACCCAGCGTGTTGAAGAGCTCGACCGTTACCTGCTGCGCATGGGCGACGGCCAACGTGAACTGGCTCTGAGCATTGAACGGGTTCGGGTAGGCTGAGGCGACTTGGTAAACACCCGGCGTTTCGATCGTGGCCTCAACTTCGGTGATTTCGATGTCCCCGAAGTATTCGAAGTTGCCGTCGAAATCAATTTGCTTTAGACGGAACACGTGTGTGCCCACCCCAACGTTGACCACTCTGTAGCTGTAGGCTTGCGTTTCCGTGGTTGTGCCGTGTCCTTCCAAAAACCCAAGCACATCCCACATCGCTCCGTTCTGCGTCTGCACTTCAAAGCCAGCATTATTCGTTTCGGATGCCGTCTCCCAGTCCAGAATTACGTCCATTCCGTCGACCGTGGCACCAAACGACAGAAGATCGACGGGCAGTGCACCGTCGTAAAAGCCCTGGTCGTCGGCGGGGCAGGCCGAAATCGCAGTGCCATTGCCCTGCACTCCACTGAACGACAAGACTTGAATTCCTGCGGTCTGCGAGGGATCTCGAATATCGTGGACGATGCAAATGAATTCAGCGGGCACTGACGGAAGAGCAGTGAAGGGAGGTTCATTGACGCGTCGAAAAACCTGAAGGGAGTAGTCGGGACACAGATCAGGTCCGCCTAAGCAAAAGGACGCGGCAGTGAAATAGTCTGGCTCCTGAAATGGGGACGCATCCGGGATGATCGGCTGGTTATCAAAATCCGGATAGAGGCCGGAGCCATTGTACACGACGAATGCTTCCAGGAAACCGACATCCTCCTTGGGGTTTCCCTCTATCGCATAACAAACTTGAAGTCGATTCCCGTCCGAACTGATCTCAGCACGGCTGATCGACACGATGGCACCGGTCGTACCATCCGAGCAATTTCCCTGCGCAGACAAAGCAGGGCCGACTAAAGCCGCCATCACAAACAAAAACGTGCATCGCATGAGAAGCTCCGAGACGGGCATCGCCCAATGTACAATTCCTTTTGGATCGGCATCGAATCACCACAATCGCTTCGTCTTGGGGTCGGCCGCCATCGACCGGACGAGCACGTCGTTCTTTCGTTCGGGAATCACGCTGCGCAAAACGAACGCCATTACAACGCCCGCGAGAAAGCCGCCAACGTGCGCACCATAAGCCACGCCTCCGACCTGTTCGCCGGTCAATGATCCGAACCCGCTGAACAGCTGGAGCGCAATCCATACACCGAGCGCGAGCATCGCCGGGATTTGCACCACGCGGTAGAAAAAGATGGCGTGCACGCGGTTGCGCGGGAAAAGAACGAGATACGCACCCATCACGCCCGAGATGGCGCCGCTCGCACCGAGATTAGGAATGAGAGAGCCCGGATCGAGCGCGATCTGCGCGAACGTTGCCGCGATGCCACTCACGATATAAAAGGCGAAAAAGGCGAGGTGCCCGAAGCGATGCTCCACGTTGTCGCCGAAGATCCAGAGGAAAAGGAGGTTTCCGCCGATGTGCCCCAAGCCCCCGTGCATGAACATCGCCGAGATGATGGTCAGATAGATCGGGATTGGCCCGGGCTCCTGCGGAATTTGAACCTGCTGGCCATCTACCCAAAAGGTCGTCGGCGTTGTGAGGTCGGTGCCCGTAACGATTTCGTGCGGCACAACGCTCCAGCCATACGTGAAGACCTCGTTGGCCCCCAGCCCCTGAAAAACGACAAAGACCAGAATGTTAAGGGCGATAACGGCCAGGGTGACAAATGCGAGGCCACCAAGTCGGCTGTCGTCGTCGCTGATGGGAAGGAGCATGGCTGGAAGGGTTGCGTGGCGGTGGCGTCGCCGGGAACGAGCGGGAGATTTTCGAGCAAAGCTACGCGTCCTGTTTCCGGGAAATTCGAAGTTCCTGGCGCATGACGCCGCCGCAACCGTGCCCTTCCTTCGGCAAGGGTTCATTGACACTCCCCTTCGAGAAGCTGTACTTTTGCTACCCCACGCGGAACTAGCTCAGTTGGTAGAGCGCAACCTTGCCAAGGTTGAGGTCGCCGGTTCGAGTCCGGTGTTCCGCTCATGCAAAAGCGCCCTGTCCTTCGCGGAAAGGGCGCTTTTTTGCTTCTCTGAAAGGATTCTCTCAAAATCGCGAAGGGCCTCAGAATCCACTGTAGTCCATGGTAGTCCAAGATTTTTCAACTCTCGTTCAACTGTTGAAAGCAGATCGCCGGGCTCGGCATCCAAACTTGTGCGAATCGGCGGCATCGCCGCAGCGGCGATGTCAGGAAACTGTGATTCGTCTAGGTGCGCGTAGATCATCGTGGTCTTGATGTCGTCGTGGCCTAGGTAGGATTGAACGTGTCGGATCGGCACTCCCGACGAGACCAGCCAGCTTGCAAACGTGTGTCGGAGCGTGTGAAAGCTGTACGGCTTCTGTAGACCTGCTCTCTTTCTCAGACTGGCGAATTTGGTTTTGACAAAGCCTGGATATAGCGGGCCGTTCTTTGAGCCGACGAAGATGGTCGCGTACTCGTCCTCGTTTAGCCGAGCAGAAGATCTCGACTGTAGAACGTCCGTCGCGGCTGGCAACATCGGTATGCTACGCTCATGCGAGCTCTTCGTTCTATGTGTCCTACCGCCCTGCACATAGGTCCGAACGTAGATCCGTTGACTGTGAAAATCTACGTCGCTCCACCGTAATCCGCATAGCTCGGCCTGCCGAAGACCGGTCGCGACGGCTAACCGTATCACGTCCGGCATCCATTCTGGACCTGTTCCAAGAATGGCGTGCGTTTTTGCCGTCGCGACAAGCACGTTGACCTCTTCGCGCGACAAGAACGTGGGCAGCTTGCGTGGCACCGTAGGATTCTTCAGTTCGGCACACGGGCTATCTCGCAAATAGCCCTCGGCGACTAACCAATTGAAGAACCCTCGTAGCTTTGACAGATAGCCTTTCTGCGTTGACGGCTTTAGGTGAGGGGCCGACGCGAAGCCACCAACATGTTTCCGAGAAACCGACCTAACCTCCATGCGCATCGGAAGGTCTCGAGCAAACGATTCCAGAACGATTCGTCGCTCCCGAATAGTTAGCGGGCTCAACTTTGGGTTGTGCCCCAGATAGGCTTTGATTGCATCTACGACAGTACAGTCTTTGGGGCGATCCTCCCAAGGATCAAACAAACCAGACTCAAACCTCCGTCCCAAGTCGACCGCTTGCTCGTACGCCAATGCCTCCGAGCTTGACCGAATGGTTATCGATTTGAGTCGGCCCGACTCCGGATGTCTAAACTGGATGAGGTAGCTGCCTCTACCCTTTGGGTAGAAGTAGACTCCGTTGAATGGCAGACTCTTTGGCATCTTCAGGTTCGGTTCTTCCGTTCCCAGCGCTGGATTTCTTCCTCGGTAATGTAGGTACGCCCACACTCCCTGACCGGAGTCAGCTCTCCAGATTTGATGAGGGCAAAGATGCTCGAGCGACTACGTCCCAGCCGCTTTGCAGCCTCCTTGACGGAATGCTTGACGAGATCTGGACGCCGGACGCGCAATCGCAGATTCGACAACTCAC
>JBGTDU010000074.1:0-39458 GCA_041748175.1 Rubricoccaceae bacterium
ATGACCTCGGGCTCGTCCCCGGCAATCGCGTGCTGCTGCGTGGGCCGAATACGCCCATGCTCGCCGTATGCTGGTTCGCCGTTGTGAAGGCGGGCGGGATTTGCGTGGCGACGATGCCGCTTCTTCGTGCGTACGAACTCACGTACACGTGCGAAAAAGCGCAAATCGAACTCGCATTGTGTGATGGACACTGGGCGGATGAGATGGACAAAACGTTGTCGGAATCGCCATGCCTGAAGCAGATCGTCTACTTCAACGCGGACGTCACAGACAGTCTCGAAGCTCGGATGGAAGGCAAACCCGCATCGTTTGACGTTGTCGACACAGCGGCGGACGACGTAGTCCTGATCGCGTTCACGAGCGGCACAACGGGCCTGGCGAAAGCCACGATGCATTTCCACCGCGATGTGATGGCGATTTGCGACGCCTTCCCACGCTCGTGCATGGACATCGCCCCCGATGACGTGTTTGTCGGTACCCCGCCGCTGGCGTTCACGTTCGGCCTCGGGGGTTTGCTGCTTTTCCCGATGCGCTTTGGAGCTTCGACCGCCTTCGTGGAGAAGCCGGGCCTCGACACCCTCACGCACACCATCGAGCGGCACAAAGCCACGGTGTGCTTCACATCTCCAACCGCCTATCGCGGAATGCTTGGCAAGCTGGGTGAGTCTGACCTATCAAGTCTGACTACGTGCGTCTCGGCCGGCGAGACGCTCCCAAAACCAACGTTCGATGCGTGGCTGGATGCGACCGGCATCAAGATCATCGACGGTATTGGGGCGACGGAGCTGCTCCATATTTTTATCTCCGCGTCCGTGGATACGCTCAAACCCGGCGCGACGGGCAAAGCCATTCCGGGTTACGAGGCCAAGGTGATGGACGATGGTGGCTTCGAGGTGGAGCCTGGAACCGTAGGTGCGCTTGCGGTTCGCGGCGTGACGGGTTGTCGCTATCTGGACGATCTCGAACGCCAAAAACAGTACGCAAGAGGTGGTTGGAATTTCACGGGCGACGCCTACATGATGGACGCGGAGGGTTATTTCCACTACCAGGCCCGCACCGACGACATGATCATCTCATCGGGCTACAACATCGCCGGGCCGGGCGTGGAGAATGCGCTTATGAAGCACGCTGCCGTAGCCGAGTGCGGTGTGGTCGGCGTCCCCGACGATCAGCGTGGGCAAATCGTTAAGGCCTTCGTTGTTCTCCGCGACGGCTTTGAGCCATCCGACGAAATGGCGAAAGAGCTACAGGATTTCGTCAAGGCCGAGATCGCGCCCTACAAGTATCCGCGCGCCGTGGAGTTTGTGAATGAACTGCCGCGAGGGAATACCGGCAAGCTGCAGCGGTTTCGGTTGCGGGAGATCGCCGAGGGCGTGTGATGCCAACGGTGCTCAGGGACGGCCCCTATTCGTTTGCGTTTTTTAGCGCGGATCGTTTCGAGCCTCCGCATGTTCATGTCATTCGTGACCGTGCTGCGGCTAAATTTTGGCTCAATCCTGTAGCGTTTGCGAAGAGTGGCGGATACAGAACACCAGAACTGAGCCGCATCCAGCGACTGGTCGCAACGCATCGACACCACTTGCTTGAGGCATGGAATGACTACTTTGACGCTTGAAAAAGAGCCCGCAGTTGCACACGTAGAGGCAGCCAACGCACACCTCGTGGTCAGGCTCATCGATGGCCGAACTCTCACCGTGCCTCTTGACTGGTATCCCCGCCTCTTACATGGCTCTCCCTCCGAGCGTGCAAACAGTGAAATTATTGGAGAGGGGTACGGAATTCATTGGCCCGATTTGGACGAGCATCTGAGCGTCGAGGGCTTACTGGCCGGCCGACGGAGCGGCGAAAGCGAGAAGTCGTTTCAGAGATGGCTGGTCGCTCGCGAGAAGGCCGAATAGACGCTCACGGCGACGCCAACAGCCCCGGCAACACGGGCAAGCTCCGAGCGCCGGGTTGCTAGCGGACGCGAATTACCTTTCGTGTCGTGTGGAAGGTCTCACCCTGCAGGTCGATGATGTAGACGCCGGTTGGCTCATCCACGGGGCTCCACTCAAGCCGATTGGCGGTACCTCCCGAAAGAGGCCCGTCGTGGAGCACGACGATCTCCCGACCAAGGGCGTCAAAAACGGCTATGCGAACGGCCTGCGTCCGGTCCAGCGTGAACTCGATGGTCGTTTCCAATCGAAAAGGGTTGGGATAGACCGAGTCAATTTGCATTCCTTGCGGTACTTCTCCGGCGACACCGGTGCCGAACTCGACCGTGATCGCACCAAACATGCCCCCGCCCGGGAATCCGTGCACTTCGCAGTGGTATCCGTAATCGCCCACCAGCGTGAACGTGAACTCGAAGCTGAAAGGCGCCGCTGCAGGTTCGCCACTGCGAAAGCCTACGGGATTACCAGGATAGTCCGTCATCGTGCCACTCACGTTATGGAAGCCGGAGGTGTTCTCCCAACGAACCGTGTCACCCTCCTCAATGGTGAGAGCCGATGGCGAAAATGCTGTGCCCGACAGGGTGACGACGTGGGTGGTCTGGGCAGAACTTGATAGCGCGCAAAACAGGAAGCCTACCAATCCGGAGGAGACGAGACGAGGCATAACGACGCAGGTTTGGTTCGACGATGCAAATTAGGGGAGAGGTTCACATAAACCAATCCGGCTCGTTCACAATTCGGTCACCGCCGGATTCATTGCACGGCGATTTGGAGGGGCAAAGGCGCCTCAGGGATCGGCTATCCCAACAACCATGGCAGCAACTGACCGGCTGCCCAGAAGCCGAGAAAAGTCCCGATGGCCGTGCCAAGCGAGCCAATAAGCACGGCGGGAAGCACGAGATCCTGGCGACCGAGGCTTCTCGCGACGACCAGCGCCGTGGTTCCACCGCCAACGTTGGCGGTGGAAGCCACCGCCGCAAGCTCCGGATCCAGGTTCATCAACCGGGCAGCGCCAAACGTAATGAGCCCGTGCACGAGCACGGTGATGGACGCGAACACCATCAACGACACGCCCAGGCTGCCCAGTCCACGTAGCGCGGTGACATCGCAGAAAGCGCCGACGACGCAAAGGAAAATGTAGACGGCGAACATGCCGAGGGTTTGAGATCCGTTCAGGCGTGCGGCGAGCGGTGTCTGTGCGATGATCAGCGCCAATGCCGTGATAATCATTATCGACGGAACAGAGAAGTCGATGCTTTCCGTCCACGCGGCGAGCAGGTTTGAGATCCACAGCGCACTCAGTCCGAGAAAGAGCATAAGCGCCACATCCTGCGGATGGACGGATTCCGTGTCGTCGTCGATGCCAAGCCTGTCTTCTATTGAATCGGCTCCGCTGATGTTTGTCGACGATCTCTTCCAGATCGGCGCCAGCAGGCGGGGTAGCGCCAGCGTCATCATCATCCAGATCGTCGTTGCGATGCTGTCCACCACGGTGGCACCAGCAAACAGTGCGCCTTCCGAAACCACGTCATAGTGGAGCGCCACCGCATTGAAGTTGACGCTCCCACCCGTGTACGTCCCAGCGAACATGCCGCCGATTGCGTTGTAGAGCGGGCCGATGTTCTCCGGCCCGCCAACAGCCCACATCCCGACGAGCACGCCAAATGTCGTCCCGAGCGCGCCAATGACAAACAGCGCCACGAGCGCCAGGCCGGCCTTCAAGATGTCCCGCAGGTTGCAGCGAAGCAGCAGCCAGAAAATGGCGATAGGCGCGAGATAGGCGAATGTGTAGTCGTAGGCCGGGACAGGCGCTTCCTCCGTCGATCCTGCCGGGATTATGCCGAGATTCGCAACGACCGCTGTAACCAGGATCACCACGAGCGCCGTGCCCATGTGCCGCATCCACGTCCGCCGCACCATCCACTCGGAGGCCACCACGATCAGGCACAGGATGGCGAGGACGTAGAGGGAATCGGTGGGCATGGCGCGAAGGTACGTGAGGCCACTACTCGCATTTTCCGCGGTTGCGTCTTCAATAAGAATGGCTGCTTGACTCTTCAGAACCTTCGATCACCATCGCTTGAAATCGTGAAAGTTCCTCCATGCGGGTGTGCCTCTCGTACATCTTTACGATTTCCCGCAACACATTCTGGACTAGCGGATCGTCAGGATCACGATTTTCAATGAGTGTGCGATGACGTGTGAGTAGCAGAGCCTCTGCCTCGGCGAACGCTTCTCTGTGAATAAGAATCTCTGCCTGTCCCATGCTAATCCGAGCTGTGAGCCACGGATTCGCTTCGACGTGATTGGCCAGAATTGACTCGGATCGGTCAAGCAGGCGTTCGGCACCGTTGATGTCACCTTGTTCTCTCAGCATGTCTCCACATTCGAAAAGTGCTTTCCCAAACTCGCTAGATCCAGGATCCATCTGTTCAAACTGCCGGAGGCTCTCGACACATGCTCCCTGTGCTTCCCTGTAGCGACCGCGTCCATGTATGATTCGGGCAAGATCAAGTTGAGCAATTGCCTGCATAGGGGGGTCGCCGCGCAATTCGAGGAGCTGTAGAAGCTCGCGCTGGCGGGGTTCGGCTGAATCGAATGCGTCCTGCGCGATGTTTATATCGACGATCAAGCCAAGTGCAACCTGGGCGCGTCCCTCGTTCATAGCGCCGTTTTCGCGATAAATGTCAACGGCACGTTCCAATACGACAATCGCGTTACCATACTGGCGGCGTGACAAAAGAATCTCGCCGAGGGCTCCAGCCTGATGGGCGTAGACTACCGTACCGTCATCGGGGAGATCCTGAACCCTCGCGACCCAGTCGTCATAGAGGCGTCGGGCGGAATCTCGGTCGCCCATGAGATAGGCTGTCGAGGCGATTTTGGACTGTAGATCGAGCGATTCGGGATCGTCAGGCCCGAGGCGGTCAAGCTGGAGTGCGTAGGCTGCTTCTAGCGCATCACGCGCCGAGGGATAATCTTCCAGGCGGCGAAAGGCAATCCCGATAGTTCGGAGCATCCGAGCGTGAAGGGACGGTGTTCCAGCCAACTCATCGTCGGCGCGGCGGCGTCCTCGATCAAGAAGATCAACTGCCGAGAGTGTATCTCCAACGTTTTTAGACGGGTTCGTATCGTCAAAAAGACTCTCGAGGAACGATGCTGAGCCTTCGGCTTCCATTGCCGCATCCTCTGCTCGGTTACGCTCCAAGACAGTCTGACGCTGCTGGAGAGCAAGCAGCACTATGGCCGTTACAAGCAACACTGCAAAAGAGACGGTGAACGACATACCAATGCGGTGCCGTTGCACAAATTTTTTCGTGCGATACCACCTCGTCGCGAGATGGGCATGGATTGGCAGTCCTGTTCGACGCCTCAGAAGGTCGTCCAGCAGTGATTCAACCGTAGGATATCGTTCATCGGCGTCCTCTCGAAGCGCCTTCAGTACGATGGTATCCAGATCACCACGCACGCCTCGGCGCAAGCGTTCGTCGCCGCCCAGAATGCTTGGTGGTTTGATGGGGTGCGGAGGGCGCTGCCCCGTTAGCATTTCAAACAACACGACACCTAGTGCAAAGATGTCGGCCGCCGTTGTCACGGGTTCGCCTCGCATTTGCTCGGGTGCTGCGTACGCAGGCGTAACGGGCCGCATCCCCGTTCGCGTAGGGCTTCCGTCTTCGTCGGCGTCCAGAAGCCGTGCGATACCAAAATCGAGGAGCTTGACCTGAGCTTGCCCGGCGTCGTCCTCAGCAACGAGAATGTTGGATGGTTTGAGGTCTCGATGGACAATCAAGCGACGGTGCGCGTACGCCACCGCCTCGCACACTTGCCCAAACAGTAGTAGTCTCTCTTCAAGGGGGAGGTCTTTCTGCGCAACGAAGTCGGTGATCGGTTCACCCTCGACAAACTCCATGGCGATGAAAGGCCGTCCATCAGGAGCTGCGCCGGCGTCGAGGAGGCGTGCAATATTCGGGTGTTGAAGACGGGCCAATATCTGCCGTTCGCGTAGGAAGCGCTGGAGGATGGCGTCCGAATCCATGCCGCGCTTGATAAGCTTGACGACAACCTGTTGCTCGAACTGGCCGTCGGCACGTTCGGCTAGATAGACCACACCCATTCCCCCTCGGCCTACCTCCCTGACGATTCGGTAAGGACCGATCGGTTGGCCTATGACTTTTTCTGCGTGTGTGGCTTCTAGCAGATTGCTGGCTTTCTCTGGATCGAGGCCCTCTAGAAAATCGCCAGAACCATCATGGGCGCGCAGCAGGCGAAGGACTTCTTCGCGGAGAGACTCGTCGGCGCAAGCCTCCTCGACAAATGCCGTTCGCTCGCCAGGCTCGAGATCTACGGCTCGTACAAAAAGCGATTCCAGCAACTGCCATCGTTCTGCCGGTGGTGGTGAGATTGGAGGCATCTACAAATAAGGGTTTGCCTGGATCATGCGCAAAATGCCTGGCGAGCGTGCAATCGGCGTCAGGAATCAGGCAAGGGGTCGTGGAGCGCGTCGTACAACCACGCTCTCGCCAGCGCCCAGTCATAGTGGACCGTCCGTGGGGATATATCAAGTGCTAGCGCGGTTTCCTCAATACTCAAGCCACCAAAGAACCGACATTCGGCCACCTGGGCGTGCCTCAGGTTTAGTGCTGCCAGGCGCTCCAGAGCCTTATGGAGATCAATGAGCTCGGTGGCGAAGGCGTCCACGGAAAGATGCTGCTCGTCGAGGTCGAGCGGAGCGACCCCGGCACCGCGTTTCTGCGCCGTCCGGCGACGAGCGTAGTCCACAAGTACCTGGCGCATCGCACGAGCAGCCGCACCGAAAAAGTAACCTCGCCCTCGTTCGGTAACCGCCGTGTCATCAACCAGTCTTAGATAGGCCTCGTGGACCAGGGCCGTCGTATGAAGGGTGTGGCCATCGCGTTCATCGCGAAGCTGCTCGTGCGCCATTGAACGTAGTTCTTCGTAGATGAGCGGCAGCAGGTCATCCACGGTGCGTGCGCCATCCCCGCCCACTTCGGATAGAAGCGTTGTGGTTCGTTCCCGAAGCGACGATGCGTGCTGCATGAGGATGGATCGAAGGGGATAGCGACACGATACGCCCTCCAGGCCTGCCCTGCAACCTTGATTCCGGGGTGCCCGCTTGCAGACTTTTTGCCGGTTTTGCGCAGGTAGTCAAGAAGCCCGGTTCACCCTCTCTGGACATCCGGCATTTCTCCTCGATTTCCTTCTTCCAACGTTGGCTCCTATGAAAACGCAATCCATTGGTCTCCTTGTGGCGCTGCTCTTTGTGGCCGGGCCCCTCGCCCTCGCGCAGGCTCCCAAAACCCTTAGCCATCAAGGCTCTCTTGAGGAGGGCGGTGTTCCGGTAAACGGTACCCGCACACTGGGATTCGGGCTCTACACTAGTGCTTCAGGCGGTACCGCCATTTGGGCGGAGGGCCATCCGAATATCTCCGTGACTGACGGTGTCTTTGCGGTTGTGCTCGGCAGTACCACCCCTCTGCCGAGCCAGGCGTTTTTCCAACCGCTCTGGCTTGAGATGGCCGTTGGTTCCACGATCCTCTCTCCGCGAACGGCCATGACGGCAACGCCCTATTCGATGGGGCTCGTGCTACCAATAGCCGCGCAGGCAGCCGATTCTGGCGCATTGCTCAGCATCAGCAACACACAGGTCGGTGGTGGACAAGTTAATCCGACCGCAATTCAAGGGGAGACCGCGCACGATACAGGGTGGGGCGTGTTTGGCTGGGCCACGGCAGCGGCAGGCAGTGCGACGGGTGTCCGTGGCCAATCAGCCTCGCCGGGGGGCAGTGGCGTGTTCGGTTTCGCTACGGCGCTCTCCGGAATTGCTAAGGGTATTTGGGGCATTTCGGCTTCGACTGACGGTAGGGGCGTGGATGGTCAAGCTACGGCGTCTTCGGGGGCGACTTACGGTGTCTTCGGCCAATCGCAATCGACTGGAGGCCGGGGCATTTACGGCTTCGCCACGGCGTCTTCGGGAGCGACCTACGGTGTCTACGGCGAGTCCGCCTCGACTTCAGGTCGTGGCGTCAACGCGTTCGCCTCGGCAGCAACCGGTTCGACGTTTGGCGTCTTCGGCCAAGTGCAGTCTACCTCAGGGATCGGCGTGCGTGGCTATGCCGCGGCCACTTCGGGCACGACGTATGGTGTCTACGGCGAGTCCGCCTCGACGAGTGGGCGCGGCGTCAATGCATTCGCTTCGGCCGCATCTGGCACGACGTACGGCGTCTTCGGCCAGGCACAATCGACCTCGGGCACAGGCGTCTACGCCCTCGCCGCGGCGGGTTCGGGCACGACCTTCGGCGTCTATGCCCAGTCGAACTCTCCCAATGGGACCGGTGTCTCTGGACGGGCCGCGGCAACAACCGGCCTCGCGGTGGGCGTCCTCGGTGAGAGTAACGCCTCGATCGGCATCGGTGTTAAGGGTGTGGCGAATGCGGTTCCAGCGGGTCAGACTCCCGTGGTGGGCGTGCGAGGCGAGGCCGGCGCGACCTCCGGCCCGGCCTATGGCGTCTTTGGGCTGTCGGGCTCGGCCAGCGGTTACGGGCTCTACGCCACCAACACAGCCACGAACGGCTATGCAGGATATTTCGCGGACCAGGTCCGGGTTAACGATGCCCTCTATGTCCACGATGGCTCTGCATCTAGCGCCACCATCATCCTCGATGCCAACTTCAACGGCGACGGGCGTGTTATCACCGAGGAGCTTGAGATTACGGGCGGCTCCGACCTCGCCGAGCACTTCGATGTGGCCGTCTTCCCAGGTTTCGAGACGCCACTGCCAGGCATGGTCGTCTCCATCGACACGGAAATCCCTGGCCGCCTAGCCATCAGTGCTACGCCCTACGATGGCCTCGTAGCGGGCATCATTAGCGGCGCGGGCGATGTGGAGACCGGCCTCCTTATGGGCCAGCGTGGCAGCATCGCCGATGGTGATTTCCCCGTCGCCCTGGTTGGGCGTGTCTACGTGCTTGTGGACGCCGACTATGGTCCGGTTCACCCCGGCGACCTTCTCACGACGAGCGGCACGCCGGGTCACGCCATGCTCGCCGCCGACCGCGAGAGGTCGCAGGGCGCGGTGATCGGCAAGGCCATGACCGGACTCGAAAGCGGGCAGGGCCTCGTTCTCGTCCTTGTCAGTCTTCAGTAAGCGCCGCATGTCGGTTGCACCCTCTGCCCTATCTCCAGGAGCCCTACCATGAAACGTCTAGCCCTCACGCTGGGATTGCTGATGGCCGCGACCGGCGCCCATGCCCAGTCTGCCCCCGCGCCCCTCCATCGGGTGGACCGTGTCCTCAGCACTGGCCGACACAGCCTCCCGGTCTCGGCAGACCCCGTTCGCGTCGTCTTCTCCGAGACGGTCGGCGAGGCCGATGCCCCCTGGCTCCAGCTCCACTTCGGCGAGTTCGACCTCGGCGCGAACAGCATCCTCCGCCTGACGGCACTCGAGGACGGCGACCAGCAGCACTTCACGCAGCGGACGCTCACCATCTGGGAGGGCAATTCCGCCCTTTTCAACGGTGGCCTCGTCATGCTCGAGCTCCTCGTCGCTCCCGGTGACGACGGCGTCTTCGCCACGCTCGACGCCCTCAGCGTCGGCGAACGGGGGGCGCCGGAGGCCCTTTGTGACGGCGACGACGACCGCGTGAGCACGACGGACCCCGCCGTCGGGCGGATCGTCCCCATCGGATGTACGGGGTGGATCGTCTCCAGTGGTGCCTACCTCACGGCTGGCCATTGCATCGCCGCAGGGTTCACCACCATCGAGTTCAACGTACCGTCCTCTGACCCTGATGGAACGATCAACAACGCACTTGTCGAGGATCAGTATCCCATTCTCTCGGGCAGCATCGTCTTCGACAACGGCTCCGGGCAAGACTGGGCCGTCTATGACGTGGGAGAGAACACGGAGACCGGCCTCACGGCCATTGCCGCGCAGGGCGACTTCTTCCGCATGACGCGCGATCACAACCCCGCGGCGATCCGCATCACCGGGTACGGCACCGACGACACGCCGCCCGGCTCGACCGGTGGGCGCAACGCCGACAATCAGACTCTCCAGACCGACACCGGCTCTAACGAAGGCGAGACGGTTGAGGCTGCCAACAACGCCTACTGGGAGTACCGCGCCGACACCATGGGCGGTAACTCCGGTGGCCCCATCATTACAACGAGCGCCGGCTTACCCGAGACCACCGTCGGCATCCACACCACCGGGGGTTGTGAAGACGACGGCGGAGCCAACACGGGCACGTCGTTCGAGAACGACGACCTCGAAACCGCCATCCGCAATTTCACAGGCGCGAACGCCAAGTTCCTCGACAACGGGGATGCGATCCCCTTCGAGGACGGCACGGTGTTCCGGCCCTACAGCACGCTGAGCAATGCGGTGAACGCCGTGTCGACCGGCGGCGTGGTGAGCATCGTGCAGGGCACCTACACTACGGGCACGAGCCTCTACACTAAAGCGATGAGATGGGCAGCACCCGTCGGTTCCGTCGTCGTTCACTAACCGGAATCTTTGCCATGAAATCGCTCCTCGTTACCGTCTTCCTCTGGACGCTCGTCGCCGCCAACATCGCCCCCGTCGCCGCCCAAGGCACGACTGTCCTGAACGTCGAGATCGACTACATGGTGGAGACCGGCCCCGGCGCTCACTCACACCGCCCGAGCCAGGACGAGATCGACGCCGTCATCCGGATGTTCGCCTGCCAGGGAGTCACCCTGAATGTCGTTATCGACGACGCGTTGCCGCACTTCGACGTGCTTCGGCGCGACCCCTTATTCGGCGACCTTTTCGAATACTCCAACGGGTTGGATACGTTCGGCGGCATCAAGTCCCTTCTCTTCAATCGCGGTGATGGCTGGCACTACGCTGTCTTCGGTCACCAGTACGAGGATGAAGAGTACGACGTCACGAATAGTTCGGGGCTTGGCGAACGGCCGGGCGATGACTTCGTTGTCACCCTGGGCGCGTTCGACAATGAGATCGGGACGGCGTGGGACCGTGCGGCGACCTTCGCCCATGAGTTCGGCCACAACCTTGGTTTAAGGCATACTGGTGCATCGGAGATCGGGGGGAACAATATGCCAAACCTGACCAGCGTCATGTCTTATTTCTTCCAACTTACGGGCGTGCGCTCCGCACTTCAATGCAACGGCCTCATTGGGGCATCCGACTCGGAAACACTCTACAAGGAGTTGGATTACTCTCATGGGCGTGCATGTACGCTCGTTGAACTTGGCTTGCTGGAGGACCGAGGGATGGGCGTAGTTCCAGTTGACTGGAATTGCAACGGAGCGCTTTCGGACATCGTGGTGCAGGACTTAAACAGTAACAACGATGGCACTCCTGCTTTCTGGTGCGGCTCGACCGGTCCACTGCAAGCACTCTCGGATTACGACGAGTGGAGCAACCTCGTCGACGTTACCATGATGCCCGAAGTGAGCTACGTCTCAGAAGAGGTGTCGTGCGTTTCGGCTGATGAGATAGCAGCCTACCGTTCACGGCTTGAGGAGCGCGGAGGCGGGGGATGCCTGCAGCCGACGCCATCGCTAGAGGCCTGCACTCTCCGAAGAATGAATTACCTGTCCAGCGGAGGTGGCGTGCAGGTTGGCACGTGCCAGGTACCCTTCGCCAGTGTCGAAGCCGTGAAAGCTTTGTCGGGCGACGGCGACATCCTCTATGTCCAGCCCGGTTCTTACTCCACGAGCGGCATCATCTTTTCCGATCCGCTACAAATCCTCGGCCCGGGCGGCGCGGTCATCGGCAACTAACATCTCCGACGCTACCCCTCATTCCTTCCGATCCTTCTTGCCATGAAATCCGCCCCGCGAACCTTTCTGTTTCGTCTTCTCCTCACGGCGACTTTCCTTCCATCTCTATTGCTTGCACCGCAGACCCAGGCACAGTATGCGTTGCGCACTTCGGTCATCGGCTCTGGTGGAACGGATGCTTCTAGTGGAGCCTTCCACATTCGCGCTACCACCGGTCAAGCGGCCGTCGGCCCGGTCGCATCCGGCACCTTCGCGGTCGGGCAAGGCTTCTGGTACGCGACCGGATCTAGTGGGGGAGACCCGGGCCCTACCCTGGCGATTAACATGACCCCGATTAGCCCGCCGATCATTATTCCGGCGACCGGCGGAAGCTTTCTCTTCGACATCACCATAACGAACGGTTCAGCGTCGCAGCAAAACTTTCAATTGTGGACAGACATCACACTCCCGAATGGCAATTCCCGGCCCGGCCTCCGTGCGCAGAACCTAACGCTGGCTGCCGGCGAGACGTTCGGGCCGGTGGAACTTCGGCAGCGAGTGCGGGCCAGCTCTCCGCCGGGCTCCTATCTCTACACAGCCTACGTAGGAGAATTTCCAAGCACGGTAATCGACAGTGATGGCTTTGCCTGGTCAAAGGAAGCCGCCGCGATAGCGAGCCGGCTCCAGTCGAACACGCAGTCGGCTGACTATTCGAGTGCACTCGCGCGAACGAATGCCGTCTCCGAAACGAATGCCGTCTCCGAACAGCCGGATACAGCGCGGCAGCAGAATCCCGGCACGACCCGAGAATCAATGGAGGAGTGGGGGGTTTACTTTGAATTGACGGGCAGTGTGCTCGTTGAGCCGAACGATCTTCTAGCGCTCGTTCAGGCAGAGGATGATTCCGCAAAGATCGCAGACGATTCGTCGACGGTGGAGATTATCGAGCCTGTTGAGGCCATTCCAGCCGAGATGATCGTCAGTGTTGCGACGCTGCCAGACGAGATCACGCTAGCCTCCGCCTATCCGAACCCGTTCAATGGCCGCACGACAATCCGTGTAGGGCTACCGGCGGCAAGCGCGGCTCGGCTCGAAGTCTACGACATTAGGGGTCGCCGCGTCGCTGTCCTGTTGGATGGAGAACGGGATGCCGGCTGGCACGAGGCCGTACTTGACGGTGGCGCACTGGCGGGCGGGGTCTACGTCTTACGACTGGTTGCTGGAGAACGCATGCTCACCCAGCGCCTCACGCTTATCCGCTGACAGAGCCATATCGAGGCCAAGACGCGGTAAATCAACCATCACTGCTCTCTTTCTCAACTTGACCAAGACCGCTATGAAAACGCCCTCCTCCGCTTCCCCTGTTCGCTTCTGCGTCCTCGCCATTTCGCTAGCAATCGGTCTCGTCGGCTGCGATGCCAACGAGATGCCCACAGATAACGGCTCCGCCAATCTGAGCGGTGCCTACTTCCTCGCAAACGTTAGCTCCTTCGCGAACCCGAGCGACCAGAACCTCCCGCTACCCGCTACCATTGTGAGCCTGCTATTCGGCACGCTACGCGTCGATAGCGGCTCGATCAACTTCGGGTCGGGCGGCACCTACACCGTCACGTTCCAGGGGGAGCACGACGACGGAAGTGGCAGTGTCCCTTTCACGGAGCAGGGCGAGGGGACGTACGAGCGCCGTGGCGATGCGCTGTCCTTCTACGGCATTGGCGCTCCGACGACAATCGTCTTTACCGGAACGGTCGACGGAGGCGCAATCCTTCTCGTTTACAAACTTGCTGGCCTTCCATACGAGATGCGCTTGGAGCGCTGAGAGGACCTTTCCACTAGACCCCGTCCCGGCAGGTACAAACCTGTCTCCCCTTCTGTTTGCCTCCAACCACGCTTCAACCATGAAAGCCCTCTTCCACAGAGTTGCCTGGTGCGCGCCTCTCCTTCTGGTGCTGCTAGGTGCTGCCAGCCCAGCACACGCGCAGGTTTGCTCGGGTAACAGAAACCTCAATTCGCAGGCACAGGTCGACCTCTTCGACTGTGCTGTCGTAACCGGAACATTGAACATAAGTGGGTTCGACATCACAGACCTTACGCCCCTCGCGGAGCTCACGACGGTCGGATCAACGATAACGAGCGAGTTCACGATCTCGTCCAACGATAATCTTGTATCTCTGGTTGGGTTGGAAAATCTTGCGTCGGTTAGCGGACCGATCCATATCCGCCACAACCCCGTGTTGGCGTCTCTGTCGGGGCTTGACGGCCTGACTTCTACCGATACGCTCCTCAGCGTGTTGAACAACGATGGGCTGACATCACTGATGGGGCTTGAGGGCATCACGAACCTTGGTGGCATCAATATTCAGGACAATCCTGCATTGGAATCCCTCCACGGGCTTGCTGGTCTTACGACCGTAGAACGCGTTTTTTTTGTAGCGAACAATTCCACCTTGGAGTCGCTTGCCGGGCTGGAAAACCTCACATCGGTGGGCTCAATCCTCGGCATTTCGGACAACGAGCAACTGGGGTCACTAACGGGCCTCGAAAATCTCGTCATGGTCGGCGGGAATCTCTCGATCTCGCAGAACCCGCTGCTCGAATCGCTCACGGGATTGGATGGACTCACGACAGCCGGGCGTCTTACGATCGCGCAAAATTCCGTACTCGTTTCGCTTGATGGACTGGAGAACCTCACGGCGATCGACGAATCACTTACCATTATTCTAAATCCAATGCTTGTTTCGTTGCACGGGCTAGAGGGCCTTGATTCCGTCGCTGAATCCATCCAGATAAATCAGAACAACCTCTTGGAATCGCTCGACGGAATGGAGGGGATCACGTCCGTTGAAGCACTCCAGATTATGGAGAACGACGTACTAAACCACTGCGTCTGCGGGCTCGGCGGGTTGATTTCCGGCACACCGGCGATGTTTACGGGTGTCGGCGGCTCTGTCGATATCGAGGACAACCTCCTTTTGGGCGAGTGCACCTCTCCGGCAGTGGTACTGGCCGCAACCTGCATTCCAGTTGCCAACGAACCTGCGGCGATTTCGAACGGCGGTTTTGCTCTCTCAGCAGTTTGGCCGAACCCGATCAGCACGACGGGCGAGTTCACGCTCGAATCTGCGGTCACTCGGCACGTATTGGTGGCGGTCTATGATATGCTCGGCCGCAAAGTGTTCACGCTTTTCGAAGGAAAAATGTCGGTGGGTGCACCCCAACATATAAGCTTTGACGTAGCGGAGTTGCCATCTGGAGTCTACGTCGTGCGCGCGGAAGGAACGGATTTCTCGGTGGCTCGAAGAATGGCCGTGATCCGCTGAGGACGTGACGTAAAACGCTCCGCACGAGGACAGACTACAGCATCCACGTCCGCCGCACCATCCACTCCGACGTCACGACGATCAGGCAGAGAATGGCGAGGACGTAGAGGGAGTCGGCGGGCATGGTGTGAAGCTACGCACCCGTACTCTAGCCCTGCGGCGCGCTAACGTCTCCGGAGTACGAGGCCGATCCCTCCCAGCGTGGCGACGGCTGAGATCAGAAGTCGGAGTGTGACGGCTTCGCCAAGCAAGAGAACGCCGCCCAGTGCGGCGAGAATCGGTACAGACAGTTGCACGGTCGCAGCGCTCGTTGCGCGGAGCGAGGGTAGGACGGTGTACCAGAGTACATAGCCCATCGCAGAGGTCACCATTCCCGAAACCAGGGCGTAAAGGATGCCGAGCGCATCGGGCGGCGCGACGCTGCCGGGCGCGAGCAAAGCCGCGGCGCCTAGACCGGCACCCAAGACCGCTGCCCGCATGAAATTGCCAGCGGAGACGGCCACCGGGTCAGTCGATCCGCGCCCGCGCAACGAGTACACGCCCCATCCCACACCCGAAGCTGCCATCAGGATCGCCGACCCGATCGGTGGAGCGGCCAGGCCCGGGAGCAAGAGGCAGAAGAGCCCACCTGCGGCTAACGCCAGGCCGAAGGTTTGCATCGGCCCGAGACGCTCGCCGCGTGCCAGTCCCCAGCCGATCATTGTCAGCTGCACGGCTCCGAAAAGCACCAACGCGCCCGTGCCCGTTGAAAGTGAGAGGTACGCAAACGAGAACGCAGCGGCGTAAATGAACAAGGCTGTACCGGACGCCCACGATCCCTGAGGCGAGCGTCCTCTTAACCGCAGAATGCCCCATAGCGTCACCGCGCCGCCGAGAAGCCGAATCACGGTGTAGGAGGTTGCGTCAACATCTGTCGTGGTTAACGCGAGCCGCGCCAGGATCGAGTTCGCCGCAAAGGCGACCATGGTGAGCGCGGTCAGAGCGAGAACGGCAGGTCGCGAAAACGACATCAATGCCCTTCCAACTCCGCGTCCACGGCGTTCTTCAGTTCGAGAGTCTCCTGGATGAGCGCTTCGGCTCTCTGTCTCGCGTATCCCGAAATCCGAATTCGTCTAACCAGCTGCGCCTTGACGCTTGCCCATTCGGGAGAGCCATAGGGCAGCTCCCAAATTGGGTCTGGCTCATCTACGTATCCGCCAACGAATGCATCGGTGATGAGGGAATCGCCAGCCAGTCGCTCTACAACAGAAACCGATCCGCCTCTGGAGAGGAACAGGCCACTCTCGTCGATTAATCTGGTAAACATGCCATCTACAAAAGCTGCGTTGTTTTTATTATGAATATCGAATTCGCGCTCAACTTTCTCATAGTATCCGATAACCTGGTCTCGGAGATTGCGGTTTCGGATGAGTTGAAGGCCGCCAGTGTTCAGGAGATCCGTATAGGTCGCGTCGATTGCGTTTATGGTGCGTCGCGATGTAAGGCGCTGAAGCCGATCAGATATCAACGTCAATTGTTCTGGAGTGCGGCCATTTGCGGAAATGGCATGGTACGCTTCCAGTCCACCCTCAATCTGATCGCTCTCGTACAAGAAGAGTTCTTGGAGGTTGGTTGCCATGACGCCAAGATCCCGGCTGAGGAGACCCAGATAGTGTTCCTCTCCTGCTGCAGCCTGCCGAGCCTGCCACCACGCATTCAGCGCCAGAGCGATCAACACACCAACCACGACGACAGCGATCTCAGCGGCGAACCAGCGGAGCTTGGGCTTCCAGGCCCAACCGACTAATTCGGTCGAAGCTGAAGGCGCAAACTCCAAATCCTCAGATGTACGTCCAATCGAGTCGGTGGTGGTCATAGACTTGTGGTGACTTGGTCCTAAAGGTGAACCTCTTCCTCCAGTGCCTCAATAATCTGGCTCAGCAGAGGTTCCAGGCTTCCATACTGGTAGATAACGTCGTCTTCGATCCAGAGCTTCTGAACGAGCGCGTTCCGCAATCCGCGAGATTGAATCAGAGGCCAGTGGTCAGTCCTCTCCCGAGTCAAAGGGATTGGAGCGCCCTGGTAGGGTGCATCGCTTCCGGGAATCTGCGTGGCCTTGTTGGCAAACTGGGCGATGTCGGCCTCCAATTGAAGCAAAGGGAGCCATACGCCAGAGTGGTGGGCGTACTCCTGGGCCGACTGGGATTTGGCCGATTCGACTTCGCTCCGCCACGTGCCCAACAGGCGCCTTAGCGAATCAGTCCTGACCAGATCGAGCTGTCCATCCTGCACTGCTGCGTCCATGACGGTCGACTCCAGCGTCGTGTAGCTCGCCCACCACGTTACGTCGGCCAGCAACTGGTCTACGGAATCTGGAGAGATGGTGTAGGACGGATTTGCGGAGACATCCAGGAGTGTGCTCGTAGTCACTTTCAGGGCTTGGTGGAAGGCGAGGATCTCGGCGAGTCGGTCCTGGTTGGCCGTGAACTCGTCGAGCAAGGACACGAGCAGACGCTGTTCCTCCCTGTTCTGCTGCTGCCCCTGCCACCACGCGTTGAGCGCAACGGCCGTCAGCACGCCGAGCACGACAATGAGGTACTCGGCGGCGAACCAGCGGAGTTTTGGTTTCCAGTTCCACCGCTTTGGTGTTGCCACGATTTCGTGTTGGGTTGGGTCGGGTTCGGTCATCGGTTCAGTTTGGCTTCGATTCGTAGGCGGAGGTCGCTTGCCGCAAGCGCTATCTGTTGGCGCATGTTCCTCGCCTGGATCTTCGCAAGGCCCAGCATATACACATTGTGGTAGGCATCCTGGTCGCGCTGGAACCGTCGCGCGTCGAAGGGGAACGGGGGAGGGGAACTCGTCACGGAATCAGCGGCGTACACCCCCGGACGGGGTATAACGAGCAAGCCACCAGCCGCCACCAGCGCGGCGTCGGCCTCGACGAGGTCAACGTGCCGGGTGATCGCGGTGATGGCATCAACGGCCAGATCCATAACTTCCGCTTGCCAAGAGAGCAGGGATTGCTGCTGTTCGAGGTAGGCGGGGATCGCCGACCGCAGCGAGTCGTTGCGGATGAGGGCGAGGTCGCCGGTCGTAACAAGCGCTTCGGCCGTGCCGACGACGGGGTTCACGTTTTGGATTGTGGTGGAGACGCTAACCCACACTAGGACGGAATCGGCGGACAGGGGCTCCGGAGTGCGGAAGCTCTCAAACAGGCGGTCGGCGGCCCGCTCTGAGGGGGCGAGCACCTCGTCCACCTGAGCCATTAGGGCGACCGTGGCGTCGAGGTCGGCGGCGATCTGGTGGAGATAGGCGTCCTCGGTCCCGATGTCTTGCTGTCCCTGCCACCACGCGTTGAGCCCGACGGCTGTGAGTACGCCGAGCACAACGATGAGGTACTCTGCGGCGAACCAGCGGAGTTTGGGCCGCCAGTTCCACTGTACTGGCACCGATTGAGGCGGCTTGTGCTCATCGGTTGGCGTTGGATTATCCATCTGGCTCTTGGCGCACAGTGTAGGAACCGGGCCCGAAGTGGGCGGTTTGCCGAAGGTATCAACTGTTCTCGATACGGTTATGGCTGACCCATTTGCATCCCGGAGAGCACGCACGTTGGGACGCATCGTGCACAAGGCAAAGGGCTTCGAGGACGCAGATCGATGGGACCGCAGTCAACATCTCAGCCTCTCGCCTCGCGAGCGACTACGCGCGGCAAAAGTGCTGAAAACACGTGCTTTTCCGCCAGATTCTCCTGACATCCGCTCATGGCGAGGTCAGTAGAGGCGTCCCATTTCTCGCCGGATACGCAGGACTTCATCCGACTTCTGCATCGGCATAAGATCCGCTACGTGGTCGTCGGAGGCGAGGCCGTGATCTACTACGGCTACGCGCGGCTCACGGGAGATGTGGATTTTTTCTACGACGGTCGCCCACTCAATGCCCAGCGCCTTTTCGATGCGCTTCTTGAATTTTGGGATGGAGACGTTCCCGGCGTGGTGAATGCGGAGGAGTTGATGCAGCCCGACCTCGTCCTTCAATTCGGACGTCCCCCCAACCGCATCGATCTGCTCAACGGGATAACTGGGGTTTCCTTTGACGCGGCGTGGTCGGCGCGGCTAGAGCTTTCGCTCGTTTCGGATGACGGCGCTGCACCGCTGTATTACATAGGCCTGGAGCATCTCATCACCAACAAGCAGGCGACAGCGCGACCGAAAGACATCGACGATCTGAACTACTTGCGGGAGGTCGCCGGTTCGGAGCCCTCGTGAAGGCGCGACGGTGAACCAGTTTGGTCGTGTATGGCTTTCTTAAGGCGGGAGAAGATCATAGGTGGGTTGGACGCGAGACAATATCACGACAAATGTCCTCCCGAAACGCTGTGAGGGATTTCCCCAAAACTGTCAGCCCGATGAACGAAGTGAAGAGGAATCTCCCGACATCCGCTTTGGCTTGTGCGGGTGGAGATCCTTCCGTACTGCGGTCGTCAGGATGACAAATCATGAGCCTTGCGCAATAGTCGTGAGGTTTTGTCATCGGTTTAGTTCGGCCTCGATCCGTTGGCGAAGATCAGCGGCACTCTCCCGTATCCGCCGGTGCGTGCCCGCTATGTGGCCGAGTTCGAGACTGAGCGCCCATGCGCTCGTGTACATCGTCGGGTCTGCGAAGAACGCATCGGCGTCCAACGGGATTGGTGAGGACCAGTCGCCTGTCGGGGTGAGGCCGTTATAGGTTGGGAGGGCGGCTTCGGCCTCCCGAGCGCTGTCGGGGAGAGACATTAACACCCATTCGGAGAGATCCACGCGACGGGAGATTCTCTGCCCTGCTTCCTCAGCGATGTCATGCTGGACTCGTTGCCGCTCAAGGAAACGCTCGTTCATGTCGACGTATGCGATGATCGCCGACCGGAGCGAATCGCTCCGGATGAGGTTAATATCGCCCGACGAGACCAGCGCATTCGTGGTCCCAAGCACCGGGCGGACAATCCCCATTCGCCAGGCATCTGGGAACCAGGTCAGGATTGAGTCTCTGGGTGGCTTGGGCTCGTGGCCGAACGAGCGTACGAGGCGGGCGACCGACGGAAGGGTCCGAGCGAACCGAACAGAGTCTTCTTCCGTAACGATCCGCTCGGTCTCCGTGAGGTCAACCACGAGTTGCCGCAGGTAGGTCTGTTCCCGCGCGGCGTCGCTGCGGCCTTCGCCCCACGCGGTGATCTGGAAACCTACAACGACACCAACCACGACGATGAGTACTTCGAGCACAACCGCGAACCAGTTCTGCTCGCGGATGGCGTGGCCTAGCCGCCCGAGGATGGTGTGCGCGCGGCGGGGCGCGGGGCCTCTGGTGCCAGAGGCGCGTCCGTATCGTGGGTGGGAAGTTCGGTCATGGCTGGATGTGGGCGTCGATGTCGGCGAGGAGTTCGGTGACCTCCTCGGTCATCTCGCGGAAGAGGGGATCTCGGTCCCTTCGATAATCTGTTGCCGGTAGGCAAGCAGATTGCGGAAGTACGGATCGTCCAGGAGTTGGTCGTAGGCATACGGGGTCGCGGTCACGCCAAAGACCATGTGCTCGAAGTGGTTGAGGAAGTACGGCCTCATCAGGTCCAGGACGGCGCTCCGCTGGGTCTTGTGGATCTCGTCCAGGTACCCGTAGCTCAGATCGTAGAGGCGCGTCACGTCGGACCGAAGGGCGGCATCGGAGATCAGCCCGAGACCGCGTGACTTAAGCGACTCGTAGGGCGAGGTGTTGACGGTGACGATGCTCAAGCCATACACCACGCCGAAGTAGGCATCAAGCGTGTCGGCGTAGGGCCCGCGGCGGTCGAAGTGATCACTCAGCTGGTTCATCTTTCGAACCTGCGTGTGGTAGGCATCGAGTTGGTCTGACAGCACGCGGAAATCGCTCTCCAGGGCGACCCGGAGTTCCTCCAGCACCGCCTGTTCCTGGGCCGCGTCCTGTCGCCCCTGCCCCCATGCGGTGATCTGGAAGCCGACGACGACGCCCACGATGACGATGAGCATTTCGAGCACAACGGCGAACCAGTTCTGCTCGCGAATGGCGTGTTTGAGGCGGGAGAGGATCATGGGAAAGTGGCGACGTTGGCGTGTGCTATGTGTGGCGGTAAGCGCGGAAGGCAAGACTCTATTCTAACCGAGCAATCTCCGTGTCGAGACTGGCGATGAGGGCAACGGTGCTTGCCTCCAGCGTGGCTAAAGCCCTGGCAAGTTGCGACTGCAACGGGGCGGAGATTGCCACGCCATACCGGAAAGTGGGGGAAGCTGTGACCTCCGCATAGTCGATAGGTGTAGCATTCTCGAGGTCGCGATGGTCGGTGAAGTGCGCCGCCAGGGAGGGAATGACGTTGTCCACAATGTGCTGCCTGACTAAATCCTGAAGGCCGAGCACCGTCTCATATTCTACCCCGTAGAGGCGGCCGATCTGGATTCGGAGTGAGTCGTTGGTGACCGTCGCCATCCCGCGTTGCTTGAGCGTTTCGTAGGCGGTCTCGTCGCGGACGGAGAAGGAAATTGCCGCGAGCATTGCGAAGTGAGGGTCTAGCGAATCCGCGTGGGGACGCCCCCCTTGCATATGCTCTTGCAGGATGAGTGCGCTGTCTGCCGCCCGCTGGTGATACGCACGGTTCCAGCGCACATCGTTCAGATCGTTCGCGAGCGCCGCCCGAAGCTCACGTAGCGATTCGGTTTCCACCCTGCGCGCCTGCTGCGCATCGGCCCAGTCATTGGCGGCCAGCGCGATCAACACACCCACAATCACGATGGCGAGTTCGAGCACAACGGCGAACCAGTTCTGCTCGCGAATCGCGTTCTTGAGGCGGGAGAGGATCATATATATATGGGATCGGTCATGGCTTAATGTGCGCCTCCACACGACGAAGCAGGCCGAGTGCGTCGTCACGCATTCGCGCGCGACTGTTTCGAAGTTCGTCCTTCGAGCGTGTCATCCTCCACGTCGCATTCAGTAGCTCGCGGTCCGACAGGAACGCCTCGGTGTCCAGTGGGAACCGGATCTGGGTCGGCCCCAAAGGCGGGTAGCTCGGACTGCCGCTTACGACCTCGTCGAACACATCTTGCCCGATCGACTCGAAGTAGGCCTCGATGAGGTCAAGGCCCTCATCCAACCGCTCAACCCCACCCCACCAGATCTGTTGCTGCTCGTCTTGCTCGTGGAGTTCGACGTGTGCCCTCTCGATGTAGGTCAGGATGGCCGAACGAAGCGAATCGTCGCGCACGAGTGCGAGGTCGCCGGTTGCGACGAGGGCTTCGGCCGTTCCTAGGACGGGTCGGGACAGGCGGATAAAGACCATGCGCGAGCGCCACGTGAACAGCGAGTCGCGGGGCGGGGGGTCGGGCGCGTAGAACGCCGCCCACATCTTGCCTCCAGACCGGTCGCGGCTAAGGAGCACCGAGTCCGTCTCGGTAGTTAGACGCACTGTTTCGCGCAGGTCTTCGGACAGCTGCAGGAGGTGCCGTTGTTCGGTGGCCACATCGTTCCGGGCCTGGCCCCAGGCCGTGATCTGGAAACCCACGACGACGCCCACAATGACGATGAGCATTTCGAGCACAACGGCGAACCAGTTCTGCTCGCGGATGGCTTTTTTGAGGCGGGAGAGGATCATTGGTCGAGGTTGGCGTCCAGATGCACGATAACAGAGTCAATCGCGGCTTCTACCGTGCGCAGATCTCCCGCGTACACGTACCCCATCCCTCGGAGAAGTTGCGCGCGGGACATCCACTCTTCGTCCTGCCGGAGCCGCACGAATGCCTCGGCGGTGAACGGGTTGACCGCGTCTGAGGATGGTCCATGCGGCCCTCGTAACGTGGCGTACCGTTCAAGTCCACGGACGAAAAAGTGATCCACGGACGCCCGGTTAACCTCGCTGTCCTCTGCTGCTTCGAGGAACGAAACCAGATGAGTCCGTAACGTGGGATCCCGAATCAGCCTGAGGTCGCCTGACGCCACCAGCGCGTCCACCGATCCAGTGATTGGTTCGAACGAGGAGTAGTTCCCTGTGCGGATGGCCAACATGTACAGCGTATCCACAGGGACGTTCTCGACCTCCTCAAGAGGGATCGACCTGAAGCGCGGGTAGAATTCAGAACGGTTCCTCAGCAAGTACTCGCGCACACGGTGCACTTCGTCGCGGTTGATGGCGAAGTCTCGCCGGAGATCCTCCAGCACGATTTGCTCCCGGGCTCGGTCCGCGCGCTCATTCCCCCAAGCCGTCACTTGGAAGCCGACGACGACGCCCACGATGACGATGAGCATTTCCAGCACAACGGCGAACCAGTTCTGCTCGCGGATGGCGTTCTTGAGGCGGGAGAGGATCATGGGTGGATGGGCTCGACGCTCATTTTGGAAAATGTCATCCTTAGGAGCATACCGAAAGCCCGCCCCGCCCGTCACTTCCAGCGTTTGCCCGGTTACGTAGCACGCGAGGGGGGAGGTTTATGGCCACCCAACCCTCAGATCAGGCTAAACCACTCCGCATCCACCTCGACCGTCTCGACAACTTCCGATCTTGTGGAGATTCCTAAACTGAGTTCTTTCAGCTTGTCCGCGAGTTGATCGCCATCAATCGAATCGATTGGAGGAGCGCCATCCCTGGTCGCTTCCCTCACGGCGTCGCGCGTAAACGATCCCGTCGTGATCATCAACCCTTTGTCTGCTCGACCGATCATTGCACCTCGGAAATCTCGAATCTGAGGGGAGGAAACAGAACCTTGGTAGCGCTTGCACTGAAATACGACGTGAAAGCTTAGGAGTCCACTGACTCGCACGATTCCCTTCCCATCAATTCCGCCATCGCTGCCTCTATTCGTCACCTGAACCTGCACAAATCCCGATTCCCGCAATAGCCTCTTGGTCAATCGCTCAAAAGCGTCTGGAGACAACTCCTTTGTCAGAACGTGGTGAAGCGTCTCTCGCCAAGGTTCGCTCTCGTCTGGAGTGCCCTCTTCCCCTTCTTCAGGTTCGAATGCCAACTTAGCAGCGCGTTCCGCCTTGGGCTGCTATCTAACGAACCGCACGACCTGGTCTGGATCAACTTCGAGAATATGACGATTCTCAGGTACGATCGCCCAGACGCCCCGGCTTGAATTGTCGATCAGTCCATACTTCTTGAGATAAGTCCGAACCCATGCCAGCCTGTACTCGACCTCGGTGTCATTGCTCTTTTCAGAATCGTGCGGAGACTCAAGAATGTCCTCTTCAAGCCCCAATCGTGTAATCGCAGCATTGTTGATCTCGCTAATGGAGCCGGAACCGCCTAATTCGTGTGACGACTCTAACAGCGCGTTCATCATCTCAGGGTATGGTGGGACGCGATCCTTACTCATCTAGTTGGCTGGGAACTTCAACGATCCATGGTCAGAAAGTATCAAATCCCCGCACCCCCTGTCACTTCCAGCGTGTGCATCGAGATTATCTACTCCGCAAACAGCGTCCGCACTATCTGAAGGACTTGAGAAGCAGCAGTCGGGCTGATGCGGCCAAGTTTCTTTACGAGGCGCGATTTGTCCACGGTTCGTATCTGGTCGAGCACAATCTGGCCGTCTTTCTTCTGGAAGCGGCAATTCACCCGCGTCGGGTAGTTGCGCCCCTTTGTCGTCATTGGCGCGACGATAACCGTGCGGATATGCCGGTTCATCTCGTCGGGGGAGATGATCAGACAAGGCCGTGTCTGCCGGATCTCGCTGCCTCGCGTCGGATCGAGGTTGACGAGGTAGACCTCGAAGCGTGCTACCACGTCCACTCCGCGTCGTCCCATTCTGTCGACGTGGCTGGATCGAGAAGGGCATCGTCTCCCGATTGCGCCATCGACTCGAATGCCAAGTCCCATCCTTCGCGCGGGTGCGACGGCTTCTGGATGAGAATCTTGCCGGGCGCGGCCGTGATCTCGACCGCGTCTTCGATCCCACTCTGCTCAAGAAGGGGCTTCGGGATCCGAACCCCGCGCGAGTTGCCGAGGCGGATGATGCGAGCTTTCGTGGTCATCAGGATGTAGGCACAATGTAATTACATCCGGCAAACGTGAGCCTGGGGATTTAGATCCCAGCCCCACCCGTCACCTCCAGCGTATGGCCAGTGACGTAGCTCGCGAGAGGTGAGGCCATCATGACGATGCCGCCGGCTGCTTCTTCGTCCGTGCCGGGGCGGCCAAGCGGGTTGCCGGTGACGGCGCGTTCGCGTGAAGCCTCCGGGATTCCCTGCGCGATGTCCTGCCCGGCGACCTCAATGGTTTCGCCGTCTTCCTTTGCGCGGGTCATGCGCGTGTCGATGAACCCGAAAGCCACCGCATTGCAGCGCACACCGAATCGGCCCCATTCCTTCGCAACGGTTTTGGTTAGACCGACGACGCCCATCTTGGCCGTCGCGTAGTTGGCCTGCCCGAGGTTGCCGTGGAGGCCGCTGGTGGACGATACGTTGATGATGCAGCGGTTCTCGGAGAAGGATTGGCCCGCCTCCAGTTCGGCCTTCGCGGGCTCGCGGAGGTGTTTCGTCGCCGCACGAATCATCCGGAATGGCGCGAACGTGTGGATCTCCAGCACCTTTAGCCATTGCTCGTCGGTCATGGTGTGGATCATCCCATCCCACAAAAAACCGGCGTTGTTGACGATGACGTTGATCTTGCCGAAGTGCTCCGCCGCCGAATCCAGCAAGTGCTCGGGGAAGCCGTCCTCCGTCACGCTGCCGGGGACGGCGAAGGCGAGGCCGCGCGCCTTCTCGATCTCCCGGACGGTATTGTCCGCAGGCTCCCCGTCGAGGTCGTTCACAACGACGGAGGCACCGTGGCGAGCAAACAATCGCGCGGTGGCTGCGCCGATTCCACGTCCGGCCCCGGTTACGACAACGACCTGGTTCTTGAAAAGCATAGGGGTGAAAGTGAAAAGGGAGAAGGGAAAAGTGGGAGGAGGATATTGGACGGCCCGCGGACGGCTGACCACCTTTTGCACGTGACATTCGGCGATCTGCCGTCGGTGGACCACCGTTGCGATCGAAGCGAGTCTACGCTAGCAGCAGCGTCAACGCGTCGGCGATCAAGGCAGGTTTTTGCTCGCCTTCAATCTCCACCGTGTTGCGGGTGTCGATCAGCAAGCCGTCGCCGCGAGGCGTGACGGAGGAGAGTCCGATGCGTGTGCGGATGCGTGAACCGGGCGTCACGGGCGTCAGGAAGCGGATTTTGTCGTAGCCGTAGTTGATGGACCGGCCCGTACCAGGCGGGATGACGCCGATCTGGTCGCGCATTCCAGGCAAGAGCGAAAGCGTAAGCAAGCCGTGGGCGATGGTGGAACCGGTCGGGGCTTCACGCGCCGCGCGTTCGGCGTCGATGTGGATCCACTGCCGGTCGCCCGTGAGCTCGGCGAAGGCGTCGATCATGGCCTGATCGACCGTAACCCAATCGGAGACGCCAATCTCTTGCCCAACGAAGTTGGCGACGGTGGCGAAGGCGTAGGGGCTGGAGGGCATGGCTTTTTGTCTGGAGGTCGAAGTTAGCGTTGTGTGCTCGCCGCCCGCTCAACGAAACACTCCGCCTTCCAATTCGCGGAATCCACCTTCCTTGAAAAGGGAGGGGTCAGCCCCGGTTTGGGTAGAGGCACCGAACCGCAGCCTTCGGAAGACGTATGCTGCCGCTCGCAAACCAGATTGTTCAATGACCACGTCCTCAAACGGAAAGATGCAGGCCCCTCAACTCGACGTCCTGCAGGAGGAAGCGCTCCGCCACACACGTCTTTCGCTGGAGCACATGGAGAAACTGGGCATCCACCCGGAAAGCAAGGTCGCGCTCTTTCTTCCGCCGGAGACAAGGCAACTGGAAATCCACAGGATTCCTTACGAGCATCGTGCCCGACAAGTAGTCGTCTACGAGACCGAGCCGGGCGAATTCTCGGCACTCTGCCCGTTTTCTGGCTTGCCCGACTTTGGGACGATTCGCGTGGAATATGTCCCTGGAGACTGGCTCGTTGAATTAAAAAGCCTGAAGTACTACCTCCTCTCATGGCGGCACATCGGGGCGGCGCAGGAAGACATCACCGCTACAGCGTACGAGGATCTGCTTCGGCATCTCGACAACCCCGACTACCTCGTCGTAACGACCATTTACAACGTGCGTGGCGGGATCAACACGACCTGCACGGTGGACAGCCGCGCGCAGCAGGGCGCGTCCTAATTCGAGACGCATCGGCGTGCGCCATGGGTCCTCCGTGGCGAGATTGGCGCGGTCGTAGACATATCACTTCTTTAAATGACGAGGCGTCGGCCCGGATCGGTTTATGGAAAGCCCGCCAACTCTCACCGTCCCTGCCCCGAGGAGCCGTCTTATCGTGCTTTCGATTCTTGCCTTCGCTGTTCTCGGAGTCCTGATCGGATGCTGGTTCGCGTTCGGATCGAACACGTCGGATTTTGAGGGCAGTCGCAGTGTTCGCATCCCTCCAGGCTCGTCGTTCGACAACGCCGTGGACTCACTCGAAACTGCTGGAGTGCTGGGCTCGCGGGGATCGTTCTCGGCGTTTGCGTCGCTCACTGGATGGGGCCGCCAGGTGAAGCCGGGCCACTATTTGGTAGAGTCCGGGATGAGCAACTGGGCGATGCTCGACAAAATCAGGAAGGGCCTGCAAGACCCCATCCGCATCACCATTCCTGCGGGCAGGCGCCCCGACTTCATCGGCGCTGTATTGGCCCGTCAACTCGGTATCGACGGAGAGGAATTCGTGCGCGCCGTCAACGACCCTGCACTGGCTGCGGAACTTGATACGGACACGAGGCACCTTTTCGGACGAATGCGCGCCAACACGTACGACATCTTCTGGACGACCGACGCTGCGACGGCGATCAGGCGAATACACGGTTGGCACGACCGGTTCTGGACAGAGGCGCGCAAAGCCAAGGCACAGGAACTAGGGCTCACGCCCGATGAAGTGATGACGATGGCATCCATCGTGGAATGGGAAGCGCAGCGCTCGGACGAGCGGCCCCGAATCGCGGGTGTCTACCTCAACAGGCTTCTGGGCCAGACAAGCAGCGGTCGCATGCGGCTCCAGGCCGATCCGACCGTTCAGTTTGCGCTAATGGAAATCGACGGTGGCCCCATGCGGCGACTCTTTTCCAGCGACTACAACACGCCGCATCCCTACAACACGTATTTGACAGAAGGCTTGCCTCCGGGGCCAATCAACAACCCGTCCGACGCCGCCATTGACGCCGTACTTGATGCCGAAGAGCACGACTTCCTCTACTTCGTTGCCGATGGCACCGGGGGGCACACCTTCACTCGAACGCTCTCCGAGCACATGGCGGCAGCCCGGGAGTGGTCTGCCTACATCTCTCGACAAACGCGGATTGGCGCACAGCGGCGTGATTCGCTCCGTCGCGACTCGCTGCAACGCAATCAATTTCCTGTCGCACAGTAGCGCATGAACATCCGTGCCATCCGTACTCTCGCCGTCGCCCAGATCAGGCTGGATCTGCGACATCCGCGCTCGGGACGCTTCAGCGCCTCGCGGATCGCGACGACGGCGATTGCCTATGGTTTTTCGGGCCTGGTACTCGCGTTGTCGGTTGGGAATGCAAGCGTGGAGTCGTTTCTGTTTGTCGCCGCCAGCTTCGGAATGGTGCTCGCGGCATTTGGTGTCGCGGGTTCGTACGACGAGCTGATGGGCCGCCCGAAAGACAATGCCTGGCTAACAACGTTACCGGCCAGTCAGGGCACACAATACGCGGCGCGCGTGCTGAGCATTGGGTTTTACTTCGTTCTCATTGCCCTATCCGTGGCGATCCCCGTCGGCGTGCGGGTTGCGTTGTCCGATGGAATAGGCTCTGGCCTTGCCGTAGCCGGGCTTGTCGCCGCGGGGATGCTCTGGACGGCTGCGCTGTCGATGACCGTTTTATGGAGCCTGACGTTGCGCCTCCCATTCCGCCTGCTGAGCCCGGCGCTGAGCGCTACGAAAACGGTTTTGATCGCGGCGTTGGTCCTCGGCTATCAGTGGGTAGGGTCGGAGGAGGGCGCTGCAAACGCCGCCTGGTGGCCTGCCGCTTGGCTGGCTGACTTGCTCACAGGGCGGCCTACGGAAGGTCTTGCCCTGCTCGTTGGCACCGTTGGCTATATGGTCGTGATCAGCGCGATTTACTTTCCCAGCCGCTACTTCCTTTTGCTGAACCGACTGGCGGATGGCGCCCGGCAGATTGAGCGGCGGACGCGTTCCCTCCGAGCCTTGTCGATGATCGAGCGCATCCTTATCGGCACCCCGGCGGCCCGCGCTGCATATGGCTTCGCGCTATCAGCCTTTCGCGACGACAGGTTGGTCCGTGGCCGCCTGTGGCCCGCTGCACTTCTTCCGCTTGGGTTTGCTTTTTTCGGTTGGTGGATGGGCGGCCTCGGCGACCTTTTCGTTTTCGGTCCAGAGAACGTGCTCCTTTTCTCCGAAACACGTCTCCACCTCTCGCTCGTTGTGATTCTCCTGTTCTCTGGCCAATCGCTCGTGCAAACGCTTCAGTTCTCCGACCATGCCGAGGCGTCGTGGCTATTCGATACGCTGCCTGGCGCCCGCCCACGCGTCCTCCAACTCGGCGCTCATCAGGCGTTGGCCTTCCGCATTCTACTGCCGCTTCACGGGGTGCTGGCCCTGGTCCTCTCCACCGTGATGGCACCGACACACGCCGTGATACACGCCGCCTTCTGGTTTGCCGTGACATCGTTGGCGACGCGAATTCAGGCGGTCGTTGGTCGCCGCCCACCGTTCTCGCGCCACTCCGATCGGTTCAGCTCGGCCGAGCGATTTTTGCCGCTCTTCCTGTCCATTCCGGCCGCACTGGCCATCCTGGCCTTGCAGACCAAAACGTTCACTACTCCACTCATGGCCGTGCAGACGATCATCGGTGTCCTTGCCGTCAATGCCGGGCTGGCGCGATGGATTGGCCGCGAGCGGAAGGCGAAGCGCCAGAGAGTGCCTTCGGTTGTGCCGGTTCTTCCCGTGGCACAGAGTTCGGGCGTGTAGGCGGGTGATCGAATGCGGCTAAAACCGCATGTCTACGCCAACCTGCAAAGAATTTCTGAAGGCATGATCGACATCCCAGAGGAAATATCCCCGGTTGTCGAACAGGGCACCGCGAGCGCCATCGGCGAGGCGAGTATGTGTAAAGGCTGCGTCGACACGGGCGCTATTCGAAACGCGAACGCCCAGGCCCACTGAGTAATGCTGGCGCACAGCTTCCGGACGAAAGCTGTCGAAGCGAGGGTCGGGTTGGAAAGCCGCTCCGGCGCGGACCGCAACCGATCCAAGCCGATACTCTCCGCCAACGCGGGTGTTCAGGACGGCGTTGAGGAAGCGATCCGCTATGATGTTCTCGAAGTCAAGGTCGGGGCTATTGGTAATGAAGCGGGCTTGCGACCAATCGACGAGCTCCACATCGGCAGAGACCAATGCTCTCGGCGAGCTGGCCAGAACACCCGCGGCAATTCGCCAGGGAGTGGCGATACGATATTCGTTGCGACCAGGCAACGGCCCCGATTCGTCAATGTTCAGGATGGTGGGAGTTTCCAGCGTCATCCCTATACGAAGGACGGGTGATGCCTCAAACGACACGCCTGCTCGCGCGTTGGCTCCGTAAATGTCGGCATCGAAAACAAGACCTGAGGAAAGGTCATCGCGGAAGAAATCGCCATCAACGGAGTAGCGACCTATGGGTGCATTTACCGAAAGCCCGACCATCACGCGTGGTGATACGGCCATCCCCCCGGCGACGGAGAGCTCGCCTTGAAAGCCCGACTCGCTCGCCTGGTCAAAGGCAAGCCCGTCTCCGCTGCCCCGCCGAGTGTAAACGGCGGTCTCGTTGTAGCCTGCGCCGACTGCCAGCGAGCCACGGGCAGCGGGAAGAGGCGTTGCAAAAGATGCCGTCCCCAACGTGAATCCTTCAGCCTCGTCAGTAAATCTTCCGCCATACAGATTGGCGCCTTGAACAAAGGCATGACCGGAGACGATGGCCTGCCGACTCCGGAGGTACCCGAGGCCGGCGGGGTTGGCGAAGGAGGCGTTCCAGTCGCCCAATCCTGCCACCGCTGCGCCGCCCATCCCAGCCATGCGCGCGCCCACGGCTGGAGTGCGGCGCCCAAAAAAGAAAAGGTCGTCCGCCGTTTGGGCTGTCGCAATCGGGATCGTGAGTGCTGAAAGAGTGACGAACAGAATCAACCGAGGCATGACGTTCGGGGTTGAGGGATACAGCAAAGGCCCGCCGCCCGTAGACGACGGGCCTTCAGTCGCGTTAGCGATGAAGGAAATTCTCGTCCTTAATTGCCTCCGCGACGGCGCGAATTCGACGAGCTCGATCTGGATGGTGCAGGCGCGCTACTCCCACCAGAAGAACGCTGCGGCTGAGCGGCTGGGCGCGAAGTCTGGGCTGGCTGGCGCTGCGGTGTAGGCGCTGAAGTCTGGGCTGGTGCGCGCTGCGTCGGCTGGCTCGGCGCGGGGCGCTGAACCTGTTCGCGGCGGGACGGAGCGGTGCGCTGCGGGGTTGGTGCTTGCGGGGTCGGAGCAGGCGGTTGAACGGTCCGCGGACGGGGGGCAACTTGCGGTTGCGGAGTGCGTTGCGCTGCCTGTGTCTGTGGCCTTGGCGCTGATAGAACCGGCGCCTGGGATTGAGGAACCGGAGCACTTTGCGGGGTCGGCCGCCTCACATAACGTCGGGGATCTGGAGTCCGGCTTGTCGTCGTAGTCTGCGGCTGGGGTTGCGGAGCTGGGGTCACCGTTCTCGTCGTCCGCTGCGGGGTTTGCGGCTGCGGCTGAACAGCCCGCCGTGGGGCCGGGGTTACCGTTCTTGTCGTCCGCTGCGGTGTTTGAGGCTGCGGCTGGATCGTCGTCCGCTGTGGGGCTGGGGCAACGGTTCTTGTCGTCCGCTGTGGCGTTTGCGGCTGGCCCGTCCGCTGTGGAGCTGGGGCAACGGTTCTTGTCGTCCGCTGTGGCGTTTGCGGCTGGCCCGTCCTCTGTGGAGCTGGGGCAACGGTTCTTGTCGTCCGCTGTGGCGTCTGCCCGACGTTTCTCGTGGTGCGCTGAGGCGCTGAAGCCATGGTTCTCCTCGTGAGGTCAGACTGGGCCGTGAGCTGCCTTCCATTGGCGGCAAGCGGGGCACGCGATGGAGCAGATGTTGATGTCACACCCAGGCCTCTGTTCGGGCGGAAAGGTCCGTTCGTCCAGTTTGTGCTGACCTGTCCACGATCACCGTCGTAATCACCACGGTTGTCGGAATCACGGTATCCACGACCGTATCGGCGCCAGTCGTTGGCGTAGTACGGTCCGTTTCCGTAGTAGGAGGCATTGTAATAGCCGCTGTTGTATCCGGCGTAGTACCCAGAGTTATATCCACCGTACCCAGAGTTGTACCCACCACCCCAATTGTTATAGCCGGTTCCAAACCAGAGTGAGATGGAGAGCCCGGGCGTCCAGCACGGATACCATGGGTCATAGTAGGAAGCGCCGTAATAGAAGGGGTCGTAATACGTTGCTACAGCGTAGTAGGGCTGATTCCACCCCGAGTAGTGGTGTCCAAAGTTCGAGTAACGACGGTAAGGGCGATGTACTGAGTACGGCCGGTAGTACGTGTAAATCGACGGAGAGTAGTTGGCGTAATAGTAATAGTCGGCGTAGTAGCCGCCGCCGTATCCGTCTCCGTAATAATCATCGGAATAATATGAGTCCCCATTATATGAATCGCCTGCGGCGGCATCGCCATAGTAGTAGATCGATTCATCGTCGTAGTAGTAGCGCGAGACCGAGACGCCGTTCGGGTCATAGTTTTCGTAGCCGCCGTAGGTTTCGGGGGCCGCCGAGTTCCAACCTGTACCCTGGCTGTAGGCCGGATCGCCAGTGTAATAGCCGTCATCATCGGTGTAGTAGCCGTCGGCCTGCCCGGGAGTTTCGACATACGCGCCATCAGCATACGGGTCAGCGTATGGATCAACATATCCGTCTTCCGTGAGCCCAATTCGGGGCTGGACCTGCGCCGACGGAACCACCTCCGTTTGGGATCCGGGCGCTGCGCCAAGTTGGGTGTAGCATCCGGCGAGGCTCGTGCCGAGGAGCCCAACGGCAAACACGGCGGCAAATACCAGTAGTCTGGTTTTGAGTTGGGAATCTCGGAAGGATCTCATGGTCGGGGAGGAAGAAAAGCAGGAGAACAAGTGCCTGCTGGCAAACGGAGAGACAGAGAGAGGACGAGAGGCACCGAATGATGGCCTGACCGTCGGCATTCGCCGATGTTCGACCGGGGTATATTGGTGGGCCTCGAAAGGCTAGCCGCCGAGTCGGTCGCGCGGGTAACACCAGCGGTTCGTGTCGGTGGATTTTCTCGCCTTTGAACCAGAGACAAGAAACGCTCCGGCCCTCTAACCCAACAATACGGCCTTTCCCGGGCAATAGCCCCGCCTTTCTCAAGCTGCACGACCGTCTCTCATGGCCGACAAGATCACGCCGCGCTCCGAAGACTATGCCCAGTGGTATGTGGATGTCGTCCGAGCCGCCCGTCTTGCCGAGTACTCGCCCGTTCGCGGTTCCATGATCATCCCCCCGAACGGGTATGAGCTGTGGGAGAACATGCGCGATGGCCTCGATGGCATGTTCAAAGCTACCGGCCACCGAAATGCCTACTTCCCGCTCTTCATCCCCCAGAGCTTTCTCGCGCGAGAAGCTGCGCATGTCGAGGGCTTTGCGAAAGAGTGCGCCGTCGTCACCCACCACCGCTTGAAGCTGGACGAGGACGGCGCCTTGATCGTGGATCCAGAGTCGAAGCTGGAGGAGCCGCTAATCGTTCGCCCGACATCGGAAACGATTATCTGGGATACGTACAGCAAATGGATCCAATCATGGCGCGACCTGCCGATTCTCATCAACCAGTGGGCCAACGTCGTTCGATGGGAGATGCGCACGCGGCTGTTCCTTCGCACGTCCGAGTTCCTCTGGCAGGAGGGCCACACGGCGCATGCGACCGAGCGGGAAGCCATTGAGGAGACGAGGACGATGCTGGATGTTTACGCCACCTTTGCGGAAGAATGGATGGCAATGCCCGTCATCAAGGGAGTCAAAACGGAAGCCGAGCGATTCGCCGGCGCCAAGGACACCTACTGCATCGAAGCCCTCATGCAGGATGGCAAAGCACTGCAAGCCGGGACGAGCCACTTCCTCGGGCAGAACTTTGCCAGGGCGTTCGACTGCACCTTTCAAAACCAGAGCGGTGAACTGGAACACGTCTGGGCCACGAGTTGGGGCGTGTCCACGCGCCTTATCGGGGCGCTGGTGATGACGCATGGAGACGACAAGGGCATCGTTCTCCCACCCCGGCTCGCCCCCGTGCAAGTCGCCATCGTGCCCATCCTGGGCAAGGAAGACACGCGGGAAGCCGTTCTGGAAACAGCCCGTCAGATCGCCAGGGATCTCGTCCACGCTGGCATCCGCGTTTTTCTGGACGACAGCGACCAGCACAGGCCAGGCTGGAAGTTTGCCGAATACGAGGTTCAGGGTGTTCCGCTGCGCCTTGCCATCGGCCCACGCGATATTGAGAACGGCGTCGTTGAGCTGGCTCGTCGCGATACCGGCGAAAAGGAATCCGTCGCTATGGAAGGTCTTGCCCAGGTCATTAGCGCGACGCTCTCGGAGATCCAACGGGGGCTATACGACCGTGCCAAGGCATTTCGGGAGGCGAGCACAAGGACGGCCGACGACTACCCGGCTTTCCAACGGCTCATCGAAGAAGAAGGTGGCTTCGTGCTGATGCACTGGGACGGCACCGCCGAGACCGAGGAGCGCATCAAGACGCAGACCATGGCCACTATCCGCTGCATCCCATTACCGGGCCAGTTTGAAGGAACCGACGAACCTGGCGTCGACCCCGTAAGCGGGAAGCCCTCGGAGGGGCGGGTTGTGTTTGCCAAATCCTACTGAGTTGGAGCGGATGAGCGTGAAGCCCTCCCGAGCCGATGGTGTAACAGTCGGCTACCGCCTCGCAACCGCTATCTCCTACCTCGTCAATCCGCTGATTCTGCCGCCCATTCAGTTTGCGTTGGTGCTGGGGCATTTTGGCGCCAGCGTATCGGAGGTTCAGAGGACGACCGGGATCGGACTCGTGTTCTTCTTCCTGATCCCGCTCGGGTACGTGGCGCGGATGGTTCGACGAGGGAAAGCCGCGACGCTTGAAATTCGCAGGCAGGACGCGCGCACCGCCCCGTTCATTTTCGGGATTGCTTCCTATCTGGCTGGCATCGCCGCGTTGTGGATGACGATGGAAACGGCACGTCCGCTCTTGCTCACGCTCGCGGCCATCTACCCGGTCAACACGGCTATCGTCGCGATCATCAACCTGCGCTGGAAGATTTCCGTCCACGTTGTCAGCGTCGCAGGTTTCGTGGTGGGTCTACTATTCGTTATGTGGATTTCGCATAGCGCCAACACAACCGGTCTGCTGACCGTCGAATTCGTCGCGCCCTTGCTTCTCCTCATCCCGCTGCTGATGTGGGCGAGAGTCCGTTCAGGCGCACACACAACAGGCCAGGTGGTGTCAGGCGCTCTGTTTGGTTTTGGGATGACGCTTGCTCAGCTGCTTTCGGCGCGAGGCTTTTTTTGGGGGGGATGAGGTGGGGAATACGTAATGCGTAATGTGCATTTCGGATTTGGGATTTGGGATTTCGGATTTTTTGGGAGGTCTGTTTTCGGAAAGCCTGGGATCGCGGATCTCCCGATCCGCGTGAGGACGCCCGGCTTGTCGTCAGCACACCCTGAGAGTTGATAAATCCTTGGGATTTCGGATTTGGGGAAGTCTGGGATTGCGGATCTCCCGATCCGCATGAGGACGCCCGGCTTGTCGTGAGTGAACCCTGAGAGTTGATAGATCCTTCGGATTTCGTGATGCGGATTTCGGATTTGGGAGGTTGGGCTGGCGTATAAGATGCGGCGGACCCGGCGAGCACGCCCAGCCTTCAGCATTCATCCTTCACCGTTCAGCCTTCCGAACTGCCCTTGACGCGCGAAAACAAGCCGTATCTTGGGCATCCGCTCCCAAACCGCGCCCGATCGCTGCTTGATACCGTCCATCTGTTGTAACACTCGCTGATGCGTGGTCTGCCCGCGCCCGACGGTTTTCATGCTTCGCTCGATCAGTTTTCTAGTCCTCGCGGTTCTAGCCACGTCGCCGGTATTCGCGCAGGATTGGGGCGATGTCGCGGGGCGCGTCACGCAGTCGGCCAATGGCGAGCCGGTTCCAAGTGCCACGGTTCTTGTGGAGGGTTCCAATTACGGGACGGCGGCGGACGCTGACGGACGTTTCCGCTTTCGGATTCCCGTAGGGCGCTACGCGTTGGTTGTTCGCTCCGTGGGGTTTGAGCCGAGGACGGACTCCGTGGTCGTGCGCGCCCAACAGGAAGCCAGGTTCGATGTCCAACTCGACGAGGCCACTATCGAAATAGGCTCGGCCGAGGTTCTGGGCGAGGCCGTGCAGAACGACGCAGGCGTCTTCGTCCTCGACCCTGAGGACGTGCGGAACATGCCCACGCCGGTTACCGACGCCCTTCGCGGCGTGCAGCTATTGCCCGGCGTCACGTCCAACAACGAAACCTCCAACGCCTATTCTGTCCGCGGCGGCGGCTACAGCGAGAACCAGTTTTTTGTGGATGGCTTCGAGATTTACCGTCCGCTCCGAACGCGGCAGGGTGAACAGGAAGGCCTCGGGCTCGTCAACGCCGATCTGACGGAGCGGATGACGCTTTACGCCGGCGGATTTCCTTCGCGCTACGGCGGAAAGCTTTCGAGCGCGCTGGACGTTGCCTACGCGCATCCGGAAGGCCCCATCGGCGGCAGTCTCTATGGATCAACCCTCGACGGCGGACTCTCAATTCAAGGCGGTGCAATGGACGGCCGCCTTGGCCTTGCTGTGGCAGCGCGGACGGCGCGCCCGAGGCGTTTCTTCGCCGCGCAGGAGTTGGAAGGGACCTACGACCCCGACTTCCGCGACGTGCAGGGTATCATCAATTATCGCATTTCGGAAGGCCACGACCTGCGCGGGATCGGGATGCTGGCCCGGCATCGGTTCCGCCTGGAGCCAAGCCAGCGTCGCACCACGTTCGGCGTCTTCCCCGACCAGATCCGAACCGTTGCCTTTCAGTTCTCCGGCCAGGAGGAAGACGGCTACGACATCGGCTTCGGCGGGCTGCGCCTCAGCAACCAGCTCTCGACAAAACTGCGGGTGGAGCATGATATCTCCTACTTCGACACTCAGGAATTCGAGACCTATGATGTGTTCGGAGCGGTGACGCTCTTCCGCATCGTTGATGCAAACCAGGACCCTGACGACCCGGCCAATCTGATCGAAACAGGCCAGGCCGATCAACGCGATGTCGCCGACAACCACATCCGCGTCTCCACGCTCACGGGCGTGGGCCGATACAGAATGGGTCTCGCTCGCCACGCCGCCGAGGCCGGCTGGCAACTCCGCCGCTTCAGGTTCGATGACGATCTCTTCGAGTTTACCCATCTCAGCGGCCGCGATTCCCTCGGCAATTCCGTCTCCGTCACAAGCGATTCGCTAGACGACGCCGCAGCCTTGAGCACGTGGCAAACGTCGCTCTGGTTGGAAGACGCGGTGGATGTCCTCCCCGAAGCCGGAAGGCTTATTACCACGCTCGGTGTTCGCGCTGACTACTTCGCCTTCAACGACGAATGGACGGTGAGCCCGCGACTCTCCGCCAGGCTGCGCCTCAACGGGACGACGACCCTCACCGGGGCGGCGGGCCTGTACTACCAGCCGCCGACGTATCGCGAGCTGCGCGGCGAGCCTGCTCCCGGCCAAACCATCCTCGGCGCGCTGAACACCGATTTGAAAAGCCAGCGCGCCGCGCTGCTCGTACTGGGCGCGGAGCATTTCTTCCCGAATACCCGCTTCTCGCTGCGTGGCGAGGCGTGGTACAAGAGGCTCGACAACCTCATCTCGTACGACATCGACAACGTGCGCGTGCTCTACTCGGGCGAGAACGACAGCCGGGGCTACGCCTCCGGCCTCGACCTGCAACTGCGCGGCGAACTTGTGCCGGGCCTCGAAAGCTGGCTGAACTACGGCTTCCTGGTCGCGCGCGAGGAGTTCATACCGCCATTCGTAAACGACTTCAACGACGGCGTTCGCCCCCGGCCCACCGACCGCCGCCACAACTTCGCGCTGTTCGTGCAGGACTACGTGCCCGGCGATGACACGTGGACGCTGCACATGCGGACGCTCTTCGGAACGGGCCTGCCCTACACGCCGCCTGCCGTCAGCGAGACCATCAATCAGGTAAACGTCTTTATTCCGGGGCAACGTTCTGCCGGGCGCTACCCGGCCTACTTCCGGTTCGATATGGGCGCAACCAAGCGCGTAAATGTTGGGCGCGGGCCAACGGGCAACCCCATGTCGTTGAAGCTCACCGCCGAGGTTCTCAACGTGTTCAATATGAAAAACACGATCCGCTTCGACTTCGTGGCGGACGGAAACGGCTTCTTCAATGGCGTCCCCACGCGCCTCACGCCGAGGACGATAAACGTGCGGCTAAGGTTGGATTTTTAGGGCGAGATGCTTTTTGGGATTTTTGTGAAGAACCCTTGACATTGTGGTCGGTCGCGCCCTTTCTTTAGGATGCGCTCTGATCCCACGAACTGAATGGAGGTTTTGCCATGCGTTGTGCTCTCTTTCTCGCTGTGTCCTTCGTGTTACTTGCCCCCCCCTACGTTAGGGCAAATTGAGATGACCACCGCGAGTGGGGGTAACGTGGGGGTTGGTATCTCGCCTACGTCGAATGCGCGGCTGTATGTGAAGAACGACGATACAGGAATTCCTTCGACGTACGGGATACGAGCTCGTGCAGTAGCGGACGGTGTCCGAATTGGCGTGTATGGGATTTCGACAACGTCAGGCTCAACAACGGCGACGGGCGTTTTTGGCGTCGCCAACGGTGGAAGCGACGCAAATAGAGGGGTGCATGGGCAGGCATCTGCCGCCGGCGGGCAAACGGGTTACGGTGTATACGGCTCCGTAGTTAACGGAATGGGTGTTTCCTATGCAGGATACTTCTCGGGCAACGTCTACGTGACGGGCACAATTACGGAAATGTCAGACGAGCGCTTCAAGGTAGACGTGCGTCCTCTTGGCGGAGAGGACGGACCGGACGGCGAAGCGATCCTGGGCCGTGTGATGTTGCTGGCACCGGTCTCGTATCGGTTTACTGACGACGAGCAATACGCACACATGAACCTGCCGGTCGGCGACCAGTTTGGCTTTCTGGCGCAGGATGTCGAGGCGGTCTTTCCTGAACTGATCGGCGAGGGCCGCCACCCAACCGAACTACGCCCGGACGAAAACGGAGACCTGCAAGAGGTGGGCGAGCCCATCACCTACCAGTCGATGAACTACATCCACCTCATTCCCATCCTCGTGCAGGCTA
>JBGTDU010000075.1:0-4951 GCA_041748175.1 Rubricoccaceae bacterium
TAGAATATCGATGGCCGCATGTCGGACGGTCGGACTGGGGTCGCGGGCCACGCGTGCGAGCGATTCCGCCACGCCCGGACTCCTCAGATACGGCCGAAGCGCTTCGGTGGCTCGGCGGCGAACGAGCGGGTGGTCGTCGCGCAGCGCTCGCACGAGGGCCTCGCGAGCTACAGGGCTGTCGGCCCGTTGCGATAACGCCTCGATGGCATCATAGCGGCCAGCCATCTCGTCGTCGCCGGCAGCCATCGCAACGAGTTCTTCGACCGGCAGCGTCAGCTTGATATCGGCCAGCAGCCAATTGCCTTCGTCAAAACGGACGAACGTGGGTTGCTGGGGCGCGGAAAAGCGGAACAACGTGTCGGCCGTGGCCACATGGAGCCGCCGGGTTTCCCTCCCGGACTTCGCGAAGTTCAACTCCACATTGACATCGAACGCAAACATGGGTTCATCTTCTCGGCTCTGCGTCTGGGTCACCTGCACGGTGTAAAGATTGGACCCGGGGAAATACCCCTGCTCCACATCCAGAACCGGGTGGCCGGGATTGTAAAACCACTGACTGAAGAACTGCCGCAAACTTCGTCCGGATACCGCCTCCATTGCATCTCGCAAGTCGTCCACCTCAACGGACTGCCCCGCGTTGTCGGTCAGGAATTTCCGGAGGCCCCGCCGCCAAGCCTCGTCGCCGAGTTCGAAGCGTAGCTGGTTAAGCACCTGTCCGCCTTTCTGGTAGGTGTGGCGGTCGAACATCTGGCCCTCCTGCTCATAGCCGTACCACACGATCGGGCGACGGAGGCTTTGGGCCTGCTCGAAATAGGCGTTGCGGTCCTCGATTCCGTGGGCCTGCGCTTCGTCCCGGCCGAACGCCCGTTCGAGGTAGATCTCCTCCATGTAGGAAGCGAAGCTCTCGTTGATGGCGAGGTTGGCCCAGTCCTCCGCCGTCGTGAGGTCACCGAACCACTGATGCGCCAGTTCGTGAGCGATGAGGTCGCGGGCGTTGTAATCGATGTAGCCGCGCTCATGGGTTTGCACGCGCTCGGTAAGAATGGTTAGTGTGGTGTTCTCCATTCCGCCCGCCGTGAAGTCGCGGACGACGGACTGCTTGTAATTTGGCCAGGGATAGTGGACGCCGGTTTCCTCTTCGTAGACGCGGATCATCTCGGGCGTCCGCCCAAATATGCGCATGGCGTCGCCAGAGTAATCCGGCTCGACGATATAAAGGAGCGGGACCGTCGTGCTGTCGGCTCGCATGTACTCGTCCTCCACCGCCGCAAAATCGCCGACGACGAAAGCCGCGAGGTAGGATGAGGTCGGATAGGTATCCAGCACCCATCGGTCACGGCGTAATCCCGGTCCCGCAGAAGAGGATTCCACCATCTCGCCGTTGCCGAAAGTTTTGAACTCGTCCGGGACCGTGAGCGAAATGTCGAAGGTTTGCTTGTCGTCCGGATAGTCCCAGGTTGGAAACCAGCGGCGGTTGTCTTCCGTCTGGCCCTGCGTCCAGAGTTGCGTAGGGCGGAAAGGATCGGTGCCCTCGGCGTCGATGAAATACAATCCGTACCCCGAGAACGACAGACCGCTCTGGCCGCTGGTCTCCATCGGACGGGCGGTGTAGTCGATGCGGACGCGAAGCGCTTCGTCGAACGCGAGCGGACGCGATGGGGTGATGGTCAGGCGGAGGCCATCGTAGGCGTAGGTCACCGGAACGGCCCCGCGACCCGTTTCCAGGAGCGATTCCACCTCGTGGATTTCCATCCCCACGGCGTGGAGGAAGAAGGCCTCCAACCCGTCGTTCAGGCTGATCACGCGAACCTCGGCAGAACCATTTACGGCCTTGTTTTCGAGATCAAACGAGAGATCCAGCACCGTGGAAAACAAGTCTACAGAACGCGAGGGAGCCACGTCCGGCGTTGGTCTTTCGGGTTGGACATACGTCACGCGCGCGCGCTGAACCTCGATTTCCAGAGAGTCGCTTTGTACATCTGGAGGCCGGTCGACCTCGGTGACTTCGTAGACGCGGCGGGTTGGCGCGCAAGCGGCGAGGAGAAGAAGCGGCAGTAGAAGGGCGAGGCGAGGCGACACAGTAGACCAGATAATCCACGAGGAAGGCCGCAAAATAGACGCGCACGGAAACACGAAGTGGTCAATTCGGATGGGGCAATTCCACGTGCCCGCAGGGTCGTCACCAGTCAAAGAGCTGTCGAATTCGAGCTATGACACTGCTCAACTGACGGTACACGTCGCGCTTGCTCCCCTCCTTCCGGATCCCTAACGCGACAATGAATACCGACGCTCATTGCTCACTACGCGATAGATGATTTGATAGCCTTGCCCCACAGCGCGGACACTTCAGAATCCACGGAGTTCGGCGGTAAGTGGCTTGCCTTGCTGCTCGGGCACCAAACTTAACCCCACAATCTTTTCATTGATGAGCCGCTGATGTCTCCTGTCGCGAATGTCATTAAGCATCGCAAGGGCCGGAGGAGCGACGATTATGCCGCACGGGTCAGCGCCAGCCAACCTGCTTCCGTGCTTCGTCCCACGGCACGTCATTGCCCACTGAGATTTCCCTTACCCCCTTCTCAATCGCGTCCATCAGTGCCGCGTCGCGCTGTATCTCCTCGGTTTCGATGAGTGATTCATAGCGATCCCACGAAATCAACACCATTGAGGATAGCCATTGTCGGCGATTACGATAGCTTCTTCCGGATCAGCCTTGAGTCGATCCGCGAAGTGCCGCATCCTATCTCGGGCTTCATCGAAGGAAAATGCTGCCATGGCTTTTCGGATTAGTTTGTCGAGCGGAACCGGATGACGGTCGCTCGTCCCGGAAGGTCCAGGATGCTTTCACTCCGCCCGCACCCTCTCCGCAAACCGCCCGATCCGCCTCACCGCCTCCGCCACGTTTTCCAGCGAGTTGGCGTAGGAGCAGCGGAGGTAGCCTGCGCCGCTGGGACCGAAGGCGTCGCCGGGAACGCAGGCCACGTGTTCTTCGACCAGAAGCCGCTGGGCGAAATCTTCCGATGAGAGGCCAGTCGAGGTGATGTCGGGGAAGGCGTAGAAGGCCCCTTCCGGCTCGAAGGTTGGCAATCCGGCAGCATTCAAACCATCCACAATCACGCGGCGGCGCGCGTCGTAGGCCTGCCTCATGCGCTCGACATCATCCTGCGCTTCATTGATACCAGCCAGCGCGCCGTACTGCCCCATCGTGGGTGCGCTCATCACCACGTACTGGTGCGCCTTGTACATCTGGTCCATGATGGGCTTCGGCGCACAGGCAAACCCGATGCGCCAGCCCGTCATCGCGTAACCTTTCGAGAAGCCGTTGAGCAGAATCGTCCGGTCCCACAATCCGTCGATGCTCGGGATGCACGTATGCCCGGCGTCGTAAGCTTCCCCATACACGAGCCGGTCGTATATCTCATCCGAGAGCACGAAAAGGTCGTGCTCCAACACGACTTCGGCGATCTCTTCCAGCGTCTCGCGGCGCAGAACGGCCCCCGTCGGGTTGTTCGGGTAGCCGAGGAAGAGCAGTTTGGTTTTGTCCGTGACGCGGGCTTCGATGTCCTCCGCCGTCACCTGGAAGTCGTTTTCGGCGCGCGTAGGAACCCAGACCACCTTCCCTCCGGCGAACTGCACGGACGGCCCATAGCTTACAAAACAGGGCTCGGGGATGAGGACCTCGTCGCCCGGATCAATGAGCGCCAGCATTGCGATCAGCATTGCTTCACTGGCACCAATCGTTATGATGATCTCGTTGGCCGGGTTGTAGTCGACGCTATAGAGGCGGCGCATTTCGCCGGCGACGGCCTCACGCAATTCGATCAGGCCGAGGTTTGCGGTATAGCCGGTCTTCCCGGCCTCCAGAGAGGCCACGGCCGCATCGAGAATTGCTCGCGGCGAAACGAAATCCGGCTCGCCGATACCGAGCGAGATCACATTCTCCATCGTGGCGGCAATCTCGAAGAAGCGGCGGATGCCGGACGGTGGCACCGAGCGGATTCGGTGCGAAAGGCGCTCGGCGAGGCGCTCGGCGGTGGATACGGCAGTTTCCATGAAGGCCCTGTTTGGAATGGTGAAGGCGGATTTCGGTCCGAAACGGGGTGGTAAGTTACGGGAGAGTATTGCGTAATTCGTAGTGCGTATTGGTGCTGTAGCAGGTCTACGCCAGCGGACAAATACGGAACACGCACTACGCATTACATCTTGCGACGCCATCAACATTTGTCTTCCCATGCCCGATATCGCGATTGAAAACGGAGCGGCAACCGCCGTCCAGACTTACAAGAACTACATCAACGGCGAGTGGCGCGACGCGGCCTCTGGCGAGACGTTCGAGAGCCGCAACCCGGCCCGCACGTCGGACGTGATCGGGCGTTTCCCGGCTTCCTCGGCGGAGGACGTGGCCGAGGCTGTTGAAGCCGCGAAGGAAGCTTTCAAGACATGGAGGCTGATGCCGGCGCCCAAGCGCGGCGAGATCCTCAAGCGCGTCGGCGATTTGCTCACCGAGCGCAAGGACGAAATCTCGCGCGCGATGACCCGCGAGATGGGCAAGCCTTTCTTCGAAACGAAAGGCGACGTGCAGGAGGCCATCGACACGGCGTACTACGCGATGACGATGGGCCGCCAGCTCTTCGGCCACACGGTCCCGAGCGAGATGAACGACAAGTTCAACATGACCATCCGCCGCCCCATCGGCGTTTGTGGTTTGATCTCCGCGTGGAACTTCCCCGTCGCCGTGCCGACGTGGAAGATGTTTCCGGCCATCCTCAGCGGCAACACGGTGGTCTTCAAACCTTCGGAGGACGCCCCACACAGCGGGATGCTGCTGGTAAAAGTGATGCACGACGCGGGTGTGCCTCCGGGCGTAGTGAACCTCGTCCAGGGCGCTGGTCCGACCGGTGAGGCCATCGTCAACCACCCCGACGTAGCCGCGATCTCATTTACCGGCTCC
>JBGTDU010000076.1:0-43843 GCA_041748175.1 Rubricoccaceae bacterium
TATATCTGGCCGACGCCAAGCCAGACACGGCCGCCTTCATCTTCGAAGGCATTCTGGAAGAACGCCCCGACTTCGTGCCTGCCCTCGCGGGTCTCGGGCACGTTGCGTTGATTGCGGGAGAGACAGACACGGCCATCGCACGGCTGGAAGAGGCCCGTTCGCTGCGCCCTCTCGAAGCCATTGACGAGCTACTCGTCGAGGCGTACACGCTGGCCGGTGATGATGAACGCGCGCGCGAGGCGTCCGAACGTGTCCTCGAATCGTTGCACGCCGCACGAGTCATGGGCGAGATCGTCGATATGGAAGAGGCCGACTTCCTCGCTGACCGCGGTGAGGATCTCGACCGCGCGCTTGAACTCGCGCGAGGACAGGTAGAGCGCCGTCCGAATCACCTCCACGCCAACGAAACGATGGCGTGGGCTCTCTTCAGGAACGGCCGGGCCACGGAAGCCATCCCGTTTATTGAGCGCGCCATGCGTCTGAACACGGGCGACGCAATGGCTCATTTCCGCGCGGCGCGGATTTACGCCGCCGCCGAGCGTTCCGCTGATGCAGCCGAGCACCTCCAACTAGCTCTGGCCAATCATCTTTACGTCGAGAGCCCATCGGCGGCGCGGGAGGCGGAAAATCTTCTGGCGTCGATTGAAAGCGGTAGGGCGCCGGTGCACGCGGCGAGCGTGCCGCGCCCCTGAACGAGTGCTGGAGACTTGGTGTAAGTTCCCCGATCCTCTCTAGCCAAGGCAAACATGACAAAGCCCATCACCTCCCGCATCCACGGCATCCTCGATTATGTCGTGGTCGTCCTCTTCGCCGTCGCCCCGACGCTCTTCGGGCTGACCGGGCTGGCCGCCACCTTCGCGTACCTGCTGGCAGGCGTCCATTTGCTCATGACGGTACTCACGGATTTTCCCCTCGGCATGGCGCGCGTCGTGCCCTTTCGGCTGCATGGCATGGTCGAGTTGGCGGTCGGCCTCGTGCTTATTCTGCTGGCGTTCGTGTTGTTCGAGGGCACAGGCCGCATGTTCTACGCAAGCATGGGTGCCGTCATCCTCTTGGTTTGGTTTCTCACGGACTACGGTGCGTCGAGGACGGCCTCCTAGATAATGCCCTTCGGCCGGCGATACAAAGCATCATTCAGCCGCTCGTTCGGTGAACGGACGGTGGCGGTGCTGGTGTTACTCGGCTACCTCTTTGTCCTGAATAGCTCGGCGACGGGACACGGCTGGCACCTGCTGGTCCATCAAATTCAGGAGCATCACATGGGCGCACCTGTGCTAGCTGCGCCTGAGGTTTACGTTGAAGGATCGCAGGATGCGGCGCTGGCAATGTCGACGCTGCGTAATCTGCACAGGCACGATAGTGCGCAAACGCCGCATTCGCACGGCGCGAAGGGCGACCGACACCATGACGCTGCGATGCTCCCCAATTTCCGGCGTGTGGTTCGCGCCCATGTAGCCCCCTTGCCCGAACACTGCGAAGATCCTCAGCAGCGCGAGGACGGGTTTCACGAACATGATGGCTATGTGCATACGCACGATTTGCCGGAGCCAGATGCCACGTTCGTCGTGGTGCTCGCGCTAGACCAGCACCATCTGCCGTCCGCCCCGGCCCTCCCCATACCTCTGGCATCGCCCGACGCGGACCTCGACGGTCCCGTGGTTGCTTTGCGCTCTATTGATCTCCTGGTAGAAACACCGCCGCCGATTGCACTCGGCTGATCGCGTCCCGGCTTCGCTTGCGGAGCCGATGGGATGCCTGGATGCTCCCGGCTGAACCCTTCAGCCGGTGCCCTGCACCGTGGTGTGCGGGGGTCTCTCTAGCGGTGCACGCTTGCGGGCGTGGCACAGCCGTATGGCACAACCCACCGGTACTCTACGATGTCTCCATCTACACAGCACCTACTCTCCCTCATATCCACTCTTCTGCTCGTTCTGCTCCACGCCGCCCCGATGCTGCACGCGCAGACATCCGGCCGCATCGAAGGCCGTGTCACTGATGTTGCCGACAACCAGCCGCTCGTCGGCGTGAATATCATCATCCTGGACACCCAGCGCGGCGCTGTTTCGAACCGGAATGGCGGGTTCGAAATTTCCGACGTGCCGCCGGGCGCGTACACTCTCCGGGCCAGCTTCGTCGGCTACGAAACGGTCACTCGGTCTGTCTCAGTACAAACCGGCGGGGTTAGCCGAGTGGACGTCGTACTCACACCAAGTAATACGAACCTCCAGGAAGTCGTCGTTGAAGGCCGCGGAGCCAACCTGATCGGCATAGCCGACGCGGCCTCGCAGGGCCGGGTCGGGCAGGCGCAGCTCGCACCGCGGCCGCTGCTCCGCGTCGGCGAGGTGCTGGAGACCGTGCCCGGCCTCATCGTGACGCAGCATAGCGGATCGGGCAAGGCCAACCAGTTCTTCCTGCGCGGCTTCAACCTCGATCACGGCACCGACTTCTCGGCCTCGGTCGAGGGCGTGCCGATGAACCTGCCCACGCACGGACACGGGCAGGGCTGGCTGGACCTGAACTTCCTCATCCCGGAGCTGATCGAGCAGATCTCCTTCGACAAAGGCCCCTACGACGCGGCCGGTGGGGACTTCTCCACGGCCGGGAGCGCCCGGATCCGGCTCGCGCGGCGCCTCGACAAGGGCATCGCCCGCGTCGAGGGCGGCACCGACGAGTACGCCCGGGGCCTGTTCGCGGCCTCGTCGCGTGCTGCGGGCGGGGACTTGCTTTACGCGCTCAATACGCAGTACTACAACGGGCCGTGGGTGAGCCCGGAGAACAGCCTGCTGCTCAGCGGCGTCGTGAAATACTCCGTCGGCACGGTCACCGACGGCTACGCCGTGACGGCAATGGGCTACCACAACGACTGGAACGCCAGCGACCAGGTGGCCCGGCGCGCCGTCGAGTCGGGGCAGATCTCGGACCTCGGCACGCTCGACGCCAGCGACGGCGGCGGGGCAGACCGCTACACCCTCGCGGGCACGTGGTCGAACACGGCGGCGGACGGGGCCCGCACACAGGGGAACGCCTACGCGGCGTACTCCGACCTCGAGCTGTTCTCCAACTTCACGTACTTCCTCGACAACCCGACCCAGGGCGACCAGTTCGAGCAGATAGATCGACGCTTTTACACGGGTGCTGGCGTATCGCATTCGTGGCCCACCAGTTGGTTCGGTGAGGGCAGCACCAACACCACCGGCGCCCAGCTTCGCCACGACCAGATCTTCGAGGTCGGCCTGCACCGCTCGTCGGCCCGCGAGCGGATCGCTACCGTGCGCAGCGACGACGTGGCCGAGACCAGCCTCGGCGTCTACGTCGAGAACGAGACCCGCTGGAGTCCCGTGTTCCGGACGACGGCCGGCGTGCGGGGCGACGTCTACCGGTTCGACGTCGAGAGCGACCTCGTCGCCAACTCAGGCGTGGAGACCGCGATCATCGCCAGCCCCAAGCTCAGCCTGGCCTTCGGTCCCTGGAACCGTACGGAGGGCTACCTCAACCTCGGCCTGGGCTTCCACAGCAACGACGCGCGTGGCACGACGATCGCGGTAGATCCGGCCACCGGTGATCGCACCGTCCCTGTCGATCCGTTGGTGCGAACGCGAGGAGCGGAACTCGGCGTCCGGACGGGGGCGATCCCCGGCCTCCAGTCCACACTGGCCCTGTGGTACATCGGGCTGGACTCGGAGCTCCTCTTTGTCGGCGACGCCGGTGGGACCGAGGCGAGCGACGCGAGCGAGCACTACGGCGTCGAGTTCAACAACTACTACGCCGTCACCAACTGGCTGAACCTCAACCTGGACGTGGCCCTTACAGAGTCGCACTTCACGGAGGGCGACCCCGACGGAGACCGGATCGAGAACTCCATCGGCCGCGTTATCACAGGCGGAATCTACGCCGGGGGCGAGACGGGCTGGCTGGGCAGCCTGCAACTGCGGCACTTCGGCCCGCGTCCGCTCACGGCCGACGGCAACATCCAGGCGGAGGCGACAACCTTGTTGAACGCAAAGGCCGGCTACCGCTTCCGATCGGTGGCCGTGGCGCTGGACGTGCTGAACCTGCTCGATTCCAACGACGCGGATGTCAGCTATTTCTACGCCTCGCGTCTGCAAGGCGAGCCCCTTGTAGGCATCGAGGACGTCCATTTTCACCCGGTCATTCCCCGCACTGTTCGGCTTTCCGTCACATGGCGCTATTAGGCACGGGAGGCACAATCTATTTCTGCGTCGGCGGCGTCATTCTGCTCGTGTGGTTCCTGACGAATTGCTCTGGCGCGGCGCGGAGCAACTAGACGAAGCGCGTCACCCTCGTCTGGCCGCCCAGGGAGGCCCATCAACGAAACACGACCTCGTCCACCACTTCTCCTCCGAGGTGCTGGTTGATTCGCTTGCACCAGCTTTCGCGTTGCAGGTGGAGCTGATGGCGCCATGCCGCGGAGCGGATCTTGACGAAAAGCTGCCCATTCCGTATCCAGACGGATTCTGTCTGCTGCTCAATGGCTGGTCCCGCCAGTTCCGGCCAGGCGTCGACGGCCCGCACTTCTTCGAACTTGTCGTGGTAGCCGAACCGGTCGATCAGCTCGCCGAGAATGGCACCGAGGTGTTGAGGCGAATTGGAATAGACGGCCACGAGATCGGAAGGCGTAGGAACCCCGCATACCGCGACTACTTTCGTAGCACGAACAGGGCGCAGTCGGAAGGTAGCGACCTCAATGTCAACTCCGCGTGGCGAGGTGCCAGAGAAACCCCAGCTCTGCATTGCCACCGACGAATACCACCAGAAGGATCACTACGATCAGCCCCAGCGGCGCGCCAAAGCCGAGAACCAGTGCGCGTTGCATCGGCACACGGGTCACGTGGCCAAAGTCAATCAGCATTCGCCCCGTCGCGATAATCTCTACACCGATCCAGATCAGAAAGAGCATGGGCACCAGGGCTGTCGCCGTCGGCGACGACGTGGCCGAAAGTATCATGGCGCACACCATGAGTACGACAATCGCCCAGCGGCTCCAGACCACCAGCGTCAGGGCTTGTTGGGCGCGAATGCGATGCCTCCGACCGGCGAGAAGGAACAACCAGAAAATATTGAACAGTAGCCAGAGCCCGTAACAGAGAGCGAGGAGCAACACGAGGAGCAGTGGCTCGCTGAGGAGCAGATTCACGCGGGCCTGCGCCGCAGGCGACCAACTCGAAACAGCGGTGGACAACGCGTCCGTACGTCCGAGGGCGCGGAAGACGGAAGCGCCGGCGACAGCACCTGCAAGGGCGAGCGCAACACCGAGCAGAGCATTGAGGCCAGCGTTGAGATCGTAACCTCGCTGGATGGACTCCCGATACAGGTCGTGCCGCGTGAAATACTTTGACGAGAGCGATCCGAACCGGGGAGTCAGCGAGAAGACCATCCCCATCCCCAGCAGCAGCAGCCAGCCGACCACGACCATTCCGGCGGCAGTGTGGGTCTCAACAATGGTGCGACCGGCATCGAACGCGAAAACACGCTGGGTGCCGGTGAAGAAACCTCGGACGACCTCCATGGAAGGTCGCGCAAGGCTATCGGCTTCACTGCCGCCCAACCCGTAAACGAACCCGTCGACGGCAGCTCGCGGGTCCATTTGGACAATGCCACTCGTCGCATCCTTCCAGAGGTAGACGAACAGCGCCGTCGGAAAGGTCGGGAGCGCCAGTACAGTGGAAAGCCCCTGTTCGAGACGTCGAGCCTGCGCTGCCAGTGTACCTGTCTCGCGCCAGCCTCCAACTTTGCGAGGACGCAGCGGAGCTCCAAGGGCACCAATTCCCGCTGGGGTATCGTGCCGGAATCGCCAACGCTCCAAGACGTCGATGGGATCTGAATTGCGGGCATCGAGGAGGACGAAATCAACCGTCTGGTCGCATCGGTCGTCATCCGGGAAGCGCGACAGATAGTAGGTCTGGCTTCCCTCCCGGCCTCTTTCTCTGACGAGTCGAGCCAATCGTTCGAAATACGGACGAGCATCCGGATCGCTCGTATCCACGTTGCTCGCGAGCCCGAAATGGCGCGCAGATCGGAAGCGCTGGGCTCGAAGAAGCATCTCGTTCAAGGTTCGCTCTGCGAAGTTCAGCGTGTCGAGTAGATGCGCCGCCGGCAAGTTTGCGACAGGAAGATCCTGATAGAAAGCGATGCCCAGGAGATCCGCGGCTCGAAAAAGCAACGTGTCCTCGACCACGCCCGTTCTAACAACGGCAACACCCGCTCTGCGCATTGCCAACAAATCGTCCAATGCTGCAGGGAGGGAATCCGGCTGTTGCCAAACCATACCCCGGAGCGACGGCGGCATGGGTGCCAGAGGCCCCACTGGCGACAACGGCCCTGAAGAATCGGCGGCGGCAACGAGAATGCGCTGAAAGGCTTCCGCGACGCCGTCATCCCGAGACACTGGAGGTGCCAGTATCATGGCCGAATCAGTGCTCGACAGAGGAATGGGGCGCGCCGGGGCGACCTGCGTTCGTGCAGGCTGCGTCCGCTCAAGCGCGGTTTGCGATGGCCGAGTCGTCTCGGGTTGAGATCGTGGTCGACTCGGTGGAGGGGAGGCGGGTGATTCGAGCGCCGACTCGATCGGCGGAGGCGCGACTGGCTGAACCTCGACCGGCTCGGGCGGAGGGTCAACCGGAGTCGTCCCCGTAGAATCTTGCGCGTGAGCGCTCGCTCCACAAAGGAAAAGCGCCGAAAGCCCAATCGCCGCCAGCATGTGCAATGATTTTCGTGTTGGCATATGGGCGCGAGCGTTTGCAGCTGTGATGCGGAAAAGTAGTGCCAGAAACCCCCGAGGTCAGCCGGTCGGCGGGCCCACTGCACGAATCATGCGATTCCCGAGCGAGGCCAGGCGCTCGGCCGGTTCATTGCTGAAAACGAGCCGTACAAAGCGGTCGCCATTCACTTCGCCCCAGTCGCGCATCGGCGTGGCGGCTATGCGGCCCTGCTCAAGCAGTCGTTCTGAGGTCTCGAACGAATCCAGCCCGAGCGAACGCACCTCGAGCAGTTGCGACCAGCCGCCAGCCGCAGGAATCATTCGATACCCATCGAGTTGCGCGGTCATCACGTCGCGACGCCGTTGCCACTCCGCGATGGAGGTTTCGACGCCGTCCTTCGGTGTGGTGAGGGCGGCCAGTGCCCCCGCCTGCGCGATGCCCGGCGGGGTGACGGCATTGTAGATGTGGACGCGCGCGATATCGTCGAGGAGAGGGCGTGGGCCGACCGCCCAACCGATTCGCCAGCCTATCATCCGGTACTCCTTTGAGACGGAGCCGACAATTACGGTTCGTTCCGCCATTCCGTCCAATTTCAACGGATGGATGAGCCGCCTTTCATCGAATAGAATGTGCTCCATGGTCGCGTTGTAGAGCAGCCGCAGGCCTCGCTCGCAGCATAGATCGGCCACCGCCTGCCATTCGGTCTCGGAGAGCACGGCTCCCGAAGGCATGGACGGATTCATAAGGAACAGGACGCGGGTGTTCGGATTCACGGCGGCTCGGAGGGCGTCGAGGTCTAGCCGCCATGCGTCGGCGTCCTCAACGAATGGCACGAGGCACGTTGAGCACCCAGCGAGTCTAGCGCGGTAGATCATGCCGGCGTACGTCGGATCCGTCAGAATCACCTCGTCCCCCGGCGTTGTCATTGCGAGGAGGGCGTCGAACATCGCCTCCGTCGCGCCGCAGGTGACAACCACATCGTCTGCCGTATATCCCGTGCCCGCCTGACGATTGATCCGCTCCGCGACCGCTGAGCGGAGGGCCGCTTGACCCGTGAAGGGGAGGTAGCTGTTGGCGGCGCTTTTTCCACGCGGGCGAGAGAGACTTTCGAGGGCCTCGCGGGTGGCGGCGATTGCATCCTGTGGCGGGAGCAGATCCGTGTCGAGATTCTCGAGGCGGAGGACGTCAGGGTCGCTGCCCGCTGCCGCTGCGATGCGGTCAATCGAGAAACCCGGAATGCCTCGCAGGCGCTCGACGGGCATGTGGTCGTGGCTCTGGCTTCGTGACAGAAAACGGGGCCGGACGAATGGTCGCCCGGCCCCGCAAAGAGATGCAATAGAACTGGTCGGAGTTAGACGCCCTCGTTGAGCGGGATCGGGAACTGGGTCCACACGTCATCGCCGGGGCGATCGATCGGGAGGGTACCTAACTGGCCGAATCGGCGAACGTCGATCCAGCGGTGGCCTTCGCCGTACAGCTCATATCGGCGCTGATTTAGCACCTCGCCAAGCACGGCACCCTGGTCGACTGCGCCGCTGTAATCCGGCAAGCCCGCCGCATTGCGGATCACGTTTATGTCTGCAATCGCCCCGGCCAACTCGTTTGTCCGCGCCCGCGCTTCGGCTCGGATCAGAATCAACTCTGCATTCCGGATGACGGGGATCGGCGAAAGGCTATTCTTGTAAACGAAGAAGCCAAAGCTGGACGTCAGATTGTCTACCTCAGCAGGCTCCCCACGGTCAAGCACTTTGTCCGCGCGCGTATCACCGGCTTCAAGATCATCTATAAAACTCGGATGCGCCAGAATCGCGTCGCCCACCGCGTTGTCGGGCGGTATGAAAAACGGGTTGGTGATATCCCCGGAACCGGTATTGAATACCTGGGCTACACCGCTACCGAGGTCGCCCACGGGATCAATGAAAGAACTGCCCAGCAGCGTAAGAGCGTCGGAGTTGCGGCCCGCATACAGGGCTACCCGCGCAGCAAGGGCACGGTTGACCAAGCGCAACCCGACGGGTGTGCTGAATCCGGAAAAGCCACTCGAAAGCGGGAAGAAAAGAGCGTCCCCTCCCGAGGCTAGATCCGCAGCGCCCTCATCTAGCAGGCTCGCGATTTGAGCCAGTGCCGCATCATAGCCCACAAGCGGCCCGGGGTCGTCATCGCCCGGGTCGATGAACCGAATACCTCCTTCAAAAGTCAGATCCAGATTGAGGAGGTATTGGAGCGCCTTGAATGTATTCGCGTAGCCTCTTCCGCCCGCCTTTTCAGCATCCGAGAGCGTCGTGTTGAGATCGAGCGCCTGCAGCATGATGTTGGCGTTGCGGATCGTCACATAGCGCGCGCCCCAGGGACGCGTTATGTAGAAGGAATTGTTGTTGAGCGTCGAAGATCCCCCACCCAGGAGTTCCGACGTAAAGCGCGGGTCAGCAGCAAGGATGCGCCAGTACTCCCGGCCTACGACGCCCGCGTCAATGAGGAAAAAGTGATGGTCGACACGCGCGGACGCCTCAATGCCAGAGGCGAGGTTGATGAGGGCGTCGCGCGTTGGATTGTCAAGAATGTCGTCGACGCTCGGCCCGTTGGGATCGGCACGGTCTTCGACTTCAAAAAGGTCGCACCCGGCCACGGCGAGGGCGGCGAGCAGAACCAGGGCAAAGCGGAGTGAAAAGGTCTTCATCGGATTTTGGGGCCGGGGGAAGATTAGAGGCCGAAGCTTAGGTGAAAGAGTATGCTGCGCGAAGAGGGGAAGGGCAATACCTCGACGCCGCTTGCGACCGGTGTGTCACCGAAGTTGTGTACCTCAGGATCGTAGCTGCCGTATGGCGTTATGGTGAGCAGATTCGTGGCCGAGACGCCGATCCGGAGATTTTGCACCGTGGAGCCGACGGCATTGCCGAGTAGGTGAGCTGGCACTCGATAGTAAAGGCCTACTTCGCGCAGCTTGAAGTAGGACGCATCCTGCACGAAGCCCACGGCCGAAGTTCCGAATTGAGAGAGTCGGTCCACCGCGTTAGCATCGTAGTCGACGCTGGTTCCGAACGCATCGAGAAGGAAGTTGCTCAGGTTGATCACGTCGCCGCCCCGCTTCCAGTGGCCGAAAATCGTGAGACTCAGGTTCCGCGCGAAAGTAAAGTCGTTGAAAAACGACATCTGAAAGTCCGGCGCCACATCGCCAAGCTGGTACGTGTCCGCATCCGCCGTTCCATCTCCATCGCGGTCATCAATGCCAATAATCTGTGTAGGGCTCATCCCCTCCTCAATCTGGATGAGGCCGAGCGAAGCGCCGAAGCCGCCGCCAAGAGCCGTAAATGGCGGGACATCAAGCCTGGTAACGGTGGCGTCGTTCGCCCAGAAGCTTGTGCGCGAGATCCACTGGAAGCCATCGGTTTGGACAGGAACCAGGTTCAAGCCGATCTCGATGCCCTTGTTCGTCAACTCGCCCGCATTGATCGTCTCGGTCGCGAAACCGGACGACGGGGGAAGCTGCCGAGTAAGAACCAGGTCATCTACAACCTTTCGATAGAGCGTAAGCTCGAGGTTTGCCCGGCTGTCAAAGAGCGAGAGATCGAGGCCACCTTCAATCTCGGTTGCCCGCTCGGGTTCGACATCCGCCAAGCCCCGCGAGGGATTGATCGTGATTCCGATATTGCCATCAATGGAGGTTGAGCCAAAGGTAGTGTACCTCGAACCAAAGGAGGCGGTGTTTCCGGTTTGCCCGAATGCAAGGCGAAGCTTCAGCAGGTCAACGGAGGACACGTTCCAGAAGTCGAAGTTTGTCAGATTGAGCGCGATCGACGCCTTAGGGTATGTGTAATACTTTTCCACATCGCCATTCAGCGACGAGCGCTCGGCGCGGACGCCAAGCGTCCCAATGACACGACTGGCCCAGTTCACTTCTTCCTGCGCGAAGATGGCGCGGTCGTCCTGGGAAAGCTGGAACTCCGTTGTCTGGAGCGACGCAGCCTGATCAATGTTCTCCTGCCCGGCGATAAGCCCCGAAGCAACGGCTGAGGTTCGATCGAGATCCTGGCTGAAATACGTGAAGCCGCCCTGTGTGCTGAAGAACAGATTGCTGTTCGGCAAACTGAGGGAGTGGACGAGAGCGCCACGCAGATTCGTGTTCAGGTTGTTCGTCCGCCCCTGAATGGACTGGCCTGGAAGGTCGACCCCCTGGTAGAATTGGAGGCCGCGCGGAAATACAGAGGACTGATCGAGACCGAAGTAATCCACGCCGCCTTCGCCGATAGCCTGAAGGTTTTGATTGTCCCTCTGGAACAAGTTGAACGCAAGCCGGGCCGAGCCGATGAAGCGGCTTGTCGTCTCGTCAATGTTGGAAAGGTCTCGCGTCTGAAGCGGGTTGGACGTGTTGAATGGGTGAAGCGGATAGACGCCATTTTCGTCTGGCCGCAGGTCAATGAAGCCCGGTGTCGCGGCGAGAGCAACCCCGAACGTTGTGTTGGTGTTGTCGTTGCCGGTTAAGCCGCGACGGGCGACGGAGCGCACGAAGTTCGTGCTGACGTCCACGTTCGCGCGATCCGAGAAACGATGCGTCACGTTTACTCGGCCGGACTGCTTCTCGTAGCCCGTCCGCTCCACGATTCCCTCGTCATCTTTGATCACGCCGGAGACGTAGAAGGTCGTGTTCTCGTCGCCCCCTGCTGCATTAATTCGGGTGGTCGAAAGGCGCCCGGAATGGCCGTAGATCTCGTCCTCATAGTCGATAATATTCCCGCCCGCCTGGTTGAAGAGGTTGAGCCCGGCCTCCCCATAGGTTGCTTCAGCCGTCTCCGCCGTAAACTGCCGAACCCCGAGCCTGTTGGAGATCGTCGCGAATCCCAGTGACTGCGACACGTTGAACTGCACGCCCGCGCCTGCGCGTCCCCGCTTGGTCGTGATGATGACGACGCCATTGGAAGCGCGCGCTCCGTAGATAGCCGCAGAACTTGGGCCTTTCAATATTTCGATGGATTCGATGTCGTCCGGCGTGAGGTCAGCCAGCCGGTTCACCGGCTGGTCCTGCTGGGCGGGATTGCCCGCCGCCGCCGCCGCGGTGACGGCATTCACGCCACTCTGAATGGCGTCGTTGGAGATAATTACGCCGTCCACAATGAAGAGCGGCTGGCTGCGGCCATTGATGGTGGTGATGCCGCGTAGCTTTACGGAGAGGCCGCCTCCGGGAGCACCCGTATACGAAGTGATTACGGCTCCCGTCACTTTTCCGTTGATGGCACCGTCGAGTGTCTGGTTGGTCGAGATGTCCGCAAGCTCACGGGCCGATATCGTTTCGACCGAGTTGGCCAGATTCGAGCGGGCCACGGACGAGGCCAGGCCCGAAACCACCACCTCATCCAGCCCCAAAACATCTTCTCTGAGTTCAACATCGACGTTCGTCAAACCGGAGGAGACGATCACCTCCTGGGTCCGGTAGCCCACGAACGAAAACACGAGAACCCCCGCGCCGCCGGGCATCCCGATCGAATAGGTCCCCTCCAGATTGGTCGTCGAACCAATGGTTGTGCCCTGCACCAGGACATTAACCCCGGGAAGCGTCTCCCCGGAAACCGCGTCGGTTACGGTGCCGGTCACGTTGGTTTGGGCCGACACAGAACTCGCGAACAATAAAAGCAGGGCCAGCAGAACGCCGACACTGCTACAGTAGACTTTTTTCATGTGCGCTGGAGCATGGAAGAAACCGAGTAAGACAACGTGGCAGTCGCCTGATAATCAAATATAGTACACATGCGACCATGCAGTCTCATTATGAGAAAACAAGTAAGACATCAACGGCCATCACGATCGACGTGCCGGATTAAAGATCAAGGCCCCGTCGCTGCGAAACAGCGGCGGGGCCTTGTTGGACAACCCTGGCGAAGTTGTCCGGGGGGACTCGTGGAAATGGTGTCGGTAGTGTAGACGCGAAAGGTGACAGGGTGGGTCACACTTGGTCGTCCGGTATTCGGCGTTGTCTCAGTCCATCATTCTCCGAAGGAAAGCCGGTGCCTCTCTGTCGTCTTTTTGGGTAGGTTCGCCGCCGTTTTGCATCACATCGCCGCGGAGATGAAGGACGTTGGCAGCACGTGGTGCCTCGGCCGCGGCGCTGTCAGCCTCACGCGTCTCGTCGATCTCGCGCACCTTTTCCGCCACCGGCTCTGGGGCAACAGCCACAGGGGCGCGGCGCTCATACGCGGGCGTGTCGAGGGTCTTGAGGGAATCCTCGCCTTTGTAATCGAACCGGGGTGGGATATTGTCAAGCGTGGCCTGTTGGCGGAAGCCGTCGCCGGAAGGGTTCGCCTCGGCTGCCCGGTCAAAACCTGTGGCAATGACCGTCACGCGGATTGCGTCGCCCATTTCGGGGTCGATGACGGTGCCGAAGATGACTTCTGCGTCGTCACCAGCCTCTTCCTGAATGACGCCGGTCGCGCGAGTGGCTTCGCGAATTCCGAGACTCGGCCCAGCAGTAATGTTGACCAACGCATTGCGAGCGCCCTTGATCGAAACGCCGCCAAGCAGTGGGCTGGAAATGGCTTCGTGGGCGGCGGTCTCGGCGCGTTTGTCGCCAGTCGCCGTGGCCGATCCCATCAACGCCGTCCCTCCCTCCACCATCGTGGTTCGCACGTCGGCAAAGTCGAGGTTGATGAGCCCATGGACTGTGATCAGGTCCGAAATGCCGCGTGTGGCATTATGCAGCACGTCATCCGCAAGAACGAAGGCATCTGTTACCGACATGTTGTCGTCGGCAATGTCCAGCAGGCGCTCGTTCGGGATGATGATGAGCGTATCGACGGCCTCACGCAAATGATCGATACCCTGCTCGGCGGTACGCAGGCGTTTGGCGCCTTCGCAGGCGAATGGCTTTGTGACCACCGCAACGGTAAGAATGTTCATCTTCCGGGCTATCTCCGCGACAACCGGCGCAGCGCCGGTTCCGGTACCTCCCCCCATGCCGGCGGTGATGAAAACCATGTCGCAACCTTCGAGGGCGGCCTCGATTTCGCGATGGTTCTCGATGGCTGCGTCGGCACCAACGGACGGCCGCGCCCCTGCTCCAAGCCCCTTCGTCAGCTCCCTGCCGATCTGGATTTTGATTGAAGAGCCATTGGCCTGCAACGCCTGCGAGTCGGTATTCACGGCAATGAACTCAACGCCTTGAATGCCTTTTGCGAGCATGTTGTTGACGGCATTGCCGCCTCCGCCGCCCACGCCAACTACGCGGATTGTCGCGGTCTCTTGAGCCGCGTCGTCGAAGGAAAAGAGATTGGTAAGGTCTTTCATGGATTTCTCCCTAGATAGGTGCGCCAGGAATGTGGGAGTGTTGGAGCAGGACATTGCAGCCCGACGAAATCGCCCGGGGACGACTGGAAGTCGATGCTGCATAGTCCATTGTGGGTGGATGGGATGGTGAGGGTTTAGAGTTCGTCGAACCAGCTGCGCATGCGGCCGGTGATTTTGTTGACGAGGTTGTCGGGGGATCCGGCGAAGCCGTCACCACCCGCTGCATTGCCGATTTCGGATGCGAGGAGCGCCGCGCCCCGGCTGCCTGTGCGCAGACCGTGGAGCACGAGACCAACGCCCGTTGCGAATTGGGGGTTGGAAACCTCCTCGACAAGTCCGCCAGCGAGGCCAAGTGCTTTGCCCACCCGCGCGTCGAGGCCCAGGATTTCGGAGGCAAGCTCGGCGGTGCCCGGAATCAGCGAACCGCCCCCCGTGAGGACTACCCCCGCTGAAAGATGCCGGCCGTAGCCACTCCGCTTGATCTCGATGCCTACGATTTCCAGAATTTCCTCCATGCGGGGCTGGATGATTTGGGCGAGTGTGCTCTGGCCAATCGCCTTATCGGGCCGTCCGCCGATGCCTGGGATCGTGATCTCCTGATCGTTCGTGACGTGGCTGACGAGAGCCACGCCAAATTGCCGCTTGAGGCGCTCGGCCTGATCCTGAAGGACGCCAAGGCCTTTTCGGATGTCATCCGTCACCTTGTTTCCGGCCACGGCAACGACGGCCGTGTGGCGGATTGTTTTGTCTTCGAAGACCGCGATGTCCGTTGTGCCACCGCCAATGTCGATCAGGGCAACGCCCACCTCCTTTTCATCGGGATGAAGCACGGCGTGCGACGACGCGAGTGGTTCGAGCACGATATCCGACACCTCGTAGCCCGCCTTTTCGATGCAGCGATAGACGTTCTTCGCCGCGGAGACCAGGCCCGTAATGATGTGGACATTGGCTTCGAGGCGAACGCCGCTCATGCCAATCGGGTCGGCGACGCCGTCCTGCCCGTCCACGATGAACTCCTGCGGGAGGACGTGGAGGATCTCTCGATCAGCTGGCATGGCCACATGCCGGGTGTCTTCCAGCAAACGGCGGACATCACTCGCGGTGATCTCGCCGTCGCGCCCGGAAACGGTTATCACACCTCGGCTCTGGAAACTCTGGATGTGGTCGCCGGCAATGCCGACTACGACGGACTGGGTTTCAACCCCGGCCGCATGTTCAGCCTCCTTGATGGCTTTCTTTACGGCGTCGACTGTTTTGTCGATGTTGACGACGACGCCGCGGTTGAGGCCCTCGGATTCGGCGACGCCGACACCCAGGATGTTTATGCGTTCGTGCTGGTCGGCAGACGCGACTACGGCACATATTTTCGTGGTGCCGATATCGACGCCGACAACGATGCGTTCACTTTCGTTCATGGCGGTTGGGGTTGGGGGTGGTTGTTAGTTAGAAGTGATGGTGCTGTCTTCGTGGGTTACTATTTGCCCATCGAAGCGAAGGTCAACGCTCTTAAAGTTCAGCTCCGGGCGTGTGAGGATGGCCTGATGCCAGAAGGCATGGAGGCGGCTAAGTTTTTCCGCATAGCCGCCGACGCCGAGGCGGACCGGAACGGAACCTTGCTCGCCCACCGGACTCGTGCGAAGGACTACATGGCCAATAGCGTCGAGCGTGACTTCAGAAATGAGCGCGTTGGTTTCGAGATCGGCTTCCGAGAGAACGCGGAGCAGTTCGAGTACAGCCGCATTCCGGATGGGTTGGGTTGCCACCTGGTCGGGGATGCGTCCGCGCAGAAGTGGCACGTCATACACGGCGCCTGGAACGAGCGGCATCGCATAGCCCTCGGCGTCGAGGTAGTAGCCGGGGCGGCCATCCGGCAAAACAGCCAGTACAGTCGGCTCCCGCTCCTCGACGCGAATGGAAACGGTTCCCGACGGACGGCGGCGAATCACCGCGTCACGAACCCAAGGCGTCCGCCGAACCCGATCGGCGAGCACATCGCGCTCGACAGAAAAGAGCCCGATGGAATCGCTTTCCAGAGCAGCAAAGCGAACGACCTCTGCCGAGTCAGCATGCACGGTGCCCGAGACTACGATTCGCTTCAATGGAAGATTCTGCTGCCACGACCACGCCATAAACGCGATCGCTATAATCGTCAGCGTCATGCCGCCAAGGATTATTCGGCGGAGGATTCGGCGACGACCGGTTAGCATCTTTGTCTCGCGCACCGTCAAGATGTCACCTCCACGTTACGCTCGATTAGCTGCTCGTAAAACGCTTTGCCTTGACGCCAGATATCGCCTGCACCCATTGTGATCACGAGGTCGCCGGGCTCGACCAGATCGTGCAGGAAGGCGGGGACATCAGCTTTCTCGGGCACATAGTGCACGGCGCGGTGGCCGTAGCGCTGCGCAAGATCCGCCAGCATCCTGCCGTCTACGCCATCAACTGGCTCTTCGCGGGCGCCAAAGACGTCCATGAGAACGAGCACATCGGCGTTGACGAATGCGCGGGCGAAGTCCTCTGCGAGGTCCGCCGTCCGGGAATACAAGTGCGGCTGGAAGACGGCTACGATTCGGCGATCAGGCCATCCTGTCGTCGCAGCCTCGAGCGTCGCGATAACTTCGGTCGGATGATGGGCGTAGTCGTCCACGACAATCACGCCGCCAACCTCGCCGCGTATCTGGAAGCGGCGGTCGACGCCGGCGTAGGCCGCGAGGCCCTGCACAATGGTTTCGAAGGGCACGTCGAGTTCCAGCCCAACGGCAATCGCGCCGAGGGCGTTCAGCACGTTGTGGTGGCCAGGCGCATGCAGCATCGCGCCGCCCAGATGCTCGGCACCCCGGAATACCTCGAAGTGTGAGGATGCACCAACCTGCTCAATGCTTTCGGCGCGAATCTCCGCCTGTCTGCTGGTTCCGTACGTCAGCACCCGGCGGTGGACGTCGCACAGGATATCGCGGATGTTGGGATCGTCGAGGCACAGGATGGCAGCACCGAAGAACGGCACCGAGTTAGCGAACTGGGTAAATGCCCGCTTGATGTCGTCGAGATCCTCGTAGATGTCGAGATGATCGGCCTCAATGTTGGTGATGAGCGCAAGGGCCGGTGTAAGCTTGAGGAACGTGCGGTCGTATTCGTCGGCCTCGATAACGATCACATCTCCCAAACCCGAAACGGCATTGGAGCCAAAAACCGCCACTTTCCCGCCTACAATGATCGTCGGATCGAACCGGGCTTTCTGCGCGACTAGTCCCACCATCGTTGTAGTGGTTGTTTTGCCGTGGGTGCCCGCTACGCCAATACCGAACTTCATCCGCATCAATTCGCCGAGCATTTCAGAGCGCTTGATGATCGGAATGTGTAGCCGTTTTGCTTCGACCGTTTCCGGATTCTCGTCGGCGTGCACGGCGGATGAATAGACTACGACGTGAGCGTTCTGAACATTGCTGGCCACGTGGCCTTCGTAAATAACCGCACCGAGGCTTTCGAGATGGCCGGTGACTTCGCCCTTCCGCAAGTCCGAGCCGGTAACCTTATGCCCACGCGCCAGCAGCACCTCCGCAATCGACGACATCCCGATCCCGCCAATGCCCACCATGTGGACATTCCTCATGCGGCCCATTGTGGGCGCGGGTCGGTGGATGCGAGTGGGGACGTTCATGCGATGCCTCCATGGTCGACCGCAAGGCCCACCACGTGTTTGGCGATGGTGCGCGCCGCATCGGGGCGAGCAATCCTGAGGGCCGCCAGCCGCATGGCCGCGCGTTGATCCGCGTTCTTGAGCAGTCCGAGAACGATAGATTCGAAGTGCCTGTCCAGATCGCCCTCCGGAAGAAGCACGGCAGCGCCTTCATTTGACAGCGCCTTCGCATTCTTCGTTTGGTGATCGGCTGTAACGTTCGGGCTCGGAACAAGCACCGACGGCGTGCCCGTCACGCAGAGCTCGGAGCACGTGATCGCTCCTGACCGGCACAGCGCGACGTCGGCGGCCGCATAGGCCAGGTCCATCCGGTCGAGGTACGGCAGCAGGCGGAGCCGCGGATGGGCGGGGATCGCTTTCTTCAGGGCCTCGAAGTAACGCGTACCCGTCTGCCAGATGACGAACACATTATTCTCGGCGAGCAGCGAGTCCAGATACAGTTTGAGCGCCCCGTTGATCGGCCCGGCGCCGAGCGAACCGCCCATCACGAGCAAAACCGCCGCGCCGTCAGGAACGCCAAAGTGAGCCAACGCCTCCGCTCGGTCAGCCGTCGCTAAATCCTGTCGAACCGGGTTGCCGGACAGCACGCACTTCTTCTCGGGGAAGTATGCCTTGGCAGCCTCGAACGCGATAAAAATGGTCTCAGCGTGCTTCGCGAGCATTTTGTTCGTCACTCCAGCGTACGCGTTCTGCTCCTGCAAAACCAGCTTCCTTCCCTTTGTGCTACCAGCCCTTCCAACCGGGCCGGAGGCGTATCCGCCTGTGCCTACGACAACATCCGGGTCAAACGACCCAATGAGGCGCAAGCTTTCCCAGTACCCCTTCGCGAGCTTGAAAGGGAACGTCAGGTTTCGGGAGAGCGATGCACGAGAGAAACCGCGTTGGAAACCGCTCACCGTAACGGCGTGAATGGGATAGCCCGCCTTGGGTACGGCGGTCCATTCCATGCGGTTGGGCGTTCCCGCAAAAGCGATGGCCGCAGCGGGGTGTTCGGCACGGATGGCATCGGCAATGGCGATGGCGGGGTAAACATGCCCTCCGGTCCCGCCACAAGCAAAGAGCACGCGGGGCGTTCCGGCCGGAAGACAAGTCGTCTGCGCGATCATCGGGGGCGTATCGAGGATGGTGGCGGTCAAGGAGGTGGAAGGAGGGACTGGGAGAACGGGCGAGAGGGTGAGAGAAGCAATCTCCCTTTCATTCGAGTGCAGAGTGCCGTGAAATGTTGAGAAGGATGCCAACCATCGCTCCCGTTGCGACGAGCGACGTGCCACCGTACGAGACGAACGGCATCGCGAGGCCGGTGACAGGGAAGAGCCCCGAAGCCACGGCTGCGTTCACAAAACCATAGAGGACAATAGCTGTCGTGAGGCCAGTGGCGAGGAATAGACCAAGCGGATCGGGGGCGCCGCGCGCAATGCGGAGGTAGCCGCGCAGGAGCAGGTAGACGAAGACGAGCAAGAGCGCGGTGGCGCCGATGAGGCCATATTCCTCAGCCACGATGGCGAAAATGAAATCGTTATAGGGCGCAGGGAGGAAATCGCGCTGGATGCTCTTGCCCGGCCCAACTCCCGCGAGGCCACCCATTGCAAACGCGATCCGCGACTGCTCGGCCTGGTAGCCCTCCCCTTGTGTATCAAAAACCTCTTCGGAATCCGTATTGCCAAAAATTGAAACGCCAAGAAAGCTCTCGATGCGGGCAGCGCGTTGCGGGGACGAGAACATCAAAAGGGAACCCAACGCCGCGAACAACACGGCTGCTCCAGCAAGGTGTAGCAGCCGCACGCGGCCCACGAACATCATAATTGCAACGGACAGCAGGAGAATTGCTGCGGTCGAGAAGTCGTCGATGCCGATCAGAAGCAGCGTAGGGCCGATCCAAAAGCACAGCGGCACGAACGCCCGGTAGAAGTCGCCGATGTACTCCTGTTTTTTCGCGAGCAGAACGGCCACGTGGATAAGCATAGCGACCTTTGCAAGATCTGACGGCTGGAAGGTGACCGGCCCGATGTCTATCCAGCGCGCCGCGCCGTTCGTCACAACGCCGATAATCTGCACGGCAACCAGCAAAGCCAGCGAACCAAGCATGAACACCTTGGACAACCTTGCCAGCCAGCGATAGTCGATCGTCGACAGGACGCCGGCCAGGCCAAGCGCCAGGCCAACACGGGCAATATGCCCGAAGAGGAAGCGCTCGTGATCGCCTCCGGATTTGGTCTCCGCCAGGAAGGCAACCGCGCTATAGACAGCCACGACGCCCGCCGCCGCCAGCAACAGGACAGCCGCCATCACGGCTTTATCCATCGGTGGAAGTGAGAGCGCTCGGACGCGGGCGGTGCTCATGAACGGTTCGGTTAGAGGCTTTGGACGATGTGCTTGAAGTCGTCGCCACGCTGTTCGTAGTTGTCGTACATATCAAAGGAGGCGCAGGCGGGGCTGAGGAGGACGACATCGCCTGCCTCCGCCATGATTCCAGCGTACTGGATGGCCTCCTCCATCGTGTGGGCGCGTGCTGTTTGCCCGGCGAATGTGCCGAGGTCGCAAATAACCTTGTCGCCGCTTTCACCAAGACCAACGATGCCCTTCACCTTGTCGCCCACCAGCCGTTCGAGCGGACCGTAGTCGTTGCCCTTGTCGCGGCCACCAGCGATGAGCACGATGGGTTCGGAGAAAGACTCCAGCGCATACCAGACGGCGTTCACGTTGGTCGCTTTCGAGTCGTTTACGTAGGTCACATCGTGAACCCTCCGCACTGTTTCGAGGCGGTGCGGTACGCCTTCAAACGAGGTCAGGCTCTGCCGGACGACATCGCTGCGAATCTCCATGGCCCGGGCCGCGATTGCCGCTGCGAGGGAGTTGTAGAGGTTGTGGCGTCCACGAAGGGACAGGTCGGCGGCTGGCATTAGTTCTTCTTCGTAAATCAAGGTTGATTGAGGATCGTTGGTCTTGGGGAGGGCGAGGACAACACGGCCATTACGAACGAAGGCGCCGCGCTCCAGGTCGCGCTCGATAGAAATTGGCCACGGTCTAATCCCGCGCTCAGTGCTCCACCGCTCCACATATCCTCGCACGTATTCGTCGTCATCGTTATACACCAGCCAGTCTCCTGCCTGTTGATTTTCGAAAACGCGGAATTTGCTGCGGGCGTAGAGATCAAAGTTGTTCTCATAGCGGTTGAGGTGGTCGGGGGTGATGTTGAGGAGTACCGAAACCTTCGGTCTGAATGTGGCGATGTGGTCGAGCTGGAAGCTGGAGACTTCCAGAATCACCGCCGTGTCGCCTCCGATTTCATCGATGTGGTCCGAAAAAGCGAACCCGATGTTTCCGGCGACAACAAAGTCACGGTCGGCTGTGCGAAAAAGGTGAGCGATGAGTGAAGTGGTGGTGGTCTTGCCGTTCGAGCCAGTTACAGCGACAATCGGCCCCTTGCAGAGCCAGCTCGCGACCTCGATCTCCGAGTAAAGAGGAAGACCTCGGTTCAGCGCATCCTGAACGAGATCGGCATGGGTCGGAACACCGGGTGATAGGACAAGGAAGTCGGCATCGAACGCGGCGTCCGTATGACCGCCGAACTCGTAACGGATGCCTTCGGCGTGGAGCCCCTCCGCGATGCCCACCTGGGGCGTGCCGCTCTCGGTGAGGAAAACCGACGCACCCCGGCGCGCCAGCAGCTTCGCGGCCGCGAGACCGCTCCGCGCCGCGCCAACGACGGTGATCTTTTTGCCGGATATCATCCTGGCGATCATCGAATCCTCAGGAGGAAGAGTGTCAGAATCACGAGGAGCGCGGTCACGATCCAGAAGCGGATGACAATCTTGTTCTCGTGAACGCCAAGAGCCTCGTAATGGTGATGAAGCGGGGCCATCAGGAACACCCGGCGCCCTTCCCCATGCCGCATCCGGGTGAACTTGAACCAGCTTGTCTGAATGATGACCGAGACCGTCTCGGCTACGAAAATGGCGCAGAGCACCGGGAGATAAAGCTCCTTCTTGATAAGGATCGCCAGCGTCGCAATCGCGGCTCCGAGCGCAAGGCTCCCGGTGTCGCCCATGAAGACCTGCGCCGGAAAGCCGTTGTACCAAAGGAACCCGAAACATGCCGCGGCGAGGGCCGCCGCGAAGATGGTCAGTTCGCCGGTGTCGGGGAGGTAGAGATCGTTCACGAACTCGGCGAGAATCGTATTGCCCGTGATGTAGATCAGCACGATGAGCCCGAGCGTGACGAACGCTGCCGTTCCGGTGGTCAAGCCATCAAGACCATCCGTGAGGTTTACCGCATTGGAAACGCCGGCGACGATAAACGTGATGATGGGGACGTAAATCAGCCAGCCAAGTTCGACGCCGAAAATTGGGGTCAGGAAATCGTATTCGAGGATGCCGTCGGGGAGAAACGGCATGCTCGTCAGCGTGTGGATACCATCGAGCGCGTTCCAGTTCATAAGGAAGAGACTCAGCGCGACGCCGAGGCTGATCTGCCCAGTCAGCTTGACCCTACCCGCCAATCCTTTCTTATTTTTCTTCACGACTTTGATGTAGTCGTCTGCGAAGCCAAACGCGCCCATCCAGAGCGTGGAGATGAGCGCGAGCCAGACGTACACGTTGGTCAGATCAGCCCAGAGGAGAGTGGCCCCGGAGAGCGCTAGAAGGATGATGAGCCCACCCATCGTGGGCGTTCCGGCTTTGTGGGCGTGGCTCACGACGCCGGCATCTTTGCCATCCCGAACGGTTTCGCCAAGCTGCTGGCCTGCAAGCCAGCGAATGATCTTCTTGCCTGCGAAAAGCCCGATCAAGAGCGCCGTTCCGGCGGCGAGCGATGCACGGACCGTGGTGAACTCGAAGACCTGAAAGCCCGGCGGCTCAAAGGTTCGTTCCAGCCATTGGAAAAGATGATAGAGCATGGATGTGGGTGACGGCGGCCAGTAGTCAGTAGTCTGTGGTCAGTGGTCTTTCAGCAAGCGCATTTCTGAGTTGCTCGCGATCGTCAAACGGCTTCTTCTCCGCGCCGACGATCTGATAGTCTTCGTGGCCTTTGCCGGCTACAACGACCACATCGCCAGATGCAGCTTCGGCCACCGCGGTCGCTATGGCTTCGGCGCGGTCGGGGATTGTTGCGGCCGCTTCCGGGCGTTGAAGTCCTGACCGGATCTCCGCGAGAATCGCGATCGGGTCTTCGGTTCTGGGGTTGTCGTTGGTGAGGATGATCCGGTCGGCGTGGGTTTCAGCGACACGGGCCATTCTTGGGCGCTTGGTCCGGTCGCGGTCGCCGCCGCAACCGAAAACAACACGAAGATGGCCGTCGCCCATCATTTGTCTGGCGGTTTGGAGGACGTTGTCGAGCGCATCGGGTGTATGGGCGTAATCCACTACCCCGAGCACGGCATCCTCCGATGTGAAGGTCTCGAAACGGCCTGGGACGCCGGGGGCCTCTGTCAGTGCTCCGAGCACGGCCTCCTTCGAGTGACCAAGCTCGCGGCCTACCGCGTACGCCGCGGCAAGATTCAGCGCGTTGAAGCGCCCCGCGAGCCTGAACTTCTTTTCGATACCATCGAGCCGGAGAAGCAAGCCATCAAGCGCGTTGTCGAGGACTTCGACTCGAATGTCAGCATCCGCGCTCGTTCCAAATGTGGAGATGTGCGCGCTTGTGTCGGCCACCATGCGTTTCCAGGCCTGGTCATCGCAATTGAGGACGGCAGTGGAATCGGCCTGGAGGCCATCGAACAGTCTTTTTTTCGCTGCTTCGTAAGCCTCAGCCGAACCATGAAAGTCCAGGTGGTCGTGCGTCAGATTGGTGAAGACACCAACGCGAAACGCGAGCCCGCGGACGCGGTCGAGCGCCAACCCGTGCGAGGAGACCTCCATCGCGCACGTGGTACACCCCGCATCCACCATCGCGCGAAGAACACGGTTGAGTTCGATGGGCTCTGGTGTAGTGTAGGTGGTCGCCAAGGACTGGTTGCCAATCCGGTTTTCAATCGTTCCGACGAGGCCGACCTTTTCGCCAAGCGCCATCATCAGATGGTGGAGGAGAAAAGCGGTGGTGGTTTTTCCGTTGGTTCCGGTAACCCCGAGGAGATCGAGCGATTCGCCTGGGTGCCCGAAGAACGAAATCGCGACCTCCGCCAGCGCGGCTCTCGTGTCCGTCACCGGAACGAAAACCGCGCTGGGGAGGCGCTCACCCTTCCCCAAGGGACTCGTTGCAGGCGATGCCTCGCCTGCGGACGCCGTTGCGTCGCGGAGCCAATCGGCATCCACGATGGCGGCAACGGCGCCTTGTTGCACAGCCTTTTCAAGGAACAGGTGCCCGTCGCTGTGGTCGCCCTTGCGGGCGATGAACAGCGTGTTGGGCCCGACATCGCGGCTGTCATCCGCAAGTCGGTGAATCAGAACCTCATCGGCCTCCGGTACGTCGGCCACCAGCAGACCTGCCGCACGCAAAGGTGCGAGCAGGCCGGCCAGCGGCTGCGGGGGGACGACGGGGTCAGTAAGCAAAGAGCGGGGTTCGCCCACGGCCGTCAGCGCAAAGTCAGAACGGCCTGTGAGGGTAGTGAGGCCCCGGTTTCCGGGGATTGTGCGGTGACGACGCCGGAGCCCTGAAGGCGGGTTTCCACGCCCAGCGATGCAAGCCAGGCAATCGCGCTGCGGGCGGACAACCCGAGCACGTCCGGCATCGCAATCCGCTCACGTGGTGAATCGGAAGCTGTGGTAACTACCGAGCGACCTCTCGAATCTTGGTCTTGCGCGGACGTCGTGGTGAGCCGGATGGCATCGTGAATACGCGAAGTGTCACCTGCGCTTGGCCGCTGCGACGAGACGATTTGCCAAGCTGCATCGCGGGCGAGCCGGACAGGGAAACCGCTGGCCCGAAGATGGCTGGCGGCCAGAATGGCTGGCATGCCTCCGAGGTCGGGAACACGCGCCTCCCTTCGTTCGGGCAGGGGCTGCGCCGGAGCGACCTGTTCCGCAATACTCGGGAAGGTGCCGATCCACCGACGCGCGATCTCGCGGAAGATGGGTGCCGCGACGGCTCCGCCGTACGAACCGTTCCTTGGGTTATTGACCACCACGATCATTACGACCTCGGGGTTGTCCGCCGGGAAAAAGCCGACAAACGACGCGCGGTAGCGCCGCTGATACCCTCCATCGGAAGCCGTTTGAGCTGTGCCCGTTTTTCCGGCAATTCGAAGTCCCTCAACGGCGGCCGCCCGTCCGGTCCCTTCGCTGGAAACAACCCGCTCGAACCAGGGCAGAAGCTGCGTGGCCGTTTCCGCCTTGAAAGCGCGGCGGATGGAATCCTGTTGGGCGGTCCACATTACTCGGCCTTGCACATTGCGACGCTCTGCTACGAGATATGGGTGAACCAGAAGCCCTCCATTGGCGAGTGCGCCGTAGGCTGCGAGAATCTGAAGTGGCGTGGCTTCGACCTCGTATCCCGTGGCCATCCATGGGAGAGTGAGGCCGCTCCATCTTTCCGGCCGCTTGAGGCTTCCGGCAACTTCTCCAGGCAAATCTACAAGGGTCGGTTGGCCGAATCCGAAAGCGCGGGCGTATTGGTAGAACATGCCAGGCTCCATTCGGTCGGCTGTGCGGGCCATCCCCACATTCGACGACTTGACGATGGCTTCGCCGAATGGAATCCTTCCGTATCCGTGGCTGTCGTGCATGGTGCGCCCCCGGAAAACGGCCCAGCCTTGTCCCGTATCTACCGAGTCTTCAGGGGAGATCAAACCACTCTCTACCGCGGCGACGGCCGTAACAAGTTTGAACGTCGAGCCGGGCTCAATACGGTCGGTGATCGCATGGTTGCGCTGAGCCGCATCGGAGAAAGCGCCCGGTTGATTGGGGTCGTAGTCCGGCATGTTGGCCATAGCGAGAATGGCACCGGTGCGCGGATTCATGGCAATGGCCGTTCCCCACGTCGCATCTGCCGTTGCGATGCCGCGAGCGAGCTCTTCCTCCAGAATGGCCTGGCGAACAAGATCAATGGTAAGAACCAGATTCTCGCCGTGCCTGGGCTCCTCAACCGGTCCACCTACCAGTGCTTTTACGATGCCTCTGCGGTCGCGCTGGACAGCTTGCCTACCGGGCTCGCCCTGCAGAAACTCGTCGTAAAGCAATTCAAGACCTGCCTGGCCACGCAGATCTGTGTCCACATGGCCCAGAATGTGGCCCGCCGTTCTGCCATAATTGTAACGACGAGCAAACGAGCCCGTCAGCAGCAGTCCGGGGATTTCGGCCGCATCGAGCTCTTCTTTGGAGGCCTCGTCCAGCGAGCGCACGAGCAGCACGTACTGGCGGCTCGCCCGATCTCGCGTCCGATTGCGGTAATAGTTGGCGGGGCGATCTGTGAGATTCCCGAGCAAGGCATAGAGCTCCTCTGCTCGATCCCCGAATCCCGCGATAGTCGGGTCTAGCGCCACCTCGTACCGCGCCGTGTTTACGACGAGCGCACGCCCCGCCTGGTCGTAAACAGATCCACGCGTTGCCGGGAGCTCAACAAAAGACGACGCCTGCCGCTCGCCGCGCTCCCGTAGTTCGCTTCCCTCGCTGAGGTGGATGTTCACCATTTGAGCGAACACACCCACAGGAAGGACGAGTACAAACGCCATCACAACATAGAGGCGGCTCAGTATGGTTTCGCGAGTAGTAATCGGTGTATCGTAAAAAGGATGGGGATTAGTTGTCCGTTGTTATGACGGGTCCGTAGACGGCACTTTCCTCAAGACCAAGGCTCGCTGCCCCGTCCATCACGAGGCGCGGCCCAGTCATCCGGTCAAAAGCGCCGCGAAGGCGATCCTGTGTCAACCGGAGCCGGAGATTCTCGCGCTTCGCTTGCTGCAGTTCAGCCAGCGTCGATTGGGTGGCGTACACATGGCCGACGAACAAGGTCACGGCAATACAGGCCACGAGTGTTATCACGGCAAAACGCAACGACGGCGCAACGTCCAAAACCCGCATTCTCGCAGGACTCCGCCGGGTCGCTTCGCTTGGCCGTGCTTTCGGCCCGGTGGATGTCTTCTTATCGGATGTTCCGAGGTCATTCCAGCCCGGCAACCCCGTTTCCGGGGCAATAAGGCGAGAATGCGTCGAACGACGCGTTGCGGAGGTTTCGGTCGTGCGGCTCGGCTTACGGGCTGAGCGCCGACTTGGGTTCCGCGATGGGCGAGTCGCAGACTTGGCGGGCATGGTTGGCGAAGAGGTGAGAGGTGAAGAACGAGGCGAGAGCGGGAGACGAGGGGGGGTGGGTGGGCTTACGGGCCCGGGCCGGCCCCCTTACGTCTTCCGCCGTCGCGAATGATTGAGTGGGAAGTCGGCAAGTTTTTCGGCAATGCGGAGGCGCGCGCTGCGAGAGCGTGGGTTGGCTGCGATCTCTTCGGGGCCGGCGACGATGGGCCTCCGCGTGATCAGCTTCCAGGGCGTGACGAGGTTGCCGTAGAAATCTTTCACGGCCACGCCCTCAACATTGCCGAAACGCAAGAAGTGCTTTGCACGGCGATCTTCAAGCGAGTGGTAGCTGATGACCGCCAGCCGCCCACCAGGGCGAAGCACCCTGAGCGTTGCTTCGAAAGCCCGTTCGAGCGCGGCCATCTCATCGTTGACAGCTATGCGCAACGCCTGGAAAACACGGGCGAGTGATTTGCCCTCGTCCTTGCCGGGAACGGAACCACGAACCAACTCCGCCAATTGGCCGGTCGTTGAAATCGTGCCGTGGTTGGCAATAGCATTTGCGATTGGCCACGCGCGAGGCTCCTCACCGTAAGCTCGAAGCAAGTCGGCTAGAGACTGAACGTCAAGGCGCTCGATAAGCTCTGCGGCGGATTCGCCGGAATCAGCGTCCATGCGCATGTCCAACGGGCCGTCGGCGGAGAATGCGAACCCCCGGCTGGCTTCGTCGATCTGATGGGATGAGATGCCTAGATCGAGCAGGACTCCGTCCACACCGCCAATTCCAGCGATCTCGCAAAGCTGTTCGATATCGGCGAAGTTTCCGCTTCTGGTTCGGAAACGGCCCTGGGCGATTGCCTCCGCCAATCTCTTTTCGGAAGCGGCAACGGCATCCTCGTCGTGATCAATCCCAACCACATGGCCGCTCGGCCCAAGCGCCGTCAACAATGCGGCACTATGCCCACCACCGCCAAGCGTACCATCTATATAGAGGCCTTCCCGATCCGTCACCAATACTTCCACAACCTCGGCGGCCAACACGGGCGCGTGGTATGAAGAAGCAAAGCGGAGCGGATCCGCCGACGGGCTTACGGGCCTGTCGGCGGATCGTGCTCCACGGCCCGAGGGCCGCTGGGATTTTTGAGACATGGGCATCGCTTGGGCATACATGGCGTTCAACCCCCTTCCAGCTTCGTCATCACGTTCTCCACGATGCTTGCATAGGAATCCGCGAGCGCATCGTCTTCTGCCTGGAGGGTTTCAGGGTCCCAGAGTTCTATGTTGTCCGTCGTGCCAAGGATGATCACTTTGCCGGTGGTGAGATTTGCGTAGTCGATAAGAGTTCGCGGCAAAGTGATCCGACCCTGGCCATCCAGCGTCGCGACCTCGGACCAGCGCGATTCCATGCGCTTTACAATTCGGCTCTCTTTGCTGAACGGGTTTAGCTTGCTGATGCGGTCTGCCTTCTCCTCCCATACATTGAGCGGGACCAGCGTGACGCACGTTTCGATTCCGCGGCATGCGACGAAAGTTTCCTTTGCGTCCGGGCTCAACTCTCGACGCATCCGTGCCGGCAAGGCAACGCGGCCCTTGTCGTCGATCGAATATTCAGATTGTCCTAAAAACCCGACCATAGCCGGTCTCCCCACGATTCGCCAGAGTATGGGACCCTTCCCCACTATCCCCCCTTCTGCCCCAAAGTAGAACGGATTAGCAAAGAATCAAATCTCTGGCAGCGAAAAAGGGTTTCGTGTGGACAAATAGCGTCAATAGTGTGCTTTTGAGGGCGTAGGCCAACCGACAAAGGCTGGATTGGTGAATGAATTATCACCTACCCGGCGGTGCCCCGGCGCGAGTGGTGAACGTACATTCACCGTGTTCTATGTCGCGCGCCGCTATGACCGCGATTCGACTTCGTACGGAGGAGCTATGACAAGACCCGCCCTGACTCCGAGCCAGAATCGGGTATTTGATTTTATCCGGTCTCACATCCGCGACCAACAAACACCGCCAACACTGGCTGAGATTGGCGCGGCCCTGTCGCTCCGCTCGACGAACGGTGTGCACAAGCTTGTTCTGGCGCTCGAGCAAAAAGGCTACATCACTCGCACGCCGATGGTGTCGCGCGGAATCTCTCTGGCTGAGAGCGACGATCCCTTTACGCTCACGGAAGCACCCCCTTTGCTTCCAATCGTGGGTAAGGTTCGCAGCGATCGTCCTGACCAGCTTCGACGAAACCCCGCCGGCGCACTGGTGGTGGATCCACGCTTCCTGGGGCGTGCTGGCGCCGCTTCGTGCATCATCGCCATCTCAGGAGACGACGGAATGCTGGAGCTTGGCATTCGCCGATCCGACCTGTTACTTGTTGAGGAAACGGACTGGCAGCAACTTCTCAACGGCGAACTATCGGCCGCAATCATCGGCGAGCGGATCATCGCGCGTCGATTCGACTTCGCCCGAAACCGATTCCATCTCCGGTCTTCAGCGCGCGGCTACACGGAGGAATCGTTTCGCGCCGACTCGCCCGGCTGCCACATAATCGGACGGGTTCTGAGCGTAATGCGGAAGCTGTGATCCGATAGAGCGTATTGCGTAGTCGTAAGGTGTGTTGGATGTCGAAGTCGTTCCAACCGATTTTACCCTGCCATAGAATTGCGAACTACGTCATTCGATCTCTCCAATCCCTACCCCCCTGCCAGCGCGCCAAGCATCCAGGCACAGCCGAGCGCCGCATAGATGCCAAGCACGTAGCCTGCGACAGCCATCAGCAGTCCAACCGGGGCCATAGCAGGATGGTAAACGCCCGCGACAATAGGCGCGCTCGCGGCTCCGCCGACGTTGGCCATGCTGCCCGTCGCTACGAAGAAAAGCGGGGCTTTGAGGAGCTTGGCGGCGAGAAGCAGCAGGCTGATATGAACGGCGAGCCAGACGACGCCCGTCAGCAAGTAGAGCGGAGCATCCAGGACCGCCGCAAGATTGCCCTGCGCGCCGATGCCCGTGAGCAGGAGGTACAGCGCCACATAGCCGAGGCGGCTCGCTCCGTCGGCTTCGAGGTTCCGCATGGGCGTGAAGGAGAGACATAATCCGACCGTCACCGCGATGAGCACGGCCCATGTTCCGCCGGAAATGATGGTCGGATCACCGAGAGGAGGCATGGCGCTACCCAGAATGCGAGAAAGGACGGCAGCCCCAAATCCGAGCCCGATAATGATTCCCGCCGTTGTCAGTGTCGTTGGTCGACGCGTCGTGTCCATCTGTTTGAGTGTTTCATCCACGCGGTCCATAGCGGACGTGTCGGCACCGACCCAGTTGTTGAACTGCTTTTGGTAGCCCGAGAGGAAGAGCAGGATGGCCATCCAGCCGTAACCCACCACGGTATCCACTACGATGATCGGCCCGAGCTCATCCAGCCCCACGCTCTCCTGAATTGCCACCATATTGGCCGTGCCGCCGATCCAGCTTCCCGACAACGCCGCGAGGCCCTTCCAGGCGTCCGGGTCGCCAATGAATTGGCCCACGGCCATGTAGGCGATTGGCCCTCCGATTACGATGCCAAACGTGCCGACGAGCATCATGATCAACGCCATCCGTCCCAGACTTGCAATCGCCCGCAGGTCGATGGTGAGCATGAGGAGGAAAAGCGCCATTGGCAGCAGCACGTACCCGAACCAGTCATAGGCGGCGTTCGTGTCCGACGTGACGCCGAACGTGGTGAGGAGCATTGGCACGAAATAGGCCCACAGCACCGGTGGGACGATCTCAAAGACCTTCTCGAACGCCTTCAAACGGCTCAGCGCGAACACCGCCGCAAGAACAGACGCCAGCAAGGCAGCGACCTGCGTGGGTTCGGTGATGAGAGCGGTTAGTTGGTCTTCTGGCATGGCCGTCGGGTTTGGTTGCACAAAGATAACGGGGCATGGTAGGGGCACAGCATGCCGTGCCTTGCCACGACTACCGTAACGTTCCTAGATGCCGCACGCCATCCGGAAACCTTTCCCTGGCATCATCCGGGAGCCGATCCGCTATACCCTCCGGATAAAGGTTCAATGCAGCCAATTCCTCCAGCGGCACAATTCCGACGGCACGCATGAGCTGCGAATCGCCAAGTTCAGGATCTGATCCGGTTGAGAGCGTATCGAGATTTTCCAAGGCGCGACATTCAAAATAGAACGACACCGCATGGAGAGGCATGCGGATGAAATCGAGCACGTAGCGGAGCGGCCCCACCTCCACATCCAGCCCCGTTTCCTCCTTCACCTCGCGGACGAGTGCCACTTCCAGCGGTTCGCCGAATTCCACGCCGCCGCCGGGAGGCGTCCAGAAGGGCTCTTTGGACCAAATGCCTTCGTGCTCCACCAGGACCAACGCCGTTGGGTTTTCTGCGCTATCGAAAACCAACCCGCCGACGCGAACGCGGATTTTTCCCTCCAGATGCGGGAGCAGCTTTTTTAGACGGGTGAATTTGGGGTCGGTGGGGATACTCATCGGCACTTGCTGGGAGGGAGGTATCTCGCCCGTACGGCAAGGTCGCACTCTCCCTCTCGCGATACCAACGCACCCGCCGGTTGAGGGCGAGATTCATCTCGCCCCTACGGAGATTCCGCCCTATCCCTCGCCCCGATACTCCCTCTCCCGGCCGCCAGCTCAGGGCGAAATCTATCTCGCCCCCTCGGCTGAATTCGTTCCTCACCCTTTCTCCCGCGCCTCCATTCTCCCTCTCTTAGCCTGTTAGAATACTATCCATCCGCCAGCACTCTGGCACTCACCCGCTGAATCTTCCGCACCCGGGAGGGTTCTGTCGGTTCCTCAAACGTTCCGCCGGCCTCCGCGTGGGCTACGGCTGCCTCGACAAAGGCCACGAAGAGCGGATGCGGGGCTAGAACGCTCGACTTGTATTCAGGATGGAACTGCACGCCCACGTACCATGGATGTGTCAGTCCATCGCCCGTTGCTGGCAGTTCAACAATTTCGACCAGATCCTTATCGGGGTTGATGCCGGAGAAGACCATCCCGGCTTCTTTCAGTTTGTAGCGCAACTCATTGTTGACTTCGTAGCGGTGGCGGTGGCGCTCCCAGACCGCTGCCTCGCCATAGATCGAACGCGCCTTCGTTCCTGCCATTACCCGGCATTCGTACTGCCCGAGCCGCATGGTTCCGCCCTTCTCGGTGACCTCCTCTTGCTCCGCCATCAGCGCAATGATGGGCTCTGAATTGTTGGCATCGAACTCCGTTGAATGCGCGAGGGCGAGGCCGCACACGTTGCGGGCAAACTCAACAACGGCAACCTGCATCCCAAGGCAAATCCCGAAGAAGGGAACTCCACGTTCGCGTGCGTAGCGAGCAGCCTCGATCTTGCCATCAATCCCACGGTCGCCAAAGCCGGGCGCGACCAGCACGCCTGAAACGCCTTGCAGCTTGGCCTCCACGTCTAGTGCGGTGATGTCGTCTGAAAGAATGGGCACGACCTCCACTTGCACATTGTTCGCAGCTCCTGCGAGCAGGAGGCTTTCTGAGATCGACTTGTAGGCGTCCTGATGCGTCACATATTTTCCGACGAGCGCGATCCGAACCTGTCCCTCCGGGTTCTTCAGACGCCGGAGGAATTCGACCCAATCGCCGAGGCCATCCGACAAATCGCCGGAAGCATGGTCCTCCAACTGAAGTCGCTCAAGAACGACCGTGTCGAGACCTTTTTCGCGTAGCAGCAGCGGGACCTCGTAGATGGATTCCGCGTCGCGAGCTTCGACCACTGCGCGAGTCTCAACATTACAGAACAGCGCGATTTTCTTGCGGAGGTCGTCCGAAAGCGGGTGCTCTGTCCGGCACACGAGCACATCGGGCTGGAGACCGTAGCTCTGGAGCATCTTGACCGAGTGCTGCGTGGGCTTTGTCTTCAGTTCGCCGGCGGCGGCGAGATAGGGCACCAGTGTCAGGTGGATCAGGCAAACATTCGCGCGGCCCGTTTCCAACGCAAGCTGCCGGATGGCTTCGAGATACGGAAGGCTTTCGATGTCGCCCGCTGTACCGCCAATTTCAGTGATGATGACATCGTAGTCGCCCGTATCTGCAAGTCGGCGCATCCATCCCTTAATTTCGTCGATGACGTGCGGGACCACCTGCACGGTTTTGCCCAGGTACACGCCCGCGCGCTCCTTCGCGATCACCCCTGAGTACACGCGGCCCGTGGTGACATTATTGGCCTGGCTCATTGGCACGCCGAGAAAACGCTCGTAGTGGCCCAGGTCGAGGTCCGTCTCGGCTCCGTCGTCCGTCACGAACACCTCGCCGTGCTCATAAGGGTTCATCGTCCCCGCATCCACATTGATGTACGGGTCGAATTTCTGGATGGTGACGCGAAGGCCGTGGGCCTCAAGTAGCCGACCCAACGACGACGAAATAATCCCCTTCCCAAGCGAAGAGGTAACCCCGCCCGTGACGAATAGATGCTTTACGGGCGCGGAAGAAGGCATAGCGAACGAAGCAGAAACCGAGAGGGCGTTCGCCCCGCAAAGTACGAACGAACACCGCCGTTCCCCTAGAATTGTCTGGCTTTCACGCGACTGATGCACACGCTTCGTGATTGGCTCAACAAGCAGTAAGGCGGCATCAACGCTGCCTATTTGCTCGACGACCAATGGCCGTCCTCTCGCCGATATCAGGAGTTGAGCGATCTGTTGCGTCCCGTGCTAATTCCCTTCGGCAGCAGTCACTCGCCAAATGATGTTGCCGACATCATCCGCTACGAGAAGTGCGCCTTCGGTATCGATTGCGACGCCAACTGGACGTCCTCGCGCCTCGTCGCCGTGCAAGAAATCGGTCAGTACATCTACCGGAAGACCCGATGGCGTGCCGCCCGCAAACGGGACGAACACTACTTTGTAGCCGCTCCGAGGGCGCCGATTCCACGAGCCGTGCTGGCCGACGAACATCCCCTCCGCGAACGAACGGGTAAGCGCCGCACCGCCTGACCATGCAAGACCAAGCGAGGCCGTGTGTGGACCGAGCGCATAGTCTGGCACGATCGCCGCAGCCACGAGGTCCGGGCGTTGCGGCTCCACGCGCGTGTCGACGGTCTGGCCGAAGTAGCTGTACGGCCAGCCGTAGAAGCCACCCTCCTCCACCGCGGTCATGTAGTCCGGCACGATGTCACTGCCCAGCTCGTCGCGCTCGTTCACCGCTGTCCAGAGCGCGCCCGTCGTCGGCTCCCACGCCATACCGACCGGATTGCGGAGGCCGGAGGCATAGATCCTGTGCGCGCCCGTCGCCACGTCGACAGCCCAGATGGCTGCCCGGCCCTCCTCGGCCTCGAACCCGTGCTCGGCCACATTGCTCGCTGATCCGATAGCGACGTAGAGCGTCTCGCCGTCCTCGCTCGCGATGACGTTGCGCGTCCAGTGCCGGTTGTACGGCGCATGCGGGAGCGCGACGACTGTCGTACCAGCTGCATCGATGTGCGTCTGCCCGACCTCAAACGGGAAGCGCACGAGTGCATTCGTGTTGGCCACATACAGCATTTCCCCGACGAGGGCGATGCCGAAGGGCGAAGTCAGGTCTTCGAGGAGCGGGGATCGCAGGTCGGCCACGCCATCGCCATCCGTATCGCGGAGGAGCGTTATGCGGTCGGCGCTGGGGACCGCAGCGCCCCCCGTCTTCTTTATGAGGCGCTCGAAAAAGCCCCTGATGCCGCCGCTTCGCTCCGAGGGTTGCGCGTTCGACTCGGCCACGAGGACATCACCATTCGGCAAGACGTAGAGCCAGCGCGGGTGGTCGAGACTGTCCGCGAACATCGCAACCTGAAGGCCTGGAGCAGGCGTTGGCATCTCGCCAGTCGGCCATCCGGTGGCCGTCGCGATGTTCGCGGTCGGGATGAGCGAAGTGTTGGGTGGGGGAATCACCGGGTTGGGACCGCTGCCTTCCTCAACCGTGAGGCGCGCGGTGTCGCCGCACCCGACGAGGCCGATGGCGAAAACGAAAAGCGCGAGAAACGATGAAGCATGACGATTCATGGGAAGGCGACGTTGAGAAAGGAACGTCAAACGATGCGTGCCACGTTTCGTTCAGAGATTCAAATGCGGGAAGATCTATCGCCGATGCGCCTTGACCGACGACGCGCACGATTGGGGTTTGGATTAATACCAACCCCGGAGCCGAGGTTGGCTTTCTACCAGCATCCAATCAACGGCTGCGTCGACATCTCGGACAACAGCATCTGCTGACGGACTCTCCTTATGAACCTCGCCGTGCCCGGTTAGCACGAGCGCTGTTTTCATCCCGAGCGTTTTGGCCGGGATGAGGTCGGAGGCTTTGTCGCCAACCATGAACGACTGTTCCGGGTCGATGTCGTGCTCACGGATGGCGCGTTCGAATAGCCCCGTTCCCGGCTTGCGGTCTTCGTGCCAGATGGCGAACTCTGGAATAGCGCCCTTCAAATGGTAGGGACTGAAATAGAATGCGTCAACATGAGCCCCGATGCGGGAAAGATCCGCCTGGACCAAGCCGTGCAGATGATTTACATCATCGGCCGTGTAAAGCCCCCGCGCGATGCCCGCCTGGTTGGTAACGACGATTACCAGAAAACCCGCGACGTTCATTTTTCGGATGGCTTCCCTGGCACCGTCGAGCCAAAGAAAATCCTCCCAACGATGAACGTAGTGCAGCCCCTGTTCGTCGTTCAATGTGCCGTCCCGGTCCAGAAACACCGCTTTCCTAGCCATCTTCCTCGCCGGACATCATCCGCTCAACAAGTGCGCACAGCACGTGACCGCACAACTCGTGGCCTTCCTGGATGCGCGGCGTATCGTTACTCGGAATGGCAATTAGCACGTCGCAAATGCTGACCATCAACCCTCCATCCTTTCCTGTGAAGCCAACGGTCAGCGCACCATTATTCTGCGCGACTTCGAGTCCACGCACGACGTTGGGCGAATCGCCACTGGTTGAGATACCAACCGCGATGTCGCCAGGTTGAATCATTCCTGAAAGGGGTCGGGCAAAGACCTCGTCGAACCCGTAGTCGTTTCCGATGGCGGTGACCTGCGACGAATTGCCCGTCAATGCGAAAGCCGGCAGTGATGGCCGGTCGATGTAAAACCGGCCTAAGAGTTCGGCGGCCCGGTGTTGGGCGTCGGCGGCAGATCCTCCATTTTCAAAAAAAGTAGGCTCGCCCACCGCTCCGGAATCGTTCGGCAACCTGATCAGCGAGCGAAGTTAGCAGCGGAGCCTGATCCAAAATGGCTTCATGGACTCTCACGCTTTCGGCGATCTGTGATTTCGCAAAACGGATGTGAGCTTCGATGGAGTAATCTGGCGTCAAAGCGGGCAGGATTTGTCGAGTCGAGGTGACGTGCGAGCTGAAATGATCAGGCGCGGCTCAATGCACGCGCGCAGATTCGGGAATGATGATATCGGCGTACTCAATGGGAGTAGGGGGGACGTTTTCTGGACCGAGCAGTATGGCGAGCCAGCGCGTTTCCTCACTGCTCTCCAGTGCAATCTTGACCGTAACGGACAGAGGGACAGACAGAATGAGCCCCATCGGTCCCAGAACCCATCCCCAAAAAATCAACGAGAGAAAAACCACCAACGGTGAAAGGCCCACACCGCGACCTGTCCATCTGGGCTCGACTACGTTCCCCATGACCACGTTTATCACCAAATATCCGACAACGACTATCATTGCCGTACCCATCCCGATCTGCACGAGGGCAAGAAGAGCCGCGGGGATTGCGGCGAGGATCGAGCCGATGTTCGGGATGTAGTTGAGTAGAAATGCAAGAAGCCCCCAAAGAAGTGGGAAGCTTACGCCGAGGATTGCGAGCCAGACCGCGACAAGGGTGCCTGTAACAAGACTGACCAGCGTTTTGATAACGAGATACTGTTTCATGCCCGCCGTGAAGGCTGCGATCTGCGGGAAGGAACCGCCCTCGCGGTGAAAGGCCCGCGCCGCTTTGACGCGAAACGAAGAGGCTTCGAGCAGGATAAAAACGACAGTCAGCAAAATCAGAAGGCCGTTGGTCAGCGTGTCGCCCACGCCGTTAAGGAGCGTCGCGACGAGCCCGAGCGCTGCGCCAGGATCGATGGCGTCCTGCAAGCGTGCGCTGTCGGGGACCTCGAACCCGCGATCTGCGAACCAGCCCAGCAGATCGCTAAACTGTGTACCGAGCCGCTCCTGATAGACCGGCAACGTCTGAACGAAACCGGTCAGCGAGGAGCCCACGAAAGCCGCAATCGCCGACACCACCGCTACGACACCCAACACCACGAGGACCACGGCAACCACCTTCGGCACGCGCCACGAACGCAGTTTGTTAACCGCAGGAAGGCACGCGAAAGCGACGAACGCCGACACGAGCATGGGGACCACCACCGGTTTTGCAGAACGCAGACCCGCGATGACCACAACGACGGCGGCAGCGGCCACAAGTCCACGCAGAACGCTACCTCTACGATCCCGATCTGTCGATAGTGTGGATTTGGCCTGGCTCATCGGCGATATGGAACGGGGTGCTTGCGTAACGAACCGGACATCAATGTACTGTTCGGACCGGCGTCCAGGAGATTCAGAAGCGCGCGCCTTGATTGCCAGTTGGGATTTGAATGACGCTGGCTGGCAGAGGCTGAAAGCCAGTCGATCTTCGTCGATTGTCGAATGAAATATCTCGACAAACTCAGCGGCTCCAGAACTCCATGCCACAATCGGGAAATCCGAAATGGGCGCCCTCTGCACTGAGTGACGCAATGGCCTGCTGAACCTCGTGGCGCCTGACAACGTCGGGAAAAAGAAAAGGAGGCCAGCGCCGCGATGCAGTGCGAAGTGGAGCGCGGGAGCGGAAAGTCTCGTTCGTCATAAACCGGAATGCACCCGGAGGTCCGACCAAACGAAAGAAAGACCGCGTCGAAGCGAGGTCATCTCAGCGAGGACGTAGTCCGTGGGCTTTCCGATTTAGAGGAACGGCGCGTCCGGGGAACGAAAGGCCCGGCGAGCGCCTTGCTCCCACGTTCGCGGGAAAATGACACGTTTGAGGCTCACGTTCTTGTCAGGGACACCAGCCGTCTGCGGGAAGCGCTGCGTACTGCTGGACGAGTTCTGTGACAGAACCTACAAGCAAGTGTCGCCATTCATTGCCACGAATGGATCCGCAATTCCTGCCTCTCGGGTGGGGAATGCCAACGCACCTCTCGTGCCCAAAGGCACACTCGCTCGGAGGCACACTCGCTCGGACGTACCGCGCCTCAGCACCAACCCAAATCCGACAGCGGGAATCACGACTGGGAGCTCGGAGTGGGCGTGGGAAATGGAGGACGGGATTGGATGAATGGTGAACGCAAGATGGTCATTCCCTGAACCAACGTCCCACAGGCTCTCAACTTTTCACGTCTAACTCTTCACCTTTCCAGCTACGTCCTCGATGGCCTCGAACAGCCGATCCCAAGAGTACTTCTCTCTCTCTCGCCCAACGCCCTCTGCCAGGCGGGCCTCCATGCCCTCGTCGAAATAGCGGATGATGGCGTCGGCGAGCGCCTCCGGATTTTCTGGCGGGACGACCAATCCTGCCTCATCATCGGGAACGATTTCAGCCAGTCCACCTACGTCGGTTGTGATAACAGGCCTGCCAAAGTGGAAAGCAATCTGGGCCACGCCGCTTTGCGTCGCGGAAACGTATGGCTGAACGACAACATTTGCCGCGCAGAAATAATGAGGCACCTTGTCGTCCGGGATATAGCTGGCAACGAACCGAACCGCGTCGCCGAGCGGTTCCGCCTTCAATCGAAGCGCTTCTTCGTCCGCGTAGAACTCACCGGCCACTACGAGGAGCACGTTCGGGATGCGCCGTAGCACCATCGGCATCGCTTCCAGAAGGACGTGCAGGCCCTTGTATCGCCGAATGAAGCCAAAAAAAAGGAGCACTGGCCGACTGGCCTCGAAACCGAGTGCCGCGCGCGCATCGGCGACCGGCATGCCCTCCCCGAAAAGATCGTAGGTCGGATGCGGCGTCGTCCGAATGGGTACATGCAAACCCAGCGATTCAACATCTTTTCGAACGGAATCAGACATCACAACAAGCCCGTCGCAGGCTTGCAGCGCGAATCGGGCAAGTAAGCGGTCGCCTCGCTTTCGTTCGTGCGGCAGCGCGTTGTGCACAACGCAAACCACCCGGATTCCCTGCGAGCGCATTCGTCGGGCGAGCGTTCCGAGAGCCGGCGCGAGAAAGGGATGCCAGTAGGAGAACACAACGAGCTCCGCCTCGCGTCTTCGAATCGTCCGGGCGCATCCAAACCACGAGATTGGATTAAGGGTGTCGAGAAGGCGCCTGGCGCGCATTTCCGGTGGTGGCGCACTCGTGTACTGCGATTCTCCCGGAAACAACGCGTCGGGGTATTGCCTGCTGAACGTCACCGCCTCGACAACACATCCACTCTCGATCAGATTCGCCTCCATGCCTTGCATGAAGTGCGCAATCCCGCCGCGATACGGCCAGAACGGCCCAACGAGTGTGAGATGCCTTCGCTTCACTGGCAAACGCACATGGCCATTGAAAGCATCTCGCGAAACCCCTTGCGTGACATTGTAGCTGACTGTTTTCTTGGTGTCAACGATCGGCAGGGTCGTGTACGAGCCCCGCCCTACGGCATTCGCCGTCCCTCTCTCCCTCCCCGAGCATGCGCGCAACCCTGGTCTTCCTCTCTCTCTCTCTGGTTCTCCCGCTCCCGGTTGCTGCGCAGAATTTACCTATCACGGCGCTGCCGTTTCTGGAGATCCCTTCGTCTCCCGCCATCAGCGCAATGGGCGGTGCAGGCGTTGCCCTTCATTCGGATGATCCGCACGCCTTCCTGTACAACCCGGCGCAGCTCGGAATGGCGGCGCGCGACACAAGGGCGGCGGGCACGTTATACCCCGACGGCTCGACCGATTGGCTCGCTATCGGCGACCTGACTGTGGGAAGTGCGGCGCTCTCGGCGGGCGTGGATTTGCGTCCGCTTGGCCTTCCCTTGGTTGCGGGCGTCGGGCTTGGACAAACGGCGCTACAGTTCAACGAGCGCATTTTTGTTGATGAGGCCGGTGTGCCCGTTGCCTCCTATCACCCGCGCGACCGATACCGTGCGCTCTCCCTTGGCGTTGCCACTGCGGGGGCGGCGCGCGTCGGCATCGGGACCACGGTCCGCCACGTTTCCTCGACGGATCGTGCTTCTTTTGAGAACGATCGCCTTTTCATTTCCCAGCTTCGCGGGGTCACCTTTGACGTCGGGCTGTTAGCCGAAGCAGACGTTACCCGGATGCTTGGAAACCCTGCGGTCGGACGCCTACTTCCGAGTCTTTCCATCGCGGTGGGCTATGCTCAGTCCAGCATCGGCGGGACGCTGTCCTATAGCGGCCAGTCGGGGCGTTCTGCACTCCCCCGAATAGCGCGAATCGGTTGGTCAATTTCCGGCGGGTTTGTCCTGCCACTTAAGACTGCCTCCATCCGGTTTGTTCGGGCGGATGTGTCGGTCCAGGCAGAGCATCTGTTGGTGCGGGCCGACGGAGAGGCCGGGTATTCGTACGAGCCATTCATCGGCGATCTGGATGTAATCCAGAACGGATTGCTCGGCCAGGGCTCGGCATCCGTAACCGGCCGCCGCGGCTACCGGATAGCCCTCCTTGAGTCCATCGCGATCAGCCGTGGTGGCTTTGACGGTTGGGGATTTGAGAACGGCAAAACCAGCGGGATGGAGTTTCGTCTTGCCGGTCCACTGAAGATTCTCGGCGAGCTCACCGGCAACGGTCGCTGGACGGAGATGGCAGATCGCTACGACGTGCGCTTCACGCGCGCTGTCTACTTCTCAGGCGAGATGAACGAGAGCACGTTTAGTGGGATCTCGTTTGTGGTGAAGCGGTGAGCTAACGCCGGATTGAGATGCCAGCACGCGTGATCCAGTCTGCACTTTATGGCCACACGAAGGCCGCCCGAAAACCGGTGTGAAGAGGTCCCCTTTTGAAAGCCTGTCCCGACTCTTCGGGAGGCGAAAGGTCCGCTTGCCAGAGCGGGACCGGGAGTGTCGGCTTGGTGTGACGCCTCTTGGCTGGACGCGGTGCGAAGAATTTCTTCGGTGACATGCTGAACCCCGCATCAAGCACTGGGCAGGCCATTTTCAACATCGCAAGCCTCGCCAACGCGCTTGGCTCCCGGATCCCTTCGGCAAGCTCAGGGTGGACTCAGTCCGGGATGACAGCAGGGTTGGGAAGGCCGCTGAAAACCTGTGCGACGGGTCCCCCTTTCGAAGGGGAAAGGGTTCGCTCGGCAGAGCAGGACAGGGGGAAGTCGGGCTGGCGGGGAGACTCTTTAGCCTGATATGGTAACACCCCTCCCCCCTTCGGGGTACTCCCCTGAAGGGGAGACTTTTTAGCGCCGGATGGTCACCAACCGGCTTTTTCCTCCGGCTCGCACCACATACACCCCCGGCGGCAGGGCCGAAATATCAATCTCGGTTGGTGTGCGGGTTCGCAGCACGGCCCGGCCCGGCACATCGTACAGGAGCACCTTTGTCATGCAGGGCTACCAACCCTCAAACAAGTCATCCCCGACCCCGATCGGGGATCCATTCCGCAGGTTGGCTACGTGACCGTGTTTGGCAATCAATTGGGGGATTGTTGTTCACCCAGTGTTGGAAGCTGAATTGTTGAATGGGTCCACGCAGGAGCCTGTCCTGAGTGAAGTCGATGGGCGGGGATGACAAATAGGCGGGTATATAATTCGTTACCGTCGCACCGACACCACCCGGCTCTCTCCAGCCGCCCGAACGACGTACACACCATTCGACAGGTTCGACACATCGATCCGCTCGCCGACAGCTGACCTAAGCACCACGCGGCCCAGCACGTCCAAAATCTCAACTTCCCCGGCGTCTGTATAAACGAAGAGGAAGTCGCTTGCCGGGTTCGGGTACACACGTAGCTCCGCAGTTTCCCCGGGCGCCTCCGGCTCGTTCGCCACGATCACTGCCCCTTCGTACGGCCCGAGGTCCACTTCTGCGCCTTGCACGCGTACTTCGCCGTTCAGGTCGAGGGGTAGCCGCTCGGTCGTATCGCCGTCGCCGTCGAGGTCCCAGATGTCGGCGGGGAGGAAGGATTGCAGGCCGTAGTCGATGCCGGGGCTGCCCTCGCGGAGGCGCAGGTCGCCGTAGTCGTCGTCATCCGTGCCCCAGTTGCCGTCGGGGCCGGGGTGGGGGTTACGGACGAAGAGAGGGTCCTGGTCCAGAATATCTATGCCCGACGGATAGCCGCCCGCCACGATGGCCCGCTCGACGATGGGCGGGCCGCCCTCGGCGACGTGAATCTCGTTGTCCAGCGGCGCGGTGTTGCCCCAGAGGATGGCGTTGTGGATTTCTAGGCCGGGCGCGTTCTCGCTCCAGATGGCTCCGCCCGAGGTCCTGCCTTCGTTGGCTGCGAAAACCACATTGGTTATCGTCGCCTCGCCTGCATCCAGATCTCCCGCTCCTAGCCCGCCGCCCTGCGCACCTTCATTGCCGACAAAGACAACGTTGGCGAGGTTGGCCGATCCCGTAACCGGCTCGCCGAAGATCAGAAGCGCGCCGCCCGCAGTAATGTTGGGGGTCGAGGTGTTGCCGAGAAAGTGGCTGTTGAGGATATGAACACCGCTGCTTATTACCTGCAGGGCGCCTCCGGAGCCGTTGCCACGGTTGCGCTCGAGGGTGCAGCCGATAAAGGCGGGCTCCCCACCAAGGATTAGACCTGCCCCTCCACCTGATGCCGTGGATGTGTTGCCACGGAAAATAGTATGGAGGAATAGGGGGCTAGAGTTATCTGTACTGAACACGCCGCCGGCCCAACCTCCGGCCGTGTTTCCTTCGATCAGACAGTCCTCGAAGATGGGCGCAGACCCGTCGCTCATCCGGATGCCTCCGCCGTCGGAGTTCTGGACCGTGTTGTTTCGGATGGTCGTGCGGATGAAATGGGGGCTGCTGCCGATGATGAAGACACCGGTCACGTCGGCATCCTCAACAATGACATCTTCGAACAAGCCCGTGCTACCGTTGTCGAAGTAGAGTTGGCCTGCACTGTTGTGTCGAAATCTCACACGTCGAACTACTGGAATGCCTCCAGAAAAATGAATCCCTCCGCCTCTGTTGGCACGATTTCCATCGAACAGGCAGTCTTCCAGTATTGGTGATGCATCTTCGGCATAGAGTCCTCCCCCGGGTTTGAGTCCGCCTGCCGGGCTTCCAATTATGTTTCTGAAGAAGATCGTATTTCGAATAGTGGGGCTACCTCCAATTGCGATTATTCCCGCACCCCGATCATCTGGTGGTTCTCCACCCCGTGCGGCACCTCGCTCTATCGTCACCCCATCAATTATCGTTGTCAATCCAACTCCGTTTGCTACCAGGACATGGTAGCTATTGTCCGTGCTGTCATTCGACACACCGACATCGCCGCTAAGTATCGACTCGTAGAGCGTCCAGTCACGCTCTTCTCGGATCGTTTCTGTGCCGTTAAACCCGCCATACAACTGAACACCATCGGGAACTACGAATGAAATAGTACGGTCGCTCCCGTCTGTCGGCGTGTACTGACCTTCTGCCATCCAGACCTCCCAGCCGGCCGTCGCCCAGGCCAGCGCGCTCTGCAAGTCGGTATAGGCGTCGGTCCAGTTCGCGCCGGTTTCTGCTCCCGTGGCGTCCACGTCCACGTAGATGACCTGAGCTTGCGGGCAAGCAGCGGCGGCGAGGCTCAGAATGAGCCCCGCCGCTTTACTCATGGTCACGCTACGAGGTGTTCGCACGGTTAGCGGAGGAGTGTGATCCGCTGCGTAAACGTGCGTGCATCGGCTTCGTTCTCGCTTTGCGCGGTCATGCGAATGAGGTACATCCCACTCGGCATGGAGGAGCCGTTCCATATGACGGTATGATGTCCGGCCTCGTACGTTCCGTCAGCCAGGTGCGCCACTTCCCGACCGAGAACATCGAATACAGCAATCTGGATCTCAGCTCGTCCGGCG
>JBGTDU010000077.1:0-102589 GCA_041748175.1 Rubricoccaceae bacterium
GCTCTCGACCCCGCCGACGTGACGACGCTGCAATGGCTGGCCGCCCTGCGCATGGTGCAGCGGCGGCTGCCCGAGTCCGAGGCGCTCCTCCGGCAGGCCGTCTCGCTCCGGCCGGACTATGCGCCTCTGCACACCGACCTCTGCGAGGTCCGCTACTACCGCGGGGATCGGGTCGGCGCCGAGGCCGCCTGCGACCGCGCCCAAGCGCTCCAGCCTGCCAGCGTGATCACGGCGACGCGCCGACGCCTTCTCGCCATCACGGAATCCGGTGGCCGGGCCGAGGCGGCACGCCTTCTCACCAGTGGGCCCCGGAGTGACTTCGACGCATACACCCGCGCACGCCTTCACGCCCACCTCGGGCATCGGGACTCCGCGCTCGTCTACGTCGAGCAGGCCGTAGCCGAGCGCATGTTCTTGGCCCCGTTCCTCCACCCCGACCCACTGTTCGACTTCGTCCGCGACGAACCGCGCTGGCTCGCCGCCGTGCGCCGGATGGGGCTGGCGGACTGAGTGCTGGGGCCGGCGCAGAAACGCACGTGCAATCAAGAATCGATAGGGTGGGCGTATCGACGCAGCGTGCTGCTTCTCAGCGGTGACGACGGCAGTTGAGGCCTGGCTATACAAACAGGCTCGTCCGGAATGAGCAGGTTCTTTCAAGCGTTCGCATGGGGCATGTCCTTACCAGACCGCGACAGATTGCGGGGACTTCTCCTTAGTCACCCTATAGATACAATGGAGGATAGATGGCCGACAGGAAAGTCGCCTCACAGTAGGCGCTTGAATTTCTCCATGCTCAGTCCCGCGTGGCGGATGATTCCGCCCATCGTGTGGGCGTTGATCGGGTTCGTCCGCGGAATCGTAAGAATGCGCTGTCTTTCGCTCATGATTGTGTTTTTGCCCTCACGAGCCACGACGAAACCAGCCTTGCGGAGCGCCCGGATGGCAGACTCATGGTTGATGCCAGGGAGCTTCGGTATCTCCGTCCGCACAGAATAGCTAGGAGCTCATGACATTGTGAGGCATCTAGGGTTCAGCTATACCTGCGGTTGATTTCGATCATGTTGCCACTACGAAAGACGAACCAGGATTGTGGCTATTTAGTCAAAAAGAGGGGAGAATCGCTCAAATCTAACCTCCACATCTGCCCCGAGCTGCGGTGTACCACCTACCATTCCTCGAATGATAATCACCTGTTTTTGGTAATGCAGAACAGAGGCCACGCCTCGCCCTACGACTTGCTGATCCGGATACCTGTCCGAGTATTCGACTATCACTATGCCCCCTCAAGCCTGTCGAGCCGGATTGGTGCAGCCAAAATCATTCGCCCATTCTCCGGCACGCACTCTTGAATTAATCGCCCTTCCAACATCGCTTCCCCGGTAACCCCCTCCAATTCAACCGCGTTGAAGGGCGTCCCAAAAACATCGGCCAATCGCAATCCCACCGTAGAGACGCCCCGGCGGGGCGTCTCAGAAACATCGGGCGTTCACAATCCCACCGTAGAAACGCCCCGGCGGGGCGTCTCAGAAACATCGGCCAGTCACAATCCCACGACAGAGACGCCTCGGCGGGGCGTCCCAGAAACATCGGCCAGTCACAATCCCACCGTAGAGACGTCTCGGCGGGGCGTCTCAGAAACATCGGCCATTCACAATCCCACGATAGAGACGTCTCGGCGGGGCGTCTCAGAAACATCGGCCAGTCGCGAACGGGAGACGCCTCGGCGAGGCGTCTCTACGGAAAGGCGTCACCGTATGAACGTGCCCGAGCTCGTTTGCGCAAACCCTTCGGTCACCATCCGCACCAGGTACATCGCCATCGTCATGCCTTGTCCGCCAAGCACAGCCTCGGGATGGCCGACCTGCGGCACAGCCTCTACCCAGACTCAGAGCATTCCGAAATACTTGAGCACTTCAATAAATGGGCTGGTGTCTGGCTGGGCAAAGGATAGGCAGCTATGCTTACGGAGACGTAGTGGAGGCGGGGTAGGCTGCCAAACGCAGGTTATAGCCCTCACTCGGTTATTGTTAGAAAGAAGGTGAGTGGTATCAGTAATCACTGTAACGGTATACGCAGGAATATTGAACGCATTGTACGAATCAACAGCAGGTAAACACAAGAAGCAGCGGCACTGGACTCGACCCGGCGTCTCATTCGCCCACGCCATCACCGCCCCAACCGCGCGCTTCCACCCCGCATAGAGCACATCCCGCTCGGCATCATCCATTCCGGGATCGAAATGCTCGTCCACCGTTCTGAGGGCGGACAGGGCTGGGAGGTCAAACAGCCCGGCTTCCAATCCGGTTTTGGATGATGTCGTGATCCGAGGTACCAATTCGATTTGGGTAGATAGAACGCATAACACCGGGATGGTTAGAGCCAACGCCTAACTCTGCTCTTGTATGCTACGTATTGCTCACCAAACTTGCGCTCGAGGTAGGCTTCCTCGGGAACAATTGCCAACGACTGCAAGAGCCAGGCAGCAATCGGGGTGAGGAGGAGAATCCACCAGTTCATGAGCATTATCGCTATCCCGATGCACACGAGAATCATTTGCAGGTACATCGGGTTGCGGGTTAGTCGAAATGGGCCGCGTTCCTCGATATGCGGGGTGGGCTTCCACGGATTCTCACTCTGGCCGCCGCTCCTAAATAGCAATACCGACCAAAGCCCAAGGCCGAATATTGCACCGGCCACGATGCCGCCGCCAAGCACGTATCGAAGTAGTGTAGGAAGTGCAACGCCCAGGTCGATAGGCCACCACCGGTTCAATCCGATCCCACCAAGGATCGTGAGAAGGGGTATACCCGGTGGAAAGAATTTGACCGCGGCTGCGTCTTTTTTGGAGTCCATGATTTACTTCCGTGTTGTTACACCTTCCGATGCCACCGCCGCACCAACCGAGCGTTTCCACCAAGTATAGAGCACATCATGCTCGGCCTCATCCATTCCTGGATCGAAATGCGGGTCTACGGTTCTGAGATCGGACAGGGTTTGGAGATCAAAGAGCTCGGCTTCCAGTCCGGCCAACGCCGCTGCGCCCCAGGCTGTCGTTTCCACGGACGCCGGGCGCTCGACCGGTACGTTCAGGATGTCGGCCTGGAACTGCATCAGGAAGTAGTTCGGGGAGGCGCATCGTACGACTAGGGGAACTTCCGATATATCTCTCGCCGATGCAGAAATCGCAGAACCACCACTGCTCCCTCGTCCAGTTTCAGGCCTAGTCGGTAGTCGCCAATGCGGATTCGGTAGTAATTGCTCCAGCCTTGCATTCGCTTGACGCTTGCTATCGCTTCGAATTTCTCGGCTGTTTCAAGCTGTTCAACTACGGCTTTCAGGCGCGCCACAAGCTGCGCATTGCTCGTGAGCTTCCTCAGGTCTCGCTCGAAGCTCTCGCGAAAGATGACCGTCAATCTCTACCCTCCAATAATTCGAATATGCGCTCTCGGCTTACGACTTCACTTGTCTCGCCCTCAGACATCGCTTGCCCGAAAGCGATGTCTTCGAGCACGTCGGCGACGACAGCCCGCAGTAGATCCTGCTGCTCCAAGACCGTCTCGATCAACGCCTCCTTGAGTGCTTGCTTGAGCACGTCTCCTGATAGGGCAGCTTCAGACATGGCGGTAGAGGTCTACGGGAGTCAGGTTCCTCAGACTGGTGATTCTGCGCCAGGTTCAGCCGAAGGCGATCCCGCGACAGACACACCGGCCGACAGGTTTATCCGATTGATTCCTGAAAGATACGCTGCTTCAAGCTCTCGCCCACGCCCTCGCCGCGCCAACCGCGCGTTTCCATCCGGCATAGAGCACATCGCGTTCGGAGTTATCCATCCCAGGATCGAAATGCGCGTCTACGGTTCTCAGATCGGACAGGGTTTGAAGATCAAAGAGCTCGACTTCCAGTCCGGCCAACGCCGCTGCGCCCCAGGCCGTCGTTTCCACAGAGGCAGGCCGCTCGACTGGCACGTTCAGAATGTCGGCCTGGAACTGCATCAGGAAGTCGTTCAGCGCAGCGCCGCCGTCTACGCGGAGAGCCGCGAGCGAGAGACCGGCGTCGGCTGTCATGGCGTCGAGCACATCGCGGGTTTGGTAGGCGAGGGATTCCAATGTGGCGCGGACGAGGTGGGCGCGGGTCGAGCCGCGTGTGAGCCCGAACACTGCGCCGCGCGCATTCGGCTCCCAATACGGCGCGCCTAGTCCCACAAAAGCCGGAACCACGTAGACGCCGTCCGTGATATCCACCGAGGTGGCAATGCGCTCGGAATCCGCCGCGTCCGCGAACATTCCCATTTCATCGCGCAACCACTGGATCGCGGCTCCGGCAATGAAAACGCTTCCTTCCAGCGCGTAAACCGGTCCCTCGCCAATATCCCAGGCGATAGTCGTGAGCAGGCCATTCTCGGATTGAACGGGCTCCTTGCCGGTGTTCAGCAGCATGAAACAGCCCGTGCCGTACGTGTTCTTGGCCATGCCGGTCTCGAAGCACGCCTGCCCGAACAGCGCCGCCTGCTGGTCGCCTGCCATGCCGAAGATGGGAAGTGAGCCGCCGAGAAGCGATGTTTCGCCAAACGAACCGCTCGAAGGCCGCACCTCAGGGAGGAGGGAGGAGGGGATGTTGAGCGCGTCCAGCATCGTCTCATCCCATCGACCACGCCGGATGTCGTAAAGCAACGTCCGCGAGGCATTCGTTACGTCTGTGGCGTGGACCTTCCCGTCCGTCAGATTCCATAGCAGCCACGTGTCGATGGTGCCGAAGGCCAGTTCGGCTCGCCCGGCGCGCTCACGAGCACCGTCCACGTTCTCCAGAAGCCAGGCGATCTTCGTTGCCGAGAAGTAGGAATCGGGGCGGAGGCCCGTGGTGTGGCGGATGTGTTCTTCGAGTCCGTCCGCGACGAGGCGTGCGCAAATATCCGTCGTCCTTCGGTCCTGCCAGACGATGGCGTTGTGGATGGGCTCGCCCGTCGTCCGATCCCAAACCACGGTGGTTTCGCGCTGGTTGGTGATGCCAATCGCCGCGATCTCGTTTGGACCGATGTCCTTCGCCACCTCTTTCAGCAGCCGAAGTTGGAGGTCGCGGATTTCCGATGCGTCGTGTTCTACCCACCCCGGCTTGGGGTAGTGCTGGGCGAACTCTTCCTGCGCGACGGAGATGACGGTGCCTTTTTCATCGAAGAGTAGTGCCCGGCAGGACGTGGTGCCGGAGTCGATGGCGAGGAGGTAGGGCATTTGTTCGGTTCGATTCAGAGTCGAATCTAGGCGTTGGCGCTACGCTGATTGTACTACGCTTGCCATTGCTTTTCGTCTCAAGTGGGCGTCGCACACTGCCAAGCCGATAAACCACCCCCAAGCCCTCTAGCAGATAAGCTTTTCGAGCGCCATTGCTTGCTGATTGCGGCGCCTTAACACCCTGCGTCTCCGCCCTCAAGGGAGAACCAAAAATAGTCTGCCTTGGGGGATGTCGGGCGTGTGGGTGTGCAATGGGTAAGCGGAAAAGTACGCGCGTGGTAACGAAGTACCCTCGTTCATTCCGGGCGCCATTATGCAACAGCATCTCAAGGTGGGGAGCTTGCCGTGCGACGAAGGCCTGCCCCGTCGGACGGCGGGGAGGACGCGCCGGAGTCGATGGCGTGGAGCACGTGGGTAGTTGTTGGTTCGTGTCCGTTTGAGGAGTTGTACCGCCAGATGCCAGGGTATGCTACCGAGCAGCGTGTGTTGTTGACTACGGACGACGAACCACCAACCACTGACTACCGCCAGAATCACCTTGTCTTCGCTCCACGCACAACGAAGCCGCTGTATTTTCGCAGCCGTGAATCTTCATCGTCGATCCAGTCTATTGCGCGTCTGCGCCGCCGTGCTTCTTGGAAGTATAGGGGCGGGCGTCGTGTCGCCGGTGCTGGCTGCGAGCGATATGGTGGAGCGACTTTCGGCGGACGGCATCGACCGTGAGGCGCTGGACGTAGCCCTAACGGTTGCCGCAGATTCCGATACGCCGACGGCGCTGGCTCAAGCGGTTTCGGACGTGCTGGGCGAAGAGACGCTCTCGGCCACGGCGTTCCTCCGCGCGCTCTATGGCAATTTGTACCAGATTTTGCTCGTCCAACAGGGACCGAAAGCGGTGGCGTTCGCGGCCGCGAGCTCCGCAGGAAATATGGCGTGGACCGCGCCCGGCTTTCGGACGACGGACCTGCCTGCTCCCGATGCGGCGGTTGATGGGTTGCGGGCTACCCAGAGCAAGGCGGCATGGCTGCCTCGGTTTCGTTTCCCTTCCATTCAGGCGCGAGCGCCCGGCCGGTAGGAATCGACTCGTTCGGTTTTCAGGCTCCGCGTGGTGCGGAGTTGTCACTTCCCAGAGTGCTTCGTCGGCCAATAACGGCACGGTGCTCCATGCTTAAACCAATACGAAACCATGCAAGGCAACGGATTCAAGATCTTCGCGGTCGCCGCCTTCATTCTTCTGTCGCTCTACTATCTCTTTCCCACGCTCAAGCACAATTTGAACGAGAGGGATCTGGCATCGATGGACTCGACGGCTCGTGGCCAATATGCTTCGGAGCATTTCGCCTCCCTGTTGAACACGCGCGAGAAGGCGCTCAAGCTCGGCCTCGACCTTCAAGGCGGAATGCACGTGACGCTTGAGGTTGGTGTGGATGCGCTCATCCGCGAGTTGGCGGAAGGCCGCCGCGATGAGGTGTTCGACAACGCACTTCAAACCGCCCGCAATGAGGCGGAGACGAGCCGCTCTTCGTTTGTTAATCTCTTCGTGGCCGCGGTCGAGCAACAGCAACCAGGCACGCGCCTATCGCGGTATTTCCGAAATTCCGCCGAGAGCATCAGCGCCCGAAGCGAGAACAGCGATGTCAAGGACTACCTCGACAACGAGGCCACAGATGCTCTCACGCGTGCTGTCGAAATCATCCGCCAGCGTGTAGACCGGTTCGGTGTTTCGGAACCGTCCATCCAGATTCAGGGGAACAGCCGCATTATCGTTGAGCTGCCCGGCGTAGACGATCCGCAGCGCGTGCGCGAGTTGCTCAAGGGCACGGCTCGGTTGGAGTTCCGGCTGATGGCCGACCCGGCAGAATTGCAGCGCTCCGCCCTCAGCGTCGTGCAATATTTCGCGGGCCAAGCGGACGACACCTTGGCCGATTCGACCGCGTCTGAAACTGCCCCGGCAGATTCGACGCTCGCAGCGGCCGACTCGACGGCTGATACGACGATTACGGACGTCGAAAGCCTCTTCGCCAACGACGGAGCTTCGGCGGAAAACAGTCGGTTCTCGGAGATCTTCCTGCTTTACCCTGGAGAGGGTTCTCCCGTGTTCGCGCAGGTTGCGGAATCGGATACGGCCGAGGTTCGCCGCTATCTACAGGACCCAGCCGCTCGGGCTCTGATCCCGTCCGGTATCGTTCTCATGTACGACGCCCGATCCAACTCTCAGACAGACGAGGGTGAGCCTCTCTATCTGCTACTCGGTGTTCGTGACCGCTCGGAGATGACAGGCGAAGTTCTTACGGATGCGCGCCCCGACTTCGACCCTATCACCAACGAGCCTAGCGTGACGCTTTCGATGAACAGCGACGGCTCGAGCCGTTGGAGCCAGATAACGGGCGCGAACGTTGGGAAGAACGTGGCCATCGTGCTGGATGACGTCGTGTTTACCTGGCCAAATATCATCGAGCGAATTCCCGGAGGTCGGACCTCGATCAATGGCGTGTCGCGCGAGGAAGCCGAGGACATTGTGACGGTGCTCAAATCGGGCGCGCTGCCTGCGCCGGTCAGGATCATAGAAGAACGGACGGTAGGGCCGAGCCTCGGCGCGGCGTCCATCCGGGCAGGAACGCTTTCGGTTCTGGCGGGGCTGGGCCTGGTGATCATTTTTATGATCTTCTATTACCGCACCGCGGGCATCGTCGCCGACCTGGCACTTCTGCTCAACATCGTGTTCATTTTCGGGATTTTGGCCGCTTTCGGTGCCGTTCTGACGCTCCCAGGCATCGCCGGCATTGTGCTTACGATCGGTATGGCCGTGGATGCCAACGTGCTCATCTTCGAGCGAATACGAGAAGAGCTGGGCACCGGCAAAACGTTGAAGGCCTCGATTGACGGCGGCTACGCGAAAGCGCTCAGTGCCATTGCCGACGCCAACATCACCACGTTCTTCGTTGGCGTGATCCTGTATTCTTTCGGCGTTGGGCCCATTCAGGGTTTCGCCGTCACACTCATGGCCGGCATCCTGTCGTCGCTGTTCACTGCCATTGTCGCCACACGCATTGTGTTCGACTTTTTCGTCAGCGGCCAGCGCAAACTTGTTGCGTTTGGCTAACCGTATTTAGCTGTTCGTGCTTCGGTCCTGGCAGCTTGCAAGGTGCCTCTATCGAGGAACCAAGGTCAGAGCACCAGGACCCCAAAACCCTACTTCCATGCGCATTTTTGAGAACGCACAATTCGACTTCTCGAGTAAGCAGCGTTTCGCCGCCATATTCTCGTGCACGCTCATCATTCTGAGCCTCGTTTCGCTGCTCACGCGGGGGCTCGAAGCCGGCATCGACTTTCAGGGTGGGACAGAGATAGTTATTCGCACAGCCGAGCCGCTTGACGCAGTGAATGTCCGCTCCGAGCTCACAAGTGCTTTGGGCGGCTCTCCCGAGGTAAAGGAGTACGGATCGCCCGACCTCCTTTTGATCCGCACAGTGACCGCTGGTGATATCGATTCGATTCAGGCAGTCGTGCTGAATAGCCTGAATTCGACGTTTCCGGCAGCCAATGCCCGATCTGAAGGGCGAGACTCAGTGAGCCCGCGCTTCGCCTCCGACCTAAAACGCGGAGCCATCTGGGCGGTCCTGGCGTCGCTTCTGGTGATCTTCCTCTATATCATGGTCCGTTTCGAGTGGACGTATTCTCTCGGGGCCATTGTCGCTCTGATCCACGACGTGTTGATCACGTTGGGCATCTTCTCGTTGCTTCGTGGCGTGTTGCCCTTCTCGCTGCAGATCGACCAAGCGATCATTGCGGCCTTGCTCACCATCGTCGGCTATTCGCTGAACGACACGGTCGTTATCTTCGACCGCATCCGCGAGTTCGTGAACCTTTTCAAAACCGAGCGTTTTGGGCCGGTCGTGAATCGGTCGATCAACTCGACGCTTTCGCGTACGCTCATCACGTCGGGCACGACGCTCATCACCGTCGTTGTCCTCTTCCTCTTTGGGGGTGAGGTGCTGAAAGGCTTCGCGTTCGCACTGATGATTGGCATTGTTATCGGAACGTACTCTTCGATTTTCGTAGCGTCGCCCGTGATGATCGCACTAAGGGCACGTACCGGCCACTCCGTTTGACATTTCCGCTGACTCGAATCCGGCTGGCCGACAATCGGCCGGAGACGCTTCCGTTCCTTATCTCATGATGCAGTTTGATGTGACCCAGCACGACAGCGCCGTCGTGATCGCGCTCTCCGGCGACGTTATGGGCGGGCCAGATGGCTCGACACTCCATGAAAAACTGCACGAACTTCGATCGGCTGGCAAGCGCCATGTCGTTGTCGATCTGGACGGCGTGCGCTTCATGAACTCAAGCGGCCTCGGGATGCTGATAGGTGCCCTCACAACGATGCGAAATGCGGACGGAGACCTCCGCCTTTCCCGCGTCGGCGAGCGCGTCCTGACCCTGCTGATGATTACGAAACTGGTCAGCGTGTTCAAGCATTTCGAAACGATTGAGGAAGCCGTCGCATCGTTTGAGTAGGACAGGGTGAGTGGGAGAACAGGGGAAAGCGTACATACGGGCACGCCCCTCGTTGAATTCGACACCTCCTTTCACCCTCTCGCCCTTTCCTCCGCTCACCCTCTTTTAGAAGAATGCCAGTCACAGTCGTAATCGGCTCCCAGTGGGGCGACGAGGGCAAAGGCAAGATTGTAGACCTTCTTGCGCCCGGCGTGGACATTGTTGCCCGCTATCAGGGTGGCGCTAACGCTGGCCACACGATTGCGTGGGGCGATCAGAAATTTGTCTTGCACCTCATCCCCAGCGGCATTTTCCACGAAGGGGTTACGTGCGTTATCGGCAACGGTGTTGTGATCGACCCGGTGGCTCTGATGGAGGAAATCCGGCAGGTCGAGGCGCTCGGGTTTACCGTGGAAGGACGCTTGCTGATCTCCCACAACGCGCACCTCATCATGCCGTATCACAAAGCGCTCGACAAGGCCAGAGAGCGTTGGCGGGATGCCGAGGCCATCGGCACGACGGGCCGCGGGATAGGCCCGGCGTACGTTGACAAATTCGCCCGTTCGGGCATCCGCCTCGTGGACCTGCTGGATCGCGACGGTCTGCGCGAAAAACTCCGCGTGGCTCTCGATGAGAAAAACACGATCCTCCAGTCTGTTTATCAGGATGAAGGTATCGATGTCGAGTCGATGATTGATGAGTATGTCGATTTCGACCGTCGTATCGACCCGTTCGTAACCGACACCACGTACTTTCTCGGGCAGGCTCTGATGGATGGCAAGCGCATCCTCGCCGAGGGCGCCCAAGGGTCGCTGCTGGACGTGGACTTCGGAACCTATCCCTACGTCACGTCCTCACACCCGACGGCTGGTGGTTGTTGCACGGGGCTAGGCGTGCCACCGACATCCATCGACAGAATTGTCGGCATAGTCAAGGCGTACTCGACCCGCGTGGGCAATGGGCCGTTCCCCACCGAGCTGACGGACGACCTTGGCGAACAACTGCGGGCCCAGGGCGATGAGTTCGGCGCGACGACGGGCCGCCCGCGCCGCTGCGGCTGGCTGGACACCGTCGCTCTCCGCTACACCACGCGCTTAAACGGTTTCACGGACATGGCCGTTACCAAATTGGACGTGCTGGCCGGGATGGACGAACTGAAAGTTTGTACGGCCTATAGAATTGGCGACAAGACCACCGAACGCTTTCCCAACGACATCGCAACGCTGGAGCGCGTCGAGCCCATCTACGAAACGTTGCCGGGGTTCGATGGCGAACTGGCTGGCGTCAAAGCGGTCGAGGACCTCCCCGCAAACGCACGCGAGTACCTCGCCTTCGTCTCAGACATCATCGACGTACCGGTTTCGATGATTTCTACCGGCCCTCGCCGCGAAGAAACGCTGGTGATCTAGGGCCTGTTAACACTTTTCTCGACGGGCCATTGCGGGCCATTCTGGTCCGTTTCAGCGTTGCGCTCGTCATCCGGGACCCCGCCCCGAACTCCTCGCGCGTCTTGAAACGGCCTCAGAATGACCTCGCACCCTAAGCGTTAACAGCCCCTAATTTGGGAGAATCGGGTCGGTTCCGAGACCCGGCGACGTGGAGCGGCTTTCTCGCTTCGCCATCCCAACTCTCGAATGAAGGCGTACAGGACCAGTGTCAAGATCAAACTAGGGCTGATCGCAGCTGCCGTGTTGATCGCGGTTGCGTCGCTGCTCTACACCAATCTGCTAGCCAACCGCGTGGCTCGGCAGGAACAAGCTGCCGTTCAGCTGTGGGCGCGCGCCATCGAATACCAGGCGAGGACGAACGTTACCAACCCGCATCTCGATGCGTTCGATTCCTTGCGTGCGTTGCTCGTGGGCCCTGGAATAGGCTCCGACCTGAGTGATTCTTTGGCGGCTCGCTACGCGGAGGCACTTGGTTGGGGGCGGTCGATGCCGCCGTCGGACGAGCTGGATTTCGTGTTCAGCGAAATCGTCGAGCCCGCGCGGTTCAGCGTGCCTGCCGTCATCACCGATTCGCTTACGAACGAGGTCCGCGATTGGCGAAACGTCGAGGTCGATTCACTGGCTTCCTACGAAGATCAGCAGGCCGAACTTCAGCCGCTCGCGGCGAAGTTCGATGCGATCAACGAGCCCATCCGCTTCGAGTTTTATGGCGGCGAGGTCCAGTACGTCCACTACGGAGAATCCGAACTGGCACGTCTGATTCGCTGGTTTCCACCCATTCAGTTGGGCTTTGTCGGGTTGTTCATCTTTGTTGGCTATCTCGGTTTTTCCTACGTCCGCCGAAACGAGCAGAGCAGTCTATGGGTGGGGATGGCGAAGGAGGCCGCCCATCAGCTCGGCACACCTCTTTCCAGCATGATGGGTTGGATTGAGTTGTTAAGGCTGCCCGATGGTGCGGATAGCGAAGCGGCTGCCGCTGTAGACGAACTGGAACGCGATGTGGATCGCCTGCGCCGCGTTGCCGACCGATTTGAAAAGATCGGCTCGCGTCCCGAACTCCGTCCAACATCGATAGCGCCAGTTCTCGAAAATGTTGCCGATTACGTCCGAAGGCGGATTCCCCAACTTGGTAATCACGTCACGTTGGATGTTTCCATCGAAGAAAACCTCACGGCACTACTCAACCCCGACCTGTTCGAGTGGGTGATCGAGAACCTTTCGAAAAATGCGTTGGATGCCATCGAAGGCGATGGGCAGATTTTCATCGATGCCCGGCGAAGGGACGACGACATTTGGATCGAAATCCGGGACACAGGAAAGGGCATCGAGCGCTCGGCGCAACGCCACATATTTCGACCCGGGTTTTCGACCAAACGACGCGGCTGGGGGCTCGGGCTCAGCCTCGCGAAGCGAATCGTGGACGAGTATCATGGCGGCTCGCTGACGCTCGTTGATTCCGAAGTCGGTCGAGGGACGACGTTCGGGATAAGTCTGCGATCGGCCGAACCACCCGTCACCGCCCTAGACGAAGTCCTTCCACAATCAGTGCGGGATCGGCGAGCGTGATCGCCGTAAATATTACGGCTCGGCGACGCCATAAGATGACGTAGTAATCATCAACGCGCCGGACATCCACGCCGTCGTCCTCCGCGAGCCGGGCATAAACGGGGGAGGCTATCGAGAGGCGCCCGGCTGCCGCGTCAAGGAACGCGTAATCGTAGACGTACACGGTGACGGGCTCTGAATCTCCGGAGGCGTATTGCAACACGGGCAGTTCTACGCCATCCGTAACCTCGTCAACTCCGACGCCGACCAGCCTGCTCTCGGCCAGAACGGGGACACGAATGGGCCATCCGAACTCGCCCAGGATATAATCTTCCGCTTCGTCGAGGTCTTCCGTGAGAACATCAAGTTGCACGTCCTCGGAGCTATTTGCGGCCAGCGTAAGCAGATCCGGTGACTCGTTGCCGCGTTCTGATATCGACCGAAATACAAAATAGGCGCAGACAAAAAGGGCCAGAACGACGAGTACACCAACTACCAAGCGACGACTGATCCGACGCGGCACCGTATCGGATTCTGAGAGTGTCTGGACCCGATCATACGCAGGGTGGTCGGGCGGAATTGATGCCGAATCGCCGGATTCCTCCAGCGAGGAAATGGGCGGCGTGTCGGGCAAGTCGGCACCGAGATCAGGATCGGCGGAAGCGAAGAGCACGAAGAGAGGCATCAGATTCGGCTACTCCTCGCCGTAGACGAGGCTAACTGGACTGCCCTTGTGGATCGTTAGCAGGGTAGCCGCGTCGCCACCGTTGACACCCACTTCAAGATGGTCGGAGCTCCCGACAAGAACGAGTGGCTCACCCTGCGGCACGTCCGAAAACGCCTCGTGTACGCCATCGACAATAGTCGAGCCCACGTAACACTTCCCGCGGAGGCTGCGAGGATTCGTCTCGAGGATCTCCCGCGAGATGTTCGTGACGCAATTCCCAAAATGGTCGATGTGGACGACAAAGCCCTGAACACCTTCATCATCGGAGAGGGGATGCGCCCAGTGAAGTTGTTGAAACGAGTCCGTAGGCGTACCAACTTCATCCAGCCTCCTGCCCGAGGCCAGATGTGCCGCCACCGGGCCAAAAAGATCCCGAGCGTTAAATGTCCGCGCTGGATTCTCCGTCCGCCAGAACGACCGCTGATCCAGGACAACAACTTTCTCCGGCATCGAGCCCTGCAGTAGCAGCGACAACAAGCCGTTGTCTGGCCCAACAAAAAACTGGCCACCGAACCCCGCGGCGATAGGTCGCCTTGCGGAACCGACGCCAGGGTCAACGACCACCAAATGCACCGTGCCTTCCGGGTAGAAGGGGACAACCTGCGTTAGCACGAAGGCGGCGCCCATCACATCCTGCGGCTCAACCTGATGTGTGACGTCTACCATGCGCAGGCTCGGCTCCACCTGCAGCATTGCGCCTTTCACGGCTGCAACATAGGCGTCCTGCAGGCCAAAATCAGTTGTAAGTGTAACAAGTGGCGGCACTGGCAGGCGGAGAGGTGAGAGCGAAATATAGAAACGATTGATGCCTGAAATGGCTGGTCCCCGATGTGCACTATCTTGAACGGGCCTTGCAGGCAATAGGCACGTGTGAACGATCCGTGGACGCATGACAATGGCCGATAACCTCGCACCCTCAACAAAGTCGATCGGCGACCTGGGAGAGGAGCTCGCCGCCGAATACTTGACCGGGAAGGGCTACCGCATCCTCGACCGCAACTATCGCTTCAGCCGTGAGGAAATCGACATCGTGTGTTTCCAGTCGTACGCCGACTACACCAAGGGTGGTGAGCTCGTTTTCGTTGAAGTGAAAACCCGGCGCGGACTCGGGTTCGGAAGACCGGAGGAAAGGGTAGACAGACCCAAGCAAGAGGCCATTTTCCGCACTGCCGAGGCGTATATCCACGAACGAAAACTGGAAGGCTCACCCTGCCGCTTCGATGTCGTGGGCATCACGATTGGCAAGGGCGTGGCTCCGGAGATCGAGCACTTCGAGAATGCCTTCGGGTATTTCGGCTAAGGATCTACCACGCCGTACGCCGCGCTGGCGTGGCGGCCTCGGAGCCTCCGTTCCAGGTCGGGGCGTGGCTGGGTGTGTGCGTGGGCTCCAGTCGGCTTGGCCCGAGAGGAAGGTTCGGACGTTCTGCGTGCGCCTCCGCTCTTGGCGTCGGCCGTGTCCGGCGCGGCGCGTTGGCCGCGATGTTGGGTTGCGATAGGAGCGCGGAGTCGCGGAAGTCCAGACTCGTGCCAGCAAAATAGAATGACAGGATATCCTGGTACGAGCGGCCCTCTCGCGCTTGTCCCCTTGCGCCAAATTGGCTCATGCCAACACCGTGGCCGAATCCGCGCCCGTTGAAAACGTAGCGATTTCCGCTTCGCTCAACCGAGAAGTGTGTACTTCGCAACGTTCGCGCGCCAAATGTGGAGGTGACGACCGTGCGAAATTGCGACGCCGAGATTGTTTGGCTTCGCGTTCCGTTCAGGCGCACATTGAGGACACGGCCTGTCGACGCGCGGCTCCCAACCTCGAATCCGGTCACTGTGCCTCCAAACCGGCTCCCCAGGGCGCGCAGTAGCTCACTCGCCGTAGCGCTCGTAGACCAACGATAATCGGGTGCGGTGGAGTCGTACGGATCAGGGCGACCTTGCAGATAGGGGATAGGGCGTGTACTCCAGATGTCCTGGTTGCTGGCCGTGTGGCCGCCTGAGCTGGACGAGTAGAGCGCTTCTACCAACTCACCTCGGTAGGTCAGAACCTGGCCTCTGGTTTCTTCCGTGGCTCGGCGCGTTGTCTCTGTTTCTTTCTCCGCGCCCTCATAAACTTGCGAGCGCGTATCGTCCCAGACATCGTAGAAATCGTGCGCGCCGCTAGCGCGGAGAGCGTAGGTCCGGGCGAGCACGGCCTGGGCCTTGACGCCTTCAATTTCGCTGAACGGATATTCACTCGCCACTACGCTCGCCACATAGTCCTCGACCGGAACGTAGTTCACGAGGCGCATCGCCCGGCGGCTCTGGTCGATCTCGACGGAGAGGGCACCGTGGTATGTGCGTCTGTGTGTTCCTGTTCTGAGATTCACGACCGCGCCGTTACCAGGGACGACCTCGCCAACACTGGCTTGAACGGCTCCCGTCGGCGTGGTTATCCGAATCCGGTCTCCAACGCGGTCCATCGTGGCGGATTCGCCCACTAGCAGCGTATGCACCGGCGTGTTTTCGCGATTGGCGTAGACGGTCAATGGCCCATCCGTCGCTCGGACGGTGATGGATTGCGGCGCCACCCGACTCAGGACATAGGCCCGAACGATTGGATCAGGCACCTGCTGAGCCTGAACGGGAAGGGCAAGCGCAAAAAGCAGCGTTGCGAACAGGAGTCGGAGAGAGGCGGACGGCATTTGATCGAGGGTTGAGAGGCCTATCATATCGGCCACCCGGTGCAGAACCTTACACAAATTCGGGATGTGAAGGAAGAATTCCGCTTCAGAGGCTGAGCCTGTCTCGCAACTCTTTCGAACGTGCTCGGCTAGCGATAACCTCGTGTCCGCCGAGAAGAACAATCTTGTAGCGCCCGGAGAACCACGAAATCATCTCCCGGATGTGCTGTACATGCACGATGGCGGAGCGGTGCACGCGCATGAAGGCATCGGGGTCCAGGCGCTGAACCAGCGCATCGAGCGTGTACGAGACGATGTGGCGGCTGACCTTCGGCGGAATTCCAGGACCATGGGCAAGGGTATAGAGCCGCGTAATTCCATCCTGAACTTCCGCCGAGAGCAAGTCGACGACCGGGAGCACGATCAAGCGATCTTTGCCGGGGATGGTGAGTTGCTGGACGTAGCCCTGTTTGGGGTGCGATGGCGCTTCGGCGAAACTCTGCCTGTCGAGATACTCGAGCAATTCTGCGAGGCGGTCTTCAGCCGATGCACCCGCCTTGCCGTCATCCGACCAGGCTTCGATTCGGCTGATGCTCTCTTCGATCCGTGCTTCGTCGACGGGCTTCAGGAGGTAATCGGTAGCGTTGGCCTCGAATGCCTTGACGGCGTATTCGTCGAATGCCGTAACAAAGACCACGGCGGGCCGATTGCCGGGCGGTAAGCGATCAAGCACATCGAAGCCATTTAGCTCGGGCATTTGGATGTCGAGGAAAATCAGATCCACCTCCTCCGTTTCCAGAATACGGAGGGCCTGCACGCCATCGGCGGCATCGCCGACGATCTCGATTCGCTCGTCATCAACAAAGGGTTGAAGTAGCCGTTCAAGGCGCGCACGCGCGGGGGCCTCGTCGTCGACAAGGAGGGTTCGGAGAGCGGACATAGTTCAGATGGCCAAGTTCAGGTGACAGAAGTCTCGGGGGGAAGGGTCAACCGGACGACGGTTCCACGATCCGGATCGCTTGTCATTTCCAGGAGGTCGGCACGCCCATAGTGCTGTTCGAGGCGGTCGGCGACGTTGCGCAATCCGATGCCGAAAAAAGCCGGGGCTGGCTCGGCTTCGGTTGATGAGTCGCTGATATCTGCGAACAGGGCAGGAATACCGACACCGGTATCGGAGACCGTGATTTCCACTGCCCCGTCCTCGCCGCGTTTGCTGGAAAGCCGGATCACACCACCACCGCGCTTCCGCTCGATGCCATGCTTTACGGCGTTCTCGACAAGCGTTTGAACAGCGAAGGCTGGCACGGAAACGTGGTCCAGCTCATGGTCCCACGCCTCCTCCACGAGCAACTTATCACCAAATCGCGCCCGTTCGATGCGGAGGTATTGAGAAACCAGCCGGAGCTCTTCGCTGAGCGGCACGAACGTCCGGCTACCCGTTTGCAGGACATACCGAAAGAGTCCTGCTAGCTGTTGGACCGTGTCCTCTGCTTCCTCCGGCTTCTCGGTTATCAGGGCGGCAATCGTGTTGAGGGCGTTGAAAAGGAAGTGCGGATTGATTTGAGCACGCAGCGCCGCGAGCTGCGCTTCGGCACTTTCGCGGACGAGAGCTTTCTCCCGCTCAATCAGCCCAAGCCGCTCGGACGCGACAGCGAGTTGCCCACACAATGCCTTTAGCATTTCAACATCTTCAAGATTGTACACCGAGCGGCGATGAGCCTTTCGGCCAAGCACGAGCACACCCACCGGTTCGCCACGTCCGCTGGAAACGGGCACGGCAAGCGCTACCCCAAAATTTCGGAGGATGGCTTCGTCCTCTTCCGGCAAACGGCTTTCATTTAGCTCCGAGTTCGCCGACCAGACCCGATCCTCCTCCTGAAGCTGCGACCAGATGCCTGCGAGCTCAGCCCGTGTAAAAAAAGGCGGCTCGGGCTTGAAGGTCGCCTGTACCCAGTGCTCTTCGGAAGAGCCCATTCCCGCACGCAGGAAAAGCACCGCGGAGCGAATATCCAGCGCCTCGCCGATTGTCAGGACCGACTCGTGAGCCAGGCGCTCCGCATCCAGAATGGTCCGCACCCGGTCTCCAAACTGATTGAGTTTCTGCCGCGCGCGCTCCCGGTCTGTTCGGAAGCGATCCCCCAGAATATTGCGTAAGGGTCTGGCCAGGCGATCCACGATGACAAGAAGCACGACAACCCAGGTTCCCAGGAGGACAAGGTTGCGCCGTTCTTCTGGCGGGCTGATGGTCTCAATGACCGCGAGGCCGCCGACGAAGGCGAAGAAGATGAGCCCGAGCGCCGCCGCATACCCGAAGCCTCGCGTTAGCACGTAACTGAACCGCCCGTAGCGCAGAGAGGCCAGCGAGACGAGCGAGACAGGCGCGACCGAGAAGAGCTGCAACAATACGATGATGCTGCCTGCCGCCGCGTCGTTCTCGCCGGTCAGGTCCGGCAGTGCGCCATAGACGAACAACGCGCCCACAAGGGCGAGAAGGAAGACGATGGCACTTCCCGCTCGGCTCCATCCGGGTGCGGGATGCTCGGCGTCCGGCACGGCACGAACGGTTGGCGCCATGAGCATCAGCCCCGTTGCGGCCACCACGTAAATACACACATAAAAGAGAATCGGCGTGGTCAACGCCTCCGGTGGAATCGGTCCCAAACTCCCCCGGATCGTCGCAACAATTACGGTAACGCCAAGCAGCGTTGGCGGAGCGTACATCGCCAAACGCCATCCCTTCACAGCTCGGCGAACGGCATCGGCATCGACCAGAATATGGCGAAGGAGTAGAACCGGAAAGAGAAGCCAACCGGCAAGACTAACCAGTGTGAGAATGGTGAAGAGCTCTCCGAGAGTCTGCGATGCCAATTCGGGCGGCCCGGCAACCGCAACCACCAGAAACCGAACAAACGTACCGCCTACCCACACCAGCGCCGCGCCAATCAGGATCGACGAACTCAGCGCACGTCTGCTTCGACCCGCCAACGGCACAACAATTAGAAGCGCAAGCACGTGCAGAAACGTGACGAGCGCGTAGCCCCAGCCGGACGCCAGCCACAGTGTATGGCTGAGCGGATAGAGGAAGGCGGGGTAGCGCGAGATTGTGATTTCGAACTGCCGGTCTTCGTCGTCCTGCGTAACCTCATACGTCAGGGTTGTTCCGCACGACCGCTCGATCACCCGCTTGATATCCTCGGCGCTGAAATACTGCTGGAAGGCAAGCTGAAACAAGGTGGCGCCTTCTCTCAGCCCCGCCTGATAGGCCGTGCCGCGCGGGTCCACGAAGACGGCCACGATCTCTCCGTCGCGATCCTGCCAGCGCACCCAGTCGAAACCGCGCGGCGGGAGTTGCGCCAACGGCACCTCGACGACACGCGCGAAGGCCACCCAGTCAACCACGAGCCGACCGAAGGGCAACAAGGCTAGCGTTGGTACTGAAACAACAAGCACCCGAAGCAGCCATTTTGCGCGAGGGTGTAGTGTCATGGAGGTTGAAGTGCGGAGGCCGTGCAATCTAGGGAGCGCGCCGAACGAGAGGAAGGCTAATCCTTTCGCATCTCGTAGCTTTTCAGTACCCGCGCCGCGCCAAACCACCCCTTTGTGCTTGTCGACACCCATTGCCATCTCTACCATCAACACCTCGCCGATGATATCGAGCGTGTGATCGGACGCGCGCACGATGCAGGCGTACGCATAATTCTGCAGCCAGCCATCGACATCCCCTCGATTCACGACGCACTAGCATTGTGCGACCGATTTGAGGGCGTCTACGCGATGGCCGGGCTTCATCCGACCGAAACCAGGAAGGCGACGGAAGCGGATCTGGCCGAGATCGAGGTGCTATGCAACGAGCCCCGGGTGATCGCCATCGGGGAGAGCGGCCTGGACTACTATTGGGATCAGTCGTTCATTCCCAAACAGCAGGAAGTGTTGCGCTTCCACGCTCGGCTAGCCATCGAGACGGACTTGCCCCTCGTGCTCCATAACCGCGATCAGCAGAATCAGTCGGGTTCGTCCGACGATCTCGTACGTATTCTGAGAGAGGAGCAACTGGCCGCACCTTCGGGGAAGAGGCTCTTTGGCGTCTTCCATTGCTTTGGCGGATCACCGCAGTTCGCGCGGGCTGTGCTGGAGATCGGCTTCCGTATTGGCGTCGGCGGCACGCTGACTTTCAAGAACGGAGGTGTGCCGGAGGCGATAGCCGACGTACCGCTCGATCGCATCGTACTCGAAACCGACGCGCCGTTCCTTGCTCCCGTGCCATTTCGAGGGAAGCGTAACGAGCCTGCCTACACGCTTCTTGTCGCAGAGAAGTTGGCGGAGTTGCGGGGGATGGCTCTTGAGGATATCGTGACCGAGACAACCAGAAATGCTCGGTTGCTTTTCAAGTTGGATGACGTTGCTTTAATATCCCGTTCTATCTGACGCACTCATCATGGATATGGGCCAAGGGAATCATTTCACAGCAGCGGAAGCCCTCTCACGTCTTCCGGCACCGGGAGGCGAACGTTTCATCACGCTCTTCCAGCACGGCACCCTGCACGTGGAGATGTCCGCAGCGCGCGGGACGGATCACCAGCAGGCGCACACGCGCGACGAAGTGTATGTCGTCGTGGAGGGATCAGGATCGTTTTTCCTCGATGGATTTACGACGCCGTTCGGTGTCGGCGATTTCCTTTTCGTCCCGGCAGGCGTTCCGCATCGCTTTGTAAACTTCAGCGACGACCTCGCCGTTTGGGTGCTTTTTTATGGGCCTGAGGGCGGGGAAACACCTTTCTTGCGGCCGACTCCATAACTCCCCAGCTCCTCACCCAACTCCGTCCTCTCAAATATTTGTCGCGCGCCTGCGAGATCTTCGTCTGTAATCCCCGGCGAAAGATGAACGAGAATCAGCGACCCGACACCTGCTTCGGACGCGGTCTCGGCGGCTTCTTCGGGTGAGGAATGAACGTGAGGAATCGAACCCGTCGCTTCGTGGATGAGCACGTCGGCGTCTTTGGCCAGATCGGCTACCCCGGAACACCTTGCCGTGTCGCATGAATAGGCTAAAACGGCACCCGATATATTTTCGAACCGCAAGCCAATCGTTGGAACGGGATGGTCGACGGGCGTTGCCGTGATCAATAGATGTTCTGTCCTTAGAACCTCCGCTCCTGGTTCAAATGCCACATCGTGGTACGTGCGCTCCGGCAAGCCATCCCATGTGCTCGTGGTGAACGCATCGAAGACCGTTCGGGCAATCTCCAACGTCGGCGCGGGGCCAAAGATCGGGATAACCTCGCGACGGCCGAACAACCAGAGTTTTTCGATCAGAAGCGGATACCCGCTGATATGATCGGGGTGCTCGTGCGTGAGAATGATTGCGTCAAGTTTGGCAGGGTCCAATCCGGCGGCTAGTATCCTTTGGAATGCATCCCCGCCACAGTCAACCAGAACGAGTCGGTCGGCTTCCTCCACGGCAATCATGGTCGTTGTTCGGTGCGCGTCGCTCACGGCCGCACCCGTGCCGAGGAGATAAAACGTCATGATGCCGCCGAGGAAGTAGTTGCTGTGACACTGCCCAAATTACGCGCTCGTCTACTTCTTGCGGGCGACTATGAATGCAGCGAGGCCAATCAGTGCGTCGCGAGCGTCTGAGGCGGGGAATGTGGAAAGGCTTTCTGCGGCGTCGGCGGCAAAACTTTCCATTTTCGAGCGGGCGTATGCCAGACCGCCGTATCGTTGAACAAACCCTCCGACGTCGTTCACATCTGCGGAGTCCTTCTGCTTCTTCCCAACGACCTTCATGATCTGCCTCCGCTCTGCTGGCGTTGCACGCTCCAACGAAACGATTAGGGGAAGCGTCATCTTCTTTTCCTGCAGGTCGAGGCCAAGCGGCTTTCCTACGTCCACAGAGCCGTAATCGAAGAGGTCGTCGCGGATCTGGAATGCCAACCCGAGCTGCTCTCCAATCGTCCGGACTTTCTCTCGCGTAGCAGCATCGGCATCCGCACTTACCGCCCCGGCCACCATGCAAGCGGCAATCAGCGATGCGGTTTTGTCCGAAATAATTCGGAAATACGTTTCCTCGTCGATATCCAGTTTGCGTGCCTTCTCAATCTGAAGGAGCTCACCTTCACTCATTCGCCGAACGGCATCGGAAACGGTGTGGAGCAGATCGTACTCCTCGTTATCGAGCGCGAGCAGTAAGCCGCGGCTTAGGAGAAAATCCCCGAGGAGCACCGCAATCTTGTTTTTCCAGAGCGCATTGATAGAGAACACTTTGCGACGGCGCTCTGCATTGTCGACAACGTCGTCGTGGACCAGCGTGGCCGTGTGCAGCAATTCGACAAGCGCTGCCGCCCGGAAGCTCGACTCCGTGACGCCACCGGTGAGCTTTGCCGAGAGCAAAACCAGAATCGGTCGGATTTCCTTGCCCTTCTGTCGGAGCACATACCTCGTCACCTTGTCCAGAATACCCACCTTCGACCGCATCGCATCGCGGAAGTAGCGGCGGAATATTACCATCTCGTCCTCCACCGGCAGCCGGATGTCCGACAGGCGAAGAGGTGGGTCGATATGTTTTGCCAGTGCTTGGTTCTCAAGCAGGGCGGACGATTCGGCCATGAGCTTCCGAGGCAAGTTGGAAGCTACTACCGTCGCTTCTACAAACGGTTGCGGCACAACTGAAACGGCACAGCGTGCCTGCGTGTAATTATTTCATCGTCTCCGAATCGGCAGAGAGAACGTGGCGGCCGATGGCGCAGGACAGGCACCTTCCTTCACTGCACCACGATCGGAATAGCTGGTGGAGGCCTTGTGAGCCCAAAGCGCCGCCAGGTATTGCCCCATGTTTCTCGAACATCCTCGTTACTTCGTCCGAGACAGCGGGGAGGTCCTGCATCACCTCGCAAACCTGATTCTCCTGCTGTCGATCCTTGCGTAGCTCGGCGTCGAGCAACAGCAGCGGAAGAACCGCATCCATAAGAATCTGGTCGGTTCGGCTTATTCCGATGTGCGAACTGCCGCCGGGTGAGCGTTGCTCGAAACGAACATGCTCGCGCCAGAAGTCAGACGGCTCCGCTGCCTGGAGAAGCGATCGGAGCGTTTTCTTGGGTGTATCGGAGCCGATCGCCTCCCGCAATGAAGGCATCGTCTGGCTACTAAGCAGTCCTCCCGCTGTATCGCGCTTCGCAGGTGCCAGAAGAGCGGCGGCCTGCGCAATTCGCAGAGTAGGGAAGTTGGCGGGGCGCAGGCGAAAGTATTGCCAGGTGACCAGGTTCATGGGCCGCATTTCCATCGTTTGCCCCAGTCGTTCAAATCGATCCCGAAGATCCACAACATATTCGACAGAGTGCCGGTCGGTGTGCAGCATCGCGGACAATTCGGGGAGCAAGCCGGAGACCCCAAAGAGAAGTGCTTCTACGTCCTGCGCCGTCGATTGGGCGCGAAGGAGCTTCAACGGGAGTCTTCGCGCCAGGTCGGACATAGCATCGGCGTTCTTGGCGTAGCCGAGTGCTCTGAGAACTCCGCGATAAACCAATTCATCGAGGTCAAGCTCGGGCGATTCCTGTGCCCATGCTGCTGCCCTCATGCGGAGCCGCGCCAGCCCAAGTCGATTGAGCCACTGGTCACGGAGAGGTTCGGGGACGTGAGCCCAACTGGCCTCGCAGTAGAAATCTTTCTGCTCCTGGGTGTAGAACCGATGCAGGAGGCTTCGCAGCGACGTGGTCAGCCGGGGGTAAAGAACAATTTCCGGGAGGCGAGTGCCGTCGGCGCGGCGGAGTGTGCCGGTTTGGCTGTCCTCCAGAAGCACGACGTGCAGCACCACACGGTTGTATTTGGGATCCTCGTGATGGCGGTGGAGAAGCCACTCGCCAGAATTGCGGTGGATCTCGATATCACCCGTCCAGTTAAGCGTGCCGCCGGGGGTTTCGGGGCTCTCGATTCGGAGGCGAGCGCCGGTAAAATCGGGGCCGCCGTCGTGGTTGATGCGGCCCGGATCGATGATCGAAATGGCATCGCCCGCCGTTGTTCGCAGGTCCGCGGATTCGAACTCCCGCGAGGCCCAGATATCCTGGACGACGGCTTCGGGAATGTTCTGTACGCGAGCGTCGGGTTCGAGAACATGAAGAGGTAAGAGCGCGCCTTTGAGGGCGAGGGCTGAGAAGGGCATCGGCGTCGAGAGTGCGGTTGCATGACTAGACAGATGAATCCGCAAATCATAACCTCCCGCCCGAACTTTATTATTGGCCCTTACGCCGGGAGCAACGCAGCGAGCTTTTCGCTGCCCACGCCGCTGCTCCCGCGAAGTCGGAACGCGGTTGCGTCGGTTGTTCAGATTGTCTGCCCGGTGTCCGGTACGCCGCTTCTTTCCCAAGTTCGGCTTAGCGCACAACCGTAAGCCGTTGAGATTGAGGAGCGGCTTCTCCCGCCATTAACCGGAGCAGGTATGATCCCGGGCTGAGCCAGCTCACGTCAACCGGAACCGTGTGACTTCCTGCTACAAGTTGCCCCAGTCGGAGGGTTTGCACCGTCCTTCCGCGAGTGTCAATGATATCGAGGGCGACGGTTTCCGGCCCGGCGAGGTCGAAACTGACCATCGTACTGCGTGACGCAGGATTCGGGCTGGGTCGATCTAGAGCGAGCGTCTGCGTTATGCCGGGCGTCGGCTCCACTACCACGGTGATCGACGAGTACACATACGCGCTGCCGCTATGAAATCCATTCTCGTCGTTGTAGTAGGCCCCGACAAATACCACCTCGTCACTCAGCGCCACTTTAGCGCCAAACCTATCCCCGTTCGATCCATCAGATGCGATCAGCTTTCGCTGCTCAACCCAGGTGCCCCCGATCTTGCGAAAGAAATAGGCTCCGCCTCGGTTGGTCGCTGCGGTATTCTCGGAGTTCGCGCCGATGCAGGCAGTACCGTCGCTGATCGAGACAGAAACACCGAAGAAATCGAATCCGGCCTGGTCGGATGCAACAAGTCGCTGCTCCTCCACCCACGTCCCTCCTGTGAAGCGAAAGATGTACGCGCTTCCGGTGTTTATCGCGCCGTTGCTTTGCGGTGATCCTACGATCGTGAGGTCCGCATCGATAAAGACCGAGGCGCCGAAGAAGACGCCATCCGCATGCGGCGCAAGCCTTTGCTCTTCCTGCCACGTGCTGCCGTTAAATCGGAACACGTAGGCCCCGCCTGAAATACCATTGTCATGCACAGCGCCGACGATGGCGGCATCCCCGCTGACCGACACCGAATGCCCGAAGAGGTCCTTCGGTGCACCATCGGAAGCCGCGATTTTTTGCTCTTCTTCCCACACACTCCCGTTCCAACGAAAGATGTACGCGCTTCCCCTCTCCCCGCCGAGGTCGCTATCCGTCGGGGCTCCAACGATGGCCAGGTCTCCATCTACAGCCACCGCGCGCCCAAAGAGGTCGCCCGCCGAGCCGTCGGAAGGCACCAACTTCTGCTCCTGTACCCACATGCTCCCATTAAATCGAAAAATATAGGCACTACCACTCTCGGTGCCATTGTCAGCATCGCCTGATGCACCTACGATGGCAACGTCGCCGCTCAGGGCGACGGCGAAGCCGGCGAAGTCATTCGAAGTTCCGTCGGACGCGATCAACTTCTGTTCTTCGAGCCACGCCGTCCCACTCTGACGGAAAACGTAGGCACTGCCGCTGTCAGCGCCATTCTGGTCGTCGTATGGAGATCCGACGAGAGCGACGTCTCCATCGAGAGCGACGGCGCGTCCAAACTCGTCAGTTGAGGCCCCATCGGAGGCGGTGAGCTTGACTTCAATGTCCTGAGCCAAGACAGGGATCGATAGGAAGAAAGCGGCTGGAACAAGCCGGCAGAGGCGAAAGAAGGTCATTTGAGTGAAGTTGTAATGAATGGAAGTTGCACGGAGTCTGTGTGTCGGACGATTCGAAGCGACGCCAATGGACAGGCAAATGTTTACGTCCATGACGCCAGTTTGAGTACGCCGACATCACTCCGGCACCAGATGGCGGGAGAGACGCCTGGCAGCGTCGGCCGCCGCCCGGGCATAATCGCCGTCATCTGAAGCATAGAGGATACTGCGGCTGCTGCTGACAATAATCGGTCCCCGCGCATTGGATTCAAGAACAGATTCCGTTTTCCCGCCCTGAGCACCAACGCCGGGAACCAGAAATGGCGTCGTAGGGAACTCGTACCTGAGTCCAGCCAGCTGGTCCGGTTTCGTCGCCCCGACAACGAGACCCACCGTACCGGGCTGTTCTTCCCCAGCGCGCACGGCCATCCGGGCAACATGCTGATAGAGTGGGTCTTCGCCAACTTGAAGCTGCTGTACTGCGGCCGCAGAGGGGTTGGATGTCGCCGCAAGAACGAACGCGCACCGATCTTCATCCTGAAGAAATGGGACGACGGAGTCCTGGCCCATGTACGGCGCTACCGTTACCGCGTCGCCTCCCAATTCTTCGTAAAGCGCGTGCGCATACTTCTCCGCCGTGTTTCCGATATCGCCTCGCTTGGCGTCCAGAATGATGAGGCGGTCCTCCGGGAGAGCGTCGAGGACTTCTTTCAGCGCGTGCCAGCCGTCAGGTCCGAGCGCCTCGAAAAAGGCGAGGTTCGGCTTGAACGCGCAGGCGTACGGTGCTACCGCTTTCCCGATCGCATAGCAAAAATCCTGGACGGCTTCGATCTCCGAACAATCCCCGAACACTTTGGGCATGAGCGCCGGATCGGGGTCGAGGCCGACGCAGAGAACGGAGCCGGTGGCGGCCTGGGCGGCGCGGAGGTTGGCGAGGAAGGACACGCGATGGGGAGAGGGAACGAGGGCGTGGAGGAGAGAGGGTGTTGGGGAATTGGGAAGAGGGGGATGTGGGCAGTCAGAGAGACGGCCCAGCAGCGTGTTTCCAAATCTAAGCCGCCTCAGCGCCTCACTTTTCGATTTCTGGCTGGGTGAAACACGGTAGAAAAGCGAATCCTCCGGAAGGCCGAACCAACCGCAGCCGTAGCTTGTAGTACCGTTCGATGAAGGTCCGGGTTCGCCGCCGGTGCCGTCGCCCTCCCCGCCTAACCCACCGAAAATGCCATGTCGTTGCTTGATAAGATGAAAGGCGTCTCAGCCCGGGATCAGGAGATGATCCGGGATACGGAAGTCATGTTCGGGCCGGAGCCTGAAGAGATGGGCTTCATCAAGAATGTCTTCTGGGGGCGGATCCGTGAAGAGCTTGTGCATCCGTACCCGCAGGTTTCGGCGGAAGAGAAAAAGAAATCCGACGCACTGCTCGCAGAACTCATCGAATACCTGGACAACGAGCACCCAACCATTGAAATCGACCAGGAGCAGCATATCCCCGAGTGGGCGATCAAGCGGCTGTTCGATATCGGCGTTCTGGGAATGACGATACCGGTGGAATATGATGGCCTCAGTCTTGGCGTGGCGAGTTACAACCGCGTACTCGAAGCCATTGGGAGCCGTTGCGGATCGACGGGCGTGATGGTTTCAGCTCACCAGTCTATTGGCTGCAAAGCGCTGATGCTCTTCGGCACGGAAGACCAGAAGAAGCGCTTCCTCCCAAAAGTGGCGCGCGAGTACCTCTCCGCGTTCTGCCTCTCCGAGCCCAACGTCGGTTCCGACGCGGCAGGGCAGGAGACCGAATGTGTTTGGAATGAAAAGGAACAGTGCTACATCCTCAACGGCGAGAAAAAATGGTCGACGTCGGGCGCGATGGCCGGGATGTACACCGTGATGGCGAACCAGCAGGTCGTCGATTCCAGAACGGGCAAGGAGAGGAAAGGCGTAACCGCGCTGATCGTGACGCCGGCCATGGAAGGCGTTGATGTCTTCCAGAAGAACCGCTCCAAGACAGGCATTCGGGGTACATGGCAAGCGCGCATCCGTTTTACGAACGTGAGAGTTCCGAGGGAGAACCTCCTCCATAAAGAGGGGCAGGGTCTCAAAGTCGCGCTTACGTGCCTGAACTATGGCCGCTGTACGCTTTCGGCGGGAATCACAGGCGGAGCAAAGCGCGCCGCGGACCAGGCGACGAAGTGGGCGAGAACACGCTATCAGTTCAAGCGACCCCTTGCGGACTTCGAACTCGTGCAAAAACGCATCGCCGAAATGCACGCACGCATTTTTGCGATGGACGCGATGCTCTACATGACGTGTGGCTTCCTGGACCGGCTTGACAACGACATTATGGTCGAGACGGCCGCGTGCAAGGTGTTCTGCTCCGACCAAGGCTGGAAGGTCATCGACGACGCCATGCAAATCATGGGCGGCGAAGGCTACATCACCGAGAACGAGCTGGAACGCGTTTGGCGCGACAACCGAATTCACCGCATTGTGGAGGGGTCGAACGAAGTGATGCAGTCGTTCATCTTCGCGTATGGCGGCAAGCAACTAGCCGAGTACATGCTGGGCATCCTCAATACGGTGCAGTGGGATGAGGAGCAAGGCTTCGGTGAAAATCTGAGCCGGATTGTGTCGGGGTCGCTCAAACCGAGCATGTTGCGGCAGGGTACACCGCTCGCCACCGAAATCTTTCTCGGCAAAAAGGTCAGGAGGCCATCCTTCTCGAATGTGCATCCGTCGCTGAAGAGCTTTGCCGACCGCCTCGCGAAGCACGTGCAAACGCACACGCGCGAGTTCAAGCTGGCCAGCAAGCGCCTCGACGCTGAGATCGTCAACCGCCAGACCGTACAGGCGCGGTTAGCCGACGACGCCATTTATATCTACGCGTGGGCGTGCGTCCTCTCGAAACTCGACAGCCAGATGGCGAAAGGTGCCTCCGGGCTGGAATGGGAACGCGACAAGGCGGCAGGACTGCACTTCATGCACATGGCGCATGAAGCCATTGAGCAAAACGTCCGCCTCTTGAACACCAACAGCGACGATGCAATGCTACGCGCCGCCGAGGCCGCCATTGCCTACAACGACACATTGCCGAACGAGAACTTCTATATCCACGAGGCCTCGCCTGTTGCCGCCGGGACCGGCCACGCTATCCATACGGATCACATTCAGCAGTTTCCAGGCGATATGCCGAAAGGCGAGCCGAAGCCCAAGGCAAAGGCAAAGACCAACGGATCGTCAGGCGACGGATCGTCGAAGCCTGCCAAGCCGGAAACGACCGAGGCATGACGAGATCCGCAGCGCGTAACACTTATTGCGTGTTTGCGACGCGCGATACGCAGTACGAAGCGCGCAATACCTATCCGATTGCCGTCATGCGCCAACTTTTCGTACTTGGCTTTTGCCTGATCCTCGCCGCACCGGCGTGCGCGCAGTCCCTTGGCGAAACCACCTTTCCCAACTCCGGCGCCGAGGACGCACAGGAACCGTTCATGCGTGGGCTGTTGCTGCTCCACAGCTTCGAGTACGACCATGCCCGCGAAGCTTTTCAGGAGGCGCGGGGGACCGACGCCAACTTTGCGATGGCGTATTGGGGCGAAGCGCTGACGTACACGCATCCGATCTGGCAAGAGCAGGATTGGGATGCGGCGAATGTGGTTCTTTCAGAGATGCCGACAAAGGCTCGCGCTCAGGCTTCCGATTGCGAACGGGCCTACTTGGCCACGTTGGATGTTCTGTACGGAGAAGGCGAGAAAGAGGATCGCGACGACGCCTACGCCCTGGCGATGGGTGAACTCGCCGCCGCCTATCCGGGCGACGAGAACGCGGCCACGCTCCACGCACTCGCGATCCTCAGCACCGCCCACGAGGGCCGGGATTTAGAGATCTATGACCGCGCCGGGCAGATAGCACTCGCAGCTTTTGCTCAGAATCCGAGGCACCCGGGCGCTGCACACTACGTCATCCACGCCTACGACGACCCTATCAACGCAGGAAAGGCACTGGACGCAGCGCGAGCCTACTCCGAAATCGCTCCAGACGCTCCGCACGCGCTCCACATGCCCAGTCACATATATTTCGCGCTGGGGATGTGGGACCAAGGCGCCGAACTCAACCGACGGGCCTATGAAGCCGCCCGCCGCCGCGATGAAGCGGCCGGACAACCGCTCGGTGGGCACGGCTGGCATCCGCTGTACTGGCTGCACTATGCAGAGCTTCAGCGCGGGCGCTTCGAGGAAGCGCGGCGTTTGTTTGATGAGGCGTTATCGCTGGCAGAGTCCGGACCATCTCAGCGAGCATGGAATGCCGCGATCGCCATGCGGGCTAATCACGTCATCGAGACGATGGACTGGACCGGTGAAGTGGCCGCGATGGATTTACCGCTGGAAGATGTGGGGGCCGAGACGGCACAGCGCGATGCCTTCATCCGGGGCCTTGTGGCGGTCAATCGACACGATATAGCGGCAGCGGAATCCGCATTGCAGGACGTACAGAACTATCTCGACGGGAGAGAAGATTTGGGACTAGCCGAGCAGGCGACGGCTCTCATGCTCGAAGGACTGGTCATATTAGAGAGGGGTGATACCGAGGAAGGACTGACCCGCTTGCGCGAAGCCACATCAATTGAGGATCAGATGCCGTTGGATTTCGGCCCACCGAATCCTGCGAAGCCCTCCCACGAGGCGCTGGGCGAAGTCTTGTATAGCCTCGAACGACCGGCGGAGGCGCAAATTGAATTTGAGACGGCGCTGGAGCGGGCACCGCGTCGGCTCCACGCGCTTTCCGGCCTGGCGCATTCGGCGCTGGCTGCCGGGGATTCGGAGACCGCAGACGCAACGCAGGCGACGATACGAGAGATCGTGATTGGCGACGATTCCGATGGAGAATAGGAACTCGCTAAGCGTCGCTTAAGGCACGAACCGGTAGGAGGGAGGCGCGTATCTTCCGCGCCCCGAGTTTCCCCCTATGTCTCCGCCTCCGGGATTTCCATCATTCTCGCGACGTGACGTCCTGCCCCTAGCAGGGGGAGTTAGAGGGGGTCGAGCAAACTACCTCGGTGCTCCGAATAGTCCGACAGCCCATACTGATTGCAGATAGGAAGAATGTCCCCGCCTCCAGGATTTCCATCATTCTCGCGTACGAAGCTGCCCAACGGTGTGCGGATCCTCACGGAGCAGATTCCATCTGTCCGGTCCGTCGCGGTCGGCGTATGGATTCAGGCGGGTAGCCGCGACGAAACCATCGAAAAGGGAGGCATCTCCCACTTCATCGAGCACATGGTGTTCAAGGGAACGGCCAAGCGCCGCGGCTACCAGATCAACCAGCGGATGGAATCGGTGGGCGGCTATCTGAACGCCTTCACGACGAAGGAGCACACGTGCTTCTACGCGCGCAGCCTCGACGAGCACCTCGGCCGCGCCCTCGACACCATCCTCGACCTCGTCACAAATCCGACCCTACCCGAGAAAGAGTTGGAGAAAGAAAAAGACGTGGTCATCGAAGAGATCAAGATGTACGAGGACAATCCCGAGGACCACATCTTCGACCACTACGAGGATGTGATGTACCCCGACCACGCGCTCGGTAGGCCGATTCTTGGTACCCGGGAGAGCGTCCGGTCCTTTACGAAGAGAAGTGTGGACGACCACATCAAGGCACACTATGCACCCAATCACTTTGTGATTTCCGTGGCTGGCAACGTTCAGCACGAAACAGTTGTGCGCAAAGTCGAGCAACTCCTTCGCGACTTTGATCGCAAGCCAGCAAAGCTTGGGCGCGAATCGGCCAATGGCTATGTGGCCTTGGATGTTTCTTTTGAGCGCTCCGTCCAGCAGGCGCACCTTGTCGTCGGCACGCGAGGCTTTGGTTCACTCGATCCTCGCCGGACGCAGGTTTCGCTCCTCAATACCATTCTGGGTGGAGGGATGTCGAGCCGCCTGAATCAGAACATCCGAGAAAAATACGGCTTTTGTTATTCCGTGTATTCCTTCGCCAACATGCTCGCCGACGCAGGCGATGTAGGCGTGTACATCGGGGTGGATGAATCGAAGGTGGACCGCGCGCGAAAACTGGTGGTCCGGGAACTGAATAAACTCGCCGAGACCGACGTAAGCGAGCGAGCACTTGCACGTGCCAGGCAGCAGTTGAAGGGATCGATCATGCTCGGGCTCGAAAGCATGAGCAACCGTATGCTGCGTCTGGGCCGCGTGGAGCTCACCTTTGGCCGCTACTTCACGCTCGACGAAGTGATCGCGGAGATCGACGCGGTAACATCGGAGGACGTGAGGGCGGTGGCTGAAGAATTGTTTGCGGAGGAGCGGCTGTCTAGCATCGCCATAGTGCCCAATTAAAACAGTGCGCATTCCGTATTGCGTAAACGATGCCCTTATCGAGACCTTGCGAACTACGCAATACGAACTAATCAACCGTGCCCTACCCATTCTCCAACCGAAAAGTCCTCGTCACCGGCGGCGGCGGGTTCATCGGCTCGCACGTCGTCGATGCGCTAATCGCTGAGGAATGCGACGTCCACATTCTGGACAATCTGGTTACGGGGAAGCGCGAGAACATCCCGGCGGAAGCAACCTTCCACGAACTCGATATCTGTTCGCCGGATGTCCGGGCGTTGTTCGAGCGGGAACGGTTTGCCGCCATGTTTCACTTGGCCGCGCAAATGGACGTCCGCAAGTCCGTCGCCGACCCGGTTTTCGACGCGAGCGTGAACGTGATTGGACTTCTCAACCTCCTTGAAGTCGGGCGCGTCAACGGTTTGGAGAAAGTGGTCTTCACCTCCACGGGCGGCGCCATCTACGGCGAGCCCGATCCGACTATCAATGGGGGAGGCCCTCAGCCGGAATCACACCCGGAACGCCCGAAGTCGCCATACGGCATAACCAAACTGGTTTCCGAGCATTACCTCCGCTTCTACAACGAGACCTACGGATTGCCCTACGTCGCGCTTCGGTTTGCCAACATCTACGGCCCGCGCCAGAACCCGCACGGCGAGGCCGGCGTCGTGGCCATTTTCACCGAGCGGCTCTTGAAGGGCGAACAGCCGACCATCAACGGCCCGGGAATGCAAACGCGCGACTATGTGTTCGTCGGCGATGTCGTCCGGGCGGCCATGAGCGCACTGGCCTTCGAGGGATCGGATATTGTCAATATCGGCACCGGCATTGAGACGGACGTGAACGAACTGTTCGGGCACATCAACCGGCTGACTGGCGGAAATGCCGAGGAGAAACACGGCCCCGGAATGCCTGGAGAACAGCAGCGGAGCGTGCTAGATGCCTCACGAGCCCGTGACGTTCTCAGTTGGATGCCGGAGGTGAGCCTTTCCGATGGGCTAGAGCGAACGGTGCGTTGGTTCCAGGCCCGCGAAGATCGCGTGTCGTAACTTTCCTCGGACGCCACCACCCACCTCCCGGTTACCTCGCGCACGTGTACCGCGTCCAACTCGACCAGTTTGAAGGGCCTTTGGACCTGTTGCTCTTCTTCATCCGCCGCGATGAACTGGACATCTACGACATTCCCGTAGCGCTGATCACGGACGAGTTTCTGGGATATGTCCGCCTGCTGGAGCAGGTCGACCTCGATGGCGCGGCCGAGTTCATCTACATGGCCGCCGACCTGATTTCTATCAAGGCACGCATGCTGCTTCCGCGCCAGGAAGTGGACGAGGATGGCGAACCCATCGACCCACGGGCAGAACTGGTGGAGCGGTTGTTGGAGTACGTCCGCTACAAAGAGGCGGCGAATCACCTCGAGCGATGCTGGAATGATCGCCACGAACTAATTCCCCGCGGGGCGGCGTCGTCCGAGCATGACCGATTGGCCGCTTCGGTTGAAGTGACGTACAAAGTATCCGTCTTCGATCTGATATCGGCACTTCAGCGGATTCTGGACCGCGCACCGGACGAGGCACCGCAACACTCGCTTCCGCCCTACGAGTACACCATAGACGAACAGCGGACGTTTGTCATGACTCAACTAGCTGGAGGAATCTCCTCGTTTGCGAAACTCGTCGAGAGCCGTTCGAAGCCATTCGTAATCGTGACCTTTCTGGCGGTTCTGGAAATGCTCCAGCGACAGATGATCGTGCTCGTCACAGGCATCTCCATTGAAGACTTTGCGATCAAGTTTGCCGAGCCGATCCTCGAAGGCGGCATTCCTCGATTCGAACAGCAGCCCGACAAACTGCGGACCATGGAGCTTGAGACCGTCAAAGCGCCCACGAACGGCGTGGAGGTAGATGGATGAGCGAGAACGACCGTCACTTGCTGGACATGGCCGTCGAGGCCATCGTCTTCGCCGCCGACGAGCCGGTTTCGGCGAAAGCGCTCGCAACCACATTTGTAGAGGTGACAGGCACTGATGTGGCCAACGGCGGGGTTGAAGAGGCTGTCGCGCGCCTCAACGCAGCCTACGACGTCGAGGGCCACGCCATTCGTATTCATCATTGGGGCAAGGGATATCGAATGGCCACGGTCGAAGAAGCGGCCGGATTCGTCAAGACGTTTTTGTTGAAGGAGGAGGAGAAGCGCATGTCGCGGGCGCTTCTGGAAACGCTGTCGGTTATCGCCTACAAGCAACCCGCATCCAAGCCCGAAATCGACTTCGTACGGGGCGTGCAGTCCGATTACGCGATTCGCCAACTACTGGAGCGCAATTTCATCACCGTCGTTGGCAGGTCGGATTCAGTCGGACGACCGCTCCTCTACGGAACGACCGAACACTTCCTTGACCAGTTCGGATTGGGGACGCTGGAGGAACTACCAAGACCCCGCGAGATCGACGAGATCCTCGAGGACCCGGCCTTCAGCAGCGAACGTGCCGTGCTGACTTCAGAAATGGCAATGATGGCCGCCGAGGCGCAGAGTTCTGACGTCGGTGGAGATCGCGAAGTGGCGGCCGAAATTGACGAGGTGTCATTTGTAGGCGCCGGGGAAATGATGGAATATGCTGAAAAGCTGGACGGCGAAGCAGCCGCGAATACTCGGGAGGAAGTGACTCATGACTGACCGCCCGAAGCCCAAAGACAAGTCCACCCGCAGAAGGAAGATGACGGAGCGGCGGCATGGTCGCCCAAAGACAGAGGCTCCTGCGGTGCCCGCCGAGACTGGCCCGATCCGTCTAAACCGCTTTATAGCAAAGGCAGGGATCGCATCGCGCCGCGAAGCCGACACCATCATCGCAAACGGTCGCATTAGCGTAAACGGAACAGTTGTGACGGAGCTTGGGACCAAAGTTGAACCAGATGACGATGTCACGATCGACGGCCGCCAGGTGCAACCGAAAGGCCCGCTCTACATCCTCATGAACAAGCCGAAGGACACCATCACGACCAAAGACGACGAAAAAGGGCGAACGACGGTGATGGATATCGTGACCATGCCGGATGAGGAAAAGGCCAGCCTGTTTCCGGTCGGGCGGTTGGATCGAGACACGACGGGTATCCTCCTGCTTACCAACGACGGCGACCTCGCCTACCGCTTAATGCATCCCAGCTGCGAGGTCGAAAAGCTGTACCACGTAAAAACTCTCGAAGCCGTCAAGCCCGATCAGATCGACAGACTGCGCGAAGGGGTTGAGCTTGAGGACGGTATGGCCAAAGCCGACCAAATCAGCTACGTCGGCGACAACACTCGACACGTTGCGTTACAAATCCATGAAGGGCGCAACCGGCAGGTTCGGCGAATGTTTGAAGCCATCGGTCACACCGTGAAAGCCCTTGAGCGAACACGCTACGCCGGCCTGAACCTCAGCGACTTGCGACGGGGAAAATGGCGGAAGTTGAACCCGCGCGAGATCAACGCGCTCCGACGAAGAGTCAAACTGAAACCCATCTTGTTTCATAAATCGTAACGGGTATAGCGTAAGTGGATACCCTCCTTACGTGATACGCACTACGCAATACGATCCATGAAAATCGCCCTCGAAGGCCTCACGTACGACGATGTCCTGCTTCTGCCAGCGCGGTCGGCGGTCATGCCGCGCGAAGCGGACACGAGCTCACGGCTAACCCGAGGCATTGGCCTCAATATGCCACTGGTCTCGGCGGCGATGGACACGGTGACCGAGTCGAGCATGGCTATCGCGATGGCGCGGCAGGGCGGCGTCGGCGTTCTCCACAAGAACATGAGCATCGAACGCCAGGCTGGTGAAGTAACGCTTGTCAAGCGCTCAGAAAGCGGGATGATCCTCGACCCGATCACGCTTTTGCCTGAAAGGACGGTCGCCGATGCGCGCGCTCACATGGCGAAGTACAGCATCGGCGGCATCCCGGTTGTCAATGCTGAAAACAGGCTCGTCGGCATCGTAACGAACCGCGATTTGCGCTTTGAGATCGACAGCGAAGCGCGCCTGGATTCGATTATGACGAAGGCACCACTCGTGACCGCGCCAGTCGGGACGACGCTGGAAGAGGCCGAGCAGATCCTGCAGAAGCACCGCATCGAGAAGCTGCCAATTGTGGACGAAGGTGGGTTTATGCGCGGCCTGATCACATTCAAGGACATCCAGAAAAAACGGAAGCATCCGAATGCGTCAAAGGACGACTATGGCCGACTTCGCGTTGGCGCGGCCGTCGGAATCGCGGGCGATACGAACGATCGCGTTTCAGCCCTCGTGGCCGCGGGCGTAGACTTTGTCGTTGTGGACACGGCGCACGGCCACCATGAAAACGTCCTGCGGATGGTGGAGACCGTCAAGCGTGAGTTTGGCGATGTGCAGGTCGTCGGCGGAAACGTGGCGACGGCAACCGGCACAGAGGACCTCATCCTGGCAGGTGCCGATGCCGTAAAGGTGGGCATCGGTCCAGGCTCGATTTGCACCACCCGAGTTGTCGCCGGAATTGGCGTACCCCAGCTCACGGCGATCCTCGAGTGCGCCGCGGCCGCTCGCAAGTACGACGTACCCATCATCGCCGACGGAGGGATCAAGCAGACCGGCGACATCCCGAAAGCTCTTGCTGCGGGAGCGAACACAGTAATGATTGGTGGTCTGTTTGCCGGCGTGGAAGAGAGCCCCGGCGAAACCGTTCTGTTTGAGGGCCGAAAGTTCAAACACTACCGCGGCATGGGTTCGCTCGGTGCGATGGCGCAGGGGTCGAAGGACCGCTACTTCCAGGATGCCGAAGACGACCTGAAGAAACTGGTGCCCGAGGGCATCGAAGGCCGCGTGGCCTACAACGGCACGCTGGCCGAAGTCATGTATCAGATGGTCGGTGGGCTCCAGGCCGCGATGGGCTACTGCGGTTGCGCGACCATTGCCGAGCTGCAGGAGCACGCGCAGTTCGTGCGTATTACGGCCTCTGGCCTGAGAGAGAGCCACCCGCACGACATTATCATCACCCAGGAAGCGCCGAACTACTCGACGCGGTGATGGCAGCCAATCGGACGGCATCTCGCCTCGCTACCGTCAGAAAGCGGCTCGCTGACCTCGCGTGCAACGCCGCGCTGATCACCTTCCTCCCCGACATCCGATGGGCCGTTGGTTTTACAGGGTCGAACGGCATCCTGATCGTCACAGGCAAAGAGGCGCATTTTGTAACGGATGGTCGATACACAACCCAGGCCGCGGAAGAGGTGACACGGGCAGAGATTCACATAACCGGCCATAAAATGTTCGAGTACATCGCGGAGAAGGGTTTGCTCAGCCAGGCCCGTACGTGTGTCGTTCAGAGCGATCACATGGTCGTTGAAAACCTCGAACAGATAACAGGTCTGTTCCCGGACGTTCAGTTTCTATCCATGAGCAAGTTTCTAGTGAAAGCGGTGGCGTCGAAGACGGAAGATGAAGTCGAGCGCATCCGCGCCTCGCAGGCAATCACCGACAGCGTCTTTGCCGATTTGTTGCCGCTCCTGAAGCCAGGCGTGTCAGAACTCGACCTTTCCGCCGAGATTGTTTACCAGCACCTCAAACGCGGATGCGAGTGGATGGCATTCGAGCCCATCGTTGCCTCGGGCGTGCGAGGAGCCTTACCGCACGCCGCGCCCACCCGCAAGACCATTGAATCCGGCGACATGGTGGTCATCGACATGGGCGGCGTGAAGGAGGGCTACGCTTCCGACATGACGCGAACCGTGGCCGTCGGCGAGCCCGGCGATGAGGCCCGCAAGGTCTATCAGGTTGTTCTCAACGCCCAGCAGGCCGCGATCGGCGTGGCGAAGGCGGGAATGACGGGCCGCGAACTGGATCAGGTCGCCCGGAAGGTTATCGACGACGCCGGGTTCGGGGAGGCGTTCTCACATAGTCTTGGTCACGGCGTTGGCCTGCAAACCCATGAGTGGCCGTCAATTTCGTCGCGAACGGAGGACATTCTGCCAGTTGGTGCTGCGGTGACAATCGAGCCCGGCATCTATCTCCCCGGCAAGTTCGGCATCCGCATCGAGGATATCGTGGTTCTGAGCGAAGACGGCTGCGTGAACCTGACAAGCTCGCCCAAAGAACTGTTGGTGCTCTAGCGTTCCGTCGGCCTTTGGCACATTCTGCTGCGGCCTTGTTTAGTCGGCCCATTTCTCCACTCCCTTTCGTTACATAGTTCCGGTGTGCGCCTCGGAAGAGCGATAAACTTGTCGCGATTACCCACTCGCCTCGTGACGAATTCCTAAGTCTGACAGACTCTACGATGCGGATCACCTTCGTTCTCCCGGCCCCAATCCGCATCCCGATGGGCGGCGCAAAAGTCGTGTACACTCACGCGGCGGGGCTCGTCGCAAGAGGACACGAAGTTGTTGTCGCGTGCCCGAGCCAGCTTGGCGGAGGACTGAAAGGAAGGATGCTATCGTGGGCCATGCACCTTCGAGACCGTGCTCACAACGTCGATATCTCCCCCTACTATCGGGCCTCCGGCGTTGAAACTGTCATCGTGCCCACGATCACCGATCGGTTCGTCCCCGACGCGGAAGTGGTCATCGCGACCGGCGTCCAAACCGCTCCGTGGGTCCGGGATCTAGGAAGCGGAAAGGGCACCAAAGCGTACTTTCTGCAGCACGTGGAGACGTTTATCGATCCGACGACAGTCGATACCTGGCACTATCCTCTCGAAAAGATCGCGATTGCCGAGTGGATCAAAGTGCGGGTCGAGGAAGAGGGCGCGAGTGTGGTCGGGGTCGTGCCGAATGCCGTCGATCCACGGGATTATTTCATCGCGAACCCGATTTCGGACCGTCCGGCGCGAATTATAGCGCTCTACCACCGCCATAAAATCAAGGGTCCGGATGTGCTGATCGCAGCCCTCATAAAACTGAAACTAGGCGTGCCGGAACTTGAGGCCGATGTGTTCTGCGCCCGTCGACCCTCGCATCGGCTGCCTTCTTGGGTGATCGTTCACGTTCGTCCGAGCGTTGAGAAACTTCGGGATCTATACAATCAGGCGGCTGTCGTTTGGAGCACCAGCCGTAGCGAGGGCTGGGGATTGGTCACGATGGAAGGAGCCGCGTGCGGGTGCGCCGTTGTAGCGTCCGCGACGGAAGGTATCAAAGAGTATCTGAGCGATCCCGAATCTGCGCGGCTCGTGCCAGTTGGAGATCCCGAAGCGCTTGCTGAAGCAACTCGGGCCGTTCTGGAGAACTCCGAAGAACGTACTCGTCTGGCGCATGCCGGCCATTCGGTGGTGGGGAAGTATACCTGGGCGGATAGCACCGCAGAACTTGAGCGCATTCTGAAAGGCTAGCTTAGGCGATGCTGTCGGTCATCGTCCCCATCTACAACGGCGCGCACGTTTTGCGGCGGACGATTCCAGCGATGCTTGCCCAGAAGGAACCCACCGAGTGGGTTTTCGTCGACGATGGATCGAGCGATGGGACCCGAAGCGTACTTGAGACGCTTCTTGGACAAAGCAAAGCAGGCTCACCCGAGCAACCGACCCACATCCTTGCCCACAAGAATAACAGAGGGAGGGGCGCTGCCCGCAACACGGGACTGAAGGCCGCCAAAGGTGATATCGTTGTATTTCTGGACGCGGATGCCGCGCCACAGCCCGGTTTTCTGACGGAACTGCGACGGGCATTGGAAAGGGACGGGGCCGTCGCCGCTGTTGGCAGACTGGAAATGGTCGCCGACGGTGTCGCGAACGCATTCACGCGGTACACGATGTCGCCACGCCGTGGGCCATCCAAACACCACGCGCTGCGCGCTGCGCCCTGGAAGTATTTCCTCACCACCGCATCATGCGTCCGGGCGGATACAATCAGGCAGATCGGTGGGTTCAGCGAAACGATTACCTACGGCGAGGATCTCGAGCTCGCCGTACGCATGGCTCAGATCAACCCCAGTGGATTGCGTTATGCCCCGGACGCGATGGCCTGGTTATACGATATCGGCGATCTTGAAACGGCGATGGCGAAGATGCATGAGTTTGGGCGAAACAATCTTCCAAAGATGATTGAGGCGTACCCCGAATTGGCCCAGTGGACGGGCGTCGACTTGGTAGATTCGGCCAATCGTCCCTCGTTGCGAAGTTTGGCGGCACACGCCATCTTGCGTCCGGGCATCGCCAAAACCGTTCAGAGCATCTTGCCGTACCTTCCGGGCCGAGCCTCGAATCCGGCTGTACGCTTCCTCCTCGGCTACACGCTCGCGACCAGTTATCAAGAGGGCTTGAATGCCCTGCGAACCGATCAAAAGCCTATTTGAATCGATACGTCACCGCCGATTTCTCTGCATTATCGACGTATTCGCAATGGCCTGGATTCCCCTCCGTACGCTCGGTGTCGTTCTCTGCGCTTTGATCGCGCTTCCGGTCGCCGCCCAAACCGAGATCATTGTCCGACTGGAAGATGGCTATTCCGGCCCGCTCAAAACCGCCCTTCTCGAATCGCGTGCGGTTCCGGGCGTTTCGGCGGCGTTGTTTCAGGATGTTGAAAACGTTCGACTGGCCTTCGCTGAAAGGCAACAACCGGGCTCTTGGACCGACGGCGTTTTTGTCCTATTGCTGGATGAGGCACCAGCCGCATTGCGCCAGCGCGCTATTTGGGCGTCCACGCCGGGCGTTCGCTACGCGCAACTGAACGGCTCCTACACCCTGGATATCGTGGATGAACTCGATGACGAACCGCTCGGCGACAGCCTCGGCCATCTCCGCGTCATCCGAGCCGTCGAAGCGTGGGAGCAAACGAAAGGGTCCCCCTCCGTTCTCATTGGCCTTGTCGATACGGGCCTCTACATGGAGCACCCCGATTTCCTCGGCCAGGTGTGGAGCAATCCAGGCGAGATCCCGAATAACGGCGCGGACGACGATGGAAACGGATTTGTCGACGACGTGACGGGGTACGACTTCGTCGATCGCAACGTGGGCGTCAGCGAAGGCGACTATTTCGTGCGCGACAATGATCCCTCCGAGGATGGCAACCAGGACCACGGGACGCTTACGGCCGGCGTAATGTCTGCGGCGTTGGGCAATGGCGTTGGGGTTGCGGGTGTGGCTCCTGGCGCTCGCATCGTCCCCATCCGCGCCTTCGGACGCGACGGCGTCGCGGAGGACGACGATCTGGCCGCCGCAATCGTCTACGCAGCGGATCTTGGTGTCGATGTCATCAACCTCTCGTTTGGGCGCACGGAAGACAGTCCGCTTCTGCACGAGGCGATTCAGTACGCCTACAATCAGGGAACCGTAGTTGTCGCTTCGGGCGGGAACGCCGGCGGCGATGGCGCGCACTATCCCTCCGACTATCCGGAGGCAATCGGCGTGGCGTGGTTCACGCAGGACGGATCGGATATCGAGGGGTTCGGAGGTCAGTTCGGGCCGGGGATTGACCTGGGGGCTCCGGGCACTGGGATTTTTACCACCCTCGCGCCGAAGGAAGGCGATCCGCGGCCCGTTGAGGAGCAGATCTTCGGTCGCAGAAGCGGGTCATCTCTTTCAGCCCCACAGGTAACGGGCGCGGTCGCACTTCTTCGATCTGTCGACCCGACGCTTAGCCCCGAATCGATCCGCGGCATTCTGACCTCCACGGCTCGCGATGTTGGGGAGCCGGGATGGGATCATCACACGGCCGCTGGACTGCTTGACATTTCCAATGCGCTCGGCCTCCCCTATCCCACCAATGTCTCGCTGTCCAACCCCGGCCAGGACAGTGGTGCAGGTAGCGAGGCTGTGCCCGTTGTTGGTTCCGCCATCGCGCCGCTGTTTTCGTCGTGGAGTATTGAATACGCAACCTTCGACCCCGCCAACAACGACACGCCCATCGGCTCCTGGACATCCATTGCCGGACCCTTTCTCACGCAGGTCCGCGACGATACGCTTGGGTTCTGGCAGACCGAATCGCTCGACGAAGGGCTCTATATGGTTCGGCTTGTGGCCAACCTTACAAACGGCCAGACGCTTGAAGATCACCGCCGCGTGACCATCGACCGGTCGCCGCCTTCTCTTGAAGTGACGTACGCTGGCCCGGCTTACTTCGATGGCAAACAGGGCGTGCTCCTCGCTATCGAGACGGACGATTTCACGGCCGCCCATCTGGAAATTGCCCGCAACGGTGGCCAGATGGCGTTTATAGCCGGGGCGAATATCGAGCGACTCCATGGTTTGTTCTGGCCCAATGACAATAATGAAACGGGAACCGTTACCGCTACCGTCACCGTCGAGAACGCATCGGGTCTGACGGCCACGACCGAGGCAACCGTGGTGCTCGACGCTCTCCATATCAACAGTGCGCTGTTTTCTGAGACCGTGCTCGACATCCCTTCGGGGTACTTCATGGAGAAGACCACAGACTTCGATTTTGACGGGCTTCGTGAGATCGTTCAGAACCGATTGGTCGATGGTGAGCCGACCGATAGTGTCTTCGTCTACGAGTGGGCGGGGGAGAACGGCTTTATCCGCGATCGCCAACTCCAGGCTCCCCTGATTCCGCGGGACGAAGGCGATACGGACAACGACGGACGCCGTGAACTACTCTTTCAGTTTGGCCCAAACACCCTTCTGCTTGAAGCGGGCGCACGTGCGACGAGCTGCCCCGATCTTCCAAGCACCGAAGCGTGTTATCCGGCAGGCGTCGTTTTTCAGGATTCCACGCCGTCCGGATCAACCAGACGGCCGCTCTGGGGCGTAAAGCTCATTGATTTTGATGGCGACGGGAACGGCGAAATTATCGGCCATGATCTGAGATTGCGGAACGAGGACGGTGATGTACCCGCTATTCAGTGGCGGATCTTCGAGCGCGACGGCGAGACGTTCTCGCAGATCGCTGAGCTGGAGAACCCGACAGGCAATTCCGACGATGAAGAGCCGGAAAACATCTTCAACGACCCGCAAGGGCAATTCGGCGACTTCGACGGAGACGGCAAAAACGAGTGGCTCAGCGGCGACTATGACGGGGACTACATCCTTTACGAACACACGAGCGGTCACAATTTCACGCCCGTCTGGACGTACGAAACAGATCGCTACAGTGCCGGTGCCCGCCTCGTGCAAGGCGACTTTGATGGCGATGGCACCAACGAGTTCTGGGGAATGACGACGCCAAAAACAGCCGGTGGAATCGATGGTGCGGCCTACGGCCTGGCACAAGGTTTTAACAACACGGGAAACAACCAGTTTGCTCTCCAACGGGAAATCGCGTTCCAAAGCCTCATTACTCGAGACGGCACAATGGCCGCGGCGGATTTCGACCTGGATGGAACAGATGAACTCATTGTCGTCCACTCACCCGATCTATGGATTCTAAGTGCCGAAAACGATTGGAAACCCATCTTCCATTCGGGCGCCACTCCGGGTGCAAATGGGCCAACGGGTTTGCGGAGTGTCCGTGTCGTTGTCGAGGATTTCGATGGCGACCTCGTGCCTGAAATCGTCGTTTCCGGCGCGGATGGGCAGTCCCGCTTATTTTCCTACAATGCCTCTCAGGCCGGACTGGCCCCTCCACAATGGGCTTCAGCTTTTGCCGTCGATGCCGCCAACGTCCACCTATCGTGGAGCACGACCGCCGACTCTGTGACGGTGTTTTCCGCCACACCCGGCCAGCCATTCAACCCCATAGCCACGACGTCGGCGGCGGAATTGGACATCCCAGCTACCGCGACCCAACAATACACGCTTCGAGGCTGGTACGGGCCAGCAATGTCCGATCTCTCCGCGTCCCGCCTTGTTCGTCCTCATGCGCCGGCAGTCGTCGCCAGCGTCAGCTACCCCGATGGCAATTACGTTCGCCTTACTTTCTCTGAGAAACTGGACATGCAGACGGCGGCGGAGCAGTTTCTCCTGGGTGGATCGGGGACACCATCGGCGCTTCTCTTTCAGGAGGATGGCCTGTCTGTTGCGCTCCAGTTTGACTCGTTGCCTTCGGGCGCCAACATGGTTTCCTGGACGGACCTGCACGACGCCGAGGGCACGCCGGTCGGGCAGGAGGAAGTTGGAATAGACGTCCCAGCCGCCGGAGCCGAAGGATCGCTTCTTCTTGTTTCCTGGGGGATTCTCGACGGGAGTCGCGCCAGCCTGGTCTTCAATAAAGCGCTGAGTGCGGGCCAGGCGCGAGACATCGCGAACTATCGTATCGACCCGGCGGGAAGCGTGGCGTCCGTTGCATTTGATACGGCCAGGCCGGACGAGGTTGAATTGACGATCTCGGGTCGTGCGCTCGGCGCGACGGGGCTCCGGACCACCGTCGTCGTATCGGGGCTGCTCGGCATCGACGGAGCGACGCTCGCGCCCGAAGGAAACGTAGCCACCCTTGGAGACTTCGCCGAAGACCTTTCAGACGTATACGTATTCCCTAACCCATACCGCGCCGATCAACACGCCGACCGTGTGGTTATCGCCGGACTGCCTCGAATAGCCACCATTGAGGTGTACGCCTTAGGTGGCGAGCACGTGCGGAGCCTGGAAGAGTTCGATGGGGATGGCGGCACACCGTGGGACCTCACCGACGACAACGGCGAGCAAGTGCCTTCAGGAATCTATCTGATTCGCGTTGAAACTGATGGGCAAGATCCCGTACTTACGAAGGTCGCCGTCATTCGATAACCCATGCGGTTGGTTCTCGCCAGTACGCCCGATGCTGTGCCGCAAGCCGTTCGTTTTGCGGAGGCCGCAGCCATGAAAGCAGAATTTTCGGATGAGTTAACCGGCCGAATGCTGCTCGCTGTAAGTGAGGCCGTCGCGAACGCCGTCGAGCACGGCAACTGCAACAGTGCTGGCCGGAGCGTCACGCTTGAATGGACAGGGGATGCAAACGGAGGCTGGCTCTCGGTGGAAGATGAGGGCGTTGGCCTTACAATTGATCGACTGAAAAACGCGGCTCTGCCAAAAGACCCGCTCCAGACGGGCGGACGAGGCCTTTTCATCATAAAGGAATTGACGGACGACCTAGCGTTGAAGGCCGATGGTCGGCGATTGAAGCTTTGGTTCGCGCCGAGGCCAGTAGAGAAGGCGTGAGCACCTCACGAGCCAGCCTGCGATTTCTTTTGGTCGCGTTCTTTGCGGGAATGGCCCTCTGCGCGAAGTCGCCAGATAGCGGGGCGGCGTGGAGGACCGGCTTCGTGCTCTGTGCGTTGGCCGCGGGAGTTCTCGTATTTCTGGAATGGCGAAGGGGAGAGGTGTCGGCCAGGGAGGTACTCGTGCTTGCCGTGGTTCTGCGCGTCGTTGTCTTTCCAATGACGCCCACGCTCTCGGACGACGGATTCCGCTACGTGTGGGATGGAATGATTCAGGCGGAGAGCGGAGTCAACCCGTACCACTTTGCTCCGTCCGACTCCGAGCTGAGTTCTTCTCACGAGGAGTTTATCTATGAGCAGATGAACTCGCGCGACTATTACTCGGTCTATCCACCCATCTCACAGCTTGTGTTCGCTGTCAGCGGATTCTTGTATCCGTTCAGTTGGCTGGCAAGCTGGTACGGCATCAAGTTGATTCTCTTGGGAGGCGAGCTCGCCGGATTGTTCCTTCTCAGCCGAATGGCGAATCCCCGGAATTTGCTCCTGTACGCCTGGCATCCGCTGGTCGTGCTCGAAACTGCCGGGCAGGGCCACGGAGAAGCATTGGTCGTCGGGCTTCTCATTGCCTCCATCTGGGCGGTCCATCAAACTCGTCCATCATTCGCAGGAGGTGCGATTGCCGCCGCCGGATGGGTCAAGCTCGTTCCGTTCGTCTTCGCTCCGTTCATCGTTCGCCGGCTGGGGTGGAGGGCTGCCGTCGTTGGATTCACCTTCACTGTGATGCTCGCGGCACCCTATGCCGAAAGCTATACGATCCCGCACGTGCAGGAATCGCTAGATCTCTATGTGCGGTCTTTTGAATTCAATGCGGGTCCGTATCTCGCCATCAAGGGAATCGCAGCGAGCATAGGCTTCGGCGACGTGAGCAAAACGTTGGGTCCAGCGCTCCAATGGCTGTTTCTCCTTTCACTTCCCATTGTTTTTGTCCTCGACTGGTGGAAATCCTGGTCGATAGGATGGGCAATGATTATCGTCCTTTCGTTGTTTCTTGTCTGTTCGACAACGGTTCACCCGTGGTACCTGGTGCCACTTTTGGCGCTCGCACCGCTAGTCATGGAACGCGACGCAGGTCGTTGGTTCGGGCTCGGCTGGGCAGTCCTCGGAACCGCGTCAATGGCCACCTACTGGCGCTATGCCGGGCCATCGTGGGGCTACGACCTTGCCGTCTGGCTGGGCTGGATACTTTGGATGAGCTTCATGATCGTCGCCATTTCCAAAGCTGGACTGCCGAGACTCATGCGCCAACGGGCGAGCAAGAAATGGAGGAGGATCCAGACGATTCTTTCCCGGCCCCTTGATTCGTCCGCTCGCGTGCTTGACCTAGGGGCTGGAGAAGGGTTCGTCGGCGAGGCCATCCACAAAAGCACAGACGCGCAGGTCACGCTGGTCGATGTTGTCGATTTCAACCAGACACCGTTTCCGCTCACGCTGTATGATGGCCATCGTCTGCCATTTGAGGACAACTCGTTCGATCTCTGCGTAGTCATCTTCGTCCTGCACCATGCTGGGGACATGGAACAAACTCTACGTGAGGCCACGCGCGTGACCGAAGGCCCGATTGCAATTCTGGAGTCGGTGTACGAATCCAACTGGCAGCACTGGCTTCTCGACCGGCTGGATCGGTTGGCAAACAGAATTCGCTCAGCAGGCGAGATGACCTCGCGGGAGAAACATCTACACTTCCGGACCGACGCGGAATGGCGGTCCATATTTAAGCGGCTTGGATTGCATGTTGAGCACGCCACCATCGAGGGGAGGTGGGTTCATCAACAAGCGCTTTATCTCGTCCAGAAGGGTTAAAGACTGATAGTCGTCACAACGTGGGAATTGCAAGCATCGGCGTTGCGAGGTGTCAAACGACTAGCCGATGAGTAGATAGTTATCTGCCATTTCGTCCTTGCAAGCTTGCAAAGTTAGGAGCATGTGAGGTAACGTCAACGCCCCCAGATGCCCCTGTGATACATCTGCTTTCGGCTTGCGCCAATTGTTGTAGCGTGTGTCGAACCCTCCTCAACTCAAATATTAGGTGATACCCGAAATGCTACACATTCCTTCCCCCAACGCGGCCCGACGGATTATGCGTGCCAACCCACTTGCCTTGAAGAGAATCGTTCTCTCGGCCTCTACCTGTTTGCTGATGCTAGTAAGTCCCGCGCTCCAGGCCCAACCAGGAACCGTCCTTTCCTATCAGAAAATTTCCAGCACCGAGGGCGGCTTTACCGGAACCTTGGGGAATTCCGATACCTTCGGCGGGGCGGTAGAAAACCTGGGAGATCTTGATGGAGATGGGGTCGCGGACATGGCCGTCGGGGCCTCGCTGTCCGACGATGGCGGAAAGAACCATGGTTCGGTCTGGATACTCTTCCTCAATACCGACGGCACCGTGAAGAGCCACCAGAAAATATCGTCTCTAGCAGGCGGCTTTACGGGCATCCTGGATGAGGTCGACCGCTTGGGGACCTCCATCGCGAACCTGGGCGACCTGGACAATGATGGCGTAGTCGATCTTGCCGTTGGAGCGGATGGCGACGACGACGGCGGAGTGAATCGAGGTTCGATATGGGTCCTGTTTTTGAACACGGATGGCACCGTGAAGAGCCATCAGAAAATTTCCTCCACGCAAGGCGGTTTCGCTGGACCACTGGTCGACGATGAGGAATTTGGCCGGACGGTGACAAGCATTGGAGATCTTGATGGAGATGGCGTCCAGGACATGGCCGTCGGGAGCACCGAATCCGACGATGGAGGCGAGAATCACGGGTCTGCCTGGATCCTGTTCATGAACACGAATGGCACAGTAAAGGGCCACCAGAGAATCTCGGATACCCAGGGCGGGTTCACAGGGGTGTTGGACGATCATGACAACTTTACCACGGCCATCACCAATTTGGGAGACCGGGATGGCGATGGCATTACCGATATTGCCGTCAGTGCCATGCACGATGACGATGGCGGCCCAGACCGTGGGGCGGTCTGGATTCTCTTTCTGAACACAAATGGCACGGTTAAGAGCCACCAAAAAATATCTTCTACGGAAGGCGGATTCATCGGACCCTTGCGTGACGATGACCACTGGGGCCACTCGATGGCGATGGTTGGAGACTTGGATGGCGACGGGGTCGAAGATCTAGCGGTTGGTACGGCACGCGACGACGACGGTGGCCTGGATATCGACGCGGATCGAGGGGCAATCTGGATCCTGTTTTTAAATGCGGACATGACGGTCAAGAGTCATCAGAAAATATCAGACACGGAAGGCGACTTCACGGCGACTCTTGAAGATCAGGACAGGTTTGCCCGGGCGATGACAGCCATGGGCGATCTCAACGGTGATGGCTTCATGGATGTTGCCGCCGGAGCCCTCTTGGATGATGATGGCGGACCGAATCGCGGGGCGGTTTACGTTCTCTTCCTGGATGGTATGCTTCCTGCGCAAGATTTGGTTGTCACATGTACGCCAGTCAACGGGCCCATCGTGATACCACCCAGCGGCGGTGACTACTTTTACGAATTCGTTGTTACCAACACGAGTGCATCACCGATTACACTCCATCTTTGGGCCACGATAAATGGGTCGGTTTACAACACAACGAGAGGCCCATTCGGGAACAGTCGCACAATACAACCTGGCGGCAACATCACACGGACGATCAGGCAGGTTATCAAGGCGTTTGTGCCGGCGGACACCTACACGCACAACTGTAACGTGGGAGATTTCGATGTGGTAGACGCCAGCGCAAGCTTCACGTTTACCAAGTCGTCCGCATTACTCCGCTCGACCTCGGGAGATGCGGCTACAGCCATGAATTCCGAGGTTGACGCCGGGCAAGCAAGTGAGCCGGGATCTGAATTGTCGGCGACGTTTGCGCTCGGGGCCGCATACCCGAATCCGTTCAATCCAAGCACGACGATTGGCTTCTCGCTCCCTGAACGGACGGAGGTCCAACTCCGCGTCTTCGATGTTCTCGGACGGGAAGTGGCTCGTCTTGTGGACGGGACTCTCGACGCCGGGAACCATTCGGCCCATTTTGACGCGAGCGGCCTGCCAACCGGCACCTACGTCTATCAGCTCGTTTCAAATGGCGTTGTTGAATCTAGAAGGATGGTGTTGATGAAGTGATTCTGCGAGAGTCGCTATTGACGAAGCAGGGAACCAGCCGTGGACAGACGTGAGCCCTGCCCACGGCCGGTTCTTTTACTTTGGCCCGATAGAAACGAATACGGTCGTTGCGGCATCATTTACCAAACGAGCGAAAGCCTTTGCAGGAGCAGGCAGGTGGCAGGTATACGACTGCACGGTTTGGGGACACCACTGAAAAGGGCAAGTCGTGCCGCCTTAGGAATGCGTCGGCCAGGCTTCAAGGATAGCGTTCGCCGCACCCTCTGTCGAGTCGAATGCAGACAGATCCACCCACTCGTACTCCGCACGATGGCCGAACCACGTCAACTGCCGCTTAGCATAGCGCCGGGAGTTTCGTTTAAGTAGCCGCACCATCTCGTTGTAATCGATTTCGCCTGAAAGGTGATCGAACGGCTCTTGATATCCAATCGTCCGCAGGGGATTTCTGTTGAGCCGGAACCCGCGTTCGAGCAAACGCCGGTTTTCATCGAGTAACCCACTGTGGAGCATAGCGTCCACTCTGGCCTCGATTCGAGCGTAGAGCTCTTTGCGAGGACGGGTAAGCACTACGACACGGTATTGATAGGGGGGGGGCTCCAGCTTTGCGAAGAAAGACGACCACGGTTTACCAGTTGTCCGATATACCTCCAGCGCTCGGACGAGACGTTGCTTCTTTGTCCAGTCAAGCGTCGCGGCGCCTTTGGGATCAGCGCGCTGAAGCTCGGCGAATAGCGCCTGGGCACCCTCGTTCGTCGACGCTTCGTCGTTCAAACCAGCTCGAATTGCCAGATCACTTTCGGGTAGATCGGCGAGGCCATGAACAAGCGCATCCAGATAAAGTGTAGAGCCGCCGACAACAAGAGGAACCGCGCCCCGGTTCAGCAACTCGGCGATACGACCGTTGGCTTCCTCGGAGAACTTGCCGGCCGACCAAGGACAATCGAGCTCTCGCTCGCTGATAAAGTGGTGACGGATCGACTTCAGCGCCTCCGCGGGCGGTTTTGAAACGCCAATTTCAAGGCCGCGATAGACCTGTCGGCTATCGGCGGAAATGATTTCTGCACCCAGGCGGCCTGCAATGCATAGGCTCAACGCCGTTTTGCCAACGCCAGTTGGCCCGGCGATCACCAGAAATGGTCCCGGGCGCGCGTCGCTCAACCCTTCGGAATGGCAGGAGCGATTTCCGTGGCCCAGGCATTCATGCCACCTTTCAAATTGAACACGTTATCGAAACCATTGGCACGCAAAAACTGCACAGCTTGCGCAGATCTCCCACCCATCTGGCAATGCACGACGAGGATCTCATCCTTCTCGTAACCTGCCAATTCGCCAAGCCGGGAAGGAAGCTCGCCAAGCGGAATCAGCATCCCGCCCAAGTTCGACGCGACATGCTCCTCCGGCTGCCTGACATCCAGCAGAATGGGCGGATTGTCCGAATTTCGGAGGATCAGATAATCATTGACGGTGATTTCTGGGAGTTCATTCATGGAGGAAGGCAAGGAGGATAACGAAGCTGGCTGGCAGTAAACCGAATCGGATACGAGAGATGTTATGGACGGATTATCGCCGCAAACAGGACACTGAGAACGTCGTGGAATAGTCAGGGACCGGAACTGCATCGAGAGCGCATCTACGAGTAGCAAGCGTCCGATCAAGCCATCTCCAATACCGAGAATCAACTTGAGAACTTCCGTCGCCTGGATCGTGCCGAGCAGACCCGGCAGAACACCGAGCACGCCGGCTTCTGCGCAAGAAGGCACGAGACCGGCAGGAGGAGGCTCCTCGAAAATACACCGATAGCATGGTCCGTCTGGTGCACAAAATACGCTAGCCTGGCCGTCGAACCGACTGATCGAGGCGTGGACATTCGGCACGTTCGCCATGACGCAAGCATCATTGATCAGGTAGCGAGTGGCAAAGTTGTCGGTTCCATCTGCGACGACGTCGTAGCCGGTGATTGTCTGCAGAGCGTTCGAAACATCCAGACGAACCGGATGCAGATCGAGCTGAATGTGTGGATTGGCGTCGTGCAGTCGATCCTTTGCAGCGTCTAGCTTCAATCGCCCAATGTCGCTTTCTGCAAACAGAACCTGACGGTGAAGGTTCGACTCGTCCACCTGGTCGAAATCCACCAACCCGATCCGCCCGACCCCAGCCGCCGCGAGGTACAACGCGACGGGCGAGCCGAGCCCACCCACACCCACAATCAATACGGATGAATTCCGGAGCCGGGTTTGTCCATCCATCCCGATCTCGTGCAGGAGAACGTGGCGGCTGTAGCGCCGCGATTCCGCCGGAGAGAAAGGGTATTCCATCGCCAATAGTATGAGTACGGGAGGTCTACGGACAGAAGCATTGCGACTGCTTGTGCCGTCCTCCAATTTATCACGGAGAAGAACGATAGCTCTTCGGCTGGCATGTTCGACGCGTACAAGCCCAGACTGTACCGCTCGGAGCGGAATTCGATCTACCTCACTCGTCCGAGTTCGCCCCGCTGAGATCGATGTAGTCAGCGGCGCTGTCACTTAATCGGTCGCGTTGATGCACGTAAATCATCGTCGTCTCAAGGTTCTTGTGCCGGGCATGAGCCTGCACTTGCTGGAGCGACGCGCCGGACTCAATCGCTAATGTGCATCCCGTATGTCGCAGCGTATGCGCTCCAACCCTGGCTACAATGCCGGCGCATTCAGCCGTTTCACGGACAATTGAGTAAATCGAAGTGCACGAGAGTCGTTTCCCAGAGCTGTTGCCGCTAAATGAACGCCAGACGGGCCCATTCGCGTAACCATACTGCTGCTTTAGAGCGAGAATTGCTTCGGCAACGTGCTCCGGCACTTTGATGTATTGGTCAGCGCCACCTTTGGTGAATGGAAGGTCCAACACCCAATAACGATCAATCTTACGGAGGTGCTCAAAGTCCATCGCCCGGGCTTCGGAGCGGCGGAGAACGCAATGCAGAAGGACGAGGAGAAGTGTTTGATTCCTAACGAATGAAGGTGACTCCGGGTCGACGGCCTCGAGCAATTGGCTCGCCTCCTCGCGAGACAGCACGGTGATGACACGATCACGTCGATAAACACGAGGAATGCGCCGGACAAGCTGCCGATCAGCAGGATTTTGCTCAATCAACTGCAGTGCAACCAGCCACGAAAAAAAGCCTCGCAGGGCTGCTATACGCCGTTGCATGCTCGACGCTTTCGCGCCATCCTCGCTCATTTGTTCAAGGTGTGCATTGATCTCAACAAATGAAACCGTCCGTGCAACGCGAAGCGTGATTACTTCGCTTCCAAAAAACTGGACGACGTCGTTCGTGTATGACCGTCGCGTGTTGACTGAATCGAATCGTAGGAGATATAGCGGAAGGAGATCGGTATCCAGGGACGCCTGCTGGACAGTGCTTGATCCGAATATGACGAGGTCGCTCATTCCGGGGGGATGGTAATTGTAGTTGCGATAATAACAGTTATCGCAAGTAGCTGCAACGTCTACATACAAAGAGAGCCGCCGCACGCACTGTGCAGCGGCTCCCGTCATTCACGCTGGGCGATCTACTCGACGGGATTGCCGCCATCACCTTCCGCGTTCTCTTCCTCCATAGGCTCTTCCATCATCATCGTGGAGTCCGCCATGGTCGAGTCGTCCATCATTGGTTCTTCTTCAATGATGGCCGGCTCATCCACAATGGGCTCCTCGGTTATCGGTGGGTCAACTTCGCTCTGGTCGGCGCAAGCGGAAAGGGTCACAAGGCCGAAGCCAAGACCAAAGATGACGAGACTGCGCAAGAGTGCGTTCTTCATGGTGTACGTGGGTGAGTGATTGGGTGAAGCTCAGCCGGATTATCGATCCGACGCCACTAAATACGAGCAATCGAGGCCCGACGGCAAGTGCCGGGCGCATCGATCCATCGTGGGGACACGGCGGCGATTGAGGCGTGAGCCACTATCAAAGCCGTAACGAACGATGCTTCGTTGTTCTTACGCGACCGACGAAAGCGACGCCTCAGATGCCGCCAGCGCATGATCTCCTACAACCTTTCCTGCCGACAGCGAAATGCTTCGGTCTCCAAGGGAAGAGGCTTCACCGACATCGTGCGTCACAAAGACCATCGTTGCGCCGGTTTCGTCGTGGCGGTCTCGGATCGCGTTGCGCAGCTCAATACGCAATTCGGCGTTGAGGTTAGACAGCGGCTCATCAAACAAAAATATCCGCGGCCTTCGAACGAGCGCTCTCGCAACGGCAACGCGCTGACGCTGCCCACCGGAAAGCTCTTTCGGCGATCGTTTCAGGATGTCGGCAAGCTGCAACCTCTCGGCCATGTGCACCACGCACGCTTCTATCTCGGGGATCGACTGCTTCCTTAGGCGGAGGCCAAATGCGATGTTTTCGAACACGGAAAGGTGAGGGTAAAGTGCATAGTTCTGAAAAACCAGAGCTACGTCACGGTTCTCCGGCGGAAGATCCACCACGTCCTTTCCGTCAAACTCCAGAATACCATCGGTCGGCTTTTCGAGCCCCGCGATGAGTCGAAGCAGCGTGCTCTTCCCGCTTCCAGAAGGCCCCATTACGACGACAAACTCGCCGTCCTCAACCGCAAGATTGAGGCCGTCCAGAGCGATTGTGCCATTGCCGTAGACCATCGAAATGTTTTCGAGCACGATGCGGGCCATGGGTTCGGTCGGGTTTGCAACGCCGAAGATAGACGCCGCAATTGGCAGGAAGTTAGATTGTCATCTAGATACACCTTACCGCTTCATGCTGCCGTCCGTCCTCCCGCCCGCCATTACCGAAACTCGCTTTGAGCGCCTGGGAAGTCGCTATCGCGGCAAGGTGCGCGACGTCTACCGGCCGGGTAACGGGCGGCTAATCCTCATCACGTCCGACCGTATCTCCGCCTTCGACCACATCCTGCGGCAGGCTATCCCGCTGAAGGGCCAGGTGCTGAATCGAGTTACCGCATACTTCTTTGCTGCGACGAAGGACATCGCGCCCAACCACCTCCTTGATGTTCCTGACCCCAACGTGGCGGTCGCCGTCGAATGCGAGGCGATTCCAGTCGAGTTTGTCGTTCGCGGTTATCTCGCGGGGCATGCGTGGCGCGTTTACCGTGGCGGCGGGCGTCTACTTTGCGGTGAATCGTTGCCCGATGGCCTCCGGGAAAGCGAACGCCTACCCCAGGCGATTCTGACTCCCGCAACGAAGGCGGATGCGGGGCACGATGAAGATATCTCGAGAGCGCATATCGTTGAACGGGGCGTTCTGGACGGTGCGACGCTTGAGGAAGCCTGTGAAATGGCGCTCCGTCTTTTTGCCCGGGGAACTGAGCTGGCCGCGGAGCGAGGCCTGATTCTGGTCGACACCAAGTACGAGTTTGGACGAGCGCCCGACGGACGGCTGCTTGTGATCGACGAGGTCCACACGCCGGATTCGTCGCGGTACTACTATGCCGACGGCTACGAAGAGCGGCTTTTAACCGGCGAGGCGCAACGCCAACTTTCCAAGGAGTTTGTCCGCGAATGGCTCATGGACCATGGTTTCCAAGGAATGGAGGGGCAGGTTCTGCCGGATTTGCCGCCTGATTTTGTCCGCCAGATCGCCGAGCGCTACGTAGAACTCTACGAGACGATCACGGGCGAAGCCTTCGTACCAGAGATGAACAAAGATCCTGTTGGGCGCATCCGGAATGCCCTTGAAGACGTGCGGATCTGAACGCATCTTTCTCAGGCAGCGGCTCACAACAATCCATTTACGGTTTCATGTTACGTATCATTCTAGCCGGTATTGCTCTAGTCATTCTTTCAGGCTGCTCCGTCTTCAGTAGCTCCGACAATCGGGAACTAGACGACGCACGAGAGAAATGGACGCGTGCCGGAATTTCTGACTACAGCTATTCAATTACGGTCAGTTGCCGCTGCGCTGACACGGGCACTTTTGATGTGGTAGTAAGAAACGATAGGGTCGTAAGTACGACACCATCCGCGAGCACGGTGAAGACTGTAGACGAGCTGTTTGGTGTGCTCGCGCAAGCCTATGCCCAAAATGCCGAGATGATAACGGCGTCCTTCGACGCCCTCTTGGGCTACCCCACTTCGATTTCCATCGACTATGCTTTGAACGCGGTCGATGACGAAGTCTTCTACACCATCGAGAACCTTGAGCGTCTCGATTGATGGCGCTCTTTATTCGAGAGAATATTCGGTCGGACGCCGATCTTCGAACAGATGGTTGTAAGGCGTCAGCTGCCGGTTGCGTGCCGACAGGGTGTCTATGTCCGCGGAAATGAACGCTGACTCAGTTTGAGAACCACAGGCTAGAACCTGACCTTTGGGGTCGCATATTAGGCTTTGGCCGATAAACGTCAGCGCCTCTTCCCCTTTCGTCTCCGTTCCGATTCGATTCGCCGTGGCCGTATAGACGTGATTTTCGAGTGCGCGAATTGGCATGGATCGTGGACAATCCGGCCGCACGAGATTGGCCGGATGGGCGATAATATCGGCACCCACAAGCGCTAGTGACCGCGCGGCCTCCGGGAAGTACCAATCGAAGCAGATCATCACACCGACTCGGTAGGCATTCCCTCCTCTATCCGTTACGGTGAAGACCTTAAAGCCCGTATCGCCGGGGGTGAAGTGCAGCTTCTCCTCGTAGAATAGGTGCGTCTTTCGGTACGTCCCGAGCCACCCGTGTGGTGTAGCAACGATGGCACTATTGTAGAAGTTACCGTCCGCAGCTTTCTCGGGAAGTCCGGCTATAAAGGTGGCACCGGAATTTTTTGCCCAGGATGTGAGGCGCCGCACGGTCGGACCATCCGGAATGGGCTCGGCAGCAGATTGCGCGTCTTCGCTTGACCGGAAGAGGTAGCCGCTTGCGAACAATTCCGGCAGGACGAACAAGTCCGCATCCATCTGGTCCAGGAGGGCTTCGACCGTGTCCAGATTGCGTTCTGTCTGGAGGTATTCCGGGTTGTATTGGAGGAGGGCGACGCGCATGTCGACAACTAACGTCCCCCTGCCTGAATGGCCGTTATCACTGCTACGTTCACGATATCGTCCGCGTCGCAGCCGCGCGAGAGGTCGTTGGCAGCGCCGTTAAGGCCCTGCATGATAGGACCGAACGCTTCCGCCCCTCCAATGCGCTGCGCAATCTTGTAACCAATGTTGCCGGAATTTAGATCGGGGAACACGAATACATTGGCGCGGCCTTCGAGCGGTGAGCCTGGAGCTTTACGCTCGGCCACACTCGGAACATAAGCGGCATCAAACTGGAGTTCGCCATCCAAAATCAAATCCGGGCGGAGCTGTCGAGCAATCTGGGTTGCTGTCTGGACTTTTTCTACCACCTCGTGTTCCGCCGAGCCTTTCGTCGAGAAGGAGAGGAACGCGACACGCGGTTCTTCACCCGTCAGGAAACGGTGGTTGGCGGCGGCGTCGATGCCAATGGACGCTAGCTCCCTTGAATCCGGCTCCGGATTTACGCCGCAATCGGCGAACGTGAGTGGACGACCATCCGGCAGGACCATAAGAAAGAACGATGACACGAGAGCGGAGCCCTCTGCTACACCGAGAACCTGAATGGCGGCACGGACAACATCCGGGCTGGGGTGAGCCGCACCAGCCACACAGCCATCGGCCTCTCCCCTTTTGACCATCAGATCGCCAAAGTAGAGTACGTCGGAGACTGCGTCGAGAGCCTGTTCGTATGTCAGACCTTTGTGTTTGCGGAGCTGAAACAACGTTTGCGCATAGTCCGACCGCTTTTCTGTAGTCGCAGGATCAACGATGGGCACCGTGTGCGGAAGAACGAGACTCGAAGCATCCGCCGCTGCATGGACACGATCCGAATGCCCAACGAGCACGGGACGCGCAAGCTCCTCTTCTACCAGCCGGACGACTGCGTGAATCGTTCGCGGATCTTCCCCCTCAGGGAAAACAATCCTTTTGTTGAGCGCACGGGCCTTGTCGTGAAGGGCTTGAATCATAGCATGGTTGGTTCAATCGGGAAAGTGATACGGTTATACTCTGTCTCGTCCTTCCAAATTGGCACTTCCGTCTTGAGGGTATCGATAAGCCAGCGGCAGGCCTCGAATGCGTCTGCGCGGTGTGGGCAGGCTAGGCCAACTACAACGCTGGCTTCGCCCGCGTCTACGTTACCCAGACGATGCAAGAGTACCAGTCGAACGACAGGCCAGCGCGTGGAGGCATCGGCCGCGAGCCTCTCCATTTCCGCCACAGCCATCGTAGCGTAGGCCTCGTAGTTGAGTCCCGGCGTTTCGACATCGCCGGTCCATCGTCGAACAACGCCCGTGAACAGGCAAACGCCACCGGCGCTTTCGCCGAGCAGGAACTGATGGGCCTCCGCAAGGGGAAGCGGATCTTCGGCGAGTCCGATCCAACTTGAACCAGACGGTTTGTGGAAAGACGATGTCATCCTCCACTCGTTGGCGTTATGAGGGCGATTTCGTCGCCGTCGCCCAGGACGACGTCTACCGAGACGTAACTGGCGTTTACGGCAAGGCGGATGTGACTGCGGAAGCGGTGAATCGCCGGATGTGCGGCTGCCAGTTGATCAAGCAGACCCCCTGCTGTGCAGCCCACAGGCGCTTCAATGTCCATCGTCGAAACGCCAACAGCCTCGCGAAGAACGCTGAATAGCCGCACATTTACCCGGATGCCAATTTTGGACGCCGCAACAGCCATCATGCGGCCTCGATCGCCATCATGAGGGCCTCGTAATCCGGCTCGCCGCCGGGGTTTTCCACGACCTCACGATGAACGACGGTGCCGCTCTCATCCATGACAAAAACCGACCTTCTGGCGATACGGTCGAAGCCCATCGCGGTAAAGTTATTGTCGAACTTGGTGCCATACTTTGCGGAGACTTCCGCGTTGTGATCGCTGAGAAGAGAATACTTCAGCATATTCGCCGCCTTAAACTCCGCGAGCGCGAAGGGAGTGTCCGTCGATATGCCGACCACCACCGCGTTCGCGTCGTTCAACCGCGCGAGATCGTTGTTAATCGTGTTCAACTCGGTCGTGCACGTTTTGCTGAATGCGGCAGGAAAGAACAAAAGGACGACGTTCTTCCCTCGATGATCGGAGAGTGTCCATGCGTTTTTCTCGTCGCTGAAGAGGGTGAAATCGGGGGCGCTATCGCCAACATTAACGGACATGACGGAATGGGATTGAGTGAGGAAGCTGATGGAAAAGGAAGGTCAAGCGCCGAAGCGGATCGACCGGAGAGGGGCAATCCGGGCCGCAGCCCGGGCCGGCAGATAGGCCGCGAGCGTGCAGAGCACGACGGCGATAGCGGGAACGATAACAAAATCGACGGCGCGTAGCTCAACCGGCGCATGATCAAGGTAGTACGCCTCTGGCGGCAGGGGGATGATGCCATATTTGTGCTGAATCAGACCGAAGGCCAAAGCGAGAACGGTGCCGAGGGCAGCACCGGCCAACCCGATGAAGACGCCAAGCCACAAAAACATCCTACGAACGGATTTGGCCGATGCGCCCATTCCGAGGACAATGCCGATGTCGCGGGTCTTGTCGAGGATGAGCAGAAGCAGTGTGCCGATGATATTGAACGCGGCGACGATAATGAGAATAGAGATGAGCAGCGGGATGATGCTCTTCTGCAGGTTGACCCAGGCGAAGAGATGGCCGAATGCCTCGAAGACGGAGACAGCCTGGATGGGCGGACCGAGAGCGACGATGATCTCGTTGGCGACATCCGGGCTGCGCCGAATATCGTCTAGTGTGAGTTCTGCCCGCGAGATCTCATCCGTGCCATAACCAAAGAATGACCGGGCGACGGCAAGGTCCACGTATGCGAAACTGTCGTCGAATTCGGCGAAGCCCGTGTCATAAACACCGGCCAGGTGGAACTGACTGACGCGTGGGCGGCTTCCAAGACCACCTGCCTGGCGAAGCGAGCGGGTCGAAAAGGCCGTGATGGTCCCTCCCACATCTACACCAAGTAGCTCCGCAAGCCGCGCGCCAAGGACGAGCCCGGGGTGGCCTGTCGAGTCGATAGCATAGCTGAACGTGCCCCGGTCGATGTGCTCCGCGATGAACGGCTGGTCATCGACTGCCGTACCCCAGAATAGCGCGCCCTCGATTCCCACAGCGCCGTTGCCGTCGCGAGCACGAAGCAGGCCGAACTCGATGATCGAAGGTGCTACCCGGTTAACTCCCTCGAATTGGCCGAGCAGGGCCACGAGTGAATCCGCACCGGACAACGGATCGCCGAGAAAATGGTCCACCCGAACGTGCTGTCCAAACCCGACGATCTTCTCCTCGATCTCGTGGCCAAAGCCGCGCACGATCATCAAAGCCAGCAACAGCGCCGCCGTTCCAACGGCGACGCCACCTATGGCGACGAACGTGATAAACCGCAGGAATGTCCCGCTTCGGCTCTGGCCCTGAGCGCCGAGCAGGTACCGCAGCGCCACAAAGCGTTCGAACGAGCGACCTGCCATCGGCGGAACTGTGACAATTAGCGGTTAAGACGACGTTTCCGGATCGGAGAGAGGCCTCGACGGAGAACCCGAAACAACAGCCCGAGTATCTTGAAATGCCGATTCCTGTTTCTATTGCGGCACGCTGGAATCCTCCCGGCTAGCCTTTTTTCCGCTTCCAGAACACACCTGAAGGTATGAACAACGCCATCTCCCGACCACCGCGTCCCGTCAACGAACCCGTTCGGAGCTATGCACCCGGCAGCCCGGCGCGTGCATCGCTGAAGCGAGCCCTAATGGACCTCCGTTCCGAGGAACACGTCGTAACGCCATACATCAACGGCAAGCACATCGAGACGGGGATTACGGAAGAGCTTTTCGCTCCGCACGATCTCAACCACCGAATCGGGACGTTGCACAAAGTAAACGGCGGCCACGTGGATCAGGCCATTCGGGCGGCAGTAAGCGCGCGCCACGACTGGATGCGCATGGAATGGACAGATCGCGCTGCCATTTTCCTGAAGGCAGCCGATCTCTTGGCCGGGCCGTTCCGAGACCGCCTGAACGCGGCGACGATGCTCGGCCAGAGCAAGAATGCGTATCAGGCGGAGATCGACTCGGCATGCGAGCTGATCGACTTCCTCCGGTTTAATGCGCACTTTGTCGCTCGGATATACGAGGATCAACCGATTAGCTCGGAAGGCATATGGAATAGCACAGAGTACCGCCCGTTGGAAGGCTTCGTCTTTGCCATCACGCCCTTCAACTTCACGGCCATCGCGGGCAACCTTCCTACCGCCCCGGCTATGATGGGCAATACGGTTCTCTGGATGCCGGCTTCGACGGCGACGCTTTCGGCCATGGTGTTTGTGGAATTACTCGAAGCGGCCGGGCTGCCACCGGGTGTCATCAATCTTTTGCCCGGTGACGGCGCGAGCGTCGGCGACCCCGTCCTTGCCTCGGAGCACTTCACTGGACTTCATTTTACGGGATCAACCGGCACCTTCAACCGCCTGTGGCAGACTATCGCCGGAAACCTGGACCACTACCGCACCTACCCACGCATCGTCGGAGAGACGGGTGGCAAGGATTTCATCGTCGCCCATGAGTCGGCCGACCCGATTGCTCTGGCCACCGCCATCGTCCGCGGCTCATTCGAATATCAGGGGCAGAAATGCTCGGCGTCGTCGCGTGTTTACATCCCCGAAGCCATTTGGCCGGAGGTTGAGTCTGAAATGACCAGCCAGCTTGCCGAGGTCAGGATGGGGCCGGTGGAGGATTTCACCAACTTCGTCAACGCGGTGATTGACCGGAAGTCGTACGACAACATCACGTCCTACATCGCGCGAGCGAAGGAAGCAGCCGGCGTGGACATCGTTCACGGCGGCTCGTTCTCCGATGAGGAAGGCTACTTCATCGAGCCAACCGTCCTTCGTGCGGAGGATCCGCATTACGAGACGATGGAGGAAGAGCTGTTTGGCCCGGTCGCGTCTGTCTTCGTTGCGCCGGGCTCCATGAGTTTCGACGACTTGCTCACGCTGGTCGATGAAACGAGTCCATACGCCCTCACAGGGGCTGTTTTTGCGCAGGACCGCGCCGTACTCGCACATGCCTCCGAGCGGCTCGTTGACAGCGCGGGCAACTTCTACCTCAACGACAAACCGACTGGTGCTGTCGTCGGGCAGCAGCCGTTTGGTGGGGCGCGGAAGTCGGGCACCAACGACAAGGCGGGATCGCACGTCAATCTCCTTCGCTGGGCTAGCCTCCGCTCGATAAAGGAGACGTTCGTGCCGCCGACCCACTTCAGCTATCCCTTCCATGAAGCGGATGGAGATTCTGAAAAGGAGGCCGTTGCCGAAAGTGTCAACGGGTTCTGATGAGGGCTCAGGATTTCGAGTTTCGTGTTTCGTGTCGCGTAGACGTGGCCTAATGTGGCATTACCCACGACGAACTGCGCTATAGGAAATGACCTCCTACCGCAGCATTCACCATCCCGGCGATAGCACGCTCGCCCATGTGGTGGCTCGGGCGCAGGCCCAGCCGGTCGCCATTTCGCTGATCACGCTGCTCACCGTTTCGTTTGTAGCGCTGATGCAAGGATCGGCGGTGCTTGGTACGCTGCTGTGGGCGGCACCTCTGGCCTATGCGGTTGCCGCCGCATGGGCAATGCATGAACTCCGCCGAAAACCTGCTGAGATTGTCATTCGCGGTGGATTTGCCGCCGTGCGTTCGGTTTGGGATGTCGCCCGCCGACCCAATCCTGCATCAGATAGCGAGCTGATGCTCTACCGCGTTTTTCCACCCAACCGCGTCGATGGCGAACTAAGCATCGGCATAGGGCATCAGGTTTATACCTTGCGGCCAGACGAGTGGCCATGTTTCACGCAACTCAGAGATGCGCTGAACGAGGCTGCATCGGCGTTCGCAACCACTGCGAGATAGACCGGGTGTAGTTTTGAGTTCTTCAAAGTGGCTCACCATTCCACCCACGTGATCGAACTCGACCGCACCGCTTCCGTCCCTATCGCGGAGCAACTTGTGGAGCAACTGCGGTATCACCTCGCTGCTGGGCGCTACCAGACCGGGGAGCGGCTCCCGTCTACCCGCAAGTTTGCGGAGCAGTTGGGCGTCTCGTTCCATACGGTGCGGAAAGCATATGGAAAGCTTGAGGAAGGTGGCCTGCTGACATCCAAGCGTGGCGGTGGCTTTTACGCCGCCGAACCTCCCACCATCTCGTCTTCCGAACGCCGCGAGCGAGGCGCCGCCATCGTGCAAAACGCATTGCAGCGTCTGGTCTCCCTGGGACTATCGGACGAGGAAACAGAATACCTGTTTGGCGAACAGCTTCAATTTTTCGAGTCGCCGGGGGTGCGGCGGAAACTGCTTTTCGCGGCATCGTTCCGGGAACGGGCCGAGGAGATCGCCGAGCAGCTAACCGGTCTTTTGCAGGAGCGAATCGAGCCCGTCGCCTTGAGTGAACTCGACGAATGCAGGGGCGTGGACGTAGTCCTGGCGGCCCTTCCCGATCTTCAGCGGGCCATGCGTGCCATTAACGACGCGGAGATCGTCGGCGTAGCCGTGTTGCCGGCGTACGCGGCCGTCGAGCGCGTTGCCCATCTTGGCTTGTCCGAGACGGTTGGACTCATCACTCGGACCAGCGACGCAATAGAGCCGTTATCTCAAGAACTGAGGACCTTTGCCGGTTTTGGCGGACAGATCATCGCTCTCCCCATTGAGGGAGAGCGACGGCGTCTTGAGTCTCTGCTCCGGCAGGTCGATCTGGTCGTCTACACAGCGCAAGTGCGTCGGCGGCTCCGGCCATTTTTGGACGACATTCCGGCCGTGGCGTGGGCGTCGGAAGTCACGGTGGAGGCCCTCGATCATATTCGGAAAACGGTTGGCCGGTAGACCGCTAGCCCATTGTTGCCCGCTCGCTCGAAGATCGGTCGTCCGGACCATCACCGTCCGCCGTATTCGACCGATGTGTGGTGTCTCTTCCAGAACCTCCAGAGGGCATTTCGATATCGAGACCCGGCTTTGGCGATAGCGAGAGGGCACCTTCCGCTTCGGTTTCTACACGGTCGGCGTCCGCTTCTTCCTCCTGGTCCGGATACTTGACCCTGAAATGGTAGACGCCGCTTAGAATAGAGAGAAAGGTTTCCTTGATGCGGCTGAGGTCGGCAAATGTAAGGCTGCTATCCCCCAACTGGCCGTCTTCCGTTCTGGCCTTCAGAATGGCATCAATCAGCGTTTCGAGGCGTCTTGGGGTTGGTTTCTGAAGGGAACGACTGGCGGCTTCCACGGAGTCGGCGAGCATCACGATCGCCTGCTCGCTCGTCGAAGGGCGTGGCCCTGGGTAGCGAAACTCCGCCTCGTCCGCGGGTTGATCTTTCGGATCCTGGTTCTCCTCCGCCTTCCGGTAAAAATATTCGATCAGCCCCGTGCCGTGGTGAGTGGTGATGAAATCGAGAACCACGCTTGGCAGCTTGTATTCCTTCCCGATTTCCACACCTTCTTTGACATGGCTACCTATGATGAGGGCGCTCATCCGAGGTTTCAAACGGTCGTGTGGGTTATCGTCCGGCCTCTGGTTTTCGATAAAGTACTCCGGCTTGTTCATCTTCCCGATATCGTGGTAGAGCGCTCCCACGCGGGCCTGCAGTGCATTCGCCCCCACCGTGTCGGCGGCGGCCTCGGCGAGATTGGCGACCTGCAACGAGTGGTTAAACGTTCCGGGAGCGCTCAACGAAAGTTGCTTAAGGAGGTCCCGATTCGTGTCTGAGAGTTCGAGCAATGCGATATCGGTCGTAACGCCAAACACTCGCTCGATGCCGTACAGAAGCGGCGAGGCCAGCAGCAGCATGACGGCATTGACGAGCACACTCCGTATGTCGATAAAGATGCGGGGGTCCAAGGGATCGGCTCGCAGCATTGCGTAGGCAACACCCATCAACAAGTAGGCACCCAGAACGAGCCCTGCCGAGATCACCAGATGGCTGCGGTTCTTGACATCTCGAACAGAGAATACTCCCACGAAGCCGGCGAATATGGTGGCGAACGTAAACGGGAAATCGAACCCGAAAACCAGACCGCCTATGATTGCGAGGGTCACCGTTGCGAACATCGCAACCCTGGAATCGAACAGGATGGTGAGCATAATGGAAACGAGCGCGACGGGGGCTGCGAGCTCGTTCAGCAAATCGATATTTCCAAGAACGGCGTAGCCAACAACAATGCCACCAACGAGCAAAGAGATCAGTAAGAGCGAGCGCGTATTGCTGAAGACCGATGGCCTCAGAAGGTAGAGATAGAGAAAGAAGATGGAGTACGCGGCCAGAATGAGCAAAAACTGGCCAAGCCACGTCCTGTATCTGCTGATATCTCCTGCGCGCAGACGTTGCTCCGTCTCCAGCGACGAAAGCTGTTCCGCGACCTCATCTGTCACGATGTCGCCGCGGCGGATAATCGTCATACCCTCGGCGATTCGCCCACGCGTCGTGGCAATTTTTGCCATTTCGTCGGTCAGGCGTCGCTCGGTTGCTGCCTGCTCGTAGTGCAACGGCGTTCTGTAGGCGTATTCGAAGAAGGTCATTCCAAGCCTCACGGTATCGCGCCGCCCGGCGAACTGTTGCTCCAGTGCGCGCTGCGCCTGAGCAAATGCTTCGTCCATTCCCAAGAGGTCGGTCATCGGGCGAATCCGTTCATCGCGAATCGCCGGGTCCGCGTTGCGGACCAGCACGGTTGTCGTTCGCACGCTATCCCTAGGTCGGTCAAACACGTTCTGGGCGAGTGGGCCCGCGCTCAGGCGCCCCACGGAGCCCAGCAACAATTCCGAGAGCGCCGGAGCCCCCTCCCCTGCTCGCGTTGGCGTGGGAAGGACGCCGGAGTGAGCCGCGTAAGAGGCCAGTAGCGCATCCCATTGCGCATCTGAAATCGAAACAAGGAAGTTCGAGCGAAGGCGGAGATACTCTGAAGAATCGACTGGCGCTCTGCCCTCGGATTCCCCGCGCACTGTCGCGATTTGCCAATCCGCGTACGCCTGGAAGACGTCGTCGAACCGGGAATCGAGCGTATCGATGAGCGACTGCGTTTCATTGGCCGCGCTTGCGTTGACCGAAAAAACAGGCGGCAGTGTCTCTCTAATCGAATCGCGCTGGGCTTCTATCTCTTCATCGGGGAGGTGGATGGGAAAGCTGAACGGAGCGACAAGCTCGTCGCCGAACCACACGGCACCAGGGTCTACCGTATTCCGGTTGAACTTCACGCGTGGAAATGCCGCCAGGCCCAACGCGACCAACACGGTCAGCAACCCTATACGCTCCCAGATTGCCCGACGCGAGAGCTTCTGCCGCAGAGACGGACCTTGCGCTTCCATTCTTGCGTGAGGCAGTCGGGGCTTCCGCCCCGCCTTTTGCTTCAGTCCGACACGGTCGAGAATGCTCATGAAAACGGGATACGTTGAAGGCGCAAGCTACGTTGAAGCCATTTCAGCAGGCCGTGGTTTTATTCATCCGTTGGCGAGGCGAGCGAATCGTGGTCGAGATAAAGGCGCGAGATCGCGGCGGTATTGGTTATCCGGCAAGATTCTCGCAACGCTGAGATCGATCAAGAGTCGCCGCCACAGATAGGAGGAACAGATCAACAGCCTGCTAGAAGATCGCCTGCTTCTCATCCACTCCGGAATTCGGCGAAGAAGGCATATCCCCGTGCCTCAATCCGAGAAGACTTCCAAGCAGCACCATTCCGGCGGCGCCGAACACGGTATAGAGCGGCCACGCGAGCGGCACCAGGCTCCGCGCTTCCCTGAGCTGCGCATCCGGTCGCCAGGCGAAGATCCAGGATGCTTCTGTCGCACTGTAGTAGACGCCGAAGATCACCGTGGTCATCACGGCGATCGTGACCGCGAAGGCAATCATGGCGTCCGTCTCGGTGGCCCGTCTGTTGAGGATGCCCAGGAGGAAAGCTCCAAGCAGGCCACCGTATGTAAAGCTCGCAATGCTCAGGCCCAATTCGACGACGGGGTTTTGCATATCGGTGAACAACGTGGCGAAGCCAATGAAAACAAGGCCCCAAACCAGCGTCATCCACCTGCTCACACGCAGCGCCGTCGCGTCGTCCATACCTTTCCCCGACAGGTTGGGTAGCACGTCGTAGACAGTGGCGCCGGCCAAGGCGTTGAGAGACGAGGAGAGCGTGCTCATCGCGGCGGCGATGATGCCGGCGAGCAGGAGGCCCGAGACGCCAGGCGGCATACCTTCGACGATGAACTTCGGGAAGACCTCGTCGCCGCGTGCAAGACCGAGGTCGGCGAACGTCGCGCCATCGTAATAGGCCCAGAGCAGAAGTCCCAGCAAGAGGAAAAGTCCGAACTGGACCATCACCCCGAATCCGCTCGCGATCAAGGCCTTCTTGCCATCGGCCAATGAGCGGCACGCAAGGATACGCTGAACGATGAGCTGGTCGGAGCCGTGCGAGGCCATCGTAAAAACAGCCCCGCCCACTATGGCGGTCGCGAAAGCGTAGGGCTGCGTGAGCCAGTCCGTGACGCTCCAGGTGGTATTCAGGAGGTGTGTCTTTCCGTTTGCGGCAGCACTGGCGAGCCAGTCGGCCGGGACCTGGCCATTCAGAATGAAGACAGCAAGCACCGCGCCGCCCACATAGATGACCATCTGCACGGTGTCCATCCACACCACAGCCTTTAACCCGCCTATGAAGGTGTAGCAAATCGTGACGAGACCTATGGCAACAATGATGACCAGGTAGCTGACATCCCACCCGGCGAGGAGGGCAACTACACGAAACGGAATAGCGATGGCGAAGAGGCGCACGCCGTCGGCCAGAAGGCGGGTGAACATAAAAGTCACCGACGAAAGCATGCGCATCCTGTTGCCGAAGCGATGGCCGAGAAACGCATACGCCGTTTCCTGCTCGCCCCGGAAGTAGCGCGGCAGGAACACGAACGCGACGATCACGCGGCCGATCAGGTACCCCAGAGTGATTTGAAAGAACAGGAGCGGGCCTCCGAACGATATCGCCGGAACGCCGATGACCGTGAGCGTGCTGGTCTCGGTCGCGATGACCGAAAAACACACGGCCCACCAGGGAAGATCGCGGCCGCCCAGGAAGTAGTCGGTCGTGGTTCGCTGCTTGCCCGCTGCACGAATGCCTAGCCAGGCAATCCCAACGAAGTAGACGACGATGACGACAAAGTCGAGCGGCTCAAGCAAATGGACGGACGTTTCTTAGGTGAACGCGATCACACGCGGCTCGATGGATTCGAGATAGCCACGCAGTGCGATGAGGGCTGTGTCGAAACTCTGGGTCGGCGCCAGGAGGAAATCGTAGAACGGCTCAGCAGCCTTGTCGTAGATGCCGACCCGGAAGTGCGCCGACGAACCCCCGGCCAGATACCCGGCGGCAGATGAGAACGGGACGGAAAGGTCGATGGCCACGTGCGGAGGCGGGTTCCAGAAGGCCTCCAGAACTTTCTTGTTGGGAAGTTTCCGCCACGTGAGATCTTTTTCGGTGACCACATCAACTGCCCCCGCGAAGGCATCGGGCGAATAGATGACACGCTCGCCGAAAATGACCGGGGTGAGATTGGTCCGCGGTACATCAATCTGAAGGGCAAATCTCCAGGCCGCGCGCAGCAATTCCTCGTCGTCCGGCATTACCAGGAGAATGCGCACCTGTCGCGGATCAATCGGGCGCTCGCCTACGGTCCTGCGTTGCGCCGCCTTCAGGGCAGCGCGGTAAGCCATACGTTCTCGGGCAAAGTCGAACACAATCTCGGGAAGCTAGCTCAGGAGTGCCAGAAGCGCAGCTTCGTCGAGAACGGGAATGCCCAACGCCTTAGCCTTCTCCAGTTTTGAACCGGCAGCCTCGCCCGCAACCACAAAGTCCGTCTTCTTCGAGACGCTGCCCGACACCTTTCCGCCAGCCTTTTCGATCGACGTTGAGGCGTCCCCGCGCGAAAGGGTTGGGAGTGTGCCAGTGAGGACAAAGGTTTTCCCATGGATCTCAGAATTGGCCGGAATCTCCGTCGGGACTTCCTCCTCTAACCTCGTCGTGTTGACGCCCAGTTGGCGGAGCCTTGCAATGGTCGCCCTGTTTTTTTCGTGAGCAAACCATGCCACCACACTTTCCGCCGTTTCTGGCCCGATGCCGTGGGTCGCCTCAAGTTCGTCGCGCGTGGCCACGCCCAGATCTTCCAGCGACGCGTATTCGGCCACGAGCAGTTTGGCTGTCGTTTCTCCAATGAATCGAATCCCCAGCCCAAAGAGCAGGCGGTGCAACGGTCTCTCTTTCGATGCCTCTATGCCTGCCATCAGGTTGTCGACTTTCTTGTCTTTGTATCCCTCCAACGCGAGCAGGGCATCGCGGCCCAACGCGTAGATGTCAGGAATGGCCCGGACGAGGCCGAAGTCAACAAACTGCGCGGCGACCTTCTCCCCCATCCCGTCGATGTCTATCGCGTTGCGTGACGCGAAGTGTTCGACCAGTCGTTTGAGCTGCGCCGGGCACGTCGCAGATACGCAACGAATGTCCGCTTCTCCTTCCAGGCGGACCAGCGGCTCACCGCAATCGGGGCAGCTCGACGGCTCCGTGTAAATGACTTCGCTGCCGTTGCGGACCTCAACCACGGGTCCAACAACCTGTGGAATCACGTCGCCGGCCCGCTTGATGACGACGCGATCGCGGATGCGGATATCGCGGCTCAGGATGTAGGCGGCGTTGTGAAGGGTGGCGCGCGAAACGGTGACGCCGCCGACTTCAACCGGTTCAAGAATGGCGACGGGTTTGACAACGCCCGTCCGCCCGACGCTGTGCTCGATGCCGAGCAAGGTGGTCGTCGCTTCTTGTGCGGGAAATTTGAAGGCCACAGCCCATCGAGGCGCGTTGGCAACGTTTCCGAGCATCTGTTGATAATCCCGTCTGTCGACTTTGACGACGACGCCGTCGATCTCGAAATCGAGTTCGCCACGTTTCTCCGTCCAGGTTGTGCAGAAGTCAATGACGCCCTCAATGCTGCTGAAACGCTCGTGATGTGGGCTGGTAGGTAGGCCTATCCGCTCCATCCAGGCCAGCGCTTCCATCTGGCCCGGGGGAATGGCACCGTCGGTCTGTCCAAGACCATACGCCCAGAAGTCAAGTTTGCGCTCCGCAACGGCCGAGGGATCGAGCTGGCGGAGGCTCCCGGCCGCGGTATTTCGCGGATTTGCCAAAGGGCTTTCGCCTGCCGCGACAAGCTTCTGATTCAGCTCGTCGAATGTAGTTAGGCGCATGTACGCCTCCCCGCGAACTTCAACGACGTGCGGGGGATCTCCCATCAACCTGAGCGGAATTGAACGGATCGTTTTGACGTGTGTGGTGACGTTCTCGCCGATGATTCCGTTGCCGCGCGTCGCGCCCTGCGTCAAGCGCCCGTCTTCATAGCGAAGGGAAATCGCGAGCCCGTCTATCTTTAGTTCTGCAACGAGCGTTGGCGTCTCGCCCTCCTTCAGAACGGATTCCAGCCCACGGCAGGTTCGCTGATACCACGTGCGCAGCTCGTCGGCATCGAATGCATTGGTTAACGAAAGCAGCGGCTCAGGATGCCGCACTTTCTCAAACTTTCCGAGAGGCGCCCCACCTACGCGATGCGTTGGTGAGTCGGTCGTTTTCAGGTCCGGGAAACGCTCCTCGACAGCCTGCAATGCACGAAAAAGTTTGTCGTACTGGCCGTCGCTCAGGAGCGGCTCGTCCTCGACGTAATAGGCATGGCCCAGCCGCCGCACGACATCGCCGAGCCGACTCGCAAATGTTTCCGCGCCGGATTTCTCGAGATCGGCAACCGGCGTGCGGTCCAACTCGCGTAGGGCCTCCAGCGCATCGTTGACGAGGTCCATTGCGGTCAGGGTTGCGACGTTATTTGTCCACCGCGTGGGAAAACGGCATGCAGGGAGTCGAGAAGCGTCTGCCCATATTCTCTGTCAATCCGAAGAACCTGGCCCTGCGGAGGTTTCCACTCGTAGCCCTGGAAGCGCAGCGTCACTTCGTCGGGGTTCAGGCCGCTGGCTGCCTCCCCCCAGAGCACCACGCTCTGGTCGCTGGAGAAAGAAACGGTCTCCCCCGGCTCGACCCAGATCGGTTGTCGTTCGCTCGGGGCCTCCGTCACCTTGAAATTCTGTAGACCATTACCGCCCACAACAACGGAAACTTCGATCGGGAAAGCCAAACGCGGAGCGGCAGCCTGATCCATTGGCCCACCAACAACAAGACTCTCGACCTCGGTGCTCTCTACACTTTCAGGACCACTCGACGTGGCGACATCCGGCTCCGGCGCGTCACCGCGGAAAAGGAGCCATAGTATGGTGAGTACGGCGACGACGATCACAACAGTCACGCCCAGTATGGCGCCCCATGCCGAATCGAACGCCTTCCCGGAGCTCGGTCGCGCTTTCTGTTGAAGGCGACGAGTGGGCTTCGCGCCCGTATAGGTGGTCGTCGAAGGGACGGGAAACGCGGCCGACCCGACGACGATTGCGGGAGGCAACGGGTCCACTTTCGAGAATCGGCTTTCCTTCTGCGGGACGACTGCCTCGTCCTCTGTCGCCGATACGGCGTCTGAGGCGCCCAATACCTCCTCCGGTATGCCGTCCCTGCTCTTGGCAAAGTCGGGGTGGAGCTCGCCATGATAGGCTCCGTCGACGGCGGCCTCCCACGCAGCTTGCACAATATGAGGGCGAAGCCCCACGGCCTCACCGTAGGAGCGGGCAAACGCCTTCAGGTAGACTGCATTAAACGAAGGGTCGCCAACGAGCTGCCCGGATTCGAACCGCTGGATGATATCCTTCGCGAGGCGTGTCGCGTGATGAACGTCTTCGATCGTGAGCCCGGCAGCCTCCCGGACGGCGCGCAGATCGGCTTCGAATGAATGGGCGGCGGAAGCCATTTGCGGGATGCGAGGAACTGCGGACGTGGATGGCTAAGGGTATGTCGGACTTAGGGTTTCGTTACGACGCGAATGGGTGATCGAGACCAGTTATTCGCTCTTTTGAGGCGCATAGCGGGACTATGTAACGAAAAAGAGCGGAGAAAAGGGCCGAGTAACCGCCGCCGCAGTAGAATCTGCCTAAGTCCGACAGACCCCTAGAATACGAAGGCTACGGCTGGCGAGGAAGAGTCCGCCGGATCTGTTTCGGCACCCGATTTAGTACAGTTCCAGCGCTTCAGCCTTGGAATGTTCTAACTATCAATTCTCCGCTTGTCCAGAATCACGCGCTCTTCCGAGTTAAGCCGAGACCTTCTCCCACCTTCACCAGGCCGCGCAAACCCAAAAAAGCCCCGGCGGACGAAGCTGCCGAGACTTTGTGGTCGGGTAGGCGGGATTTGAACCCACGACCCCCTGCCCCCCAGGCAGGTGCGCTACCGGGCTGCGCCACTACCCGAAATCTGCTATAAAACTACCGTGGTCACGGAAGCTGCTGCAACACGTCCTCCAAAAAAGCACGAAGCTTGATCAGTCCGGATTGCGTGGCGGGTTCGGCTCCTTTTCGTCTTCTCGAAAGCGACTGCCGTGCCCCTTCCAATGTGTACTTCTCGTCGCGGAGGAGGTGCTTGATCCGTTCAACATCAGCGATATCGTCTAAGGTGTAGGCCCGGTTACCCGCCCGGTTCTTTTTGGGCTTGAGGTTAGAAAACTCAGTCTCCCAGTAGCGCAGCACGTGAGGCTCCAGGCCTGTCATTTCGCTCACCTCACTGATCGCGTAGTAGAGCTTCTTGATGCCGTTCTGTTTCATAGTTCGGTGAATGAAGAGGGAGCCGAACCGAGTGCGTCAGCGGACGTTGGACGCGCTCGCAACCCACCCGCTGCATGCTTCCCGCTTCTCGTTCGTCGCTTCGTTATGATGCTGGCCTGCTGCTCGTGGTTCTGATCTGGGGATTGAATTTCCCGGTCATTAAAGTACCACTGGAGGTGATGCATCCGTTCACGGTCAATCTTTTTCGATTTGTCGTGTCTGCGGCTGTTTTGGGTGCGGCCTGGGCGGTTGAGGCCCGTCGAACTTCCAGACGGTTCTTTTCGGTTTTCCTTGAACGCCCCTGGAGCATCACGGGGCTCGGAATGATCGGCCATGTTGGCTATCAGGTGCTGTTCATTCTGGGCGTATCGCAGACGGGCGCGGGGAATGCCGCCCTCATCATCGCATCGAGTCCGATGTGGACGGCGCTACTCGGCCATGCGCTAAACATCGATCGACTTCGCGCGGCGCAATGGGCTGGGCTTGGGCTGAGCTTCGCCGGCGTCATCGTCATTGTACTGGCCGGAAGCGGCGCGCTTGCCTTTTCGAACTCAACCTTTCTCGGAAACGTGCTGATGCTTTTCGGCGCTGTCTTCTGGGCACTTTACACGGTATTCAGTCGGCCCATTCTCACGCGCGGAACGCCTGCACTTGGGCTCACGTTTTTCGGAGTGCTTGCCGCAATGCCGATTCTGGCTGGTCTCGGTCTGTTTACGCTGCCCGAAACTAGCTGGGCCGGTTTCGAGGCCGTGACGTGGATTGCCCTGCTCTTCTCGGGTGGTCTCTCAACGGGCGTTGCTTATGCGATATGGATTATGGCTGTCAAGAAGGTTGGCCCATCGCAAACCGCGGCGTTCTCGAACCTCGTGCCGTTCGTTGCCCTCGTCGCTGCATACTTCCTCCTGAGCGAGCCCATCACCCTCGTGCAGGTTGTCGGAGGGTTGATGATTGTTGGCGGGTTGGTTGTGCTTCGCAGATTCTAAGCCGAAGTGGATCGCGCTGGCGCCCGAATGTTCGTGAGCACACCCGGAGCGCCGTCTTCACGGCTCTCCTGCCAACTGTTGAACTTGTCGAGCAGCGCATCCTGAATACCCGGAGTTATGGCCTGAAGAATATTCCAGGTTTCCGGCGCGACGGCCTCGATAGGATCGGACAAGAGCGACTCTGCTCGGGCCTCGCTCCCGATCAGCCACGCATCGCCGCCGGGACGTGGCGAAAACCCCGTGACCAGCAAGAGGATGCTGAGGCTGAAAGCCGATTTTAGACCGCCCAGCAAAGCGCCCGACATCGTGTCGATGGAGGAAAGCCTGGCGGCTTCGAGCCCTTTCCGAAACGCATGACCAATCGCAGCGACAGCGCCAAGGATTGCCGCGAAGATGACGATGAAACCGATAATGGGGGCGATTCGGTCGGAGAACCCGATGCGCTCGACAACCGCCGATCCGACCGGCCCCATCAGCGCCGCTCCGAAAACGAAAGCAAAGAACAGCCCGACAGTGGCGAGCAGTTGCTTTGCCAGCCCGCTGCGATATCCCCTGAATACGCCGAACCCGATAACGGCCAGAAAAAAGAAGTCGAGCGTGGTCATAGCTGTCTCGGCTAGCCTTTCAACGCGGCCTCCACGGCCTGGCGGACGCGATTGCCATCGGCCTTTCCGCGGAGTGCCTGCATGGCCTGGCCCATCACACGGCCCATGTCCTGTATACCAGCGGCCCCGGTTTGCTCAACGATCGCTTGAACTGCTGCTCGAATTTCATCCTCAGAAAGTTGCTCGGGTAGATACCCCTCGATCACCACGAGTTCCGCCGCCTCCAGGTCTGCCAGATCATCACGCCCGGCCTCGCGGAATTGATCGATCGAGTCCCGGCGCTGCTTGGCTTGCTTTTGAACAAGCGCAATGTGGTCGTCGTGGCGGACTACTCCCCCCCCACTCTTTTCCTTTTCGAGGATGGCAGCGCTAAGCATCCGGATTGCACCGAGGCGCACACGATCCTTTGCGCGCATCGCATCCTTCAGGTCGTTCGAGAGTTGTTCCTTTAACGACATGGGTGCGCAGCTTCTGTGACCGGAGAAGATAGCGCCCTCTTCTGTCCGCCCATTCACCGCAGAATAAACCGGACGGCCAGAACCGTAATTCCCGCTTGCATGACACCCAAGGCTCCGAGCGAGTAAAGATCGAGCCGCTCGGCCTCCTGTTTCAGCAGTGGGTTCCCACGCTCGAGGCTGTCAGGGTTGCGATAGCGGTCGTCAACCCCGTCCGCCTCGAATTTGAAGTAGATGGCCAGGCTCGTCGCCGCAAGCGCGACACCGGCGGCGGCATAATCGATCCACCGCTTCGGCTGTGTAGGTGGAACCCACGATGTGGCGCCATCCAGGGCCGTCCCTGCTTCAAGGGGTTGCAGGACGAACGTATAGTGATTGAATGACGAATCGCCCGGAGCCAATTCAGCCGGGCGAAAACCCGTCCGCCGGGCTACGAGCGTGCCGTCCATCGGCTCATGCCGATCGACGATGACCGGTGCGATTCCGAGTACCTCGTCCTGTCCACCGTTTCTCAAAACGACCTCTGCGCCAGGAGGTAGCGAGTCGATCCGATGGCGAACTGGTAAATCCAGCCGAAGCGTCGTGGTCTCTCCGGGTCTGATCGTCACGTCGGCGGTCGATCTCCGCGGCGACCACGCATCTGAGATTGCCTCGACAAGTGTTAGCTGCGTCGGGCCGACGGGGACCAGGAATGGACCCTCGGACGCCAAGCCAAGGGCGTCATCGCCAATCATGACGACGGCTTCCAAAGAGTTCGTCTCAATTATCAAAAGCCCATTAGCCGACGGAAGTACCTGGCCTGCCACGGGCAAGGAATGCAGCAGCGACGCTATGAGGATGAGCTGAACATGTCGCATCGATTTCCCTTCAGTTCTCTGCGGTGTGGGCGTCAGCGCGTTGGGCATTGAACGCGTGAACAAAATTGGGCTCGGACAAGACGACCAGGATTCCATCTCGCGCCGTCATCGCCGACTTGACGCGACCCGGAAGCGTTTCCTCCCAGACGACTTCGCCCGTCGATGAGTCCAAGGCCACGACGCGCTCATCAAGGGTTCCGACAAATACGTAGGCGCCTGAGAGCAGTGGCGCGGCTGCGATGTTTCCGTCGAAGCGGCGGGTCCACAACACCGTGCCCGTAGCCGGATCGAGGCATCGCACGATTCCGTCGGAGGCCCCGACGATCAAATAGCGTTCGTCAACGGCGGGGGTCGCAAAACGAATAAGTTCGGAGTCTGCCACAAGTTGCCAGACGACTTCTCCCGTCGCTGAATCGAGCGCGAGCATCCGGCCCTGCGTGGACGGAATGAAGAGCCGGCCAGAAAATGCCGCCGGCGTCCGCACAATGGGAAGGCCGGTTTCGCTCCGCCATTCCACCTCACCGGTCGCAGGGTTCAACGCGACGATCCCCCCAGCATCATCGGCGAGGGCAACGAGATTGCCGCCGATCTCGGTTGGAGCCGCATAGAACGCGCGGGTCGTGTCAAATTGCACGAACCACCTGGCCGTGCCCGTCTGAGGCTCGATTCCGCGGACCGTTCCATCGAGCGCGGCGGCGACCAGCGTCTCTCCCGAAAGCAGAAGCCCTGCGGCGTGCCAGTTCTCTCGAAGCGTCCAGGCTTTGGAGCCCGTCGCCAGGTTGTAACCGACCAGGCCATCCTTTCCCGCCGCCAGGGGGACTACCAGCAGTCGTTCGTCAACGAGAACCGGCGCGCCCTCGATGGCCTCCCCCAGCGACGTGCGTCCTAACTTTTGACCAGAACCCAGTTCGATCACATCTATGTTTCCGGCGAGCGAGGAAATGATAACGTAGCCTCCCGCAACCAACGGCGAGGCGGCTGCAAACCCGCCTTCCGTTTCATAATCCCAACGCAACGCGAGAGGCGGACTCGGGCCTTCGGTCGTCGAATTCGCGCGTGCGCTGGATCCCCCATCGGTTGTGATGTCGTCGGGAGCTACAGCAAGCGCATGCCCGACGCTAAGCGTCTCGCATCCAGAGAAGACGAGAATCGCGGCAAGCAACCAGCCGCTCATCGACAACCTGCATCGCGTTTCCATCAGAAATCGAAGCCAAAGAAGAACTGATTGAAAGACTGTCGCTCATCCCAGTTGATGCCTGTTGGGAAACGGTACCCAATATCGTAGCGCAGTACGATGCCGCCGTAGATGTTCATCCGAACGCCTGTACCAATCGATCCGATCGTTCGGCCAATCTCGAACCCTGAACCTGGATCGAGCTCGACGTCGTTGTAGCCCTCGTTCCACAGATGCGCGGCGTCGACGAACACGGCTGCGCGGAGGTTTGCAATGCCAAAGGGTTCGAGGACGGGGATCCAGGCGCTCGGTGCAACGGCTAACGGGAAGCGCAATTCGTGCGACGTAAACCAGAGATGCTTGCCACGAAGGCGGAAGAACGGATATCCACGCAGATTCCACGACCCGCCCAGAAGCTGAAGCCGGGCTCGTCTGCCCACGTTGGCGCGAACAGTGCCCCAGGACGCCAGCGTAACACCGGGAACAATCCGGAAATACTTGCGAAGGTCCGCGATGAGCGAGTAGTAGCTGACGTTGGAGTTCAGCACGTCGGTCGTGTAGCCCGCAGCAACGGTGCCTCGCCAGCCATCCTCCGGGCCGTTGAGCCCATACAGTGTGGCGTCGTGAACCAGACCTACAGAGTTCGAGAGGAGCACGGATTCCAGATCGACTTCATCGAAGAACTGGTCCTTCTGGCTCCAGCCCAGGGACGTGTTGATTTCTATTCGCCGAAACTTGGAGAGTGGGAAGCTGACCAAACCGATGCCGCCGTACACTTGTTCGTAGAACACGGGGAAGCCATCCGGCGCATCCGGATCCGTACGGTCGTACCGCTGGCCAGCAAGGCGATAGATGCCATAGCCGTAGTTGGCTCGGCGCCCCAGGTGGATCCGCGTCACGCCGAGGTTCAGGCTCTCCAGAAAGGAGCGACCCAGCGTGTTCTGGCTGTAGGCGGTTACCTGCCAGATATCGTTCCCGATTACGTCGGAGAACAAGACGGATGCCCCGCCACCCGTGCCGAAGACCGGATTCGTGCTTACGCCGCCCTGGGCGATATCGAGCTGATAGTGACGTCGGTAGCGGAAGCTCCGGGTTGAATCCGTCACGACATGCCGATCAAACGACCACGGTTCCCGGTCGAGCGGGACGCGGGAGCGGACGGTTTCGCGGGGATGGGCAATCAGCGAATCGACCTCCATCTGCCGGATGGTGAAGCGTTGGTCCTCGAAGCTGGCGAAAACCAGCCGCCCGTCGGAGGTCCACACGGGGTCGAAAGACGCGCCACTGAACGAGGTCAGGCGGCGGGTTGTGTTGGGAAGGACGAAACCCAGCTCTGTCCCGCGTGACGGCTGGACGGCGGCGCTCACGCTGTCGATGGCGGCATGGGCACGGGTATCGAGTCTCGCAGCTACGTTCTCCACTCGGGCGGTCGTAAGCGTAGGCGATGGGTCGGGCCGATTGCCCTCGACGGCGTCAACGCTGCCTCCGTCCGCCATCTCATCCGGGCTGTCGACCACGTTCTCGGCTTCAGATCTACCCACCTCTTCGTCCGGGCCGTCCGTCGCCCTTTCCGCTTCGCCATCGGGACCCAGAACTTCGTTGACAGAGCCTTCCATTCTCTCGCTGCTCCTCTCCTGAACGGCACCATCCATCGGGGCATCGACGGCCAGAACTGGCTCCTGCCCGGCCGCCATATCGGCCACCCACAAATCCTGGGCACTAAACTTTCCATCCGGCTGACGGCGGGCGCTGGCGAAAACGACCTGGCTACCGTCGGGGCTCCAGCGCGGCGAAAGGTCTGTGTGGTCGCCGTACGTCACATAGCGAATGTTGCCCGATGTGACATCGAACGTGAAAAGGTTGTACGCGCCGTTTGCTCCTATTGCGGTGCGGTCGGAAGAGAAGACAAGCTGACGACCATCGGGGCTCCAGTCGGGGTCCCGGTCGTCGTACGTGTCATTGGTCAGGCGTCGAAGTGTCGCCGAATCGCGGTCATAGGAATAGAGATCGGCCCAGCCCGCCTCGTTGATTCCCGTGAAGGCCAGTTCGCCACCGTCGGGGCTCCATGTCGGCGAGTAAACGGCGACGAGATCCTCAAAGTCATAGAGGCCAACGCGTTCGCGCGATCGCAGATCGTATACATGGATTACATCCCTCTCGCCGCGCTGTGTGACGAAGGCGAGCAGCCCGTCCTCCGAGACATCCATGCGGCTCTCAAAAAGGTGGAAGGCCTCGAAGTCCTGGCTCGTCCCGCCGCGCACCAGTTGTTCGGCGTCACCGGTAGGCTGGTAGTCGTCGTCGACCGGCATGGCATAGACGTCCGTATAGCCGCCGACGTTGGCAACATAGATCACCTCGCGCGATCCATCAGGCCGTTCGTGGACGACCGGCTTCATGTTGAACCCTCGGGATGCAACGCCGTCGGCGATAATCGTGGGTATGTCGGCGTCCTCGAACAAGGGCAGATACTGCTCACGTAGCCACGTCGTCCAGCGGTCGGAAATCGTGTGGAAATCCTCTCGCAGGACGAATTCCATCACTTTGTTGAAGTCGCTGTCGCGCCACGAATTCTCCATGAGCTGCAAGATTTTCTCCTCACCGTATTCTTCGCTGATGAACCGGCAAAGCGCCTCGCCCTCCTTGTACATGACGTAGGTGCCATAAATGCGGTTGAGGTTCTCCAGCGGCACGAAGAAGTTGCTGGCCATGGCATCGCGCAAAACCATCTCGTGCTGGTAATCCGGTTCGCCGCTCCAGTACTCGGCCAGGCCCTCCGTGAACCACAGCGGGAAGAGCCTGTCTACGGGTTTGCGGTGGTCGCGCAGGACGCGCGTGAACTTCGAGTACGTGAACACATGCACGGTCTCGTGGCGGATTACCCGCCGAAAGCGGTGCAGGTCGCCATTCGCCGGGACGACCACGCGGCCCTTCAGAAACTCGAAGAACCCCCCTACCCCATCGGGAATGAATCCCGGCGTTACGTTCGTCTGTTTGAAGTGCAGGTTGGAGGAGTAGAAGATGAGAGGCACCCGATGCGTCAGCGAGAAATCGAATCGGTTCTCGAGTTCCTCGTAGGCCTCTTCGGCGAAGTGCGCGCCGTGCTCCGCCAGCGTCTGCATCTCGGGGTAGTAGTAGATGTCGAAGTGCTCGGTTTCGAGCACGTGCCAGTCGAATTGCTCGTACTGGATCTTGTTGCGGCCGAAGTACTGCGCCGCCGCCGCAGGAGCCATGAGGGCCAGCACACACGCGGCCACGCCCAGGCGGAAACCCCAGGTGGGCAGCGGGGAACGGTTGCGGTTTGCGGACATCGAGCGAGAGCAGGCCAGGAATGTCCACGATAGGGCCTTGCGCGGGTTTCGTCAAGGCACTCCGGCTGGCCGATGGGCGCTTTTATCGTGGCGTTAGAGGTTGGGGGCTAGCGTGGTCGTATGCCCACCGTGCTTCATGGGGCGGTTGGAGAAACCGCTTCCCATCCGAGTGCCGCTCCGTGTAAGTGAACCTGGAGAGATGGCGTCCAGATCAAACAAACCCGTGTCATCCCGAAACGAAGCTTTGTCATCCCGAAACGAAGTGAGGGATCTCCCAACGTCCGAGGTTGCGTCGGGCGTTGGGAGATCCTTCCTCCCTACGGTCGTCAGGATGACAGCGTTGGGGAGGGCGGGAAGTCTCTGGACTTGTACAAAGCCATCACGGCGCCATCCCGGAACGAAGCTCTGTCATCCCGAAACGCAGTGAGGGATCACCCAACATCCGGGGTTGCATCATGCTTCGGAGATTGGGACATCCCTCTTCGTTGCCCTCATCGGGATGACATCGCGCGTAGGGGACTGGGAGATCCCTCCCCACCCGACTAGACGGGGTCGTCAGGATGATAGGGGTGGCCTTGCCCCACGGTGCCTACTCCGCCAACAACCCCTTCAACCGCTGGATGCTCTCAACCGGCGAAGGATCTACGTGCTGGCGCATCGCAAGCCAGAAGCTGGTCCAGTCGCCGAGCTGGATGAGGGAGCACATACGGGCCAGGCGGCTTTCGCCTTCCGTTTCCGCCTCGTACCACGAGCCTATGTGGGGGCGCACGATCTCGCGGGTGATGTCCATGCGGCGCTGGATCTGAGCGTGGTCGTTACGGTCGCGGAGGACGACGACCGCCACGCGCTCGGCAATCTCTCGTGGCGCGGCCTCGAAACTCATGATCTCGTTATGGTCGAGTTCGGGGAATAGATGGCCGACAGCCGGGGTCTTTGCGTTTTCGTGAATCTGGGTGCGCCAGCGGAGATTGACGGCCTCCAGCAAACCCACGCCGCTATAAATGAAGGGCAGCTTTCCGTGCAGCGCGTCGGCCATTTCAAGCGACTGGTTCGGGCCCATGTGGGAGAAGTCCGCCGAGCGTTGATGCCCCGAACTCAGTGTTTCCGCGACGTCGTCGTCCGAAATCGAGGCGAGTCCAAACGCGCGCGCCAACCGGAGCACGACCCCGAATGAATAGCCTAGCGCTGCCCGGGGCTGAAGACCGCCCGGGATCTCGACCCATTTTAGCCCCGCCGATTCGACGCGTTCCTTTGCCTCCCCGCCGGATGTAACGACAACGACCGTGGCACGGCGTTCCATAGCCTGCGCGAATGCTGAAAGCGTCTCCTCCGTCCCGCCCGAGTAGGTCGAGACGATGACGAGCGTCTTTTTGCCGACCCAGCCGGGGAGGTCGTAGCCGCGAACACACTGAAATGGAAGGGAGCACTCCGGCTCAATGAGCGTCCGCACGAGGTCGCCGCCGATGGCCGAGCCGCCCATGCCGCACACCACAACACCATCGAACTGACTGGCCGTGTATCCGAATGCGTCCGCTACGCCGCCGCGTTCCCATCCTTCCTGAAGATGCTCCGGAAAGGCTTTGATGGCCGCGTGCATGTGGGCTGGATCGAGTGCTTCAAGAAGTCCGGCGAGGGTCATTGGTCGGGGAATCGAATGAATCAGGAGGGGGTTGCAGATCCAAGCAAGGCGGCAAGATCGGCTGTGTGGGCGCCAAGCCATTCATCGAGCAGGAGGGCCACCGAAGCGGCGTCGGGTTGAGCCAGCGCGGCGTCGGCGAGCAACTGCGCTTCCCTGAATGTCATGGCCCGGATGACGCGCTTGACAAGCGTAAGGTAGGCGGGCGATGCGCTCAGGGCATCGAGCCCCAGGCCAACAAGAAGAGGGGTAACACGCGGATCCGCTGCCATCTCACCACACAAGCTTACCGGAATGCCTGCCTGCTTTCCCGCGTCGGCCGTTTTCTTGATGAGCTTCAGAACAGCCGGATGGAGCTCGTTGAAACGCGAGGCTACCAGGTCGTTTCCGCGGTCTACGGCGAGCGTGTATTGCGTCAAATCGTTTGTGCCAATCGAGAAAAAGTCTACCTCGGCGGCGAACTTCTCCGCCTGCAACGCCACGGCCGGGACTTCCACCATGATCCCCAGCGGGACATCCTGAGAAAAGAAAATATGCTCCGTGCTGAGTTCGGCCTTTACCTCTTCAATTGTCGCTCTGACTGCATGGACCTCGTTGATCGAGGAGATCATCGGGAGTAAAATCCTCGTCTCGCCCTCGACGCTGGCACGGAGAATGGCACGGAGTTGTGGGCGCAGGAGGTGTGGCTTGTCGAGCAGGATTCGGACGCCGCGCCAGCCAAGGAACGGGTTGGCCTCGCGGTGTGCCATGGGGAGCAGCTTGTCGCCGCCCAGGTCAATGAGCCGGAATGTGACCGCGTGCGGTGCGGCGGCTCGCACGACATCGCGGTAGATTTCAAACTGATGCTCTTCGTCGAGGGCGCGTCCGTGGGTGAGAAACAGCATCTCCGTTCGAAAGAGCCCGACGCCCTCGGCACCGAACTCGCGTAGCAGGGGAAGTTCCTGGCGGAATTCCAGATTGGCCTGCAATTGGACGTGGTGGCCATCCTGGGTCTCCGACGGTGCAGAAGCAAGTACCTCTACTTCGGAGGCCATCGCCACGTACCGGGCCCGCTTCTCTTCATAGCGGCCTAGCGTCTCCTCGTTCGGATTTACAATGACAACGCCGGAGAATCCATCGAGGATCAGGACATCTCCCGCTTCGACAATTTGCGCGAGGCCGTGCAGCGAAACAGCCGCAGGAACGCCCAACGCACGCGCCATGATGGAAACGTGCGAAGTCGGCCCACCATAGTCTAGAACGCAACCCAGGATGCCGCGTCGGCTGAAAAGGAGCACGTCGGCGGCCGTCAGATTCTGCGCGACAACGATGTGGGCCGGATCGATATTCGAGATCGCTTTGCCCTGCCGCAGGTTTCTGAGGACCCGATTTCGGACATCCTCGATATCGGCAGCGCGCTCGCGCAACAATGCGCTGCCGGATGCTTCCATGCGATGCCGGTGCCGGTCGAGAACGCTCTGTACCGCATAGCCGGCTGCGTGATGCTCGCCGCGAATAAGGTCGGCGACGCCTTCGTAGAAAGAATCGTCGCGCAACATGAGCAGCTGCGCGTCGAAAATGACACCAGAACTGACGCCAAGCTTTTCGTGCGCAACCGTGACGATTTTCTCCAGCTCGCGCTCCGAGCGCGCCACGGCGACCTCGAAGCGTTGGAACTCGTCGTCAATCTCGCCTGCCTCCAGAAGTTCGGCTTCGGCCTGGTAGGCCTCGCCCTCGTAACGGTACACGGGGCCAATTGCAATACCCGGCGAAACTCCAATCCCGCCGAACTGCATCATCTCGTCGGTCTCCCCTTGCGAGGAAACCGCGCGTTCGGTGCGCGGCTCGTTGGGGAAGAGTGGGACGGGCATCGGGATCAGACGGGCTCGCCGAACCCGCGCTCGAAAACGGCAGCCAGCGCGTCGGCGGCCTCAACTTCATCCGGCCCATCCAGAAGCAACTCGAGCATCGCTCCTTGTTCCGCGGCCAACGTCATTACCCCAATGATGCTTTTGCCGTTTATCTCGTAGCCGTCTTTCCGGATGAAGAACTCGGACTTGAAGCGCGAGCCTTCGCGCACAATCATCGACGCCGGGCGCGTGTGAATGCCGGCACGGTTGCGGACGATTACCTCGCGGACAAGCATAGGGATTGGGACGGCATGGCAGGCTCGAAAATACACCTCCCGCCCGTCCATAACCGTAAGAGGTTTGGGCCTACCGGCCACGCAACATGAGGCGTTCGACTACACTCTGGAGTGCCAACGCAGCAGGCCCGGCAGGCAATGCCTTTAGTCCGGTCAGCCCGTCTTTGTAGTTCTCATCGACGGTATCTCGGGCTTCTTGCAACACATTGAGCGATTCCATCCTCGCCCGGGCCTCGGGCACGGCCGCAGGAGCCAACCCGTTTTCCTCAACGATACGAGAGAAAAAGGCTCGTTCGTTTCCCTCCGTCTTCTCCAGGGCTGTGAGCAGCAGAAATGTTCTCTTCCCATCCATCAGGTCGCCGCCGATGGTTTTGCCCCATCGCGGGTCGTCGGCCGTGAGATCGAGCAGGTCATCCTGGATTTGAAAGGCTCGCCCGAGATCGCGCCCCGCACGGCAAAGACGCGCCCGTGACTCTTCGTCTGCCCCGCCTATCAACGCACCGATCTCCAACGCAGCCTCAAGCAGTGCCGCCGTTTTCCGTTCGATCATGTCGAGGTATGCGGCCACGCTCACATCCCCGCTTCGCTCGAACGCCATATCCAGCGCCTGGCCCTCGCAGAGGCGCGCCACCATTCTGTGGAAAATTCGAATGATGTCCGCCGTTCGATCCGTTTCGATGCGGGCCAGCGAATCGTAGGCGAGGCCCATCATGAAGTCGCCGCACAGAATTGCCGTCGCCTCATCCCACCGAACGTGGACCGTTTGTCGGCCACGACGTTCGTCTGCGCGATCCATGATATCGTCATGGACGAGCGTGAAATTGTGGAAGACCTCAACCGCCAGTGCAGCGGGCATGGCTCGTTCACGGGCTTCCTCGCCACCAAAAGCCTCGGCGGCCAACAGTGTTAGAACGGGCCGGAATCGTTTACCGCCCCCCGCCAACATGTAGCGGACAGAGTCGTACAGAGCCGCCGGTTCCCGTGGCAAATCAATCGCGAGAAGTTCCGCTTCCAGGCGATCCCTGAGCGACTGGACATAGGACGCTGTTTCCTCGGGCGATTGAATTTGCGGAAGGGTTGAGAGAGACACGACGACGATCTCAGGTTTTCGCTTCGACAGCCGCGAGCTCATTCTCCACACGCTCACGAACGGCGTCGAGTTCGCCCATCCCATCAAGCTCGACAAGCAGGCTCTTTTCCTTGAAGAAGTTCTCCAGCGGCTCCGTTTTCGTGTGGTATTCCCTCAAGCGATTGATGATCGCGTCCGACCGGTCGTCGGCTCGGTGTTGGAGGCGCTCCCCGGGGAGATCTGCGGGCGGCGGGTTGAAATCGAGATGATAGATTTCGCCCGTCACCTTGTTCGTCCTACGCCGCGATAGGCGATGCACGATGTCCTTTTCCGGCACGCGGAGACTCAGCACGCAGTCCAGCGGCGCACCGTTTTCCTCGAGCAGGTTCAGCAGGAATTCGGCTTGTTCCACCGTACGCGGATACCCATCCAGAACGAATCCGCTGAAGTCAATCCCGGCAAGCGACTCGGCTACAATCCGGTTCACCACGTCGTCCGGTACAAGCTCGCCGGCTTTCATGTACCCGTTCGCTTCAACTCCCACCGCCGTTTCGTTGAGGACGGCTGCGCGGAGCATGTCGCCTGTCGAAAGATGCAGGAGGCCGCGATTCTCGGCGAGCAGCTTGGCCTGGGTGCCTTTCCCGGCGCCCGGAGGCCCAAACAAGACGAGTCGCATGGTTGAAACGTGTTGAGTAAAGTAGCTGCGAAGGGCTCGAAGATAGCGTTACGAGCCCGTTCGCCCGGCCAATGCCCCGGGCAGAATATTGAATTCCGAATCGGGTACGCTGAAACAAACGCTTGTCCTCCCAAAACGAAAGGAGGGATCTCCCAGGCTCCCAGGCTTCGTCGCGGTTTGGAACTCGGGAGATTGCGTGCCTACAAAAAGCGGCGAGGGAGTACGCCTCCCCCGCCGCCTGGCGTCACTACAATGACTTCTCTGCTTACGCCTGCTGAGCGCTGATGCGGTCGAAGGCAGCCTGGGCGTCATCCTTGCCCTGGACCTTCTCGACAACGACGTCACCAATCTTGATCTCGTACCAGCCGCCGCCGACGGCCTCCAGAACGAGTTCGCTCTTCGGTGCCGCTGCCGTCCTCTTCAGCGTTTCGATGCGCTTTGTGAGGCGCTCTACACTGGCAGTCAGTTCGCCGATCTCTTCACGTGTCGGCACGCCAATGCGCTTGATCACGCCCGCGACGGCGTCCTGAATGCGCTCCTCGAACTTATCGGTTGCTTCCTCGGCCATGAACTTCGCGTCGTTCACGCGGCCCTTTACGGCCTCGGTCACCTTCTCGGTGTTGGTGTCAAGCTGCTTGCGCACCCTTTTCACCTGCTCGGCACCATAGCCCTGGAACTCAACCTTCTCGCCTCGCGCGACGAGTTTATTGAAGAAGTTCGAGCCTTCGTCGCCAGCAATGGCGAACGCGCCGAGTCCAGCATTGAAGATCTTCTGCGCAGAATCCGTCACGTTCCCCGTGAGGTCGGTGAGGCCCTTCTGAGCCGATTCGGTCGTGTTCTTGACGAGCGAGATTGCTTCGTCGGCGGTTTTCTTTAACTCCTCCTGGAGCTGCTTGGTCTTGGTCATTTTGGTGTGGTTTGGTTGGGGGGTTGAAATGCGTCGCGAGACGCTGTTGTGTTGGTGAAAAGGTTAACTTGGAAAAACTCCCACCTCGCTGTGTGGGGAGCCCCATTTGAAAGGAAGCGGCTATTCGGATGGCCTGTCCTCCGTTTCCTGGAGGGCTGCCTCCAACGCATCGAGCCTTTCGCGGAGGCTTGCCATTTCTGCGCGCGCATCGACGATTGGCGCGGGTGGCTTCAGCTTGCTTATGGATCGCTGGACGAACTCCGTGGCACCTTCCCTGGCTTTGCCCACAGCTTCTTCGCCCGCCTTTAGCGTGCTCTCGCCGATCCGGATGAGGTCGTGCAGAAAGCCCGTGGAAAGAAAGCCGCCGCCTCGACGACCTTCCTCCGAAATGATCTGGGTCAGGACGCCAGCCGTTGCATCTTCGCCGGTCTGGTTGTCTACCACCTGAAGCTGCTGACCTTCGCGGATCCAGCCGGCCAACTCCTCGAGCGAGACGTAGCGGCTATCCTGCGTGTCGTAGAGCTTGCGGCTCCCGTAGCGTTTGATGAGGCGAGGCATGAGCGCAGAAAAAATGATTCGTGCCTTTTGACGCGACGCGGCAATTCAGGTTTCCGCGCTGCGTCATTTCATGGTTGATTCACCGAGCGCCTTAGATAACGCCACCTCGATGGTGCGTGACGAGAACCCCGAGGACCCGCCACACGATCGGCCGCAACCTTGCGCCATGCGCATTGGAGCGCTACGCCTCCGCGAGCTCCACCCTTTCCGCCACGACTTTTTCCTGGACGTGCTTGGGCATGGCTTCGTAGCCAGAGAACGTGGTGTGATGGAGGCCGCGTCCCTGCGTCATTGACCGGAGCGAAGTGGAATAGCGGTAGAGCTCGGCCTCAGGAACGTGGGCATGAATCTTCTGAAAGACGCCCTCCGCGTCCATCCCCTGGATCCGGGCGCGCCGTGTGTTCAGATCGCCGAGCACATCGCCCATGTAGGAATCGGGAACGATGACTTCCAGATCCACGAGCGGTTCGAGAATGGTCGGGTTCGCGTCGCGGAACGCATTCTTGAAGCACATCTTGGCCGCCGATCTAAACGCGTTGTCGTTAGAGTCCACGGAGTGCATCGCGCCATCGTAGATCACCACGCGGACATCGCCGACCGGATAGCCGGCCACAGGTCCTTCGCGAAGAGCTTCAGCAACGCCTTTCTGGATCGCCCCGAAGAACCGCTGCATGTCGATCACGCCGCCGACGACACAATCGACGAAGTGGATCTTTGCGCCCCAGTCCGTGACCAACGTGTGTTCATTTCTCTTCTTCATGTCGATCGGCGGCTGGAACTCGCCGACGTTCGGCTCCACCATCATCGAGATGTCGGCGAACTGGCCCGCTCCTCCCGATTGTTTCTTGTGCCGATACGAACTCCTCGCCTGGCTCTGCACGGTCTCGCGGTATGAGATCCTCGGCTCGCCGAACTCGATCTCCACGCCAAAGCGATTCTGAAGGCGGTACTTGGCAACGTCGAGGTGCATGGCACCTTGGCCAGCAAGCGTGATCTGGCCAAGGTGAGCGTCGTGGTCGACGAGGAGGCCCGGATCCTCTTTGACCAGCTGATGGAGACCCTGCGCCATCTTGTCCTCATCTCCCTGTTTCGTCGTGCGGACGGCTAGGCGCATTCGCGGTTCGGGAAACTCAATAGGTGTCACGACTGCCTTGTTGCCTTTCTTTCGAAGCGTGTCGTTGGTGGACGTATGGCGGAGTTTGACGGTCGCTCCGATGTCGCCCGCCACGAGTTTCTGGACGGCGTCGCGCTCATGCCCATTAATGGCGAAGAGACCACCGAGGCGTTCCGACGAGCCTGAGTGCGCGTTATCGAGGTCCATGCCCGCTTCCAGCGTGCCGTCGTAAACTCGGATGAAGGAGTACTCGCCGACATGTTCTTCGGCCATTGTGCGGAAGACAAAGGCAACCGGTTCTGCAGCTGGATCCGTGGAGACAACACCCTCGTCCATGTGAGGAGGTGGCATGTTGACGGGGCTGGGACAGACGTTGTCGATGAAACTCATCAGGCGGCTGACGCCAACGTTCTCGTTCGCCACCGTCAAGAAAACGGGGAAGAGCTGACGGTTGATCATCGCTACGCGAAGGCCTTTGCGCATCTCATCTTCCGTCAACTTGCCCTTCTCGAAGTACAGCTCCATCAGCGATTCGTCGTTCTCCGCGATGTTCTCGACGAGTTCGTTGTGCAGCTCTGCCGCCCTCGCAGCAAACTCTTCCTCAATTTGGCTGAAGGTCATCTTGCCGTGCTCGTCGAATTTTATCTGCTTCATGAGCAAAACGTCGATGATGCTGCGGGTTCCGGTGCCACCCGGAATTTGAACGGGCGTCGCAGCTCGTCCGAAGCGCTCCTGGATTTTCGCCAGCGCCCCCTCGAAATTGGAAGCCGCGTGGTCGAGTTTGTTCATCACAAACATGGAGGGCGTCGCCGTCCGCTCGGTATAGGTCCACGCGAGCTCAGTTCCGACCTGAACGCCTTCACCGGCGTCGATCACGAACAACGCGGCGTCTGCGACCTTGAGCGCCGCGACAGTCTCGCCAACGAAGTCCAGATAACCGGGCGTATCGAGCACGTTGATTTTGTGGCCCTCCCACTCGGCATGAAGCAGCGAGGTGAAGACGCTCATGTCGCGCTCGTGCTCGCTCGGATGGTAGTCGCTCACCGTCGTCCCTTCCTCGACTGTCCCCATCCGCTTGATCGCGCCGGCGCTATACAGCATGGCCTCTGCCAGCGTGGTCTTTCCGCTTCCTTGATGGCCGACCAGGGCCACATTTCTGACGTGATCGGCGTCGTAGATGTTCATAGGTCTCGTCTGGTTGCGGGCTAGGTTTGACGCTTGGTCTCGGACGAAAACCTCCTGCCAGGTACCCTGGGGAATGTTGAAGGGGCGATAAAGATAGCCGAGCCGACCTGTATGTCAAGCAGGTGCCCGACGGCGTGGCGGCGCGTCCTTGGGGGTAGATTCTCTGGTTCGCGCGGCCCGATCCCGATAGCCCACAAATCCCCTTTAGGCGTGCTCTTGCTCGGCATCGAAACGGCAACGGATGTTTGCGGCGTCGCGCTTTTTGCAGAAGAGGTGCTCCTGGGCGAAGCGTCCGTCGATAAACCGCGATCACATGCCGCGCAGCTTGTCCCGCTCATCCAACAGCTCCTTCAGGGCGCGAACCGATCAGCAGCAGAACTGGATGTCATCGCCGTTTCAGGCGGACCAGGCTCATACACGGGATTGCGGATTGGTGCGAGCACAGCGAAGGGCCTCGCCTTCGCCGCCGACGCAGCTTTAGTCGCCGTGCCATCTCTGGATGCCTTGGCAAGTTGTGCACCTATGAACCCGAGGCGTCCGATCCTCGTCATATTTCCGTCGCGCCGAGGCGAGGTTTATGCGGCCGTTTTCGACGTTCAGGCCAATGGGCTAACTCGCTCGATGGGGCCGATGGCGGTAAGCGTCGGTGAACTTGATGACCTGCTTCCATCAGGCGAGATGTACGTCCTTGGGCCTGGTTCTGACCTCGTACGGGAAGCCATCATTCCGAAACCCGAGCGGCTTCTTTTCGTCGATTCAGCCGCATCCCCGGCCGCCGTTGCCAAGCTTGGCCTCGAACGATTCAGGTCTGGCGAAACCGAAAATGTAGCATCGTGGGAGCCGTATTACCTGAAGGCGTTTATCGCGAAGGCTCCGAGACCTATCTTTGGATAACCGGAACACTGCACGACCTCTCAATCTTTGACATGGCCTGGTTCAAACGACAATCCGCCGGCATCGTCACCACGCGCGCCGACCAGAACGAGACGCCGGAGGGCTATTGGATACAATGCCCGGAGTGCAAACACATCATGAGCCAGCGCGAGCTGGAAGACAATCTTAACGTGTGCACGAAGTGCAACCATCACCATGCCATGAGTGGCCTGGGGTTTCTCGAACTCCTGTTCGATGAAGGCAAGTTTGAGCGGCACGACGCAAACCTGCATTCGACAGATCCCCTCACTTTTCTCGACCGGAAGGACTACCCGTCTCGCATTGTCGCCGCAGAAGCGAAGTCCGGATTGAATGACGCAGTCGTATCGGGGACGGGAACGATTGGTGGGCATCCTCTCTCTGTTGCTGCCATGGACTTTTCCTTCATAGGTGGTTCGATGGGTTCCGTTGTGGGCGAGATCATCACCCGCGCAATCCGGCGGGCCGTCGAGAACAAGATGGCCATGCTGATCATCAGCCAGAGCGGCGGCGCGCGGATGATGGAAGGCGCACTCAGCCTGATGCAAATGGCGAAGACCAGTGCCAACCTGGCGTTGCTTGCGGAGAAAGGTCTCCCCTACTTCTCGCTTATGACGGACCCAACGACCGGTGGCGTAACGGCGTCCTACGCCATGCTGGGCGATTTCAACCTGGCAGAACCGAACGCACTTATCGGGTTCGCCGGACCGCGTGTTATTCGAGAAACAATCGGCCGCGACCTTCCAAAGGGTTTCCAGCGAGCCGAGTTCCTGTTGGAGAAAGGATTCATCGATATGATCGTGCCCCGTCACGCTCTGCGGAAGACGCTCTCCGGGCTCCTGGACCAGTTATTCGAGCTCTCAAAAGAACGGCGCGCGGCGCCATCGGCGAATGGCCGGAGGAGGGCCGGGAAAACGGCGAAGGTGAAGTAAACCGTCAGAGCGATGTGCGAATGCCATGCGCGAATGCCATGCGCCCAAACTTGCCGCGATCGGGCGTGCGTTGGGTCTGACGCGGACGAGGCGATTCAACGCTGCTTGAACTCCTCAATCCTGTTACTCGTCAAGCAAGAGTTCCCACGGTCGTTTGCTCGTCCATCAGCCGAGACCACGCCGCGCACACGACAGCCTGCTCGTACTTGGCCAGAAAGACCTGACGAGCATGCTCGCCAATCCTCGTGCGCTCGTCTGAGTCATTCAGGAGACGAAGCAATTCGTTCTCGAGAAGGTCAGCTGCGGCTGAGGCCTCCATCGCTGCCGTGTCGACAACGACCCCAACGTTTTCTTCGAGCGTGGTGATCGCCGGTTCACTTCGGCCCGGCCCGATTACAATGACCGGGCGTCCAGCCGCCATAATCCCGTAGAGCTTGCCCGGGGCTGCGATTCCTCCCATGTCGTTGCGAAGCGTGAGAAGGTGAACATCGCCCACGGATAGCGAATTGGCCAGCGCCTCGCGTGGGAAATAATCGAGATAGTGCGCGTTGCGGATGCTGTTTGAAGAAATGAACGCTTCAACCTCTACTCTTCTGGGCCCCGAGCCGACGAAGAGGAAATGAACCGTCGGGTGATCGCGCAGCCGGAGCATGACTTCCAGAACTTCGTCGAATCGATGAGCAAGCCCTGCGTTGCCCGAGTACATCACGACGAATTTGTCCGACATCCCCAATTCGTCGCGAAGCGGATTATTCTCGTGCGCAATCGGAAAGACTTCGTCGGCCTTGTTCCAAACAGGAACGGTCTTGAGGCGATTCTCCGCCACGTCCTTTCCCAACAGACGCTGCTTCATGACCGGCCCGAGATCAACAATGAGGTCGGCTTTGCGGTATCCGAATCCATTCACGCCGTGCAACACTTTTGTCAGGAGGCTGCCGCTCCTGAGCATGCCCAACGCTTCCTCTGCATCCGGATGCAGATCCATCGACCAAATCGCGTAGCGTTGGCCGCGAAGTTTGCCAAAGGTTGCACAGGCAAACCCGAGCAAGGGTGGCGTCGTGAGCACAACCACGAGGTCATGCTTCCTCGCGAACATCAAGCGGCCGACAACCTTCGCGTAGAAACTCGCATAGTCAACCATGCGCCCAAGATTGGATTTGCGCCCATACGACGTGGTCTTGACGCGCCGTATCCGAACGCCATTGCGGATTTCTCTTACGGCAACGTCGAGGTCGCCTGCCAAATACTTACCTGACGCGCAGAGTACCTCCACGTCGAACCCGTCTTTTGCGAGGTGCTCGGCGAGGTCGGTCAAATGCTGACCGGTTGACGCCACATCCGGCCAGTAATGCTGATTAATGAATAGAAGAGATCGGCCCATCATTATCTGATTGTTTCTCTGTTTCGCGAACGATTTGAGTTGCGTGCTGCGTGTCGGCGTGTTCTTCTTCCGCGTGCTTCGTTCTGGCGGAATGGTCGAATTGTGACTTGGCCTATTTCGCGCATTCTGAATCATGCTGGCGATGTTCTAAATCTGTGGCCGGACAGACAAGCCCTCCTTCGACGACACCAACGATGACAAAGGGCGTACCCCGCAAGGCCAAAGTGAACAACAACCGAGCAGGCTGCATTGAGACTATTACAAGTTCTCTCAAACTCGATTTCTCAAACGTAACCAAGCTCGGAGAGTAGCGGTTGAAGGTGGGGCTCGAAGACGGTGCCCGGTCCTTCGTTCTTCCACCGGGACGCGGCCGTACTCTCAATCACCTCCGACGCATAGTCGAGCACCTCATCGGATCGCGAGAGCCCCAGGAAGTCGAGAATGCGGACGAGGTTTGGTGTTGGATCGTTTACAAGATCCTCGAAGCGGACAGTTAACTGTTGATGCGATGGCACGGCGGCAAGTCCCTCACGTGTCGCGCGCACGCTTTCTCTCCATTGAATTGCACAGGTTGCTTCCACGCCCTCCCTTGTTTTCACTTCACGAATCCCGCGGAATTTGGGACCCCATACAAATGTTCTCCCGCCAGCTGTTTTGCGTCCCAGAACGACGCGAAGTTTGTCAACGGCATAGTAAGGAAGGTCACGAATCGGCATCTCAAAAGAAGTGAGGCGCCTCCAGATCGCCGAGGGGTCAACCGGCGTTTCCGTCCACCTTTTTGCAGCCGAGCGGGCGACGTCGCGCCCATCCCGCACGATGTGCAGGAACCGGACATCGGGAAGCACGGCGTGGACGAACGCAACGCGGAAGCAGTTGCTCGGCGTCTTTTCCATAAAACGGGATTTGCCTCGGCGTTGCATGTATTTGCTGAACGCGCGCCGGATGTACTGCGCTACCCTCGGGCTGGCCTCACTCGCCAAACGTATATCATCCGGAGCCAGCGGCTTACCGAAACGCCAGACATACTTCGGTTCAACCCAATACGCGACATCAGGGTGACGAGCTATTATTTCCGCGACGAGCGTGGTCCCGGAGCGGGCCGCGCCGAGGATGACTATGGGTTGATCGAGTTGTCGCAAGAGTTGGATATCCAGGACCGAAGGAACCGAGTGCAGTGGTGAGCGCCGCGAATCAGGAAGAAGCCTTCTTCCCCATAGGCAACGGGTTCGACGCGTTCATCACTCCAGCGTGGCGAGCTCAGCTGCCCACGCCGTACGCCAGGTTGTCATGGGCCGGCCCAGCAATTCCTCCAGATGGGCAACGTCTGGCTCGAACACGTCGATCAGACGCCTTCGTGTCGCCGACTGCATGGCAGCGACCGGAGAGGTGCCCTCTCGTTCAAACAATCGTTTGACTCCTAGCCGTTTTGCGAGATTAAGCAGGTGGTCGTGGTCGCCGCTACGAAGACGTTGGGAGAGTGCGAGGAACCAAACATAGAGCCCCTTGAATCGAGGCGAATAGCCTTGGTTGAGGCGTTCATGGCCGGCTTCGGCGGGAAAGAGGCTCGCGTCTACGCCAAGGAAGTTTGCCAGTTGAAGCTTTGTACCCTCCACGTCTTTAACCGCGTCCTCAAAAACCAAAGCAAGCAACGCACCGCGGTCAATCCAGGGCCGAAGGCGTTCGAGATGTGTAGCGTGCTTGCATCTGTGAATGGCGGATCGGTCATCCAGAAACTGCTCAAAGGATCCGTGATAATCGCCGGTGCGGACCCGGAAGCCATAAAGCGAAAAGGCCTGCTCGACGGGATCTCGGAGTGAAACGAGCAACTTGTGCACAGACGGCACGCTCTCCGAAATGCGTTCGGTCAGTTCCTCACAGTAGAGATAGGTCGGCGAGAATTCCCCGACGACATCGTATCCGTCCAGGTCCTCGAAAAACTGCCCGTACCAGGCCAAGCCCCGATCATAAAAACGATCAAAGAAATGAATCTCTCTGCGCCTCTCGGACATCCCCACATCCGGATGCGTTCGAAGGAGCTCATAGAGCCACGTCGACCCGGCTTTGGCCGCGCCGATTCCCAGAAACGTTGGAAGCGGACCGCTCATCAATCTTTGCTACAGGCTGGAGGAAAATAATCTGTGAGCGGCCAGAGTGAGGCCGGTATCGAGATCCGTGAATACGGCCATGCATCACGCATACCAATCATCGGGCGTGTAGCCCATCCGGGAATGCGGGAATCGCTCATGCTTGGGCGGGGAGATTTTCATCCACGTCTACATAGCCGAGGCATTGGAGCAGATCGCCGTTGACTCGCAGAAAAAGCTCCATGTGCTCGTCGGTGAATGCCTCCTGCCAGGAACTCGCCTGATGCCGGTAGTGAGATTCATCCGAGAGGCTGCGCCGACGAAGGAACGAGCGAGCGTCCTCATCCAGGGCTCGAATTTTATCCTTGGTGTAGTCGTCGAGCATCGCGTCCAATTCGCCGCGCGGAATGGGAATTCGGCAATGCTCCATGATGCGCCCAAACTCTTCCTTTGGATGTGAAACGAGGCGCTCGAACTGGACGAGCAAAACCGCGGGGTCCTTTGGCCCTTCAAATGCCCAGGTCCGCATGAAGGCAAAAGGGAATGACAACGTCTCAATACAGTATGTGATTCCATCCTCCAGCGACATCGAACGAAGGATCGACCGATGCTTGGCGACCTTTCCCGTCAACCTGTGCGTGTCTCGCATGGAATGGTACCAAGACACGACTAAATCTCTGGGATCGCGCATGACGTAGAAGGTTCTATGGTCTGCCGGTTTGATGATCTCCTCGTACTGGCCATAGGAAATAAACAATCCCGGAACGAAATGATGCCGCGGGAACCTTTTGTGGAACTGGTCCCACTCGTAGCGATGGCCCGGATACGACCAGAGCTTGCTGTAACGCCGCACCCGTTGATCGTCGAAGATGGCTTTGATCCAGTGGCTCCCGGTCTTCTGAGTTGTTGCGTAGTAGACATTCGTGGGTACACCCTTTCGCGGTCGGATGACTCCGGCAACGCCGCGCGCCCGCGCGCGCTGCCGCAAGCCAAATTTGTAAATCGCCATCAGCCGATTCTGCATCTGGGTGTCGTTGATAACGTAGCGCCCGTATGCGTTGCGGAGCTTGTCGCCAATCGCTGCCATGGTATGCTGTTCGGCTGTTGTTGGGGCTCTCGAGGAGGTTGATGCTGATAGATTTTGATCGCGTGCCGGAATCTTTGCCTAGTCGAGAATGACGGTGCCTGGCAATTCGTGCTTCCCAAGCAACCAGGCATAGGAGGCCAGCATATCTCGTCCGATGGTCTGCCATGAATAGCGCTCTTCGATAAGCCGTCGTCCGCGCTCGCCCATCAAACGAAGCTCTTCCGTCGGCAACGTCGTTGCCTCTTTTAACGCATCGGCCAAAGCAGCTACGCTGATGTCCGTCCACCATCCGCACTGCCGTGACTCAAGTTCGGCCCACGGTGCGCCCCTGGTTGTGAGCACAGGTGTTCCGGATGCGAGGGCCTCGCCAATAACAATTCCAAAGTTTTCAGAATGCGTCGGCAAAATGAATAAATCAGCGCTTCGGTACCGTTGCCATTTCTCGTGATGATCGACGGCATCCTCCATCGTCACGACGTCCGAGAGGTGCTCTCTCTCAATTGCCGCCGCAATTTCGTTTCGATGGTTGGGTTCGCCTGGACCGACGATTCGGAGTTTCCATCCCTCGGGTCGCAGATTGCTCCAGGCTTCGATGAGCATCAGCAGGCCTTTCTTGGGATGAATCCGGGAAAGGAAGAGGGCCGTTCGATCGCCCAGCCCTTCGTGTCCGTTGTTCGTACCCGGAGCGTCAAGATCGGGCAGCACGGTACCGTTCGGGATGAGCGTCATTGGCTGCCTCAACCCCGCCGCCCGGACGCTTTCCGCTTCCTCGTCAGAGGTAACGTGAAACATCGCAACCTGCTCCAGCAAGCGCTTTTGGTAGGCCAGCATACCGAGTCTTTTCTTTAGTCGCTTGTGCTGAAGACACCACGGAAGCATAGACCCGCGAGGTGACAAAACAAGCGGCCGACCGGTTTGCCTGGCTGCCAGAGCAACGCCCAAATGATAGCGCCGCCACAAAGAGTGATCGTGGATGATCTCGACGTTTTCGCGAACAACGTGGTCTCTGAGCTTCTTCCGACCCATGCCGCCACTCACCATTACCGCCGGCGTCCCATCATTCGTAGGTATTCCATTGTCCATATCCAGCGGTCGTGTCATCCCCCGTTCTTCCCAGACGGCCATGTCAACGTCGCCTCCCTGCGCGGCAATTGCCGCACTTAATGCTGGTGCCGAAATCGACGGACCGCCGAGTTCCGGGCGGAGGGAGAAAATGGTATGCGTGATCCGCACGATTAGACTAGGGGAGAAACTTTAAAGCAGAGCAGGAATCGATTCACGCCAGCCCGGATCCGGTTTCTGGATGATCAAGAGACCAAAGGTATCGGCAACGAAGACCACGGTATTCAGGATCTCTCGCCAATCTTTGGCCCGGGACCGCAGCAATGCCCTGCTCGCATTCAAATGTCATTACGACCACTCCATATCCCGGCCAAGAAACTCGTAAAGGTGCCGGTTGTGCGGTGCAAAGAATCGCTCCATAAATCGCCGCGCTTCCGGGTCCATGTTACTGTACTGATTCACATTCTTGGCGGCCAAATCAGGAATCTCGTGGCGCCCCACTTCAAGAAAGTCCGCCACGGAATCGAGTATGTTTTGGGGATTGGAGTAAAAGTCCTCGCTTCGGAGAACAAGAAGGCGCTCTCTTCCAAACAACTCGGTGAAGGCTGCCAGTTGATCCACATATACCCCCTGGTTCATGTAGGAGAACTGCAAATATTCCGTGCTGTCGAATCCTGGAGTCGAAAGCATCTGATCGCGCTTCCCTTCGATACGCGTTTCTTCCGCCTCCAGCGCTTGCATGAACGAAAGGGGTTCCGGGATCTGGCCAAGCGTTCGTTCGGCCCTTCGATTGTGGTTGTAGTGCGAAAATGCACGTTCGATCGGGTTTCTCAGGATGGCGATGAGCCGTGCTTCGGGCACAGCCTCGTGCAGCAACCAGGGCACGCGAGGATGGAAGAGGTAGTTCGGGGTGGCTTCGCCGGTGATGACGCGAGCGCCCATCGACTGCCGCTTCGCTTCTATTGTAGAGAGACGTGGAAAATGAGCTTTGTACCAGGCTTCTCCCCTATGAAAGCGCCTATCGAAGTAACGTATTTCTTTCCGGTACGCGGACAGATTGTGAGGGTTCTGGCTGAGATAGAAGGACAACGAGGTCGTTCCGCATTTCATCGCGCCGAGGATTAAATAGTCAGGTAAGCCTCGCTCGGCGCTATCGAGCCTTCGCGGAAGAAATGCGACCTCGTCGCGGATGAATCGCTTCAGCAGAGTGCGCGTACGCACCGCGATGCGCCTGGCCGAACTGATCTGGCTCATATAATTTTATGCACAACGTTTTCGTGCGAATATTTTCATATTGCGGAATTGTACTCAACTCTCTCGTCCTGCCGTGAGCCATTGCCGGTCGATATCAAGCTCCTCAAAAATCTCACTCCACTGGCGCGCCGAGGGGTCGAACGGCGATGGAGGGGCATGAATTCCCGAGAAGTCGAACGTCGGCATTTCCGAACCGAGGCGTTCGTAAACGTCGGCGATTGCCGTGTCGGGCGATTTGCAGAAGGTGTTGAAATTTACCGAAAGGAAACGGTCGCCAAAATGATTTGCTCCCGCCGCCTCCGCTTCCTGACCGTACAGTTTCCACAGGGCAAGTAGCCTCCCGACAAGGGGCATCCCGCGCACCATCTCCGGATCCATTCCCGCCTCTTTGATCCGAAAGTCGAAGAAGGAATCTGGTCCGACACCCATGATTTCCTCGTACCCATGAAAACCGAACCCGCTCTGCGCCGTCCAGAAACGGCGCCTGGCCACGGCGTTTCGAGCGCTTCGCGTCAGGCGTCTCATGGTGCGCTCGCGACGGCTTTTTATCCACTTTAGTTTGGTGCTGCTGGGAAACGCGATCGAGGTAAGCCAGTTTTGCGGCGGTCGCCGCAAGTGGACGAGCACGGCCTCCGGTGCTATTCGCTTCAGATCCGCAATCTTGAAATGGCAGCGTGTGAGATCCGTGCACACGTTTTCGGCGCTTCCGAGGAGCCATGATAAAAAGGCTTCCTGGTGGTCGCTCATTCCTCTCTTCAGCTCCTCGTTTCGATAGATCGGAGCGAAGTAATTCCAGAATGTCAGCGGGTCTCGTTCCCAAAGGTCTTCCTTTTCTTTTCCGGCAAAGGGCTTCTCCCACCAGTCGGGGTCATTTACGTGGCGGTTTAGTTCATTGAATGGCTCATCGTAGCAAACGAATCGTTTGTCCTGGCGCCAGGTCCGCCAGAACTCGGTGGTGCCGGCGCGACGAAGTCCGACAATTATGATTTGCATAGCGTCGTGGAGTTTGTTTCGTCGGTACCAAAAAGGCGTTGCAACGCGGCGACCGAAGCTAACGTGGTCCGACGCAGGGAAGGACTCTACGGGTGAAACTAGAGGATTCTACGCATGTGAATCGCCAGTCCGGTACGGATCGGCCGCACCCGTACATGCGATACTCCAGCGGACGTTAAAAGCATTCTTGTCGAACGTCGAGAGAGCCTCCGCTGAAATTTGGAGCGGACATTCGAGTTGCCCCTTGATGGCCTCAACAAGCGCATCAGAATCGTTCGGATCAACAATTTTGCCCAGAGTGCCTCCCAACACGGCTTCCTGGCTGGCATCTGCGGACGACGCAATCACAGGAATGCCACAGGCAAGAGCCTCCAGGTATACAATCCCAAAGCCCTCCCCCCTCCCGGGCATCGCAAACACGTCGGCGAGCCTGTAGTGGTCGATCATATCCTCGTCGGGTACATACCCCGCGAAAACGACGCGGTCGCCAATGCCAAGCTCCTCTGCCTTTGCCACAAGCCGCGCCCTGTCGTCGCCGTCCCCCACAATGAGGTAGGCAACATCGGCCAGCTCCCCTGGAAGTTTCGTGAAAACCTCCAAAAGCTCGTCGTGCCCCTTGTATTGCTCGTTTGCCGAAAGCCTACCGACGGTAAGGACGATCCGGCGGCCTACGAGACCGTAGCGTGCCAGTAAATCCGCCCGCTTAGGCCCCGGCCCGTACCCTTCCGTCTGTATACAGTTGGGGATCACAATGGCCCGATCAGCGGGAATGTTGGACCACGCCAGGACCTTCCGTCGGGTGAAATCACTCACGCTTACGAGCTTGTCTACGCTACCAGCCAAGTGCCGCCGAAGAAGATCGGGTGGGTCCCAGCTTTCAATGCCGTGGACGATCAGGAACAACTCTGCGCGTTTGATGCGGGCTGCGACATACGCGAGGGGAAGTAGGTTCAAATGGCCACAGACGACAACGTCGAACGAGGCATTGCTGAAAATAAGCTTCGCCAGCCCGTTGATGTACGCGCGCTTACTGCCCGCCAGATCCGATCTAAAAGTCAATCGCCGTGGAAATGGAACCGCCTCTTCCGCAACGACGCGCGGCAATGCAACTACGCTCTCAACCCCGTCAGAGAGACACAACGCCTCGAGGAGATGACGGTTGTGGCGCGCTATTCCCCCTCGACCGCCGTAGGCAATTGTAAGCAAGGCGAGAATGTTCATTCGGCATCGGAATGAGCACCCGTGAAACGACCGTACACATAACGCAGCCACCCTCGGTGTCCTCGCTCCTTCGCAGGCGATTGCCTTCCATTTGCCTGCGGCCATGCCCGAATGGGCACGGTAAAGCCCGTCTTGGGTCTGTCCAGCAGCGCATCGGGAAGTGGGCGCACTGGAGTCTTGGCCATCGCCTTCTTGCCGAGGTCCGGGTTGGCGGCCCTCAACCGCGCAACCGTGCCCAGGAGGCGCCAATCGACAAGGGGCGTCCGTACTTCCAGGCCGTGTGCCATGCTAGCCCAGTCGGTGTCGCGCAAGAGTTGGTTGCGCATGTAGTGACACGACTCCAAGGCGGACACCCGGAGCGCAGGAGCCGAGATGCCGGAGACGGTTGCGGACAAAACCGCTTGAGGTGCCAGTTCTTGCCAGCCCGCACGGGCTAGGTCCGGATCGAGCACCCCCGGTAGCTCCCAGGGCATGAATAGACCGCGGCGAAGGATATACGCGCCGGCATAATCACCTCCGTATTCCATCAGCCCCGCATACTTCGGCGACGTAAATCGGCTGAGAATCGGCGAGGTTACCATTCGAAGACCCTTGCCGATAGCGGGTGCGCGCGGAATGGCCCCCACACCCGCGACGAGGCGTGGAATGATCCGAAACGAAGGGTATCCGCCGAACAATTCGTCCCCACCTACACCGGAAATAGCCACTTTCAGGCCCGCCTGGATCGCGGCTCGACTAACGAAATAGCTGTTGATTCCATCAAGCGTCGGCTGGTCCATCGCGTCGAACAGTTTCTCGCGCTCCGTCTCGAAATCGGAGGCTTCGATCCACACCGTCGTATGTTCTGCCCCAAGTTGACGTGCGACGGCTTCAGCCAGCGGGACCTCGTCCGACGGAGTTCCGCGGTACCGCGAGAATCCGAGTGTGACTGTGCGAAGGCGTCCGCCTGCTTCAGCTGCATGGGCCGCGAGGGTCGTCGAATCCAAGCCGGCCGACAGGAATACGCCAACGGGCACATCGGCCACGAGGTGCCGCCGGACGGATTCGCGAAGTGCCTCTGCCAATGCATCGGCTCCACCCGGGTGCGGCTCCTGCTCGGCATTCGCAATCGCGCGACCTATCGAGGCGTAGCTCTCGGGTTCGCAACGAGCGTCGCCATCGAGTCGCAGGCGATGTCCAGCCGGAATAGCCCTGATTCCTTTGAACAGCGTGTGTGGCTCCGGTACGGTGCCCCAGAGAAAAAGCCCAACGTGTCCCGCCGGGTTGGGTGAGGTGTCGACGCTTCCTCCCGCCACAAGCGCCTTGACGGTAGAGGCGAAGCGAACCGTCCGCCCATCGTCGGCGAAATACAGCGGTTTGATGCCATACGGATCGCGCGCCGCGAACAGCGATTTTCGTTCTGTATCCCAAATGACAAATGCAAACATGCCCGCTAGGCGGTGAACCAAATTCTCGCCCACACGATCATAAAGCTGAAGGATCACTTCCGTATCCGACTCGGTCCGAAACGTGGCTCCCTCTTTCTCCAGTTCGGCGCGAAGCTCCTTGTAATTGTATATCTCGCCGTTAAATACGATTACGTGGCGACCACCTCCACCAAGCATCGGCTCTGCACCGCTCTCACTCAGATCAATGATGGCAAGCCGCCGGTGAGCGAACCCGATCCGGTCGTCATCGGATAGCCACAGACCGGCACCGTCTGGGCCGCGCGGGGCAAGTCGATCACTCATCCGCATAAGGGCATCACGGTCTATCCCGCCTCCCGTCCTGTCATATATAGCTGCGAAGCCGCACATTTACAATTTATGCTTACCTAATACTTTGTAACAGTCATTTGATATCGTTTACGCTGTTTGTAGTTCTGTTTATTCTCAATCAACATCGTTTGGCTATTCACCATTTTCATACCGCCCTCCTCAGTGTCACAACGAACTTCAAATTGCATGCAGGATGAACCCGAGTGCTCTCGGACGACGAACAAAATACACTATCTCAGACCCCTTGGGAGAATCCTTGTGGCTGCAACCGAACCTGGAGAAGCGCATTTGCGAAAGCTTCGGTATGTCGCTTTCCGAGATAGCAAGCAACCTCAAGCCCTGCAACAGCTACAAAAGGGATCCGCGGCGCGTTTTTGGATCGGCCCATTGCAGGCTCACGCTCCTCGGCAGCATTCGGATAATGAGAAAAGCGGCCAACCTAGAACCAAGCTGCGAACCTTTTATGGACAGCACCATCCGACCCAACCAAGGGCGGACGCGTTATCACGCGACTTTGGGCATGGTAGGGCTTGATCTCATCTTCCACAGGTGCATGAGGATTTATAGGCCACGACCAATCACTAGCCTCGCCCGCAAACTTCAAAGGTCGTCGGGCATTTCCGGTCGGCCCAGATCGCCGGGATTGGAAGTGGTATATTCTAGCACAACGGTTCTCAGGCTCAGATAGCATCGTTGCGCGACCTACTTGAACACCGAGACAATGGCTACTATCTATCGTGTATATCGACTGTAGATCAACATCTGACCAATTCTCTACATTCATTCTTTTGAACGTCAGCTTATTCATTACAGACAGTACTTCTAACACCATCGATTTATAGTTCTCCGATTAAGAAAGCGAATGAAGCCACTTCGGATGTACGCGCATATCGCGTCGTCGTCAATCGACGACTTCCTCGCCTCGCGCAAGGCTAAGTCGCTCAACCTTTGGATGGGCTGCGGCTATCCTCGATCTGGAACCACGTGGGTGTGCCGATTGCTTTCTGGGTACTTGAACGTGCCTTGGGCCAAATTTCGAAGGC
>JBGTDU010000078.1:0-8074 GCA_041748175.1 Rubricoccaceae bacterium
ACGGGCCATTGCGGGCCATTCTGGTCCGTTTCAGCGTTGCGCTCGTCATCCGGGACCCCGCCCCGAACTCCTCGCGCGTCTTGAAACGGCCTCAGAATGACCTCGCACTGACCTCGCGCCCTAAGCGTTAACAGGCCCTAGCTGGCATCCCGCCGAACGCGCTATTTCATTCGACCAACAACGGCGTGGGATGGGACCGGATCTATGAGCAGGCTTCGACTGGCGTGTTTAAAGCATCCTCGGGGGAGCTCCTTATCGGAAAACCTGGAGGAATTGAATGGAGCGGGCCTGATTTGCCGGTTGCCTCCGTCGGTTCGTTCGTCGAATCGCCAGACGGAACCTTGTTTGCCAACTCCGGCAGTTTTTCTTACCCGACTCTTGATCCGCCCTTTTTCTCGTATCAGGGATCCGGTTCGTACCGCCTGTCCGTTGGTGCTGTTCAGTGGGAGCAGGCCGGGAATCAACTGGCGCCTGTCACGGCATTGGTGACGGCTGTGGACGGCGTTTTGTATGTCGGGACGAACCGTTTTCTCGCGAAGGCGCAGGACGGTGCCTGGACCGCGGCGGGAGAAAATGTTGAAGTGACCGACCTGCTCGTTCTGGCCGACGGCAGGATGCTGGTGGCAGGTCCGCCTCCGCACGGTGCGAGAGAAGCAGGGACCGGCGAAATGCTTTTAAGCGATACAAATTGTGCGTACGCCTGTGGTGTGTCGTCCATGGCCGAAACATCCGGCAACGCTCTTTTGGTTGCTGCCTACGGTGGCTTCTACGCCGGTGGGGAGAATCTCGGCGTCTATCGCTCGACTGACGATGGAGAGACCTGGTCGCTTGCCCTACCGGATATTGGCAATGTGCGCGCCCTGGACGCGTCTTCGGATATGTATCTACTTGCTGGCACTCGTGGACCTGCGAAGCAAGGGAACCCCGGCGTGGGTTTATATCGGTCATTGGATGGCGGTGAGACCTGGGCACCATTTGTTGACGGGCTCACGAACACCGAGGTCCACGCGGTTTATTCGAGCAGTGGTATCGAGTACGCGGGCACCGAGGACGGGATTTACGTCTCATCCGGCGGCGGCACCTGGTCAGCCGACGGGCTCCCGGGCGATACCGTCTACGCTTTCGTTGATGCCGCTGATGGGCTCCTCGCCGGGACCTCGTCCGGGCTTTTCCGCCGAACCGCGCCGAACGAATGGCGGCGGTTTGGCACGGGCCTGGAAGACCGGTCCGTTCTCAGCCTGCTTGTCACCGAATTCGATGACGAGGAATTAATTGTGGCCGGAACCGACGCGGGCGTGTACCTCAGTCGCCCGGGTTTGATTACGGTCGGGCAGGAGCCGCCTGCCGTACCTGTCTCAGCATCGCGGTTCCACGCTCCTTTTCCGAATCCTGCGAACGACCTCGTTACGTTGCGTTTTGACCTGGAAGAGAATGGGCACGTTCGCATCCGCGCCTTCGACACGCTGGGCCGGCAAGTGGCCCAACCTGTTGACCAGAGCTTCCAGGCGGGGCCGCATGAAGTTCCCTGGCGCGTCAGCGGATTGGCAAGTGGCACCTATCTTCTGCGCATCGAGGCGGGCGATGTGCTTTCGACACAGCGTGTGGTTGTGCTTCGGTAGTGCTCAGGCTCCATTCCCACCAACCAGCTGGCTTCCCTTGAAAGCCTTCGCTTCGTCGTTGAAAAGCTGGAGGTGGGGGAAGGGGATCTCGATCCCTGCGGCCGTAAGCGCGTCAAAGACCTTTTCCTGATAGTCTGCGAATACGGCCAATTCCTGTTTTGGGTTTTTGAGGAAGAGCCGGAGTTCCATGTTCACAGAGGAATCCCCCAACTCGGTCACCACAACCTCGGGTTGGTGATCGGGATGGAGCCGGTCATCGCCTTCCGCCAGCGCCAGAACGGTAGCCCTGGCTTGCGCCGGCGATTCCTTGTACGCGATGCCGAATGGCACCTCAACCCGAAGATTCCGAAGCCGGGTGTGATTGATAATGCGCTCCGTGATCACCTTCGAATTTGGGAGGATTGCGATTTCGTTGCTCGGGGTTCGTATCCGCGTCGAGCGCAGTGCAATCTCGACAACCGTTCCGAACGTGTCCTGAATTTCTATGTTGTCGCCAATGCGAAAGGGGCGGTCGAGGAGGATCGTGACACCGGCGATGAAGTTCTCCAGCGTGTCCTTTGCAGCAAAACCGAGGGCGATTCCTGCAATCCCGAGTCCCGCTACCAGCGCGGCCACATTGATGCCCAGCTGTCCCAGAATCGTGATGGTCGCAAAGGAGACGATCACGATCCGCAGCGCTCGAACGATGAGTTGCTTGACGCCGTCGTCCACCTTTTTTGCCTTCCCCAGACCGCGGGAAAGCGCGCCCACCAGCAGTTTGTAGGCCAGGTAGAACGCCAGCCCGACCGCCAGCGCAGGCAGGACGTTTCCAACGCCGAAGTCCCACAAAGCAGAACCAATCAAACCAGCAGCATCCTGGACATCGCCTTGCGCCAGCTGGTTGACAGCATTGCCAACCGATTCATTCAGGGCACCAATGCCTGTGCTGTCGATTATGGTGACGGAGTCAGCGTCCTGGGCTGCAGAATCCGCAGCAGTGATCAAGGAATCGGCGGCGTCTTGCATCATGGGTCTCGGCGATTGGCCGCATGAAGTGTGTTCTGAAGCAGCATGGCAATAGTCATTGGGCCTACTCCTCCCGGCACCGGCGTGATCCATCCGGCCTTCCCAGAGACGCCCTCGAAATCGACATCGCCAACGAGGCGGTAACCGCGTTCATGATCGGCGTCGTCCACCCGGTTGATGCCGACGTCGATCACTGCCGCGCCCGTCCTCACCATGTGCGCGGTGACGAAATTTGCCCGCCCGATGGCCGCGATCACGATGTCGGCCTGGTGTGTGATGGACGGAAGATCCCGCGTACGGCTGTGGCACACGGTTACCGTGCAGTCCAGCCCGCGGCGGAGCAACAGATTGGCCATGGGCTTGCCGACAATGTTGGACCGTCCAACAATCACAGCATGGGCTCCGGTTGTCTCCACGCCGCTTCGTCGCAGCAATTCCACGATGCCGGCGGGCGTGCAAGGCTCAAAGCCATCCTGCCCAAGAACCAGCCGACCGACGCTGATCGGATGGAAGCCATCGACGTCCTTGTCGGGGTCGATGGCAAGGATCACTTTGTCTTCGCTGATATGGCCGGGGAGTGGCAGCTGGACGAGGATGCTGTCAACGTTCGGATCCTTGTTGAGCCCATTCACTACGCCGAGGAGATCCGCCTCCGGCAGATCGGCCGGAAAAAGTAGCGTCTCTGCGTCTATTCCTATCTCCTCCGACGCACGCTTTTTTCCGCGCACATACGACTCTGACGCTGGATTATCCCCAACCAAAACGACTCGCAGGACGGGCGGTCGCTTCCCAGCGGCTCTACGCGCGTCGACGCCATTCCTGACTTCCGTTCGGATGTCGCCTGCGATCTGCTTGCCGTCGATGAGATGCGCCACGGAAAAAGCGAAGGGGTAGGAGAAGCGTTCTATGCGAGTGTGAAAGTTAGCGTGGCGGCGTCCCCAACTTTGAGCGCGAAGTAACTTCTCGGCAACAGTTCGCAATTCATTTTCTCACCACCAGCATGTGCTTTCGCGTTGGGATTCTCGGCGCCACCGGCGCGGTCGGCCAAACGTTCGTCGAGTTGCTCGATGGTCATCCAATGTTTGAAATATCCGCGCTCGCCGCATCCGAAAGGTCGGCCGGCAAAACGTACCGCGACGCGACAAACTGGATCGGCGGCATCGAAATGCCGGACGGCGTGGCCGAGATGGTCGTCCAGGCCTGTGTCCCCACTCTGGATTGCGATTTCGTTTTCTCTGGCCTCGATGCCAACGTTGCGGGCGAGATCGAAAGCGACTTCGCTCGCGCAGGCTATCCAGTTATTTCGAACGCGCGCAATTTCAGGATGGAGCCTGATGTGCCGCTCCTCATCCCTGAAGTCAACCCCGACCATACGGCGCTCATCGACCGGCAGGATTGGGGCGGGAGCGGCGGTTTCATCGTCACGAACCCGAACTGCTCGACGGTTGGCCTCGTCATGGCGCTCAAGCCGCTCCACGATGCTTTTGGCGTTGATGCTGTGCACGTGGTGACGATGCAGGCGCTCTCGGGGGCGGGCTATCCCGGCGTGCCTTCGCTGGATGCGCTGGCGAATGTGGTCCCGCACATCGGTGGCGAGGAGGAGAAAATGGCGACCGAAACCTGCAAGTTGCTCGGCATGCTTACATCCGAGGGAATCCAGATGGCCAATGTCACGCTCTCCGCCCAGTGCAACCGCGTCCCTGTTTTGGATGGCCACACCGAGTGCGTTTCGGTCCGGCTGAGAACCCCTGCTTCCGCCGCGGCAGCCGCCGACGTGATGGACTCGTTCCAGAGTCCGTTGGCAGTGATGGGACTTCCGACGGCACCTCGAAAACCCGTTCGCGTTTTCACGGACGAGCGCTTCCCTCAACCACGACGCCACGCGCGCGCAGAAGGCGGCATGCAAGTTTCCGTGGGCAAAGTGCAGGATTGCCCTGTGCTCGGTGTGAAGTTCGTCGTGCTCTCGCACAACACGATCCGCGGTGCGGCAGGAGGCGCCATCCTGAACGCCGAACTACTCAATGCGCAAGGGCGGCTTGTACACCGCAATGAGGCAATCGCGGCGATATGAAGGTGGATATCCGGCGGGCTGAGCAGGCCGACCTCGATCATGCGTTGAAGCTCTGGGCCCTGCTCCACAAGACGCATGAGACGCTCGATCTGAGGTACAGACTCTCCGCGGACGCGCCGCTCCGGTGGTCCAACGATTTCCGGGAGCTGACTCGCAGCGACCGGCATCGCTACTTCGTCGCCGAGGCAGGCTCGGGTGGGCTGGTCGGGCTCCTCGTTGCGCAGGCGCTCTTGCCGACGCCGCTGTACGAGCCGAGAGTTTTCGTCCACATCGACGAACTCATTGTGGCGCACAATTTTCGTGGGCAGGGGATAGGCGCGCGCCTTGTCCGCCAGGCAATAGACTGGGCCGACGAGATCGACGCGACGGACGTGCGCGCAGGCGTGTTGGCGTCCAACCTCGAGAGCCGGTCGTTCTGGAGGCGCCTTGGGGCCGAAGACTATTCCGTTCAGGTTGTCATCGAGCCCGGTTGAACGTTACCCATCGCATATTTCCACGCAGCTTCGAGCGCGCCCCTTGGGACGACGTCGACGACTTTTGCCTTTCCTACGGCATTCAATACGACGAAGCGGAGGTTTGCCTCCGTCCGCTTTTTGTCGGTCGCCATCGCAGCGATTAGCTCCTCGATCGAGAGACCATCCAGGGAGGCGGAAATTGGAATCCGGGACAGGAGCGCGTCGGCTCGGGTAAAAGCAGGGAGGAGCATCCTCTCATGAACCGTTTTTCCGCTCTGCAAGGAACTCGACAGATGCAATGCCGCGCGCATCCCCACGGCGACGGCCTCGCCGTGCGTGAAAGTCCCGTAGCCGGTCGCCAATTCGATGGCATGCCCAAATGTGTGCCCGAAGTTTAGCAAACGCCGCCTCCCGCTCTCACGCTCGTCCTCTGCAACGATCCCTGCCTTTATCGACGCGGCGCGGAAAACCATCTCGGCGACAACGGATTCATCTTTCTGTACGACATCGGCCCATCGAGTTTCCAACCAATTAAAAAACCCGGCATCCGCGATGAGCGCGTGCTTGACGACCTCCGCCAGTCCGCTTGCATACTCTCGATCTGGAAGTGTGGCAAGAACGGAGACATCCGTAAGGACAAAACGCGGCTGGTGGAATGCGCCGATCAGGTTTTTCCCTGCGGAATGGTTGATGCCGGTCTTCCCGCCAATCGAACTATCCACCTGCGCGACGAGCGATGTAGGGATATGGAAAAGCGGGAGTCCACGGAGAAGAGTCGCTGCCAGGTAACCGGCAAGATCGCCAACGACGCCGCCACCAAGGGCGATAACCGATGTTGATCTGTCGATCGGCGCCTGCAGCGCCCAATCGTACAACCGACCAAGCACAGCCGTCGATTTCGACGCCTCACCGGGCGGCACTACATGGGTTCTGGGTGCCCAACCATTCGTTTCAAGTGACGCCGTAAGCGCGTGGAGATAGTGCCTGGCGACATTGTCATCCGCCACGACCAACAGCTGGCCGGACTGCACGCCCGCGGAGGCAAGGAGGCCAGGCGCCTCGACGAGCCGGTCAAAGTGAATCGCGTAATTCCTCCCCGGCGGCAAATCCACGACAATCTGTTGCGAGGTCGGTTTCGGCATCGCTCAAGCTAGGCACGTGCAGTGCTTCCGAACATGGGGGAGCCTTGCGCTTCCAGGCTCTTGCCACGCGATGGCAATAGGGCTGGGCGTGGTCTGTCATGCGATCACCTCCGTCGCCTATATTCCTCTTCGGACTCCGACCGCGAACTGCGGGATTGCGGGGTCATCATCCTCCCCTAAAACGAAATTACAGGTACACCCCATGGGACTTCTTGATTTCATTCGCGACACCGGACGCGACCTTTTCGGCGGTCAGAAAGGCAACGAGGCCGCACAAATCAAAGCAGAGATTGAAAAAGAGCTCGGCGACAACGTGACGAACCTCGGCGTAGCGTTTAACGGAGGCCAGGTGACCCTCCAGGGCGAGGCCAAAAGCGTCGCCGCCAAGGAAAAAGCCGCGCTCATTGCCGGCAATGTAAAGGGCGTTGAAGGCGTCAACGACGACCGGCTCAACGTGGCGGGTGCGCCCGCTCCGGCATCCACGACGCGGTACTACAAAATCCAGTCGGGCGACTCGCTTTCCAAGATTGCGAAGGAGTTCTACGGCGACGCCAACCGCTACAACGATATCTTCGAGGCCAACAAGGAGGTCATCAAGGATCCCAACCTCATTTATCCGGGCCAGCAGATCCGGATACCGTAGCCTGAGACCCCGGATTCCTCAGCGTCGGAAGACCTTCACAAGTCTTCCACTTTCTCCGCCCAGCCCTTGATCGCCAGAGGGCTGGGCGTTATTCTATCCAACCCCGCGGAACCGATGACTTAACCCTAGGCCGGTCGGTTTCATGTTCCTCTCGACCAAACACGGTGCACCCTTATGAAAACTCTTCTACTGCTCGCAGCGCTCTTGCTCGTTGCCGCTCCCTCGTTCGCGCAGAGCTTCGCTCACATCGAATTCCCCTCCGGACCGGTCAACATTGCGATTCCTGATTCGGACCCTGTCGGAATTGTGCACACGATCTCGATCCCGAACGTGGGTATCGCGACGGAGGTTGAGGTGAGTGTCGACATCACTCACACATGGGTCGGGGATTTGTTAATCACCTTGACGCATCCGACGAATGGCACCATCACGATAATGGATCGTCCTGGCGTCCCGACGACGACCTTCGGTTGCTCAGAAGACGATGTTGATGCACGATTCGACGACGGCGGTCCGGATGGTCCTGTCGAGACGATGTGCGGACCCGGAGCTCCGGGAATCTTCGGTATGCCCGCCCCGGATGGCTCGTTGGCAACGTTCATCGGAAACGCCCAGGGCGACTGGACGATCGCAATTTCGGATAACGCGGCAGGTGACACGGGCCAGCTGAACTCATGGTCATTGTGGCTCCTGGACGTGGTTCCGGTCGAGCTCACGTCTTTCGCGGCGACTGCCAACGGTACCGATATTTCGCTCAGGTGGGAGACGGCATCGGAAACGAACAACGCCGGATTCGAGGTTCAGCTTAAGGACGGCGATGCCTGGAATGCACTGGGATGGGTTGAAGGTCACGGCACGACGACCGAAGCGCAGACCTATACATTCGGCGCTGACGAGCTTGGCGTGGGGACACATATCTTCCGCCTCAAGCAGATCGACTTCGACGGCAACTTTGAGTACCACGGTGAGGTCGAGGCGACGGTCGAGACACCCGGTTCCCATCTGATCTCGAGCGCCTACCCCAATCCGTTCAACCCCCAGAGCCAGTTCACGCTCGCGGTTGCTCAGGAGCAAAACGTGACGGCTGAACTCTTCAACACGCTGGGTCAGCGCGTTGCAGTTTTGTTCAACGGAACGGT
>JBGTDU010000079.1:0-3521 GCA_041748175.1 Rubricoccaceae bacterium
TTAGCGCATGGCAAAATGCCGATCTTCAATTTCACGCGCGGAGAGAGGATATCCGACGACGACTGAGTTTGCTTTAGTGGAGACGAAAGCAAACGCCCCATTCTTATCAGCCCGTTTCCTTTCGCCAGAGCGCCTCCACGACAAGCTCCACACCCCGTTTCAGGTGGCGGCGGTAGGTGCTGAAAGGCACGTCGAGCTGCTCGGATGCGACGGCCTGCGACGGCGCCGGTTTGAAATACGTTGCATGAATCGCTCGGTAGAAGTTGAGCTCGCGAGGCGAGCCTTCCATCGCCTCGGCTGCTTCTGTTAGTAATGCGATAAGGGACGTGATACGGGCATTCGTATCGGCCCCTGCTCTTGCTTTGTCCGCTACGAGACGTGAGTTCAGGAGCGGATTGCCCTCAATCCTGTGGGGGCTCGCGTAGCTGCGAAGTGCGTTCTGAACTGCCTCGGCAAAATCGGGCTTGCTGAGGACGGTCACGGTCGGGGCGGCAATGGGCTCCGATTGGCTTGGTATGAGGGATGGGGCGTTATTGGCCAGGAGTTCCATCCACGCCTCAAGCGGTTCGGCGCGCCAGTCGTGCCCGAAAACCGCGTACGGGCGACCCTCGATTTCGTAATCGGCATCCGCAAGTCGATGAACGCGGGCGAACGCAAAAATGGTAGACCAGAACTCGCCATCCGTGCAGGGGAGGAAAGAGAATGCAAGCCGGGGTGTCGTCAGGTAGCGGCGAACCATGCTAGAAAAGATGAGGCTCTGAACGGCCGAGATCCCCTGATAGGCCTCCGCGTCCATCCAGTGCCGGAATACAATCGCACGGTCACCTTCGCGGAGGGGCGCATGGTTCTCGAGGTAGCGCCACGCGGCCTCGAGCGCTGGGTCCGCTGAGCGTTCTTCCTCTGTCGTCTCATCCAATTCGAGAGTGAGCATGAAGCCAGCCGAATGACCGTCTTCATCCCGGAAAACCTGGACGCTCTTCGGCTGGTGGCCTAGCCAGAACTCTGCGAGTCGTGCCGATTCGTTGCCCTCATGCTTCGCAACCATGGCTGAGAGCACAGGGATATCGTCCGCCTCCAACGTGCCCACCATCCGGCGACCAACCCGATCCCACTCCGCTCGAAGCGTGCCGAGAATGGGCCGAACGACGGGGTTGGTACGATAAAGAAAAACATAGTCGCCGATGGCATTGCTACGCTCGTCATCGGTAACAGCGTCGCGTATTCGATCCATGCAGAACCGCCGCGCGCGCGAATGAATTTCGTTGAACCGAGCCGGATCGCGCCACTCAAGCTCGGCAGCCAGTACTTCTCTGGCGACGTCGTGCGGAAAGAGCCCGTTTGGCCCTTCCTCCATAAAGGTTAATCCTCGGAGCCAGTTGAAGGCTTCGTAGGCATCGTCGGTCTCCAACAACGATGCGAGCAGTGGTTCTGTGAGCGCCTGGACCAGCGACGCTCCCTCCAGCGCAGACCTGTGTGCCTTGCTCGGAGCCACGGTGAGGAACCGCTGAAGAAGCGTCTGAACGACATCGGGGGCGCCGTCCAGGGTGAACGGCGACGCTGGATCCTGCCGAACGTGCTCCGCCGCCAGCGCGAGGGCGAGGGGATGACCATGTGTGAATGCAATCACGGACGAATGCTGCTCTTCGGGTACATCCCGCGCATTCAGAAAATCTATCGTCTCTTCGGGCGTCAGATTGCGAAGGGGCAGAATCTTTACTTCCTCACGCCAGCCAGGATCAGCGAGCCACGCCGTATCCGGTCGGTTCCTGCCCGCAAGCACGACGAAAAGATTTTCATCCATGGCGGGCAGAAAGGAACGCCGAAGCCACCCATCCAGGCCATCAATGGATTCGTAGGTGTCCACAAGAAGCGCTCGACGCGTGGCACCGTTTCCAGCCTGTCCTGCGTCGGAAACAACCCGCAAGAACGCTTCCGGTGTGGGGTCCACGTAACGCGCGTCAACGTAGGTGACCGAAATCGCTGCCTGCGTGCAAAATCGTCGATACTCCTCAAGAAGCGTCGTTTTGCCTCGGCCTCCCGGTCCATGGATATGCAGAACGTGAAACGGGAGAGCCTCGGCGTGCAGCGCGTCGGCGAAGACCGCGCACTCCGTCGCACGCCCTACGAATTGAACGTGTCGAGCTTCCCTAAGGCGGTCTCCGAGGGTCATGGACGAGGACGGTTGGAGCGGGGTGGTCGGCGCGGTCCGTTTCACGGCACCGCCGCCCTCTTCTCATCGCGGCTATAAAATAATTCGGGTAGAGACAATGTTTTGCCGTCCAGAATGGAAAATGAGCAGAAGATGAACAAGAAGTGGACTTGTCCATGAATAGTGCCGTGCGGTTTACTACGGCTCGCTTGTTACCACCCCCCTTCGAGACCACTATGAAACGCACTCGTCTTGCCCATATCCGTAATGGCGGCTTCGCCATCTTGTCGGTATTGGGCCTCTTCTTTTTCGTCCAGCTTCTGGCGCCACCAATCAGCGACGCATCGAGCCATCGCGAAGCCCCGATGATCGCCAACGATCCGCAGGCCGACAACACGGACGTTTATGCATTTGTGTCTCCCGATGACCCCAGCTCGGTCACGATCATCGCCAACTATATCCCGTTGGAACTGCCTGAAGGCGGACCCAACTACAGCACGTTCGGCGAGGATATCCAGTACGAGATCCATGTCAAGAACCAGACCTCTGTTGGCCCGCTTGGGACGGCGAAGGATGACATCACATATCGGTTCACGTTCGAACAGGAGAACGAAGACCCGACTACTTTCTTCAACATCCGCCTCGGCGCGCAGAATCTCAAAACCACCTACACGGTCGCGCGCAGCACAAACGGGGGTACGTCGTTCCAGACGATCCTTAGCGGCGGCGCCGTCCCGCCCAACAATATCGGGCCACGGTCTATCGAAGACCCCACCCTCGGTCTGGGGATGACGTACGATCAGATCACGCAGAGCGCGATCGCGACGGCCTCGACGGGCGAAACGGTTTTTGCAGGCCCTCGTGACGATGCATTCTTCGTGGACCTAGGGGGCATATTCGATGTGGGCGGTTTCCGGAATGAGTTCGGAACCAACCCTTCGAACCCCGACAATGCCCGCGACGCCGTTGCGGGCTTTAACACCCACAGCATCGCCCTCCAGATTCCAATCTCCACGCTGCAGAAAGATGGCATGACCGTTGACCAGGCGGACAACATTCTCGACGGCGACTTTGTGATTGGCGTCTGGGCGTCGGCGTCGCGGCCGCAGATACGCACGCTTTCTACAACCGGAGGTGATCCAACGTATAGCGGGCCGTGGGTGCAGGTCTCGCGATTGGGGATGCCGCTGACGAATGAGGCCATCATTCCGATTGGTGATAAGGACTACTGGAACGCCACGTCGCCGTACTCCGCCGAAGAGCAGGACTTTGCGACGTATCTCATCAACCCCGAGTTGGCACTTTACATGGGCAACGGCACTTTCGGCTTTGCCGTGCCTGGCCTGAGCGACTTCCTTTCGATTCCGCTGAA
>JBGTDU010000080.1:0-3231 GCA_041748175.1 Rubricoccaceae bacterium
GCATCCGAAGCCACAACAGCGCGTTCGTACTCACCGAGTTCAACCAGGGCGTCTATCCGTGTACCCATCACAAATGCATGACTGGGGTACTGTGCCAGAAGTTGCTCGGAGAGTTCCCGCGCGCCCTCAAAGCGATGAAGCGTATTGAGGAGCGAGGCCTGCAGCGTCAGGCCGTAGTAGTGCTCAGGGTCGCGGTCGAGTGCGTCTGCAAGAAGCTCGCGAGCCTCCGGGATGTATTCGGCCGCGTTTCCAGTAGCCCGGGCCTGCTGCATCAACACCTGAGCCAAGCGGACGCGTTCTTCCACTGCCTCGGGGTTCTGGCGGATTGCCTCGCGGTAGTAGGCGATGGCCGCCTCTGCATTCAGAAACTCGGCCGACGGGTCGACCTGGTCGAGGTCGTCGGGGAGTTCGGTAGCACGGTTGGTGGTTTGGTAAATCCAGATCACTCCGGCCAAGGCGGCAACAAGCAGGGCCGAAAGAAACAGTTTGCGGGAAAGCATGGGACGAGGGGTTGGACGAGCTGGGACCTACGCAACATCACCCTTCGGTGGCAGACCGAAGGGTGATGTTGAGCTGTGGGACGCTATCTAACGAGCGTCACCTGTCGCGTCGAGACGACGTTGTCGTTCACCTGAAGCCGGTAAAGGTAGGTGCCGCTCGACAGACGGGTGGCGTCCCAGTTGACTTCATGGGTTCCTGTTCCCTGCGTCTCGTCAACCAGTGTTTCGACGAGGCGCCCACGGATATCGAATATGTCGATCCTGACGGGTGCATCGGCGCGGAGATGGTACTGAATGGTCGTTTCCTCGCGGAACGGGTTCGGATAGGCATCATCTAGGACAAATGCCTCCGGCAGCCCGATCGATAACTGAGCACCTGCAACGGTAGCATTTACGCCCGATGTCGGTGGCTCAGCCGTGAGCTCTTTTACGTAGTCCAATCCGCTGTGCGGATTCGCCTGGTAAGGAAAGCCTTCTCGAATGGGCAGGTCGTTGCGCGTCGGGCCAGCCAGAAAGTTCAGCTCGTCCAGAAGCATCTGCGAGGCGAGATCGGAATAGTCGCCCGCAACGGCGTCGTCAAATGGAAGGCCAACGGCAGCCAGAACCAACCCTCCCACTGCCTGCAACTCGATGGTCGTTACATCATCCTCCAGGCGACGCCCGTTGGGAAAACCGTCCATGTGAGGGATCGATTGCAACGTGGTCGTTGTGTTGTAGGCAGGATCGGTCAGACCGAGAACCGCTGCCCGAATCAAGCCCATCCGCGCCCAATCGGTGAATTCCTGCGAGTTCCGATCGGTAGCCGGGGTTGCCATGTTGAGCCGCAACATGTCGCCGCCGTAGAGGTCCCCGCCAGCTGTCTGCGTGATCGGCAGGAAGTTGTGGATGAACGGTTTTCCATCGGAAAGCGGACCTCCGGTCTTGCCGGTTGCAAGCTGATAGGGGTTCAGATTGGGGACGCCGAAGTAGAAAATGGGCAGTATGTCAGCCCGGCGCGGTTCGTTATCGCCCGCCAACGCGGAAGGGCTGCCCGGTCCAGCCGGCTTCAGCGGGACGGCAAAGGCAGTTCCCGAGAGATCGGCTCCGGCCTCGACGAGATCGAAGACGCCGTCTGCTCCATTATTGAAGTTGAAGCCGGCTTGTCCGTCGCCGTCGATGTCGCCGACAGCTGGGTAGGAGTTTTCAGGAATCGCGAGGGCGTGCGCGATGTTTCTAACGGGAAACGGCCCGTTCGCGGTGTAGAGTGCGAGCTCTGGGTTAACGAGGTACTGCACGAAGTCCTGCTCCGCGGCATCGTACGGCGAAGTCGCGTTCCACTTGTCCTTGTCGCCAATCGGAATAATGGCCTCGTTGGTGAGCGGCATTCCGAGCCGGGATACCTGCACGTAGTCACCACTGTATGTGGGCGGTGAGCCATCCGTGTTCAGCGTCTTGAACTGCGGCCGGCTTGCCGAAGCCCAGACGCCAATTACGAAGTCCGGGTCAAGGATACTGTCAGCGTCCGATGGCATGAGGCCATCCTTCTGGAGGATTCGCATCGGTATCTGGAGCGCGATCGAATGGACGTTGTGCCCAGCCACGGCATCGCGGGCGTTCGCACGGCTCTCCGCGCTAGGTCCGAATTCATTCCGAACAGTCCCCAAGTCGAAAATGCCACCAAGATCGACGAAAAAGGCATCGTCCCTTGGGCCGACAAAAACGCGCTCGCCGGTCGACGCTCTGACAATCGCATCGCGGGTGAGGCTCTCGTAGCTGCTTCCAAGCCCGAGCGTCGCATCACCGATCGATCGGGGGCCAATGTTCGGTGGAGGCGTCGGGCCGTCCTCAACGATCGTCGTGAACGAGATGCCGCCATCGGTGCTCTTCTCCAGCGTGTAGGACGTATTGAGGTTCTGCTGTCCGAGGCGGATATTGAAGAACGTGGTTGGGTCTTCGTTCACCCTCTCGAAAGTGAACCGATACGTAAGGTCATCCGTCGCCGAGCCAAGGGGCCCGACCGACGTCTGATTCTTGATGTGTATCTCGTAGGCGATGTCTTCGCCAAAGTGGTTGTAATTCGGTCCACCCTCCGGTAGTTGAAGGGGGATGTAATTGGCGATGATGGTTACGGTGTTCGGCGAATCCGGCGAGCGAAACGCGTAGACATCCGTGTTGTCGGCCAACGGATCATCGGCAATGAGCGGGGCCTCGCGGTGGCTGGAAGCATCCAGCGACGCCGGGGCCAGGAGTTGCAGTCCGAGAAAAAGCCCGAACACCGCCGCAACGGCGATTCCGGCCTGATTCCGAAGAGTAGATAGCTTGTTCACAGGATTACCTCAGGGAAGAGTTGGGGGTATAGTGAAGGCCTATTCCCAATACGTCGCCAAATGCTGACGCCGAGAGAAAAGAAGGCCATTTTTGCCAGTGTATCAGGGAGGAGCCAACCGGCATGTAGTTGTATTCTGCTAAGTTCTTTCATCTCCCGAAAGCATTGATGGTGCATGGCAATTCGAAAAAAGGCACGCCGCCCCGTAGGCCCATGACCTGGACGGGGCGGCGCTGAGGGGACGGACGCTATTTGACAAGCGTGGCCTGTCGCGTCGAGACGACGCGGTCGTTCACCTGCAGCCGGTAGAGGTAGGTGCCGCTCGACAGGCGGGCAGCATCCCAGTTGACCTCATGGGTTCCGGCTGGACGCTCCTCGTCCACGAGCGTCTGGATGAGGCGCCCGCGAACGTCGTAAACGTCAAGC
>JBGTDU010000081.1:0-5535 GCA_041748175.1 Rubricoccaceae bacterium
TCCACACCCTGCGCCATAGTTACGCGACTCATCTGATCGAAAGCGGCGCGAGTCTGCACACCGTCCAGCGTCTGCTGGGCCACAAGAAGATTGATACCACTATGGTGTATCTGCATCTCACCCATCAATCCCGCGAGGACATCCGCGCGTTGAATTAGTGATAAACGCATCGTTTCCTTTACCGCTCAGACCGTCACGTTCCTCTGGAAAGACCGCGCCGACAACCGTTTCAAACCCATGACCGTGACCGGCAGGGAGTTTCTCACCAGATACCTCCGCCATGTCCTCCCCCGCGGCCTGCGCTCCATCCGCTATTATGGATTTAACCACCCCGCCGCCGTCCGTAACCGCGAACGCGTCCGCCTCTTTACCGGCTCGCCCATCCTCTTCGGGCCGCGGCCCAAACCTCTCTCCCTAGGCATCCCGACCTGCCCTTCCTGCCACAAGCAGATGATCTGCATTGCCAAACTTCCCCGATCCCTCTTCACCCGCGGCCCTCCGCGATTCCACTCTGCCCCTCACTCCCGATGAATGCCGTTCTTCCGTCCTCCCTAAAATCCCCGGGCCCGGACTCGCAGACTTATTGCGTCAACGCCCCAAATCTCCGGACACTCTTTGCTTTCGGAAGACTTATTCCGATCTTATCGCACCTCTCGCTCGCTGGTAACTCCGCCCTTCACCTTGGTTTTCCCCGAACCGCCCGCAAGTGCCGCAAACTCCTTCTCCGCTCCATCCTCCCGAGTTAACATAAGCGCCATTAGGTCGGCTTAAATCCTTTCCCGCCCCTCGCTAATCCGGGCTTGTTCAACCATGGGTGTGTTTGCTGGCTTCGCAGCAACACACCCTTTACCGTTAGGCGACTATTACTTGGTCTTTGTGACCTCGACAAGCTCCACTCGCTTATTATCGTCGTTTCCCTTCGTTTCAAGCACGACGTTGCCAACCTCTTTCGAGTAATATTTGTGTTCGATGTTTCCGGTCTCAATCGCCGACCAATCTTTGGTCTTGACGCAATTCTCATAAGTGCCAGCGGGGACTTTGACGGTTTTCTTCACGCTCAACACCTGCCCCATGTCTTCTGCTTCACCCTTTTTGTATTCTTGCCGGTAAGGATCGCCTGGCTGTGGGGCGGCGTGCATCACAATGCCCGGTTGAGCGCCCTTCACACCGGCTTCCCATGAGCCCTTTGTGCTCACCACTTTGCCCTTTTCGTGTTCCTTGGAGTCCTCGCCGAAATACCAGACATTCCCATCCTTGTCTTGGGCATACCAGTCGTAAGTCTCCTCGATCAACTCACCATTAAGCCACACTCGATCCCACACGACACGGGTTGTGACACCCATCACTTTCTTTGTCTGGTCGGTCACAGTGACTTTGTTGATCTCCGTGCCCTCGTCATCGTGGCTCTTATAGGTGAACGTCGTGCCGGGAGTGAGGGTGAAATAAGGGTTGTTTACGACCACCGAAAAGCTGGCGGGGTCTATGGTTGGATGATACGGCGCGCTCGCTTCGCTTGCATTTATCTTGCCTGCCGCGAGTTCCGCCGCCCTGTCCTCGGCGTCGTCATGTTTGACTTCGACCAGCTTGCCATCCTCGGTCACTACGAGGTCGGCTATTTTGCCGTCTTCCCCCTTGATACCTGCCTCATAGACGGCCTTGCCGTCAATGGTTTGGTTTTCCTTGTCCACCGGCTGGCCAGAGACGCCGCCGTTGGCGAGAAGGGTCGTTCGCACTGCTTGCGGAACATCGCTCCATTTCATGGCGTGTCCCGCAAAGCATGTGGTGGTTGTCAAGCTTACGAGTGCGGACACAATCATAAGCATGGAGGTATCTGCTGCTGCGCTGATTCCTGGACGTGTTTTCATGTATGGGTTCTTTCTTGTTATGGATATTTGTTGCATTTGGAGATGTGGCGTGCTGAGTCGCCTAACGACTCAAGCTCAGCGATGACACGGAGATGGCGCGGATGCTGCGCAAGCAGCAGACGTGACAGCTTCGAGGCATTCGCTGCAGCGCTTGGGCGACTTGTTCATTGCGGGTTCATCGACTGTCGGACCAATAGGATGCTTCGGAATCGGATGCGATGTTGACGACGCTCGGGGAGTCGTCGAACCACATCCAAGTCACGGAAGGTATAAGGTGGTTGGGGCTGACGGTCCAGCAGGCGGTAAGATCGTTAATGTCGGTGACTGCAAGATGGGCCGTGAAGCCGGAGCTGAAGGAAACGGAGACTTTGCGGGGCGTCGAAAGGTGAAAGGGCTGAGTTGGAGTCGGATAGGCGATGACGAATGCCAGAGCAGCGCAGCCGACAACCGCTGCGATTCCGGTAAAGAGATTAAATGCGTTCGTTCTCACGAGACGGGTGCGTCGGGATGCGCCTAACGACTCAAGCTCAGCGATCCGCCGGAAGTGGCGCAGCGGGTGCGTAAGCAGCCGATGTGACGCGCCCGGAGGATTCGCTGCAGCGCCGTTAGGCGTTCGGTTCATTCGTAGTGCGTCCACATACGGACAACCTTGATCGTGTGCTCAGCGTCATAAACCTGATACACCAAACGGTGTTGGATGTTGATGCGGCGGGAATAGGCTCCGGCCAGATCTCCGATGAGCTTTTCGTATGGCGGGGGATTCTGAAATGGGTTCTTTGCGATGATGTCGAGAAGACGTTGTGCCTGTGGTTTGAGGTTTGAGGACGCCAGTTTCTTGGCGTCCTTCTGGGCTTGCTTCGTGTAAACAATGGACCAGCTCACCAGCCGGGCATGGTGGAGGATTTGTCGAGCGGCTCTGCCATACCCTTGCGGAGGGAGTCGCGCATACCGGGAATCGAGATGAGATGAAGTGTCTCCTGAATGCTGCGCCAATCGTCCTCAGAGACTAGAACGGCATTGGAACGCTTGCCGGTAATCTGGATGGGTTCGTGAGAATCGGCGGCCTCATCGAGGAGTTGGTAGAGCTTGGAGCGGGCTTGCGTAACAGGAAGTGAGGTCATGTGCAGAGCGTCCGTGAAAGCGTGCGTGTTGTCAAGTGGCGCGTAGAACGCCTAACGACCACAAGCTCAGCGATGACACGAAGATGGCGCGGCGGCTGCGTAAGCAGCGGACGTGACAGCTTCGAGGCATTCGCTGCAGCGTTCGGCGTTGCGGCTGTTGTCATTTGGGCTTTGAAGTCGAATCCTCGCTGATTGTGAGCGTGGCGCTCCCAACTCCGCCGGAGTGGCGAAATGAGGTGGCAGCATCCTGCTCCCATGCCTTCCATGCGGTGAGGTGCCGGTCTCGGTCGAAGTAGAAAGCGTAAACTCCGTGACCCGGTATATGGAAATGGCGGCTTGTGTCGTGAATCGAGATAATGACGGGTAGAAATGCGAGGCCGTCTCTGAACTGAAAGCGATCGAGAACGCGATCAAAGCTCTTCTCGGTCATTCCTGGATGGACAGTGGCGAAAAATCTGGTGAGGGGGGTGTCCCTGCGGTTTTGGGGAGAATCATCTGCGTAAAGAGTGGTGACGGTGACTGCGAAGAGGAGAAGGAAACGTGCGTTCATAGAATACGCGTATCAACGTCCGCCGTCAGCGATGTCGGGGCTTCCCGACATTCGCTGCACGTTCGGCGTTGCGGCTGTTGAAGATTGGCGTGCCTGTGGCTCTTGATGATGCATACGAGGAGCAGCGCATGGTTCGGCGTTGCGGCTGTTGAAGATTGGGCCTGTGGCGGCTGAGTAACCATGCGCTACGGAGGAGATACTACGTCATCGCCAAGCGTTGCGGGTGTTGTCATCTGCCGTGGCTGATACGGAGAATGCGTCCGTCTGTCTTCGCGATTTCTGCGAGTGCGACGCCACCGACCATGTGCTTCTGGAGCGAGCCGGTAACCGTCCAAACTCCAGCGGCAAATGTGGCACGAAAGGGTTTCTGGCGAGCGATGTTGTCGGCGCCGTAGATGGGCTCCCACACTGCTACAGCAATCTTGATGGCTGTGGCGTCGTTCGGGACGACTCCAGCCTCCCGAGGCATGGCGTTGTGCTTCGGTTTGTCGGCAGCGAAAAGCGAAGCCGCGATGAAGTAGAAAACGCAGAAGATAAAAATGATCGATTTCATGTGGCGCGTAGCATCGCCGAACGACCTCAAGCTCAGCGATGACTTGGAGATGGCGCGAGGGCTGCGCCAGCAGAACTCGTGACAGCTTCGAGGCATTCGCTGCAGCGTTAGGCCGCCGGTTCATGACGGTAGTAAAGCTGTCAACTGTGGCATAAATGGCTGTAGCAAGGAAAGATGGTCTGACACGACGGCAACGATCCCGCTGATATTCACTCCGGGCGGCCATTGTCGGCGGGCTTCTTTCCCTCGATGAGCGTCCTGGCCTGCTGGACATAACGGCGGCCGAGCAGTTCATAGCCTTGCGCGGTGTAGTGGAGGTCGTCGAACTTCGCGCCCTTTCGTTCCTTGTCGTTCAGGTCATCACAATCCACCCATGCCCCGCGGGGATCGGACTTCGCCAGATCGATTTGTGTTTTGCGTATCGTCTGCCACGGCGAGTTGTCGGCCTTGCGATAGTCACTGAGCCTGCCGATGACGAAATTCATGTCCGGCTGCTTCAAGTCGCGGCGGAGGTTCGCGATGAGTTGCTTCAAGGCGTCGCCATACGCCGCGTCGAGTTTTTCCTTGGCATCTCGCTCGCCCTGCATCCAGCAGAAGGTGACCGATGCGGGATGCGGATGCTTTTTCAGCAACTCCGCGAACTGATCGAGGATCGGCTGATAGTAGATCGTGCCTTTGTTCTTGTCCGCGGCTCGCGCCTTGGTGGGATCGATGCCGTGCTTTTTCGCGATCTCATCCCACTCGGTCACCCAGTATCGGATCGGCTGCCCGCCAGCAGCGATTTTGATGTAGGGCGCAGCGGCATCCGGGAAAAGCTTCGCAGCTTCGGGTTCAAACCCGAGCTTGGGATTCATTCCCGCCATGTTCGACTGGCCGGAGAGGATGAAAAGATGGGGTGGCTTGTCGGCGGCAGTCGCGAGGCTTGCAAAGGCGAGGGCGAGGCAGAGAGGGAGGAGGTTCATGGCAAGGAGTGGGGAGGATGGAACGGGTAGCGGACCACATTCGCTCGATGCGTGGCCAGCTCCGAATTGAAGTAGGCGGGGTCTTTGAAGTATGGGATGGCTCGACGCGGCGGGGTCTGACCTAACGTCAAGTTAGATAGAAGTGGCTACTCCGGCATTAGCGGGAAGCATTTTCATCCCCCGATCACCCATTAAACGGGCGATCGACCGGGAGCTTGAAGAGGCGGCGGGTGGGGTCGACGTCGTCGTTCCAGTAGGGGTAGTGGCGGTCGGCGGCGGTTTGGATGGCGTAGCGGCGGGAGTTGATCTTTCGGACCAACTTGTCGCGTTCGATGCGGTCGGCGGCGGTTTCCTCGAGGGTGTCGGCTTGTTGGGCCGTGTCGTCGCGGAAGGCGGCTTTGGCGGTGTCGATCTCAGCAATTCGCTCGGGCGGGTGGCCGGGGAGGTCGTCGGCGGTGGCCTTGGCGAGGAGGGCGTCGGCGTT